>JAZKFX010000037.1:74100-132105 GCA_040386215.1 Pseudomonadota bacterium
GTAAGATTAAAATAATTGTAAGATTAAAATAATTGTAAGATTAAAATAATTGTAAGGATCGGATATTGGTAATTTATTCGATTTGTAGGTTGGTGCTGAGCTTGCGAAGCCCAACATGGCTATGTTGCAGAAAATGACAATTTTTAATAATTTTTTTAATGCATAATTAATTTAATTAAACCTGTCAACAAACCAAAAGTGTTGGGCTTCGCAAGCTCAGCACCAACCTACCCCTTAATGATTATTTTTTGCATGCCACCACGAAATCAATATGATAATGCTCGTCATGCCGCACCCAAGCCTTTTATCTTAAGTAAATGTGTCTACTTTGGCTTAACCTCAAACTCCCCGACAAACACAGTTTCACCTTTATCCTTTAAACGCAGAGTAATAGTTTCATTTTTTGCATCTTTAGTACCAAAGGCTGTTGTTAATTTCATTTGTAATGTCGTTGCACCCGCTACGATTTGCTGACGATTTCCGAAAAAATTGGCTTCCACTTTATATTTTCCCGGCTTTGCATCACGCAACGAAAATTCCTCCGGGCCGTAACCTTGAGTAAAGTCGCGCGACATCAGGCCGCCCTGAAGGGTATTTTTATGTCCATAAAAACATTTTTCATTATTGGGATCGGTCACCCACAAATCCATATCACTATCATTAGCATCCCAGGTTAAAACAGCACGCACATCAAGCGGTAAATTTTTTTGCAGGCGCGAATCTATTTTGCTGACATCAAGCGCTACTTTTACTCGATGAGCTTCTGCAATAACCGCATTTAATTCTGCAAGGGTAATCAATTCAATATCGGCAAAACGTCCATCCCATGAGCGTTCTATCACTTGATTAAATTGATCAATTGCCTTTTGATACTGCTTCAATTCGGCATACACAAGTCCAAGGTCGCGATAAGATTGTGGCTCATCGGGTGCTAACACCAATACTTTTTCAAACACAGGCAGTGCCAACTCAGGTGCATTAACTTGCATTAAACGATAACCTAATATGCGCAAGATAGGCGTATTCTCTAAATCCATTTCCGCCAAATTAGACAAGACACGCTTTGCCAACTCAGGTAATTCTTTTTCAAAAAGTGCATCGGCCACATCCAAATAAAACGCACTACTATTAATGTAACTCGGTTTTTCATCGAGATATATTTTATAAATAGTTTCTTTAGTCGCTGCATTCATACGTGCGATATAGGGAGCATCGGACGTCCATTTTTTGAGTGCAATAGAGACATTTTTATTCGTTCCGTTTTGTTGCTTTCTATCACCCGCCGCTTCCTTTTCACTCTTGGATTCCGCAACCACTCGTTGCAAAGGTTCCGCCACTGAAACATCGGACAAATGCCCCGCATCTTCTGCCGATACAGATTCAACGACACGACTTGCTGCTGGCGCAGGCGCAGGCGCAGGCCGGCCTACAGAATGCAGACCAGATACAACCACCTCCTCTACGGACTCGCTATGAACCGCAGTACGCTGCCCCGCAACCAGAGGCCTAATACCTTTTTTTGCCGGATTAGGAACAGGCCTTTTAGGATATGTTTTTTCCCACCAAGCCACTTTTTTCTCAAACTCGATGACCAGTTGATCAATCTGTTTTTGCCGGGTTAATTGCTGGGCAGATCGATTCCCGGTTTTTAATTTTGCAAATGCTACCTGTAGATTTGCAGGAGGCGTTACATCGTATTTTACGTAGTCTTCTATTGTGTCTAACACCAACAAAGAAGTTTCCCGAGTAGGAATGGAGAACTCAATACCAAGGCGACGAATTTCCGCGCGATGCAATTCATAATCACCCTCAAGTTGACGCAACTTATTAGATGCCCATAGATAGGCTGCCAAAGGATTGGATGGTGAATTTGCAGCGACTGACAGATGAATTTCCTTTGCAGTTTTTCGCTCTAACAATGCAATATCCACAGCCGCTGTTGGGCTCGTCATTTTTCCAGCCACGCGAATCAGCCCTTCATTCAGATGAGATTTATCGATCACCACATCCGTTACACCTGCACTGCGCAAAACTTTCAATTCAATACCACTACGCAAAAGCGACTCAGCAGCCAGGTTAGCCTTATTAGGTGCGATGCGAATAAAGCGCCCATGACTATTTTCTGCTATTGATGTTAAGCGAGCAGCATCCGCCCCTAGTGAAGAGCTTAATGAAAACAATGATTGCGTTGAGGAAAGTACGGGAAACATGGCACTGCCATAGTTAGCCAAGCCATCACTAAACAATAAATATTCATTCACATCCGCTTGCGGCTGCCAATCATTCAAGTTGGTTGCACCATCATAAACAGTGGCTTGCAATTCCGTGCGCAAACCATCCCAGTTGCCATTGACGATTTGATAAATTTTTATCGCCTCATGTTGATCGCGCAAGCGCGTTAAACGCACCTCAAGATTTTTTATAGTTTTAAAATACTGATCTAACACACTTAACTCAGCGTCTAGTGCCCTTGTTGCCCCAGAACCTGATGCATCCCACAACAGGCCCAGTATCTTCGGTAAAGAACGTACCTCCGTGCTAAGGCTCACCGGTATCTCACTCATGAAATAAGTAGTGTCACTCATCGTTTGTGTAAATGTTTTTGGGGCACGGGTGAATGGAATCGAAAATGTAATTTCACCTTGCGCGCTTACATTATTTTTTTGGATATGGGCCACATATTTATCACCCTTTTTTTCAATTGGGATACTGCCCATAGCGCCACTGACTTTAGGTGCAGACTCAACACCGTGCGCACTTAATGTAAAATCAAATTCTTTTAATTTTGTTTCGTACCCAAGAGGTAATCTGTAATGCAATTCTCCATTACTATGCACCAAAGGCTCGCTATAAGTCAGCTCTACTGTACGAGTGTTCATGCTGTTAATGGGATACACACGTAATTTAAAATTATTGCCCTGGGTTTTTTCTAACAATGCTGGATCAGCCGATCTACGTTCAATATCTTCAAAAATTTGCCGGCCTTTGACTTTTTCGACAGGAACCGCAGCGCGCATAACGCCGTCGATATCTAATGCAAAGGCGATAATCTCTTGCCCTTCCAATAACGGAAATTGTAACTCCCCTTCCAGAGCGCGCTTATTAGGATTAAAAAACACCATGCGCACGCGAGTCAGAGCCATACTCCCACTAATATCGGTATTGATGGTCAAACCCTGTAACTGAATAGGCTGCTCGCCTTTTTGGATCGTCATTTGTACTGGCGGCGAACTAACAGCTGCCTCAAGGAATGCACTCGATGCCAGCAAACAGGATATAACAAATATTTTTAACATTAGAAAATCTCCATGACATTTTATTTATTTTAATTTACGTAAAACTTGCGAACCCATCTTTGCTGTAACAAGCTGAACCCTGACCTAACGTGATTGGGGCCAAAGTAAACTTGGAATGTAATTTCGCTGAGCGCAATTATTCATTTTTCTTTTAGACACTGAGACCCAGTTCTTTTTGTTTTTTCTTCGTTAAGCTTGAAGCAACCATGCGGTAGGAACTTTCCAGGTGATTTTTAATTTCACTATTATCGCCACAAGAAGGCCCATACCTTTGTATCCATTTCATGCCACGAGCAGCAAGGTAAGGTGCTGGCCTATATCCCGGTTCTTCTTTTAAAATTTCGAAATTGAGTTCTGATGTTTTAAATGAAAATGCCGGTGTTCCAGATTTTTCCCAGCCGCCAACGGCGAACACTTTATCTCCCACCTTCCACACATGGGAACCGCCCCACTGCACGACATAGAATGTTGCAGTTAGAGATCGACAAAAATCATTGTATTCATCATAGGTCATAATTCACCTTCCAGCCTTACAAAAACGCCAGACCAAGCAGCAATTTAAGTTTTTTAATTCTGTTTCAAGTAATGCTTACGGCCAAAATGCAGAATTTAATTTTACCCGACCCAAAAAGTTCATCGGGCAAGGAAAAAATAGCAAATATGGAATGTAATTTTTGAAATGATTTTAACGAGCAATTCGACATAAATATTCCTTAATAAAATCTTAAAACTCAGCCCCCTGTAAAACGAAGTGATGGGGTGCCCGGCTAGGGGCGCCCGGCTAGGGGCGCCCGACCAGGGTGGGGTCGCTTCTGGAAAATTTATTGTTCCCTCTGTCGTACAGGGATTGTCGTTACCTTTTAATTAAGTCTGCGTTGCATTATTTAGGCCGGCCAAAGCGAGCATCATCTGCGAGTTTACTCAGCCTAGCGACCATGTCAGGTGTACCGCGTAAACGAAAAAAAGCACCAGCCGCATCAGCACGTTCTTCAACCACTTCGCAAGCAGCAAAGATTTCGCCGCGTAATTCTTGTGCTGACCAGGGTAAAAAGATTTCTGATTCAATCAAATCTTTTTGGAAAAATTGCACAATGGTTTGATGCAAATTTTTTATGTCCTCGTCACGCTGCGCGCTCAGCACAATACAACCGGGGTAATTTGTTTCCAACTCTGCGGTACGCTCTGCTTGTGCGGCGGCATCCGTCAGATAATCAATTTTATTGAACACGCGAATGCGTGGCACAGTATCGGCGCCGATCTCGGCCAACACTTTATCGGTGACCTCCAACTGGGCCTCAAACCCGGGGTCGCTAGCATCAATAACGTGCAACAACAGAGAGGCGTTAAGGGCTTCGTCCAGGGTTGATTTGAAGGAGGCCACCAAACCGTGCGGTAAATTTTTAATAAAACCCACAGTGTCACTCACCAATATTTTGGGCACACTTTCCGGGTGCAAGGTACGAACCTTAGTGTCGAGCGTGGCAAACAATTTATTGGCTACTAATACATCTTTGCCGGTCAATGCGCGCATCAAGGTCGATTTGCCCGCATTCGTATAACCGACCAATGCCACCTGGGCTAGCGCCGTTTGTCCCTCACGTTGTGCGCGCTGGGTTTCGCGCCCCGCCTCCATCGCATCAATTTCTTTTTGCAGCTCGGCAATACGGTCGCGCACCTTACGGCTGTCCATTTCGCTACGCGACTGACCTGAGCCACGCCCACCGGTGCCGCTGCGCTGCCGTCCTGAAGGGCCTTCGCGCTTGGCCGCCTCACGCAGACGCGGAGCCATATAGGTCAGGCGTGCGATCTCAACTTGTATTTTTGCGGCATGTGAGCTGGCGTTACGATGAAAGATTTCGAGGATGACAACCGTGCGATCCATCACCTCGCAACCCACTTCGTTTTCAAGATTGAGCGCTTGGGACGGCGAGATTTCATGGTCAACAAGAATATACTCCACCGCATCATTCGCCGCGCTTGCATCAGCCTGCGACAACTTATCGGCGGCCTCTTGCTGCGTCTGTACCCCCTGTTGCCCTTCTAAGAAGCTCCGTATTTCATCGCGCTTCCCAACGCCGACATAGGCCGACGAGTCGAAAGATGAACGTTTCTGAGTAAATTGGCCTACCACCTGCAAGCCCAGGGTTTTTGCCAACTCAGCCAATTCGACCAACGACGAGTTAAATTCAGTATCGCTAACACCGTCTAATTGCACGGCGACGATTAACGCACGCGGAAGGTGTGGTTTTTCGGGGTTTGTCATGGGGTAATTTCTCTAGGGGTTGGAGCGCGAACGTTTACAAATAGCATCAGAAGATGAAGTGTACGCAATATTATGGATAAGCGTAAGTGCGGTGGAATACCCCCCTTTTTAGCTTCGATCAACACTACGTGAGGTTCCACTAACACTTGCGAGTTGATGGTTCACGGCTGCATCACTTAACGTCACTAATTTAGCGCAGGAGTAAACAGCTTAAAAACTTTTGTTATGCGTCGATCTAACGCATTCGGCCAACAGCTACATTGCGAGGACTGGACAATTATTGCAGCTAAATCAACGACTTTTTTTCAAAGTAAGTTGTCAACTCCCTCCCCTGCCAAGGGGAGGGCCGGGGTGGGGTTCGCTCTTAACATTCTAGATCGCCCAAAATAAAAATCCTCAGTCACCTCTAATGAAAATCTGTATGATCACCCTGAATATTATTAGATGCAAACTCGGATAGAACTTAGGGCTGCCAATAAAAAAATTGTATTTTTGATTTTTGCCATATAATTTTTTTTATAGTTTTCGTGGGAAACCGCGATAAAATAAAAAATGTGATTCTTTGATTGAGATAACAAATATTTTAAAATATAGAATCAGTTAATGTCGTTTATGGTAAGTGTATCGCTGCAAACAAGTTATTTGTAAGTTGTAAGAGAGAAAAGTTGAATTCTTTCAACATTCCAGATTAGTAATTAAAATTAATTTTATTTTTTATTTTACTAGTTATTTTAAATGTCATCAGATAAATGTTTGAATATTTCAGCAGATAATTTTAACCACAATCTCTTTAGGTTTTTTTCAGTGTTCATATTGATTTCACCAAATGATGAGAGTTTCCTTTAATAGAAATGTACGCGATTAAAAATCAAAGAAGACAACCACATAAATATTTATTGTTTGTAAAGAATAAATACGAAAATCGATATTGTGAGCAATTTCTTTTGTGCTATTACGGCACATGAATATATCGCCATTCAGTTTGAAGAAGCTTTTATTGGTTAATGCAGGAATGTAAAAAATGAGAGTTTTTACTGAGAATTATTTGCACTAAAACTTAATTAAATTCTTAAGAGAATATCAGCCATTTTTGATCATCGTCTCATTCTTAAACGCTCTTTCTATTCGCTGCTCACTTTTAGAATAAACCGGCTAATTCAACGTCGAAAAATGGCCAAAAACGAACATTTATTTTTTGATATTCATGCATGATGATTTGTTCTTATCATCGGCGATTACATAAAAAGCCTCTCGTTATTTTTTTAAGCAAAATCGTTTTGAAAAAATTGTTCTGTTTTAAATCTTGCGCAATTATTTAAGCGCTTTTCTAGCCAAACTATACAAAACCTGGGATCCCCCGATCCTCCAGTTACAAAATGTTGCTTGAGGCGCCACTATATTTCTGATGCATTCATTGTCGCGCGATTTCAGGTATATAAATTGCCTTATGATAACGTGGCATGAACTGCAACCCGCAAATCATGCTACTGCTAGTTGAAAGGCATTAACTAACCGCTGGTAAAACAGTAATTACCAGATAACTCTATTGAATATTCTGCAAGGTAGCCTTCGTATGAAAAATATATTACTAACTATCGCACTACTATTAGCGCCGTTTACTTACTGTGCAATGGCTGAAACGCCCGCACCGCAAAAGGAAGACGTTAAAAAGGAGGAAGTAAAAAAGGACGATGCACCGGATAAAGCGCTAGTAACTGGCGAAGCAGTAAACAAACCCAAGGAGGAATATATCCGGATCGCTGGAACCAAGGGTAAGACATCAATTCCCCTGACTGAACGATACAAAGCCAAGGAAGGATACAGCTACTCCCACGCTGCAAATTGCTCCTCTCAAAAGCGCGATATTGTTCCTACTTCAGACGCTGACAAAAAGCCGGGCACACTGCAGGAGTCGACACAGATATTCAAATGCGAAGTGGATGAACAAACAAAAACTTTAAATGTAACCTTGATTGACCAGCATAGCGGCATGGGGACCATTACCGTCAATGCAATTGGGATAAAGGCAGGCGAACCAACAAATGACGTTACTCAGTTCACTTACACTATAAAAGTCATGCAATTGGAAGCATTAAAAATTAATGAATGTGAATCGTGGGACTGCAGTTTATACAACGCATTTTACCTAGGTTACGAAGGTACTAACGTCAGCCAATTAGAGGGCAAAGGCAATGCGCGCATTCAATACAGCGCCTATAGCCAATTTAAACTAAACGATAATTTTTACGCTCACATATTGGGAGACTTGTTACAAACCAGTGAAAAACCACAAGTGGTCCCAGAAATTTGTAAAACCGATGACAAAGACGATGCCTGTAAAATTAAGCCTACGATAAAAGCCCATCTTGGATTGTTCGTGCCCATGTTAAGGAATACAGCAGGTGGAATGTATGAAGGAAGAGTTGTGATGGGTCCAGCATTTGATTATAACTTCCGTAAAGCCGATGACGACGGTGAGTTTGTCCCAAGTTATTACGGTGGTTTCCGTTTTGCTTACAACAAGGTGCGCTACTTCAGCATAGGTTATGGCAAATCTGAAGGGATTCCAGGCCACCGCGTGAAGTTCAGTGGACAACTTCCTATTTACGATGGAAAACTGCTTGTCGGTACCTCCATAAACGTAGCAGCAGATGGCGATGCCAAAAAAGAAGGGCTTTCTTCTGGCGATAGCATCAACGTATACATAGTGACAAGAGTGGACTTCGGTAATATATTTACAAAATTCAAGTGATTTAAAAAAAATGCCTCCTTCGTGGAGGCATTTTTTTTAACCGAGAGAGCAGGGAAAAACCTGGGCTTCAAAACATCTGCGAATAAATTTGGTGCGTACGTTGCGTTGATCGAGTAAATGCACAGCCAAAAGTGGACATTACGCAGCCTGCGGCTTACGAACATCGACCGCATCTACGTTTGTAATTTCAGAAATTAGCTTTATATATCTATCTATATGATCTTTGAATTGCTGAGGTGAAGCGGTTGGCTTAAACCATCCGATAAGACCTGCATGATCTACAGGCCAATCCTCCAGATTCTTCCAAGGAGAGGGACGGGCGGTTGCTGATTCTTTTGTCACAACGCCATCATTTGGCTCATTTGAAAATCCACCAATATAGCTCGCAGCTTTAAAAGGCAATAAAATATTCTCCGATTCTTCGCTTGCCACTCCAGCTATTGTAAAAAATTCAATTTTTTCCGCGTATTTTTCTTTTACTATATTATTGAAATCTTCACCAGCATCGGTCCTTAAATCAAGCACACCTTGAAATCCAGCGGGCAACCAGTTTTTGTAAATTTTATTAATAAGTTTGTTATCTAAGGTAACATTATCGGCGACTTTCGAGCCTTCATGCGGAGTGCCTAAAGTTACCAATGCTTTTACTCTAGATCTTAACGCTTTATTCTCATGCAAAGCCAAGCGCGCATCCAGGCCACCCATGCTGTGTGCAATAATAAATATATCTTCATTGCCATCAGGCATCTGCTCATTCAATTCCTGCGCTCTGGTCTGCACATTTGCCGTCGGTTTAACCTTTGGAGTAATTACTCGAATATACGCCGGATTGATCGCCTCTTTAACACCATTAAAATAATTTGCTATTTCCACACCGAAAAAATCGATTTTGTCGAAACCTAAAATTCCATGCGCTAAAACTAATGTCTTGGTCATAAATTATTCCTCTTAGTTTTTAAACAATTTCTGTAAATGAATGTCTCACTGCATCTAAATTTCTTTGACTGTTTCGCTAATTTTTTCAACGATACCCAGGGTTGCCTCTAAACATTCTATCGCAAGCGTCTCGACCTCGGCATCGCTAAGAAAGATTCTATTAGGTTCTACACGCTTGTAGCCATTGAGTTGATCAATGCTTTCTAGCAGCTCTTTAATTTTTTCCTCAAGGTCATCTAATCCTAACTGCTTCGAAACATAAATATCAGACAGCTCCCCTTGCACTGCATACTTAATACGATGCCTCTGAGTAATTCCAGATGACGATGTAGGATCAGCTTTAAACCAATCGCATGCTGAAACTTCTTCATCCGGAGATGAATTCTGTAATACATGACGAATTAATTCGCTAAGCGCATATGCAAAGTTATTAACACGAAGAAGGCCAGATTTACCTAAATTACTGAGCGCAGCGTTTAGTAGCGCGAGTTCGAACTCTTCTGCAAATACAAGAGTTATGCGTTCTTTGTAGACAGTTGCCAGATCTTTCATGTGTTGCCCTAAGGTTAGATTTATGTGTGTAGCATTAAACTGACCCAGCCACGCTCCCGACCTCCCCCCCCTTGGCCGGATGAGGAGTTTGGTGAGCATGTTACGTCTCTTTACTGCTATTTAATTTTCTCAAAATATAATTTTTAATATAAACAAATCAGACATACAAAAAGAACAATGCCACACCTAAAGCAACAGAATAAAAATTAGCTGAGTTGAACCAATGTTGTATTGATCAAATTTTAAATCTGCAAAAAGAAACGGTAGCGCACATACAAAAATATATATCCACAAAAAATATTGAGCATTAGCTTTTGCGATATTTATAAACGATTTTGGCAACTCGTCTTTGTTTGCATTCCCACTACTCATGAAATTTCTCAATAATTAATCGCAACCTCTCGCTGGCACACCATATAGGTCACCGACTCTACTAAACGAGCAACTGATAGAACATTTATTTTTAATATTGTTATTAATTTATCCCCAGCTCCATCAACAAAAATATATCTGATGGAAACGGAAGTGGCTGAGCCACCTGTACATTGGTATCAACTTTTGTTACACCTCCGACAACCGCTAAGCTGGTGCCGGTGACGTCAGACATAACCTGACCCACAATTTTTTTCACACCAATTAAGTGAAACGTACTAATAGAAGCCGCTTGGAGCCAATAGGGTATAAAGTCCTTTGTAATTGACACCGTTAGTTTTTGCCCCGTTGTTTTTGCGTGCGCCCATTCGGTTGGAAAGTCTGCACGGCAGCTAAGCAAAAGTGGAAACCTCAGCGGAGCTTTCGGATCTGCGGATGCGGGGGCAGTTAATAAACTCCTTATCGAACTTACAGCTGCCGCTTTTAATTGTTCCCCACCATCACGCGCGGTATACCGTATGGTTAAAATGACATCTGAAATAGTTGAGTAATCAAATTGCGCGTATTGATCAGGTAATTCAAGCCTCCATCTACTAATTGCGCCAGCATGCTCAAACGGCAAAAACCGTTCGTCATGTAAAGGCGTTTCAAAAAGGCCGCTGTCTGCATTCGCACTACTTGTGACAATTGCTTCTGATGCGCCAAAATAATCCGTGAAACTAGGATCAGCTTCACCTACACGCAGATAACTACTGCTTGTACGATCATGTCGAATCTCACTTTTCAATAAAGTTAGCTTGCAGTTAACGCTGGTATATGGTCCAACCACACAAGGAATACTTACACTCACGGATTTAATTCGACGTAAGTAATGTCCAGGTGTATCCACATCAAATAACCATTCTGGAACATCGAATGTGCAGGAATTTATCGAACTTGTATTTTTAAAGCGTAAATCCATTAGGGCAGATGAATTCAAACGGCGCAGTGAAATATGTTTCGTTAATTCATATTCACGGCGGTTTTGATCAATGTAAGAAATTTCCAGGCGTTTTAAATCCTGATGTAATTTTTCGCCAGCCAACAAACCCATGCGCAACGAACCCCAATAGTCATTACCTAAAATATTTAAAGGTTTTGTGCCCAGTTCACGCGATGCGGCACGCTCCGCTCTGCGCGCCATATCCAATGCCATACGATAAGTGGAAAAATATAATTGGGACAATTGATCCAGCATCCATTGATACAATTGCTCGTTGGTGAATTTACTGCGCAACACTTCATCCATAGCTTTGGATTGCTCCATTTGTTCGAAGTGATTTGCTAACTCTTTTTGCGTGATATCAATTCGAATTTGATTTGCGAGTAATTGCTTATCAATTTGTTGCAGTTCTTTTAAGGTTTGATTGCTTTGAAATGCCCATTCGTCGCGACGACGTAAATGCCCAGCTAGCATGCCTTGTTGCTCAGCGTAGGTTCGCCAGCCTTGAGACACCATTGAAAATGCATCACCAAAATGGGAAGAAGCTGTTCCAATTGCCTCAGCCACTTTTGCAGCATTTGTAACTTTATCCATTGGTATTGCGGCCAAGACAGACGCTGCCAAGTGGAATCCACCACCCAAAATTTTTGTAATACTTGCCGCCGTCGACCAAGTATTCGCACCCTCAATTCCAAGATACTGTTCATTCTCTTCTTTAATTAATCCCAACCCTGATCTGTGGCTCGATAACCCTGCATCCTGACTTCCCAGCATAGCAACTTCACCTGCAGTTTCATTTTCTTTGGGCACCACTACATCCTTAGTACCGATTAAACGTTGATATTGGCTGTAACGATTCTCAGTTGATTTGCGTGAGGCGCGCAGCGCTTCAATATTGCGTTCTGCTTCGGTAATTTGTAATTGTTTTACATTACTCACCAGTTTTAACAAACTGATCTCATTGGATGAGCGCAGTTTTGAAATATGTTCTGCATCGCGTTTTTCAATAGCCGATAAAAGTGCAGCGCCCAAGGATTTTGTTTCGTTAATTAATTCGCCTGCGCGTGCGGCCAAAATATTGTAGCGGTAATGTGGTGGCGGTGCGTAAAGCCCGCTGATTACATCACCTAAATCTAGCCCTGCCGCAGTTGCACGAATTAATAATTCGGGATCAATCGGTGCATCGGTAAAAGGGAGATCTCGTGTAATACCTTCAATATTGCGACAATGACGCAAATTGAAAAGCCGATCATCAATCATGTTCCAGTATTTTAATATTTTGTCATTAAACGGCATGCAAAAATAAAGCGAGCCATCCACAGTTGGCAGCGGAAGATCTTTCGATTTTCCGTCGCGATTGGTCGGAACTTTTCCACCACCATCTTTTCCACCGCCTTTTTTTTCACTTAAAACTCTTCCACCGACATCGATCCAGAAATTTGCAAACTCGTCCCAGTGCGCAAGATAATCATTGTAAGTGTGAATAGATTTAGATGTGCCCACATGCTGCTGTGGCTTTCGCCCAAGAATTTTTTGCGCGAAAACATAAATCATCATGGCTTCATTTATTGATTCTCGAGTATCGCGTCTATAGAGATTATCCGCCCACGACATTAAATTATCTAAATAGGCGAAAAGTGTACGCCACAAAAATGCAAGTGATCGGCCTCGAGCAATTGCAAAGGGCCGAAATGGTTCGGTTCGCCACCGGTCAATCATTTTTTTCACGCGCCCCACTTGTTCTGCATCAGTATAAAAGCCAGCTGCTGACTGAGCTAAAGCGGTTAAATCATTAAATGCATTGTTGCGAGCATCCAACGTCTTGAACACGCGGAAATTGAATAAATCTTCAGTGTTGGTTCTAGGCACACCATTGGTGGGGTTGAAAATATAATGAAACCATTGCTCTGCTTCTTGATACTTATGATTTTTGGAGAGTTGATCAGCAATGAGTAATGGCGCGTGCAGAAAAACCTCCCAGTTGTAGAGAGCATTGGGTAAGCGCGCATCAAATGCTAATTTTCCATCCTGAAGTTCAATCCAATCTTTCGTATTAAACCTAGCACTTAATGAAGGTATATTTCTTGTGGAAAAACTTCCCGTATTTACATCTGGCTGAAGTAACGAACGAGTCTGGTTCCAATTAATTCGATAGGCATTTGCAGCCTCCGAATAAGTATCAGGGTACAAACCTAGGCCTCTATCATTTGCAGTTTTTACAAAACCTACATCAATAAATCCACCGTGATTACTTTCGGAGTAATGCCAAATTTTAGAACTAACACCATGCGAACTCGAAGCCCCAACTACCCAAAATTGGCTAATCATTGAAGATGGCATTATTTCGATATTCGAAATATTAATTGGATAAGTTGGACTTTCCTCAGACAGAGGTATGTTTTCACTATAGCCATTCATCCAAGGATACGAATTGCTTACGCCTACACTTAAGTCAGAACCTTTTTGATTGGAAATAGAAATGGAATCATCATTTGACAATTCAAACTGTAACGTTAAACCTAACTTTCGCTCGTTAACTAAATTGATACCAAGATCTTTAATAAATTTATTGCGAAACTTCTCCGGAATTTTCTCGCTATCAAATTTAAAAGAAAGGTCAATATCTACTGATTTACCTGAATTTACAGCTACGAGCTTTTCCGGATTTGAATCAAGCGTAGTGCCATTAAGAGTAATAGTTAGAATAATTTCTGTGTCTTCTTTCTGCTTGCCAAGCTTGAGTATGTCAAATCGCGACCCTGGTCTTAACGGATAAATCACATTGTTTATGACGCAGCTAAATTGACCATTTCTTCCATCAATTTCTCTATCTGCAATTGTAGTTGATGTAGGCGATGCTTTAATTTTTAGCCAAGCTTGGCAACTTATTATTTTTAAAGATGCGTGCGGTTGAACATTGTTGTTAAACATTGAATCAAAAGCCTGCCGAGCAGGGATATCTTGTGCAGCTCTAAAACCTTTCAAAAAATCCTTAAACACTCTGTTAAAACTGTATTCCATCACTCCGATTGTAAAAATAGTGTAAGCCCCGCCCGTGAGGTCTCCTGTGCGAATTTGGGGTAGATTAGGTTTAAGTGATGGGTCATTTATTAACGCTATTCTATGCAATCTGTAAGCTAAGGCGGGGTTAGAAAAAATCGAATCTTTTAAACCGTCGTAGGTCCAATTCCCTTTCACTTTTTCCATCATGCTAAATACTTCGAAATGCTCCATTAAATTTATTGTAGCAATATTGTTTATTGCCGGAAAGTTATCGGGATTCCCCGCAGCAGGTAATCCTTCATAGTTCTTGCACACTAAATCCACAAGATTATCCAAAGCTAGACTGCTATTAAGGGAGCCATCATTTGGATAATACAAACTTGGAGGTAAAATATATTTTTTTTCAGGGTTCCCTTTGGTATCAGGTGCTTTAGTAACAGAATCACTTCTATTCTTAATTGAGTAGCCTGAAATTATTGCGCTTTTTGAATCATTTGTGACGGTACAGCGGAACGAGAAGCCTCTTGTCTCATCAGTAAATGCAACATCATTTATTTTCGCCGCCTCACGAGAAACGCTAATTTTCTTCCATGTTTGCCCACTCATTTTTGTCCACGCCAATGAAACTTGCCACTCGCTAATTTCTGGCGACTTGCGTTCTACATATTTTAGTATCGGCCACGCAACATGAAACTGCCCCCCAAGCACAAAGGGCATAACATGATCGCCTTGAATATCCAACTCGATGCGCTGCCAGGGTGCCCACTCCATATAAGGGCTGCCGAAATCAACACACTTGCGCCAGTAATAAGCATAAGGTGGGTTTGGTGTGCGACCAACGACATAGAGATCTCGCTTTATAATTTCTCGATTATTTTTAGATTGATCCCTACGATTACCCAACTCCTTTTTTATTTTCTTTAGCGGAGCGCCGAACTCAACATCTTCATACATGCCCAACACTTCTATCTGCCCCATCTGTGCAACGTCATCGAGAAATTGACTGAAGGATTGTTGTGCGATTTCTTGGGTTAGCTCGCCTTGGCCCAAGGCAGATTCTAATTGTTTAAAGCTGGATGATTTATCGTCACGCAATTCTGGAAACAACCAATTTTCTGGGAATAAAAATACTTTTCGGTTAGCTTCCCACACGCGGTAATTTCGCATCCATTGCCATTGCTGTTTTAACTCAGGGCTTGCTAAAGCTGTGGGTTCTAAACCAAACAAAATCCGTTGAATAAATAATTGCGTCGCAGTAATTGCTTCAAGAACCCGCTTGGTTTTCATGCAAGGCTCCATCAGTGGATCTATTAAATAAAATTCATAAAGCTCATCAACACTGCGGAAAGGCTTTGTATGCATAAGATTGGCAACTAGAGCATCACGCTGTTGTTGCCGCAATGAATCTTTAATTCGGTTTTCTACCGCTGCCCACACAGCCGTATCATAACGAGATTCTACCAATGCAATAGCCGTACTGGCCGCCTTTGCATTATCCTCAAGGTTAGTGAGCTGTTTAAGCTGAATTGCTGAGGCGCCCAGCTGAAAACCTAAAGCCAATATTTCGAAGACCGATCTAAGAATTTGGGGCTCCAACAATGTGTGCGGAGTGACTGACTTTAATTTTATAAGCTCAATTGCAGTTGAATCTGTGTTACTAAACCCTGCTCTAATCACTAAGGGCTTCACAGTGATTTCTGTAATGGTTGTTTGTCGGTCCCTAACCGCTAAATTAACTTGATCATAAAGCGCATTCAACGAATCGCGCCCCATATTTTCTGGTTTATATAGCCATATTAAATCTTGCAATTCGTGCCAATTGGAACTCGCCCAAGTTGTTGCAGGCAAAATGTTTCCAAACACTGTATCCCAACTAAACGCTACATTTGCACTCACTCTAACTCGGTCAGCTAATGTAAAAAATGGTGCATCCAATTGCGAATATTCTTTAAATGCTTGAATGCGTGTGAGCTGGTCTAACCAACGCAAAAGTTTATTGTTAGTACTGCTGAGTTGAGCGCTTTGCAAATCTAAAAATGAATTTGATAAAAATAAATCTCTCGCTTTTTCAGTGGAAGATATTTTTAAACGTGTATCTAACAAAAAATAAAGTTGAGTTTCAGGTACAGCGCAAGCGTCACTCACACAACGAACGAGCGCTCTTTCGCGCAGACGCGCGCCAATAGCTGTGAGCAATTTTGTGAGGCGATCTTCTAGAGTGGGGTTTTGATTCGCTTTGGCTGCAAGTATGTAGTTCGCATCCAATTCCGACAGCAAAGGGAACCATTCACCAAAAATATGTTCATCCTCATGCTTGTCGTGCAACCATTTAACCAATTTAAGAACAGGTGTATCTTCGCGAGTGTTTTTACTCGCCTTGTCAATTGCATCGACAAGCTCTTGAATATCAACGGCTGCTAGCCAAGCTTTTTCCGAAGAATTATTTACATCAAACACATTGTGCAACTGGGTTAGCGCCGTCCCTTTGTCGGCACTCGCTATGGTTAAAGGCGAAATATTTAACAGTGCAGCGCGAATGCCCGCAAGAGTCTCTGCGTGTTTAGTATCGCTTTTATACCACACAGGTAACGGATGAATGAGACTTTCAAGTACTGCACGTGGCAGCAACATTTCAGCAGTTTGTTCAATGGAAAATTTTGATTTACGAATTGAATTCAGCGCATTGCAAAATATTTCCAAACGATTAAAAGACCAAACAATAGCGGGATCAAACTGTAACAAGCTTTTAATCATTCGAACTTGCAGTCCACTGACGCCAATAATTTGAAAGACGGTGCTAAACGTGTCTGGTAGACCAATTAAATATTTAATTGAAAGTGAAAATTTTTCGCTGAGCGCTTTATAGCGGCTCAATGCAGTCAAACATTCTTTCCTATCGTCTGGAGAAGTTCGCCCGTCATCGGTCCAACCACAGAGTGTTAACACCGCATCTAACTCGAGGATCGACCACTCAGGCAACTTATTACGAAGCCGAACAAAACGGTAAATTCTAATTAACACATCTTCAAAATACTGAGGATCAACATTCATCGACATAGCACTGGTTTTACACTGCGCTCGATTTTTAATGCTCAAAGATTCAACGCCAAAACTCACAAATTGAGTGTTAATTACAGCTTCAAACGAAGCTAGATCTAGTTGCGTTCTATCGAGCAACACGGACACTCGGCGGAGCACGTCAAGAACAGGAAGGTTTAATACTTCTCCCGAAACAGGATCAACAAAACCATGAGCATGGTTTTTAAAACCGTATAACGCCAGCAATTCATTAGACTTAAATTCTTTTGTTAACAAACTCCATTCTGAATTTGCCGTACCCTCAGATTGTGTAAATGCAATACTCAATATTTCTGCAACGTATCCAACGGAATTTGGAAAATAATCGAGCAAGCCACCTTGTGTTAAATTGATATTATCCAAATAAGTTTTTACAGTCGCTTTAGATACATCAAAAGGGAGGCTCCAGGGATAAACCGCATGATTGGTTTTATTGTATGCACTGCTCGCATTCGGCTCTGCTAGTAATTCAATTACCAAATCAATATGCTGTACTTCGGTATCCGTATTTTCACAGCTAAGCGGTAGCGTAAGAATGTTACTTCTTCGTATTTTGAGTAAATCCAAAGCTGTAGCGGCATCCGACTGCTTTTCCACATTGCAGGTGGCCAGTAAATTTAACAAATCAACTAAATAGGCGGGCTGCCCCAACATTGATTCACAGGGTTTGCAAATACATTGATCGAGGTCACCAATCAATGCGTCTAAATTTAAAATATTTTGTTTAACATCTGTTGGAATTTCTCGAGCACGCTTAACATCTCCGGTAGGCGAACCAAAAGCCGCTCCAATATCGAGTGTCACCGCTGTGCCATGCCTAACATGGCTCCTAGCGTTATCCACAAAACTGGTAAGAACATCCTTCATGTCATTATCCGGATGCTTATTTTTTAACGCATTCTGAAGATTTTCAGACCCCCGACGTACAGCGGCAGCTGGTGTAGCCACACCCCCCTTCATAAATTCATTCGATAGTTCAAACGTAAGCCCTGCGCGTGCAAAGCGACCAAAATTTTTAAGAGTGCTTTCAACCACCGAAATACTTTCATCATCTTTAATCGGTGTATTTCCTTTTAAAATATTTTCAATTTTTTTACTGTCATTTTTAAGTAGCACATCAATTTCATCGCGCGACTTATCAAAAGCAGACAAATGCCCAGCGCTAAGTCTTGACCGCAAAGCAACGATGGGATGCTGAACTTCAACAGCTCGCTGAATATGCATGGCTTCGCTTGCATCTAGATTTGCTTGAGTGGCAACGTCAATCCACTCATGCGAAGAAAGAATGGCTAAAGGCGCAATAGAATCAGAATCATCTGTTAATTTTGTGTGTATTATTTTTGAAAATTCATTATGGCCATCCACTAATTGATCTACACGAATATGTCTCACTAACCGATTCACGCCAGTTTCTGAATTAGGATGTTTATTTTTTAATTCTAAAAATGCATCGGGATCGTTAAAGCCTTGTTCGTGATAAATCGCTAAGGCATCCAAGGCGATGTTTTGTGGCAACTCTACCGGTATAGCACTCACGAGGCGGGCAAAGTCATTATTGTTTTCGTTTGAAGAGGTTAACTGAAGCAATTTGCCGATAATTTCAACCGCATTAATTAAAATGGCAATTGTTTTTTCATTTAATTCAGGCACGCGATTCTGTGCCCTTGCGTTGCTCCAAGTGCTTTTTAATTTTTCGCTGGAAAGTTTAACGATGGCATTAATGTCTGCGTTGAGATCATTTCGCGCGAAGGCGTAAAAAAATGACCAGCCGTTTTCTTGCAATGTCGATCTTTCGAGTGCGTAGTGGTCACTTAATAGTTGCATTGCGATTTCGTTTATTTTAAACGAGCGCACCCAAGCATCGATAATGTTTTTATCAAACCCAGTTTCGCGTTCTAAAAAATAATAATCTGCAGTCGTAATATCACCGACGGAAAGTGTTGTACCACTTGCTTGTGGGGCCACATGGGTGACGATTAATTGCGGGTTATATTCAGTGTGTTGAAACTCAAGTAAAGGTGGCAGATCCTTGCTCACTTTTTCAAATTCTGAGGGCAAGTCTTCTTTTAAACGGAAATCTATTGTGTTATGGCGCGTTACGCCTTGTGATTTTTCAATCACGACTGCGGCGGAATTTTCGGTTTCTTTTGCTATTACAATTAACCAAGGTGTGGCGCGCACTTTTTTATCGCCACGCTGAAAATCTTGCGTGCGAAATGCCACACGATAATGGCCATTTTTAGTGGTGGTTTTGCCAAGCACTTGGCGTGTACGCAGGTCGCGGTCGAACACTTCAATCAATACTTGGTTAACGGGTGCATCGCCACGGGTGACTCGACCTTCCACCGTCCATACGTCTGATGTTGTTGCAATATTCAGAATGACATTTTGTTCACTGGTAGTAACAGTTGTCTTGCCAACTCCGGAAGTAAATTCATCAAAAGCTTTCACCACCAACTCAACACCTTCCCGTTCTGCAGGTGTATTTTTGTAGGCCGACTCGGGAAAGGTAACGCGATATTCGCCACTACTGTTGGTAGTAGTTTCGCCCAACGGGGTGAGCTTGGTACCATCACGATCAAATGCTTTAATCAGAATATTGCTTTGGCGAGCACCCGTCATACTGTCCGTTACTACACCAGTGACTACAAATATTTTTCCAGTGGTAAACGCCTTATACTTTTCAAGTAATTGATTCAATAATTCTGCCGTTTTATCATCAACTCCACCGCCCAAATAATTATCCAAACCATTTTGCAATTGAAAATAAAGCACCAACTGCTGTGAATTTTTCCCATGTACCTGCGCCGCTAATTCAAGCTTGGCACCAGCAATCAATTTGTTAATTTCATCTTGGGTTGGTGTGTTAGGTGCGTCGTAAATTAATAAACCCTTGCCGATTAAAAATAAAATGCATTCGATAAGGTTTGCAGCAACAGAACCGATTTGGTCGTGTTTAATGGGGCTGATGATTGGTTGCATGGTTGGTTCCTTTTGCTAAAAAATATTTTTTGATTTTATTTGTTTTAAAATCTATGGAGTGTGAAACTACCGATTTCTAAAAAAACAAAAGACAACTCCTAACCCCGCGAGTGAGTGTGAGTATTGCTTTCCATTCCTTAAAAAGGTGTGAGTCTGCTTTCCTTATCTAATTACTTGCACAAGCCCTATCCTTTTTGGTCGCCGATCCATAGGCGTTACGTCAGCAGCGTCAAGAAGTCTTAATAGGGAGGTTGGGTGAAAAATGATGTGCTCCTTTTTTAAAATGCTATCTTCATAACTTAACGGAGTTACCTCTGACTTACCTCCACGTATTGTCGACCCGATTTGAACGCAGCCAAGAGTGCCAACCTGCCCGTGGATTGCAACGTAAGGCTTTAGACCCGGAATGAATAGTTCTTGATATGGCACTACTTCCCTTACTTTCCCTTTTTTATCAAATAACCTAAACTCGTGCCCCTTAGTGTAAACATTGCTGCTTTGCCAGCGTTCATAGAGTGTCTGATGGGCTGCAGTAAAGAATTTATTGGTAGTGATCGGCACTTTATTGGGAATAATTAAGTCCACTGTTGTGACGAGAGAAAAATTACCCTTCGCCTTTTCATATTTTAGTGCGACCAGTAAATCGTTTGTGTCTTGGTTCTCGAATAATCTTGGGGTAGATGGATCGAGAAACTCAAGGGTCGTAGAAGAGTCTGCGTTGTGGTCCTCAGCAGCCAAATCGAGAAAGCCCTCTCGCCCTCCAGCTATGATAAATAGCTGTATATCGCTTGTTTTCTTAGAAGGAGATACTTTCCCATCTGTTGCAAAACCGATGTAACTGATCCAGTAGTCTGCACTATTTTTATCTCTATCCCCATGACCTGCCCACTCTATCAGACGATCTATTCCGGCCTTTTTAGAGCCTTCTGGAGATTGGCTATATGCTCCAAGAAAATTTCCGTTATCATCATATTTCAAGTCTCCCCAAACACCCCCTACACGTTTTTTGTCATCTAGCCCGTTTTCATCCGTCCAAATTATTGGGTTGAGTTGTGCATAAGCATAAAGATTGGCATTAGATAGCGTACCAATTGGATCCGCACTCCCCCACCTCCCCAACCACGGCAAATAATACCTCGCCGTGTGATAACTCAACCCACTCTCCTCATCCCTCTCCATCCCCGTATATCTATAACGTTTTAATTTCACTTCGGCTTCATTTCTTCCTGCACGATATGAACTCGTACCATACGGATGATATTCCTCGTAAGAAATTAATTTTGTCTCCTCATCTAATTCAATTGAAGAAGAACCCAAATGATTGCTAAGGGTGTAGCGATATAAATTGCGGATTCCTAATTCATTGGTTTCGTTCTTAATAATTTGGTCGACCATTAATAAACGTTGTTCACCGTCGAACAAATGAAGTGTTTCAATTTCATCTTTCGGCTTCCCGTTTTCAGTACGACGGTATACTTCTAATCCGCCAAGATAAATTCGCTCTTCAACAATGTTGTTCTTGATGATCACCTTACGAGTGCGCTGCTTATTAGTGTCATATTGATAATGTGCATATCCGCCTCCTCCTAAATTAATACTGGCAATCATATCGCGATGATCCCACAGCATTTTAAATTCATTAGATACGTTCGCAAGGTTGAGCATACTGCCGTGACTGTCATAGGAATAAGTCACTTTTTTATTTGCTGTAGTGCTCATGTACCCACCACTACCTTGCCAGGTGCGCCACAAACGATTGCTCACAGGCTGAGTGGAATCGTCAAACGCATATTGATATTTTCGTGTCCGACTTGTGTTATTAAAATGATGGCTCATTTGCAAAATATTACCCACCGCATCGTATTGATATCGCTGCGTGTAATTACGAAAGCTGTTGGGATCTACACAGGGTAAATTTTCTTCAACTTGAATATGTTCATTTTCATTCAGCGCATTTTCTTTGCCAGTTGCAGCAATTAGACGGTATAGCGCATCGTATTCATAAGTACATTTTGGTTCGATAAGAGCATTGTCGTGATAAAACGTTTTGAATGCGGCATCATAAATTTCTGTAATATTTCCCACTGGGTCATATGTATAGGAAAGATTTTGAATAACACGATTATCTTTAAAAATAGATTTTTTATTTCCATTGCAATCCTGGCTTGATGTTCGCGATGAGTGGAGATTGACTAAACGAAATGTTTTAGGGTCATAGCTATAGCGCGTAACAACATCATTGCCTAACTCCAAATATTCACGCTGACCCTTTGCGTCATAACGAATATCGACAATAGCGTGATTTAGGATTCCACCGCTGTAACCATCAATCAATTTTTTTGCGCCGACAACTAAATCTTCACTGATTAGAACTCCCCGTTTGTTGTAGCGAGGTTTGTATATAGCAACACGTGAATTTAAACCCAAATGCCAATTGAATTGGCGAGTCATGCGCTTGAGCCCATCGTATTCGGTAATTTGCGTGTAAATAATACGTGTATTTGTTGCATCACACTCTAGCAAAACAATGCGCAGGACATGGCCTTGGTCATCATCACCTTCCGGCCAATTGATAGACGACGAAGTTTTGCTCTCTATTAGGGATCGACTGACTTGCAGCAGATTTCCAGCGAAATCCATTTTATTATTTTCAACCAAACCGCTGTGATCATAATGGCGAATCAGTTGGCCGTTTAAATTATTAAGGTCGTATGGATTATCGTTTGAATCTTTTAGCGCATCTTGATATTCAAAACGTTCAATTTGCTCGCGTTCAGCATTATCCACTTTAAGCCAGAGGGCTAGAGGGCGATGTAAAGCATCGTAATCGGTGCAGTAAAGGCGTTTTTGTTTGGGTGCAGTATTACTCGCTTGATAAATATCCCACGCGAAAAGCGGCTTACCGGCGGCGTCATTAATTGTCCAGCGCTCACCGGCATCCATACTGTGTTGAAATAATAAATTACCGGCTATGTCATAACAGGGCGAAAATTCTTCGGGATTCGTTCGATTATTTTTTGAATAAGGGAACACATACTGCATCACCAAATTGCCGCGCGCATCTTGAATCCATAATGGTTTTCCTTCTGCATCCAACTTGGTGAAAGTGAGATATTTCTTGTCAATGCTATTAGTACGATTATGTGCTATTGAAATAACTTCACGGCCGAGACTATCGAAATGAATTTCAGAATATGTATTTGCGTGCTGAGCCGCAAGCCAACCCGCTCGTTGTTGTGGATCGGCATTTACTGGAAGCGCGATTTTCGGAACTAAAGTATTTCTGGTTTTGTACCAATCACTTTCTAGCACCGTGTCGTTCTGATCGTAACTGCGACTAAACCACGGCGAAAATTCCACGCGGCTCAAGGTGCCATCAGGCAATTCAGTGCGAATCACACGCCCAGCTGCGTCGTAATACATGATGGGCGTAACACCAACTTCTTCATGAACATCGCCTTCGCTACAACAACTCGCGCTAGCGCTGAAGTAAGGTTCGTATTGTTTAACCGGTTTGCCCTTGTTGTTGAGTACAGTTTTGCCGCTAACAATCCAACGCAGCGGGCCATTAATCTGTTCAGGTTCAGCTTGGCTGCGTTTCATTAACGCTGTGCCCATGCCATCGGAACATTCAAAGGCGATTTGCAGCGGGCTTAAATTACCGGCGGCCAATGATGCAACGTGTTTCTCGCGAACGATGGCGCATGCACCGGCTGGTCGGTCTTCCCAAATCACTGCACCGTTTTCTATCTTTTGTCCAAAGTGATAAAGAAAACGTGTGCTGGCGTTTTTTAGTATGGGGTTGAAATGATTATTGGCTTGCTCTGATGTAAACGCGGGAAGATCGAAGTAATTCAGTATGTCGGTAAGATCAGGATTGGCGAATGTGTCCGTATAACCATCCAGATTGTCGGCCTCGGTACCTTTGCCTTTTACCGCTGACGCGATCACCATGCCGA
Source organism: Pseudomonadota bacterium (assembly GCA_040386215.1). Lineage (GTDB taxonomy): Bacteria > Pseudomonadota > Gammaproteobacteria > Pseudomonadales > Cellvibrionaceae > Cellvibrio. The sequence continues at coordinate 98,276 of JAZKFX010000037.1, forward strand.
ATATATCAAAGCATACTTCGCTGCGATTGCCGTTGATGTCCACTGTCTCAAGTGGCGCCAGAACGCGAAAGTCGAAGCGTGGCTTGGTTTCACCTACAGGAACAAAAATTCCACTCTTGTTACCCAGCGCATCGGTGCTTGATTGCACAAAGAGGTGGTAAGCCTCGTCGTATTTCAGCCTGGTGATGTTATTGAACGGATCGGTGTATTGCTCTGGAAGATAGAAATGATCGGCGGCTCGGGGAAAGAAGCCCGCAACGCCTGAGCGCATCCAGTATTCAGTAGCCGCTGCAGCTGGCACCTGTGTGCCGGTATAGAAAAACGTTCCATCGATGTAACCGCTGGTGAGTGGACTACGTAACTGCGTTCGAACTGTGTTACTACCTACAACTACATCATTCAGTTGTCCATTGGTAAAGACGGCATTTAACAAGTCTTCAGTCAACGCGAGCTTGTACTGCTCATACGGCAGGCCGAGCTTGCTCAGTTTCCCAAGCTCTAGTGGCCCACTCAAGTCATCTTTGAAGAATAACGTGCGAGCATGTTCCACCAAACGCATGGTCGCCACGTTTGGTAGTGGTTGTTCGTGATACTGCTTTGTTGCAAGTATCCGCACACTCGAATAGGGAATATGGTCGCGAAATTGGGCGAGATTAAAATAGGCACCGGTTGCTGCGTTAATTCCAGTTAATTCATAAGTCCGCACTTCACAAGGCACACGCAGCCGGTAGTACTGAACTGGCAAATCACCGGGCGCAGGATCAATCACGTCGCCGGTATAGTGAGTTTCGCTATAGGCGATATGCAGCTCACTCTGCACCTCACGAATGAGCGCGAGGTGATCAGTAAGGCTATCATCTTCGAGTCGCCGGCGGCGTGGATAACCCACCGCGACAGACTGTTGAACATTGCCGTATTTATTGAACGAAAGATTAAGGGTATGAGCGATGCGTGGGTCGGGTTTGAGCGGCTGTGGGCTGCGCAAATCCAATTCATAGTGATAACTGATCGCTTCACTTTCGGTGACCAGGAAGACCGCATGTTGATTTTCGCCCTTGGGTTGCAGACGACAAATAGTGCAGTTGTGCGTGGCAGCGGAATACAGGCGTACGGGAATTTGCTTCGGTGGCGTGCCATCGATGGGCTTCAACGAATCAACATCCAGCTCATACACTTCTTGCCGTAGGGTCATGCCTTTGCACGCACGCAATGCCTCACGCCATTCCTCGGCAGATAAGTTCTGCTCAAGCTCGGGTTCGGGCAATGGCTTTTCTATAAAGACACCGTCGATACTCGCTGTCGTAGGAAGCGCTGCGAGTGAACGGGGAAAATACTCCCGCTCAAACTGCGTCAGAATGCGTTGTCGATCAACGGCGGCGCCGGTATGAAACCAGGTAATGGTTTTAACGGGCGGTTGATACAGTGTTTTGTCTTGCGTGATGTATGGGCTGTGGATATTGCCTGCGGCAAACTGGCCGTAATCTTCCACATCAACTTGTTCAACTCGCCCAAAGCCACGGAACTCACGCTCGAGCCCATCAAAATAACCGTGATGGTAGCTATAGGTTGTTGTGAAATTCGTGTGCCGCCAGTTGTCGGTCAGGGTAACTTTTTCGACCACATGTACCGGGAACGGCAACTTGGTTATCCAGGGTCGGCCTGCGGCTTTGTCTTGCAGATAAAACCTGGTAGAAGACACGTACTGTATTTCTGTTGTCGCACCGAGATTGTTTTTGGTACTCAACAGCAAGTGCGGCTTTTGTCCGCCCATTAAATCGATGTAGCAGACAGGGCGCTGCGCATCGGCAGGCAGGTGTGAGTTCCACACCAGGCAGGCAGTGCCATTGCCGAGCAAGTCTGCCACTTGCACCGCGCCGAGATTGTCGGTTGCGACTGGCAATGCGACTGTCAATGGATCGCTAACACTATTGCCCGAACGATTGAAATACAAACGCGCGCCTGCGCGACTTAAGTAAATAATGTCGATGGTTCCGCTGCCATCAATATCGGTAAGACGAATGCGGCTTGGGTCGAATAAATCGGGATTATCAAAACGCGGTGAATTCCCCAGCGTGACCTTGCGGCCAAATTTTCCGTAACCCAGATTAGGCCAGTAGGCAATTTCTCCGTTGCGAATGCGCACCAGGTCGGTGAGCCCATCGCCGCACATGTCGGCCAGAAAGATAGTTTGTGTACCATCGGCGAACACAAGGTGCGGGCCTTTATCTTCGTCTATGGGTTGACGTGTCTGTTCTGCAGCAGCGAAGCCACGCTCCTCTAAAGATGGATACCAGGTGAATACTTCATGTTCGGTGATCAGCGCATCGGCGTGACCATCGCCGGTAAGATCGATAAAGCGCAGATTGGGGTCTTGCCAATTGATGTTGGGCAAACTGAAAAACGGCACGTGACGTTTCCAGCCTCCATCAACATCTCGCTCATGAAAGCCGGGCATGGGACCGTCAAACTCCACCACATCAATTTCACCATCGCCGGCCAAATCCATAAACTGATGTCGACTGCCAGCCGCGACGGCCATCGCTGGTATGTGTGCTACCTGTTGCAGTGAACCGAATGTTCCGTTACCAAGATTAGGTTTGTAATACCAGCCGCCAACGCCTTCACTTAAAACCCCGGATAATCCTTCGCCATTGAGATCAATCCAGCGATAGCCTGAGCCTTGTATTCCGACCGGAAGATTTTCAAGTTGGCTGGGGTCAAGGTGCTGAATAATGGGATTAACACGCGCTGGGCTGTAATCAAATTCCACCGGCGGCAAATCGCGCTGGTGATATTTAGGGCCGGATGCTTCGCTGTTTTTCTTAAAACTACACTGCGTAACTGAACGCAGTACCGTGTAGCCGCGCTGAGCAGGATCTTCAAGTGCAGTGGGTAGTTCGTAATTGAAATTGGTTGAACGCACCAGATAGTCATCTTCTGGTCCCATGCCCGGCTCATTCGGAAAGTGATGGAACATCAACACTCGTTGGCACAGGCGATGGGTGCGAATTTCAAATCCGGCGCGATGTGTCGAAAATGGATCGGAACGAGCATCCCATTCACTATTGGGTTGAGATGTAGGAAAGGGTTGAGCGTGGTGGTCGCCGTAATCAAACACCGCTTCGAACATCCATTGACTTGGCAGTGGAGTGGGCCTGGGCAGATCTAGCTTGGGCAAGTACGGCAGAAGGTTACCGTACAAAATACGTTTGAGATAAGGGTTAGTTTGCCGAACGCTGGTGTCTCGATTTGCTTCCCAAACGGTACTGAGATCAACACCACGATTGTCTTCTTTAAGGTACTGATATAAGACCGCATTACCTTTATCGTCATGGGTTTCGCACAACAGCCATTGATAAATGCGTGCATGATCCTTGGGATCAAAAATGCGGCTGAATTCATCGCGACCATACCAAGTGGTGACGTTGTCGCGACTGAGGCTGCGCCAAAAAGTATTTGGTGGATAGCCGACTTCTGTCCAGCGCTCGATGCGAGCAAACAAACCTTCGATCCGCGGGCGATAGAGATGAACTTTGTAGTTTTTATTCGCGAGCGTGGTGGATTCAACAATGCGCTGGCCAGTGGCATCATCTAAAACAGGAACCAGATCTTCTGCACCGGCAATTAAAAAAACATCGGATTCTTCAGCCTCCTGGTAACGCGGCAGACCTTTATCTGTTTTGCGACTAATCCCGGGCACTGCCAGATTCCAGCCCAAGCCATATACACTTTGCCCCGAGCCAGAGTCATAACTGAGCGCCAACTGCGGGCCAAAACCGCTACGGCCTGGTGATAATGCAATGGGTACCGACATAGATCCGGTACCGGTGACAGGATTGGCGGAAAATTTTTCGCCAATACCCTTGATCGCGCCACCCCCTTTTGGGAGAGAAATCCCGGGTGGGCTCACGAGAGCGCTGTCTTTCTGCTGACTTGCAGATTCCTCTTGAGTCTTCACAATTCCGTATCCCTTGGTATGTAAATTGTTTGGTATTTAAATTGTTTGGCCTTGAGATTCAGCGTTAGTCGCAATTTTTCTTATGCTTGCATCAGACAATTAATATTATTAGGCATCGCGGCGCTGTGGAAACGAAAAGCACCGAAGTGTTACTTGAACTATTTATAGAGAATCAATCCATTTTCTACACATAAACAATGCGACTTTTTCATTATCGATTTTGCATCTACAGAATAAATCCCAAATGAGCAGTTTTATTCACAGTGGATGAAGTAAAGACTATTACCTTTATGTACGCTAGTAACATTACAGAATATTACGGCTTTTTTTGGGTCATTTATCTTACAACGATGTTATTAGCCAGCTTATACGGGCGGAGTACTGCGAGTTTCTTTTTCTACATGCGAACTAGCTCACATAAACATCACCGGCTTTTGCCATATACCCAACGCAATACAACCTTCGGGGGATTTTAAATTGTGGTGGGTGTCCGGCCCGTGGATAACGAGTGTGCCTGCGGTATAAATTTTATCGCCGTCTATTTGTGAGCCGTGCAAAATTAAAATATGTTCTATGCCGACATGTTGATGTTCAGGCACGCAGGCACCTGGCAAATAATGTAGAAATGCGGCTTTCGGATTATTGCTATCGGATTCGTAAATGACGGATGAAAATACTCCTTCACACAAGGGACTCCAGGTTCGTTGTGCTAGCAAGGCTTCTTTATCGAACAAAGCATTTACAATTAAAACATCCAGTTTATTTGCCATAAGCTTGCACCAAACCTTTAACGACTTTTTCAATCGGCGCGGTCCAGCCGACAATGCCGCCTTGCGCTACTACCATGTCCAAAGTTGCTTGTTTGAATTCTGGAAAATAACTTTCGGTGGCGTCTTCCACTAATAAACTTTCATAACCACGATCATTGGCTTCGCGCATACTGGTTTGCACGCAGACTTCGGTGGTCACACCGGCAAAAAAAAGATGGGTAACTCCCAGGCGTTTAAGATGCGCATCCAATACCGTTGCAAAAAAAGCGCCTTTGCCAGGCTTGGTCAGTTCCAGCTCACCGGGCATGGGTTTTAATTCAGGAATAATTTCATTGCCAGGTTCCCCATCGATAAGAATTCTGCCCATGGGGCCTTCATCGCCAATTTTTAAACTGCCGTTACCACGAATTAATTTTGCGGGCGGGCAATTGATAAGTCGCGGGTCGTGACATTCGCGCGTGTGGACAATCGGTAAATTTAACAGGCGAAAACAATTTAGTAATTTTTTTACACCGGGAATAATTACCGCCAGCTTGGAAACATCATTGCCGAGCGCATGGCCAAAGCCACCGGGTTCAATAAAATCGCGCTGCATATCGATAATAATTAAACAGGGTTTGTTTTGCGGCAGCGCATAGGGATAGGGTTTGGCATCGATACTAGTGACTGTCATAGTAGTTTCACTGCTGATTAATAAATGTTAAATGAGAGTTTGCTAATAAAATGCTGTTAACTAAATCGCCGTTAGGCCAGTCCTGATGATTCATTTTTTTGCCGCATTAATGGCCCGCCATATATTGACCAATGGTATTTAAATCGGCTTTTGCGGGTGTAGTTTGGTGAACCAGTTTTCCGCCGGAGATAACAAACATGCGATCGCTAAGCTCTAATATTTCATCGAGATCTTCACTGAGCAATAACACGGCGGTACCTTTATTGCGTGCAGCAATTATTTGTGCGCGTATGTCGGCCACTGCTTTGAAGTCCAATCCAAAGCAAGGGTTGGCAACCACTAAAATAGAAACCGGTTGGGCTAATTCACGTGCGAGTACGACGCGCTGAATGTTGCCGCCGGACAGGCTTTGAATTTCCTGATCCGGGCCGGAGGTACGCACTTTATATTGATCAATTAATTTTTCAGCATTGGCTTTAATTGCGCGCCGGTTTAGAAAAAATTTAAAGCGGCAATAAGGTGAGCGATTGTATTTTCGTAATACCAAATTTTCTGCCACGCTTAATTTCCCCACACAGGCGTTGCGCAGGGGTTCTTCTGGCAAGCAATAAAAACCTTGCTGGTGTATTTCTTCCTGAGTGCCGGTAAAAAGTTTTCCCTGGGCGGTAATTTTTCCAGAACGGGGAACGCGCTGGCCTGCGAGTGCTTCCACTAATTGCTTTTGGCCGTTGCCCGATACACCGGCTATGCCGACAATTTCACCGGCATTTACGGAAAGGCTTAGGACATTGACGGCTGCTGCGCCCTGATCGTTGTCTACCACAAGATCTTCTACGATGAGCTTTACCATTTCATTTTCATGTTGTTGTCGCGTTGGTGGTGTACTCAAAATTTCTCCGCCGACCATCATGTCGGCGAGTGTCGCCGGTGTGACGTCGGTTACCTTGGCAGAACCTATAAATAAACCTTTGCGAAGCACGGTCACGTCATCGGCATACTTGGTTACTTCGCGAAACTTGTGGGTAATAATTAATACGCTGAGTTTTCCGGTGCGCGTGAGTTGATAAATTTTATCGAGTACTTCGTCGGCTTCGGTGGGCGTGAGTACTGATGTGGGTTCATCGAGAATTAATACTTGGGTATCGAGTAATAATTGTTTGGTAATTTCGACTTTTTGTTTTTCACCGGCGGATAGGCTACTCACTTTTCGATTCAGGTCAAACTGAAACGGCATCTGCAGCATTTTTTGTTGCAGAAGTTTAATTTCATCGACCCACTGAATAATCATGGGCAAGTTAGGCCGCGACAGCACAATATTTTCGGCGATGGTCATGTTGGGAATCAGGGTGAAATGTTGATAGACCATACCGATACCCAGGGCGCTGGCTTGCTGCGGGCTGTCGATCACCACTTGCTTATCGTTATAAATTAATTGCCCGCTGTCAGGTTTGTAATAACCCATAATACATTTTACCAGCGTGCTTTTACCTGCCCCATTTTCACCAAGCAGTGCATGCACACTACCCTTGCGCAGCTTCAAGGAAATATCAACCAACGCTTTCACATCGCCAAAATGTTTGCTGACAGCAATGGCTTCTAACTGTATTCCTTGATCACTCATGTTATTTCACCAAACTCAAGAGCGCGGCTGATACGCAAGTTGCGCCGAAGACACCGCCTTGCATTTTTACCATATTGATTGCCGCTTGATGATTGGCAGGATCTGTTGCGCCACAACAATCTTCCAACAATAAACATTCATAGCCGCGATCATTGGCTTCACGCATGGTGGTACTGACGCATACATCGGTGGTGATGCCGCAAATAATTAAATTTTGGATGTCGTTGCATTTTAAAATCAGCTCTAAATCCGTTGCATAAAAAGAACCTTTGCCGGGTTTGTCGATGATAGGTTCACCGGCAATGGGGTAAAGTTCTTCGATAATATCCCAGCCTTTTTCGCCACGGGTTAGTATGCGTCCACAGGGGCCCATATCGCCAATGCCTGCACCCATACGTTGGCTGCGCCAGCGTTTATTTTCCGGTAAGTCAGATAAATCCGGGCGATGACCTTCGCGGGTGTGAATAATTAAAAAATTGTGTTTGCGCATTGCGGAGAGCACTTTTTTAATCGGTTCGATGGGTGCGCGGGTGAGTGATAAATCGTAACCCATGGAATCTACATAGCCGCCTACACCGCAGAAATCCGTTTGCATATCAATAATAATCAGTGCGGTATTATCCGGTGTAAGTTTCCCGTTATAGGGCCATGGGTAAGGCGTGGCATCGACGTGACGTTGGCTCATAAAAATCTCTGCTAATTTATTCAATGAGTTCATGGAATTCCTTATTCAGTGCAACGAGCGACTTAGCTCATTCATCCAGTACAATTTTGCTCGCTACTACTGCAACTGTTTACCTACAATTCATTACTTACTAAATTCACCGGGCATACCATTCAGCGTGCTTTTATTGCTGGATGTGAAAACCATTATCGCAAGTGTTAATACATAAGGTGCTGCGTTAAAAAGATAATATCCCCAGGTTAAGCCGACCGATTGCAATGCCGGCCCGAGCGCTGCCGCTGCACCAAATAATAAACTCGCGTACAAACAATTCATGGGATTCCAGCGCGCAAAAATTACCAGGGCAACGGCCATTAAGCCCTGCCCGCTGGATAGCCCCTCGCTCCAGCTACCGGGATAATAAAGCGATAAATAAGAGCCGCCGATACCAGCAAGTCCACCACCGGCCATGGTACTTAATAAGCGAACTTTATTAATATTCATGCCCAGTGCCAGGGCTGCATCACTGCTTTCGCCAACAACGCGCAGGGTATTACCAGAACGTGTGTGAATTAAAAACCAGGTGATAAATGGTGCAAGCAATACGCCTAAAAAAAACAATGCGTTGATATCCAGCGCTGCGCGTATCACGGGTGAATCACTCCACATTCCCAAATTGATTGAAGGCAAACGCGGAGCGCTGGGTTGTATAAAAGGTTTGCCATAAAAAAATGCGACGCCGGTTGCAAATAACATCATGGCGATGCCTACGGCAATATCATTGACTTTTTTGTTTTGACACAGGAGTGCGTGAATTAAACCTAAGGTACAACCTGCACAGCAGGCTGCGAGAACGCCGAGCCAGGGAGAACCGAAAAGATAAGAGACAGCGTAGCCAACCATGGCGCCCATCACTAAATTACCTTCGAGGCCTAGATTAATACGACCACTTTTTTCAGTAAGGCATTCGCCGAGACTAACAAAAATAAACGGCGTACCAACGCGAACTGCACCGCCCAAAACTGCGATCAGAATAGTCCACAAACCTATATCTTGTGTTTCCATAATGCTCCGGCTGTTTAATTAAAATTTACATGAATGAATTTGCACATACTCACTCGGAGCTTAAAGAATACTGTTTGATTCAAAACCTTATGAGGCATGGACGACCTACACGGAAGTAGGAAGTTTCCCGAAGCGACCGGATCGCGAAGGGATGCCGATTAGAGCCTATAGGGACATATTCATTCGTCGCTTCCATGCGACTCACCTACGGCAACTAGTTGTGCAAATTGCTCCTGCAATTTGTCACGGCGTGTTTTGAATCAAACAGTATTCTTTATTTGTGTGCCATTAGTAACAATAAACAAATTCCTAAAACCTAAAAAAATATGTCAGGCTGCTTTTGGTTGTAGCCATTTAAAACGTCCGTACACAATTTCACTGGCGAGAATAATCATAAAAATAATACCTTGAATTACATTTACTGTTGCATCCGGTAAATCATGAGCGCGCTGTAACAATCCGCCGCTGGCTTGTATGCCGCCTAATAATAATGCGTAGGGAATAATGGCTAATGGATTATTTCGCGCTAAGAAAGCAACCAGAATTCCTGCGTAACCATAGCCAGCATTAAGCGCACTGTTTGCGCGCCCGTGAATCGCTGCGATTTCTATCATGCCCGCAATGCCTGCAGCGCCACCGCCAATAAAACAGGAAATTAAAATAATTTTTCCCACGGGCAAACCGGCTAAACGTGCAGCGCGAATATTGCCACCGGTAATGTCGGCGGCGAAACCAAAAATACTGCGGCGACTCACCACCCACATGACCGTGCAAATCACTAAACTATAAGCAAGCCCCCAGTGAATACTCGTGTCACCGATTGCGCCTATCATATTTTTTTCGCCGATAGAATGTGTCGAAGGATTATTTAATGTGGCGGGATCTTTTAGAATGCCTATCACCAAAAAATTTAGAATGGCGATAGCAATATAATTCATTAACAACGAACTAATGGTTTCGTTGACATTGCGATAATATTTCATGGCCCCGATTGCGCCGACCCATAAGCCTGCGCTGAGGACACTCATAAAAATCATGCTGCAGATAACCAGAAATGCGGGTGCATTTTGTAAATAAATTCCAGTGATGGCAGCAGTTAAACCGCCAATCACCATTGCGCCTTCTCCACCAATAACAATTAACCCGACGCGTGCCGGTAGCGCCAAACAAAGTGCGGTTAACATCAGCGGTGCGGCGCGCACCAATGTATTTTGCCAGGAAAACCAACTGGCAAAGGCACCGCGATAAAGGCTATAAAAAATTTCACCAGGTGCATTGCCTGTGCTCGCAATAAATATTGCGATGAGGACACTTGCACAGAGCAATGCACCTAGTGAAATGACCCAGGTTTCCAGCATTTTTTGCATATCTAACGCCCTGGAATTGGTTGATGCTATCGGCCTTGATAGCCTTAAGCGACCTGTGGCTACTGAGTTATTCATCCTGAATAAAATCTACCCTGAATTGAATCTGCCTTGAATTAAATCCTTCTTGAATAACTCATTGACCTTAATAGCTATTCACCTTGTCATCTATTCATCCCTGGTAGCGATTAACCCCTCTAGCTATTAACCAGCCGACCCCACTACCCCTTCGACTAACCAGTTCATACTTTCCAGCCAGATATCGGTTTGCTGATAACTTTTTCCTGCGGGAATAACTTCATTTCCTTTGTTGTCCTTTATCGGTCCCTGATAAACCACCATACTGCCTTCCTTAAACTTTTTAAGCACTGCATCGGCATCCTGTTTCGCTTTATCGGTGACAGCACTTCCGTAAGGCGACACTTTAACAATGCCTTCTTTTATTCCACCGCGAACTAAATTGGGAATGGGTTTTTCATCGCGAATTAATTCAGCGTAGGTTTTGTAAACCGTACTCCAATTCCATTCGGCGCCGGTTAAAAATCCTTTCGGTGCAAGCTTGGCATTATTGGTGTGATAGCCGCAGGAATAGATGCCGCGTTTCTCTGCAGTTTCCACCACAACTTTAGGGCTATCGACGTGGCAAGTGAGAACATCTATGCCTTTATCGATCAAGCTATTCGCTGCTTCTGCTTCTTTTACCGGGTCAGACCAACCGCCGGTAAAAACCACAGTCACGGTAATTTTTGGATTCACCTTTCGTGCAGCCATGGTGAAGTTATTGATATTGCGCAGCACTTGCGGAATCGGCATGGCGGCCACAAAACCTAATTTTCCGCTCTTACTCATGTGCCCCGCTACAGTGCCGGAGATATAGACCCCCTCGTCGATGTAACCAAAATAACTGCCCACATTTTTTGGATGTTTATCTTTATCCCATAGTCCGCCGCAGTGTAAAAACATCACCTTGGGATAACGTTTAGCCATTTTTAAAATATGCGGATCGAAATAACCGAATGAAGTGGGAAACACAACCTGGGCACCGTCGAGATTGATCATGCTCTCCATGGTTTTTTGTACTTCGATAGTTTCAGGAACATTTTCTTCATCAAAGGCTTTTGCCCAGGTGAGTGCGCCAAGTGAAGATTTTCCTTCAAAATGAGCCTGGTTATAACCATAATCATCGCGCGGGCCCACATAAATAAAACCTAATTTTGCAGTTGATTTTGCAAACACAAAGGGGGCGCTACCAATTGCGGCCAGGCCCGCCCACCCCAATGCGTTAAGTTTGATAAATTTACGGCGATTCAAAACGTTGTTTTCAATATCAGTGTTATTGGTATAGCGTAGGTCTTTCATTAGCGTGTCTCCGCAGTATAAAATTGTAATGGCGATTAAATTATTTCACTGTGGCTATAAAAAATTTTCAACTCATGTCCACATCAATTTAAAAACTACCAAATCCACTTCGCCATGACTTGTGCAACATCTTCATCAATACCATCAATGCCAAATTTATTTCGCCATAGCTGATATTCAACACCTACCTGTAAACACCCTGGCGAGCCCCATGAATTACCCAGGTCATAGAGCAGGCGCGGTGCAGCGATAATATTGTCTTCGGCATGATCCATAGCAAAGGCATAATCTAAAAATCCTTCGAAGGTAAATGCTGCTGAGCCGATTTTAAAAGGTTTTAACCACACCAATGTAATTTGCTGCCCGGTATCTTTGCCCGCCCCGATTTCGTTGCGAATGTAATAATTAAGTTGCGCCACGGGAGTGTTGGGAATATTAAAATCAATCGCTAAACCGTAGAGATAATTGTGAAACCCCTGGCCGATTTCTGCGGTAGTGGTAACGAGTACATCTTTTATAATGCCGCCACTTAAGGGGGCGCCGGTGATAGAACTTAAACTAAATCGCGGCGAAAGTTCACCGTAATAGCCGGTTGCTGCATTAGGATCATTTCGGTCTGCGTTGGTAATATCCACAAAGTAAAAGTTATCGCCGTATTTCCAGCCGTTCACATGTTCGAGGGTAATAACAGATGCGCTGGTATCCTCCGAATCTAATTTATTGGTTTCGCCATTAAAATAAATGGAAGAGTAAGTGGTGCCGTATAAATATTGAATATTTGTTGAGCTCCACTGCGCAGAACCCGCATGTGCAGGCAAACAAAGCGCAATCATTGGCAATAACAATAACGAAGAAAATTTTAGGAATGGCGTGGACACTGGTTGGACGAAATTAACTAAGCATTGGTAAAGGTATTGCTTTTTCATTGTGGGCCCCTTTGATGGACATGCAGTTCTGAATACTTTCTTGTATGCAGAGAGCATAATTCTTGCCAACTGGGGATGTGATCTTAAAAAATAAAATTTTTTCTTTAAAATCAATTATCTATATTTTTTAAAACAGAGTTCGATAAACACATTTTGTTGTATTAAAAAAAAGCCAAGATCGTTGCGGTGCATAAAAAAATAATGGCGCACTAACTGGGGTCAGCGCGCCTATATTAAAAAATTTTAGTGGTATATTTTTCTAGCGTTTGGGCACCACATCAAACTCGACGCTTTTTATCTTTACATCATTTATATAGAGATCTATTTTGTATGCGCCTAAGGGATCACCTTCGTCAAACCAAAACGGGATAGCAACAGAATTTGTTGCGGTATCTTCACTCGACTTTATTCCCGATGAAAATTGGTTAGGGGAAGCTCCCGTCAAGGTGCCCGATAATACATTCGGTTTAGCTGGAAAATATGAAACGGTATAATATTTAAAGGGAGTTTTATCTTTTGTGGTAATAATAAAACCAAACGTATAGCCTTCATACTTTGAAATATATTCAATGGTATTAGTCTCACCCCCCGCCAACACGTAACCATTCCTGTCTTTGAGCACACCGAAACTAACATTAAATTTTTCATTTTGACTGATGGCGAAAATTGTTATAACTATCCCACAGATTAATAAAGCTACAACTGCTTTCATGTTACGACTAAGTTTATTTTGATATTTCGGGATGATAGTTTTTAATTTCAACCAGAAACTGCTTTTACCTTGACTTGCCTGTGAGTCAATTATTTGAGGGCCAGCTTGCTGCAGGGTTGCTAAATATCTTTTAAGTTTCTTGGAAAAAATCAGGTTTGCAGCAGTGCTGATAAGAATTAGTATCGGAATCCAAAGGAAAAGAGAAAAAATCAGCCCAATACCAGGAAGCAACACGACAGTAATTACCACAAGAAATAATGATGCGGCCACAAGCAGAAAAGCGAGAACATAACGCGCAATCTTTACTCCCCTCATAGTGAAAAGCATGAGTAAAGACACAATGGCGAGCCTTGGTAAGGGACCAGAGGCGTTGTCAGGTATAAATGGATTAAATTCGAGGCATAGAACTATAGCGAAAAACACTAGGGTAAGAATTGGAAAAGATTTGATTCGACCGAGCATAATAAATCCTGTTTTTTTTGGCTTTTAGAATCCGCTATTCAATTCTCTTAACATCATGTGTAACAGTGCTATCAGGAACATTATCGGAACCTATAGTGATTGCTTCAAGTCGCGTTGGCGGCACTGACTCGAATGGCATCATTCTAAAGATAAAGCGAAGATGCTTTCCGTCTGCACAATGCCGCTCAAACGCGTAACGTGTTGCTGACCAGGATTCTTGTATGGGTTTTGGTTGCGTATCCGGGCCAGTTTGTGTTTTTAGATATGCTTGGCGAGTTTTATTAATTTTATCAAAATCAATCTCTGGCCCAATGTGCGCACCTTCTATAACCAATTCGCCCCGGAAAAATCCCTGCGGCCTGGTTTCTTTTGTTGCAGCGAGTGCAAGCCTGTCCTCGGGTCGGTCTGCTAGACGCAGCCCCATTTCAGTCGAGGTTTCTTCATGATTAAACAATAGACCTATGTCTAATATTCGATCGGAATCTGTAGCTGTCTCCACTTGTAAACCCATATCGTCCCAAAAGTACCTGAATCCACGTTGTGTAAAACGATCGTAGGGTCCCAGTAGTTTAACCACATCACTGAGGCTGCCCGTGATTGGGAATTCTTTATCGCGATATTTTATTTCACAGCGATCAATCCAGAAATCTTTCGAACTGGACAGGACCGTGGCTTTTTCCGGTAATATCTTTTCACAACTCGAAAGCAGTGGGTATGTTGCTAATAAAAGTAATAAATGTAAAAAACGGTTCGGCATGAGTATTACTTTCCTAAAAAATAATCGGTGATTTCCTGCGTCCAACGCTTGTTTCTTTTATTCCAATCATTTATATATTTTTGTGCATTGGCATATTTCTCTTCCCCTTCATGCTCAAGGTGTTCGTAAATAGTCGCTGATTCTGCTCGCTTCATATTAACAGGGTGACTAGCTGCAAATTGGCGCAAGCGATTATCAATATCTGCGTGCGTATTATCCAAGGGGTGCACAATATAACTTTTTGCAACCGCAATTGGATCAGCTGATTTGTCATTGAGCACCATATATTTATGCATTGCAGTTCCCACCGCTTCCACAGCCATTTTTGCAACCTCTGCAGCGATGGAGTGAAAATGATGCACATCATGGTCCTTAGCTAACTGACTGTGGGTTGGATTAGTTCCTACATCCCCAGCGGTTAAAGTTTGCGCATCGTCAATTAAATGGGAGGCATTATGAAAGATTAAGTAGGTTGCATAACTAGTAACCACCAAAAATCCCTGCAGGGTGTAGTGCATTGATTTAAATAACCATTCCGCTCTCCAATCTGCTTTGCCAGAATTTACCAGATCGCGCAGACCGAGATATTTTTTGTACCAGTCCAATGAGGTTGCTGCATCCAGTCCCAAATAATTTTGAATTTTTTGAGTAGTATCGGCCTTTTGTGATTTTTTTAGATCTTCCAACACAATTAGCACGGTTTGATCTAAAGGTGTACGCTCGCCGGGTTTAATTAACTTATAGTCCTTTATTTCGTGAGCGATAAGATTTGCAATTTTGGGGCCCACACTGGCCAATACATCGGTGCGACCGAAACACCCCGTCACTATAGGAATACGTTTTGTGCCAGCAGTTACTGTTACCCAAGGCACGACTTTGGTGTAACCCAATTTTATAAAGCTCACCTCAATAAAATTCGAGTGAGAAAAATAATCCTCCAATACGTGCAAGCCTTCACCAAAATATCGCAAGCCATCTGGGTTATAACCCGCTGCCATGGCTTTTTGAAAACGACCTGCCATATATTCTACTGAAGTGGGAAAACCTTGCCCCGGGGTTGGTGTGGCTATGTAATTTTTTAAACCCGTCTTTGGGTTTATAGCTAATTGCTGTTGGGTTGGCGGCTTTGCAAACACCGGGTCAATGATACTGGCGTCCTCCCATGTGCCTGGCGCACCGGGCGGCAAAGGATTATCGATATGTTCTTCCGGGCGATATCCACCGAGGATTTCCATACCTTTAGGCCCCATCAACAAGTCTTTTGCATAGAGCGAAAAAGGCACGTCTTCTTTGGAGAATTCCTGCCAGGCAAGTATGCCCACCAAACTGGTTATAGCGCGACGCGACATGCCGCTGGTATCCATGGCGGGAACCTTGGTTTTATATTTGGCTTGCGCTTTCGCTAAATTTTCATCTGCCGGACGGACAATTGCCGGGTCAACAAATTGCGAAAAATCGCGCAACCAGTTACCAAAATAAATACGATGTAAATCTCTTCTCTCACTGAATCCAGAGTTGATCAGTGCCATCTCAATAGATTGATGCCCATAAGAACCCGGGTGGCCATCATGGCCTCTGCCAGCGCCAAAATATTCATATTCGCCTTTCTTGCCATCAAGGGTTTGCTCTTCGGGGTTAGCGTATTTTTCAGCGCCCGCGCGCGCGCTGGCAACATCTAATGTGAGCGGGCCACTGTAGGTATCACCTTCCAGATCAGCAAAATGTAAAGTATCGCTTTTAAAAACATCGATAAATGCCATGCGGTAAGAATAAATTGCACCTTCGTCATCTTTGGCATCGCCACCTATTCTGGAGTATTGGTTGCGCAATACCCAATCAATAAAGTGACCATATTCTTCTACCAGTGCGATAAATAAGATTTGTCGATGTTCTTCATCCTCACCGGCATCATTCGCCACATAATCAATCACAAGAATTTTTTTTGTTTTGGAATTAAACGCGGCATAATGGCCGCCAATTCCGGTTCGCAACACTTTAATTTCCGGTTGCGGTAAGGCGCCGTCACTGAGGGCGCGGTAAAGTTTACCGTAGGCAGCAAGCGGAATATCTTCGCCAAATATCGGCAGTAGCATCACAATAAAATTCGCTTCACTTAAATCTTTCGCCAACTTGGTTAACTGGTCATGAGCGTAGGTGCTTTTAAGTTTTATTTCACTTTCTTCTTCTTTCTCTTCATCCACCGGATTTAATTGGGCGGGCGGCAGCGGTGGTTGTATTTCGGGAGTCGGCGGCGAATTAAAACCGCCCCCCTTGTTGTGCTGCATCATATCGCCAAGGCGCGGTACGTTTTTGTCTTCGGTCATAACATCAAAAGAGTAATTGATAAATTCCGCTTTACCCTTGTTGATACCAGAAATAACTCCACCTGCAGAGCCCGCTTCATCACCGGTACTAGTGGAAAAGTTGGAGCCTTTTAGCATGATGGGATTGCCATCCATAGACACGGTTTTACTGCCCATTGCGGTATCGCTGGACTTGGCGATGTTGGGATAAGGAATTGGAATTGGCCCAGCGGCACTGGGCGTTTTACATACATCAGGAAAGGCCATCGACATTCCATCGCTGGACTTGTGCACCACTGTGCGTGAATTTACATTGATCGTTGCAGACATAATTAACTACTCACTCAATCGCGCTAAGAGAGGCCGCCGCTCGGGCATCCCTGTTAAGAGAAGAAGCGAACAACAACGCGGGCTGTCGCTTTGGTGGAGCGTATTCTTTTGGTCGTAAATCATAAGCGGCCAGGGTTAACAACAATGCACCTGTCGCCGCGCCGACATCGCCATAACACTCTGCCGGGTGCAACAATTCGAAGGAAGGGTTTAGATGATCCAATGCCCGGACTTGCGCAAGGCCCCATTCAAAGGCGAGATAGCTTTCACCATTGAGATCGCTGTACACAGTTTTGAATTGACGAGCCTGGCCAGTCGCGACTTGCTGAATTGCGTTGGTTAAACCCACCCCACTACTCTTGCGGCCTGTGTCTGCGCTATTGGGTTCTTCACCAACTGCGACTGCATCGATCCGCGCTAAAGAGCTAACACCACGACGATTTGCATTAGCCGCTTTTTCGACAAAAATAAATGACGCTGCCTCGCCGGGAATAAATCCATCAACATTTTTTTTACTGCGCAGCAACCAGTTTTGATCAAGCTCATCGAGCCGATGTTTAAACAGGAAAGAGTCAACGCCACCCACAATGCAAAATTCACATTCACCTTGTTCAAGAGCCTGGCAAGCTTCTGCTAATAACTCAAAAACACTGGTGCGCCCGCCAAATTTCACTTGCCATTGCGCAATAGGATAAATCCCTGCGCGCTGACATAGATTTGGCACAAACGCATCTTCAAGCCGCCAGCTTGCGGTAAGGCTATCGCGCACTGGCAAGGCTAATAATAATTTTCCGTAGGCTAGCTCTGTGCTATCGAGCTTTGCATTAGCAACCACTTCACGCAGTGCCGGAACTGCGAGCTGAAGCAAACGCTCTGCTCCGACTTGTTCTTCGGCAACAAAAGGCACGCGACTACAAAAGAGCGGAAAGGCTTTTTCTTCATTCGGATACAGCGGTTTGCAGCGGTACAAAGAATGCTTGCCCACGCCGATAATTTTTGCATGAATTGCGGTGCAAGTTTGTGCGGCATTACCACCCACAGAAGTGATGGCACTGATGCCGCTAATAACATACTGATTACTATTTTCAATCATCTCTAAGCATCCTTTGCGCTCACAATTACCTTGTCTAAATATAAAAATTGATTAAAACATTTTACACTGGTGCGCCAGGTCAGTTGCGCTTGCATTTTATCGGGCTCTATCACCAAGGTGTCCAATACGGGAAAAATATCGACGGCTTTACCTTTAGCAACAAAGCATGTTTTCAATTTCCATTTTGGAATTTGAAAAGTAAGATTGCCGTTCGGCGTTAAGCGAGCCAGGGTAATTTGTTCGCCGCCACGCAAATGGGGAATTTGTAAATCATTAGGCGCTGCATTAAAAAATCGTTCATCAAAATCTTCAGGCAACAGTGGTGCTCTGCTACGCCGCCAGGATTCATCGTAAGTGCCCTGATAAGTCATGCGCGGTTGCCAATCATTGCCAAGGAAACCCAAGGCTGCGGGGAGTGGAAGATCCGTCCATTGTTCAATCAATTGCTGCGGCAACTCCAGATTGGGCAAAGGCTGGCCTTCGTTTGGCTCTTCGGTAAAAACACATCCCTTGCCTAGAGGGTTAGCGGCAAAACAATCTAGCAACTGTTGTTGCGAATCAAGATATGATCCACCAAATGCATGTTCATAGTTGAGTGGCATTAGGTCGAAAGTTTTAGGTTGCGTCATTTCCCAATCGAGTAGCGACCTCACCCAAAAACGATCACCCACCACGCGCCGGATTATGCGTAAATTATCAATTTGTATACCAACATCAAGCTCAGCGCAATTATCGCGTGGAGCATAGGCATGACCGTTCACAACAACATCTGTTAAAAATTTAGTTCTTACCAGATCACTCGCATATTCAACACCGGTGTTTTTTGGATTGCCAAAATGTTTGTCTGCGGGATAAATAGTGGCCTTGTTTGGAATGAGTTGCAGCGGCTGCCTGTCGACAATGGTACAGAGCGCTTTAATCACAATAACAGCGTAGTCATGGCAATCTTTATCGAGTGCTGGATGTAGCTGAACAGTGAAAGGGGTGTGGTTAACAACTTCAAGCAAGGGTGATTCCCCAAGCAGCAGCGCAGAAACTAAAGCACATATCGATTACCGGTTAGGTCAATTTATAGACTAGATGAGACCCAACTACTGCATCCCTTTAATCCTTAGGATTAATTTTGAAATTTACTGTGCTGATTAGCAATATTTATTTAAGTAAGGCATACGCAATGTGATTTAGCTCACGAATTGCCATGAGCTAAATCATGTTTGTGGCACCATAGTAAATATTTTCAATTTTATTACTATCGTATTATCGGAGACAGCAATATTTTATTACTTGAGCGGGGTACAAAAAATTGTTCCTAAACTTTCTATTTATACCCCTCGACCAATTTTTCTGACGCATTGCTGGTCACCGTTTAGAATTATTTACATCAGCTTTTTCATATCCATACAGCGCTGATCTTCTTGCACTTCAACTTTCAGCATACGACTTTGCAAGCTATTTAATTCGCTGTGTTGATCGCGTGCTTGTTTCATTTGTAGTAATGAAGCAGGTGTACAGGCTCGCAGGGTAATACCTCTAAAAAAACCATGCATAAATCGTTCGTCGTGATGCTTACCAAGATCAGGCAAAGCCACTAATAATTTAGGGGTAAAATTCGCGCGCAATTCGGGTTGTGAGAAAGGTAAAAAATTCGCCATCACAATACGCATACTGGCAAGTTTATAGGTTTGTTGTTGGGCGGTAATTTGCGCGAACCATTTTTCTTTGCTGGTTAAGTCTGGGCGAATCGCTTCACTGGCAAGCGCCATATTGACGCCTGGGTCCGATGTATCTTTTTTCTGCTCTTGTGCGGTTAGCGCAAGATAATCTTTAAATTGAAATTGATTTAAACGCAGTAGCAATACCCAACGACGATCTTGATCCAGCACAAAACCAGCAAGCTTTTTATTTCCAGCAAGCTTTTTATCACCAACAAGGTTTTTATTCTCAGTATCGATTAACAATGTGCGCATGAATGTCAGGGCATTAGGGCTAAAACCGGTATAGGCAAAAATATCGAACCAGAGCTTTTGCACATCGGAGCCCGCAGGGGCTGCTAGCATTTGCTGGAACGTAATTTTTTCAAGTGAGCCTCGCTCCGCTTTCAAGCTTTTGTCCGGCGATGACATTAGCTGCAAGTAATCATTTGTTAATTTTAATTTGGCAGTTACTGCCGATACGACTTCATAACGAAGCTCCTGCGGTAGATGACGTTCGACCAAGCGCAGGTAGTCAGTTAAGGGCATGCGTGCATCTACCACATCATCCCATAAGCTTTGCCACAGCATCACTCGTGAGCTCACATCAAATTGGTTGATATGTTCCCGTACAAGCTGCAAGGATTTTTTATCTAGGGCGACTTTGACATAACCCCAATCTCCGGCATTGGGATAAATCATATCGGGGCACGCGAAATTTTTTACATCAATATCGGTTTTCGCACCTTCATAAATCACTGGGAATATTTTTTCCTGTTGTAACTTACCGGCGCGCATTTTATAAAAACTCAACTGCACGCGTTGTTGACGCAGCACGGGTATATCTGCTGGCGCAGTTTGTTGAATAGATAATGAAGTCATCAGGCTGTTGCTTGCATCACAACGGTAATCCAATTGAATAGTATTAAGCCCTGCCTGCTTTAGCCAGGTTTCAGTCCAGTGTGATAAATCCATTTCTGCCACTTGTGCTATTTCACCGATAAAATCATCCAGCTGGGTATTTTCGTAGGCATGTTTTTTTAAATAGCTAGCAACACCTTTACGAAAATTTTCTTCGCCGACAAATTGCGCTAATTGTTTTAATACAGATGCGCCCTTGCCGTAAGTAATACTATCAAAGTTGGTGAACGCCTCAGCTGTGTTGTTAACCGGCAGTTCAATGGGGTGAGTAATCACTTGCTGATCCATGGTGTAAGCGGTTTGTTTGTAGCCTGCGTAAAAAATATTCCACACGGTATCGCCAAACTCGCTCGCCTCAGCTTGCTGTAAAAACGCCATATAAGTCGCAAAGCTTTCATTTAACCAAAGACCATTCCACCAATCCATAGTCACCAAATTGCCAAACCACATGTGGGCCATTTCATGCGCAATCACATTACCGTGGCGAATACGTTCGACTTGCGTTTTGATACCGCGACTCACATAAATTTCGTTAAAGGTTACTGCACCTAAATTTTCCATGGCACCGCTATTAAAATCCGGCACTATTAATTGATCGTATTTTACAAAGGGATAAGGTTGGTCAAAATATTGATTAAAAAATTTAAAACTTTGCTGGGTAAATAAAAACCATTCCTGCGCATCTACATACTGCTTCAGCTCTTGACGAGCAAAAAGGCGCAGAGGAACGCTGCCCGAATAATCTTCCCACACCTGATAAGGTCCTGCATGCAAAGGGAAAATATACGAAGAGATTGGAGCTGTCGACGGGAACTCCCACAGGTTTTGTTTTTCTTTGTGCGTAATTTTGCTTTCACGCAATGCGGAGATAACTTGCCAGGATTCTGGAGCTAGCACACTTAAACGGTAACTTGCTTTGATATCCGGCTGATCAAAATGCGGAAACATTTTATTAGCATTATAGGGTTCAAAATTGCTGTAAAGGTAAACATTACCAGTGGTCAAATCTTTAAAGCGATGTAAACCATCACCCGCCGTGGCATAGGGGCGAGAATAATTAATTTCCAGTTGATTTTTACCAGCACTAAATAACTCAGGAGCGAAACGAATAAACCACTTCTCATATTGCCAGGGAATAGCTTTACCATTTAAGCGTACGGCAAGAATCTCGCCGCTATCAAAATCCACGGTAATTGGGGCTTGGTTATTTTTTACTAATTCGAAGTTGATTACCACTTGTCCGTTAAAGCGAGTATTAGTTTCATCCAGTTCAAACGTTAATTCATAATCAACCTTAGTAATTTGTTGTGCACGAAGTGCAGCATAATCCTGCTCAAGCGATACTTGTTTTGCGCGTTCAATGGGTTTGGCTGCCACTACCGCAGATTTGGGGAGTTGCTTACAGCCAACAATAAAAAATACAAAGGATAAAATTAAACCCACTAATACCGAGGTTCGTTTGTATCCTAAAGTCCGGTTATTCATTTTATAATCTCCGCGATTGCATAAATTGCTAAAAACCGAGCAACGTTAATGCTCACCATAATAATCGATGTGGGAAGTATCAGATGGGCCAGAGTAGCTAATCTTATGCAAATGTTCTAGCTATGAAACAAACTATTTATGGTGCCAGCTGGCTTTTCGCCGTTAAAGGCAAACGCAACAGCTCCAGATTGAAGGCGCTGCTCTGAGTAAGAACGCATGTAATCGCAATGTCGCAGGGTGGATCTGTAAGCAGCAGTAAACAGTTAACGCACTTGCTTTATATGTTCACGCAACTCTTTAGCATTCAACTGCGTGTAATCTTTATTTATTTCTAGCGTAATGATCGATACCAGATTTGGATCAAGCAATTTGCGCAGGATACCGAGAAATTCTGGCGACGCAATTAACCTAAGCTTTTGAAAAAGGCCATTGTTATAATTCTGCAATAGAAAATCCGCAACACTCCTCGCGAATAATTCTGTGTGATGCTCGGTGGGCAATTGGTTTGGCTGATAACCGCTGGGTTGTGTCGGTGCGCCAACACTATGCTTGCTCTTGGACGCCGCGCGCTGGCCAATTCGATCCGACTCAGTGTCTGCAGTGGACAAATGTACCTCTGAATTAATCATGTCATTGATTTTTACCAAAGGTTCTGCAGGATTTTCCTGAGAAAAAACCCGTGCACGGCCTGCATTAGCGGTTACAATCCAGAAAGTAGCCATAATACCCTCGACTCAATAAGCGATAGAGAAAATTTGGATACTGGAATCGCAGCAATGTTCCGCATTCTGACGAGAAAATATCAACAGCGTCTATTGTACGCGCTAGTTTCAGTGATTCGTTTAACCGTCAATTTGCAGAAGAAAAATTAAGTATTGGCGGGTAAAAATTAATCAACCGGCAGCTTAGCCTTTTTAGCAATGAAGTTTCTTCTTACAAACCAAGAAGCGGTAGATTTTTAACTTTATGATACTTAAGCGATACTGAGATACAAAGTTTAAGTTCCATTAAAGGTATACTCTCGGTAATATCGAATACAATCGCCCTGCTCCCTTCATAATGAAAACAATTGCCGAACACTTCTTTAAAAGTTTCCACCAACGTAGTTTTGCAGTTGAAATAGACAAAAAATTGATTAGGAAATTTCGGTTTCCAATCAATTCTAAGGGGGCTTCCACCTTTAGCTAGATAGCTTGGCTCACCCCATTTCAAGGTTTCTTCTATATTTCCCAAGCCCTCAGCTTCAGCTACCTCAAACACAAGGCTACGGATTTTCATAAACAAAATCTTAACCTTATCAGGATAGGTCGTATACTTTTGAATTACATCAAGCTCCATGATTGACTCGCCTTTGAATATCGAAAATTAATTCCTTACTGCACAAGTGAAAACACAAGCAGCACAATAAAGGTTAAGCGAATAGTTCAGCTAGTCTCCGCCACAGCCGCCACCGCAACCAGAAGAGGAGTCGCCACTATCACCAATACTTCCACAACCACTACAACCAATATGGCTGGCACAATATGAATTGCTATTGGAACAATCTTTTTTGTAATAGAAGCCATCAGGAATATTTAGGTCTGCGTCCAACCTAAACAAAATAGGTAATTGATGTGGCGACTCTGGATTAATTTTCTCTCTAACACAGGATAAGTGCCAAGCCCGTTGAATACCTTGCTGGGCAATAGTAGGAGCACGCATGGCTTCAGCGGGAATATGATGTAAAAATCTGGTTAATGCCTTTGAACAAAAAAATTGATATTGTTTTGTGAAAAGAATAAATTCATGCCAAGCAACATCAACCACTTGCGATGGCATAGAAACAAATTTTTCTCCCGCAAGATTAACTACATGAAAGTATTCCCTTAGCCCTTTGACAACTTCGTCAACCTGCCCCTTGGTTAGATGTGGATACTTTTTTAAAACATTCGTTTTTACGGTTTGTGGAAAAATAAAACCATCAATATATTTTCGCCGCCGATTATAAGAAAATGTTTTGAAGTGCTTAAAAGCAAAAACCAGAACAGCCGTTAAAATTCCATATATCATTAATTTATTCATATCTTCCTCTGTAATGAAATTCAGCCTCTGCAATCGGGGATTACACATCATTGGTACCTAAATCAGAGCAAGTTTGCCAGATTTACTACACATTATACAGACCCTGTCCAGCATCGGCTTTTACACTAAAGTACTGTAAAGGTTGACAATTAAATTTGCATATCTTACTGGTTTCACTAGGGTTATATAGCTCATCATAAGGTACCATTGCTCATTATATTGGGCAGAAAAAACATTGAAGAAAATTGCCACTATTACATTGTTATTACAAATATTTTTCGACTAGAAAATGGATTTAACCGAAGGTGTTTTTATTACTTACTCTTCGTAGCTATGCCCTGTAATTTGATGTAATAGATTCATTCGGTCATGTAGGTTCAGAATAGCCCATTAAACTGTCCATTGCGTTTCGTGACTCAATAATTAAGTGGGCTACCTGACCATTCACAGCGCAAGTAAATAGGCGAAAGGTATGAACAATTTTATTAACATCACCAAAGATTCATCAGGGAAAGTATTTCTTGCACCCGACGTCGCTATTTTGCTGGGGAATGCTTCATTGGCAGCCTACACAGATTATGCAAATAGTCAAAACCCCAACTACACTCCACCACCTCTGCAATATGGTGGTACTTCATTTAATTTCTTACAACGGTTTACAGGATTTGATGATGTTGTTTGGAAGGACGGCGAAGAAGAGCGCTATGGCTTAATTTATCAATGGTCTGCGCGTAGCGATGTTTATTTGTTTGCATTTCGGGGAACCTCGTCGGTATACGACATGGTGCTCGACCTTGAGTCAGGTGAGACAACTACATTTCATCCTTACAGCAATGTTAATAATTTTCCGGCAAATATTAGTGTGGGCGATGGCTTTTACAAAATTTACGCCAGCAAAAGTCGCACTATGCCCGCCTCCATGCAAACTCAATTATTTGCAGCCATTAAAAACTTGCCAACCCCTGCCAGTGAGATAGTTATTACAGGCCATAGCCTGGGTTGCACTATGGCTAGCTTGTTTACATTAGACATAGCAGTGAGCCTGCCCAATCTTGCTATTGCGAATATAAACTTTGCCAGCCCACGCGTGGGCACTGCAAATTGGCAGAATATTTATAATGAAACTTATAATTTACGAAACAAAACTATATGCATACGAAATTCTTATGACATGGTACCCAAGCTACCACCCAAGGAATGGCCGTTTGATTTTAAAGATATTGGCGAAGTATTTCCTGTCTCCTTCGGGTTAAAAAATTATCATATCGATTTTCCGGCCATAGTTTTAGCTTGGCACGCGCTGGAAAATTATCGTTATGTCGTGAGTCGGGCCACAAAAAATTCACCGCAAATATGGACGGGAGAATTTCCTGATCAGTCACATTTAACATGGCCAATGGTGAGCTATAACCCCTACACCAGCACATCTGAAATTGAAGAAAGCAAAACAGCTGAAGAAGCTGAAAGAGCCGTTGAGAAAAAGGTGGATGAGTCGATATCTGCTTGATAGTTGAGAGATGACGTTCTCGCACATCTTCAACATCAGTGCTGACACTTTTCCTACTCGTATTTTATATTCTTTTACTTAACCACATCTGTATTTCTGCATGAAACACCTCAACAGCTTGCGCATCACACAAGGTAACATTCACGGTTGCCGTATAACCCTCTTCAGACACATGAAAATCCTTAGCCGGAACAGCTCGTGCAGTAATTCGACCCAATGCTTTTTTGAGATATTTGACTTTCATTTCCTTCGGAATCCAACGCATTTCAGCCGGTATGCTAACGTCAGTCATCAAACCTGCACAAAGCTCTGCAAGGTTGCAAAGCGCTATAGCATGAATGGTGCCGATATGATTTTGTATAGCTCTCCTTTGGCAAATTATTCCTTCACATAAGTTTTTTTCTAAAATTTTAATACGCGGAGATACGCTCGCGAAATAGGGAGCCTTAATGCAAACAAGCTTCGAAAATAACCAACGCCCAAAAGACGTCTTGTTTAGTTTCGACCACATTTTAATTGCTGATACCTGACTTGCCATTGTTGTGCTTCCTTTGGCGCCATGACTAAACGTTATGTTTTAGCTTTAGGCATATGTATTTTTTGACTAAAATTTAAAACTTCGCTTTCTTGAAAATAACAGCTTGTTTCAATCAAGAACTCATCAAAGCCTGCTGTTCCATCTACATACTGAGGATTACTAAAAATTTTCTCATTACCCTTAAGAAGTATAAGCATTTTGTCTTCATAGGTTTCTAGCTTTTTACCCGCTCCAACACTTCCAGCATCCACTTTAATATGGGTTCGAACTAAACATTTTAACTCTACATCGGCCCCTTTCGAGTCATAAGAAATAGCAAAACCATGCCTTAAGCAATTAATTTCTCTTTGTTTATAAATGCATTTGTCGTTAATTTCATACCGCATCTCATTTGTTTTTTCGTAAATAACCCATTTGTCATTTTCTTTTTTCATTTTTCCTTGGGAGAAATCAGTGATTTTGAAATAATTATTTTCAATAGTTTTATCTACAACTGTACTGCAAGCGATAGCGGAAAATGCCATAACTATAAAAATGCTATGTTTAATCATGATTTAAACCCAAGCTCGAATTACTTTGACTTAAATGCGCATCCGCTGGCTGATAGCCAAAAAAAGTGCAACCAGATAAAGATATTACCAATAGCGCTACGACTACAATAAGTTTCATAAAACATTCTCTTAAGTTAGTAGACTACTTGCGATCACCTCGAACCAAAAAAACTAACAAATTAGTGGTAAAAATTTACAGATCAATATTAACGGTTATCCAATAGATTAGCTGCCTTTCTTCCACAAGCAACTCAATAGCATGGATGCTTAAATCATTGAATTACCAAGCGCTAAAATTAGCTAGCTTGCTTTATTAAATTTGTAAATAAATTTGATGCCAAATACTAGCCAAAAAATATAAGCCAACAGCAAATACGGCCGCGCGTAATAAAACAATATTGACGGTTATATGAACTAGCGAATGAGCCATCCTACAAACCACGAATGCCCAGGCATTAAAAATTAAACCGGGCGTCTCAATTCTCAGGGATATAGCCAAAACACACGCGCATACAAACAGCAAAGGTAATTGAAATTGATTATTGAGATTGTTTATTGTTTTAGTCACGTACTCTGGTTCTGTTTTTTCTGAAAAGGTTTTGTAGTGATTTAATGTTACATTTCCTCTAATAACGGAGTACATCCGCACACAAAAGGCAGCTATAAACATTAATACAATTAAAGCCAGCATTGCAATTAAGGGTTCTTTCATCATAGATCCTAAAGTTTAAATAGCCAATTTAGCGGGGAGATATAGCTGAATAGCTGTCTAGTCTAACGCGCAGGAAAATTGTAGCCGTTAAGGTAGCGACTTACAATTACTACCCACTACTTTCACCTGCTATTATTTGTTGCTTATTCGCTTCCAAAAAACTCGCTTCTTAGCTTTGAATACATAAATGTGTCCAAGTATTTACCACGAACAAAAATCGACCCTCTAACTATGCCTTCTTTTATAAATCCGCATTTAATAGCAATTTTTTCACAAGCTTTATGTTCAACTGGCATGCATATTTGAACGCGATTAACCGGTAGACTTTCAAATATATAATGAGTAAGAAGATTAACGGCTGCCGTAGCTATGCCCTTGCTAGAATTTTCTTTTGAGAAGATTGAAAAACCAAGTTCACGGGCAGAAGAGTAATGAACGGTAGTAAAATGACCAATGACTCCAATTAGCTGATTGGAGTCATTGCTTATTAAAAACGTTTCATTGGACTCAGATGAAAAGCCATTAAGCTCAAATTCCTTTTTTAAACTCACCGGGGATTTGATTATAGTTCTTGCGTACTCACCTTTTAGTTCTGAATTATTTATTAAACCAATCAAGGTTTCCAGATCTGATTGTTGTACATGCCTTAAAATAATATTACTGCCTTTTATCACGCGGCACTCCCTGGGTTAAAATAGAAAATTAATTTAAAAACTCTGCGAGCTTAGTTTAAATTTTACGGTCAACAGGATGATTAACGCCGTCATAAATTTTTATATTGGGTATGAGAAAAGGATTTACGCCTTCTAAACAGCCAACATTGTAACCGTAAAGATTCGGATTTGACCGTCGCTGATGGTGAGTATAAATACCACAAATAGAACAAAAAAAATGTTTCGCTGTATTGGTATTAAATTGGTAAAGCTTTAATACATCTTCACCCTTAATAATCTTAATTCCCGAAAGCAGAACTGACGCTACAATTGCGCCTTTTCTGCGACAAATCGAGCAGTCGCAATGCCTGGGATCAACAATCCCTTCGGGCAACCCGATTTCCAGCTCTACAGCACCGCAATGGCAAGTCGCTTTATGTTTCGATAAAATTTTTGTATCACCTACTTTTTTAAGCATTCCACTACTCCTTTTGACACACCAAATAACTTTATAGCTGCGGGACTCTAGCCACCCATAGCCGAAAGCGCAACCACGATAATGTTATACCTGTTTTTTTAGTGTTAGTTGCGTTTATAGATAACCTGAAATTTTATCCAATATTTAAATCATGCATAATAATTTAACTCGATGACTAAACAGCTCAGCTTCTGGGTGATAGCTCATTGCGATAACGAGAGGGAAGAAATTTTACAATAATTTTGTCTACGAGATTCACCATCAAAGCAATAACCATTCCAGTGGTAATCATGTCGCCCCAGGTGTGGTAGTTTAAAAACTTCATTATTGCTCCGTAAATTAACAGTGAAACTCCTAAGGCAATCTTTATTTTTATCGACTTATTTTGCGAAATGAATATTATCATCGCGAGCGATGTAGCTGTATGCGTTGAATAATCAAGACCAGCGTACTGCCAGATGCCAAGCCACAGATCCATAAACATAATCGAATAGACC
Organism: Pseudomonadota bacterium; assembly: GCA_040386215.1. Taxonomy (GTDB): domain Bacteria; phylum Pseudomonadota; class Gammaproteobacteria; order Pseudomonadales; family Cellvibrionaceae; genus Cellvibrio. The sequence continues at coordinate 127,427 of JAZKFX010000037.1, forward strand.
GCGAATGCAGCACCAGCCAGACGAATGATATAAAGTGGGTATCCTTGCTTCCAGATTTGCACGCAGATAAAGAGAGAAATCAGTAGTAAGATTGGATTGTAGGTATCTGCAACAATAGCTAAGCTCTGCTTAAAAGGGTCTGGCAACATATAATATCCAACATTTAAAACGAAAAATTTTGCTTAAACTACCCACACCCATATTACATCAGACGGTAAAAAATCCTAGCCTTTATAAATAACTGACAACAAAAAAGGCGAGCCGTATACACAGGCTCGCCTTTTTATTTCAGTGCTGACAGGACTTATTGTAGAAAAATTATTTCTCTACAAACGCACGCTCAATCACATAGTCGCCTTGTTCACCAATACGGGGCGATATTTTAAAACCGCGGGCATCCAACATTGCACAAGTATCGCGTAACATTTCCGGGCTACCGCACAACATAGCGCGATCGTGCTCCGGGTTAAAAGGTGGCAAACCTATATCGGTAAAGAATTTCCCACTTTCAACCAAATCGGTTAAGCGACCTTGATTGTGAAATGGTTCGCGTGTTACCGAGGGATAATAAATTAATTTTTCACGCACTTCATCGCCAAAAAATTCATTGTGTGGCAATTCTTTGGTAATGAAATCCATATAGGCCACTTCACTTACCGTGCGAACACCGTGAAACAGAATAATTTTTTCAAATTTTTCGTATGCAGCCGGGTCGCGAATCAAACTTAAAAAAGGCGCAAGGCCAGTGCCAGTACTCAAATAATATAAGTTTTTGCCTGGTTTTAAATCGTCTAACAATAACGAGCCTGTAGGTTTGCGGCCAACCAATATGTCGTCGCCCACTTTCAGGTGCTGTAAGCGTGACGTCAATGGGCCGTTAGGTACTTTAATGCTGAAAAACTCCAATTCTTCATCGTAGTTAGCGCTGGCAATACTGTAAGCACGCAATAAAGGGCGGCCATTAACTTCAAGGCCAATCATAACAAATTGACCATTTTCAAAACGCAAGGCATCGGAACGTGTGGTAGTAAAGCTGAACAACGAATCATTCCAGTGACGAACGCTTAATACTTTTTCGGTAGCAACTGCAGCCATGTTATTTTCCTAATTGAAATTTAAAAATCATTACTATTAAAGCGCGGCCGTAATGGCTGCAGTTGATTCAAATAAATCAGCCACTAATCCGTAATCCGCCCACTGGAAAATAGGAGCGTCGGGATCGTGGTTAATCGCAATTATCATGCGGCTATCTTTGATACCGGCGATATGTTGCGCTGCACCAGAAACGCCAATGGCAATATAAAGGTCCGGCGCGACCACTGTACCGGTTTGGCCTACCTGACATTCGTTAGGTGCAAAACCGGCATCCACTGCTGCGCGTGTTGCGCCTATAGCTGCGTTAAGTTTGGCAGCCAGGGGCTCCAGCGTTTCTTGAAATTTTTCAGCGCTGCCGAGTGAACGGCCACCACTGATCACCACACGTGCTGCACTTAAATCCGGGCGTTCACTCTGTTGAATGTGTTCGCTAATAAAACGCGATATTTTTTTATCATCCACGACAACAGCTATGCTTTCAATAGGAGCAGATTGGTTAGCATCTTGCGCTGCATCAAACGCTGTTGGGCGAATGGTTAATAATTTAATGGCTTCATTATTTTGCACTGTTGCATTTAAGCCACCAGCATAAAGCGGGCGCATATAAGTATTGGCATCAATGATACGGGTGACTTCAGATACCATGTCCACATCTAACAATGCCGCCACACGCGGTAATAAATTTTTACCAAAGCTGGTAGCGGCAACGATAATGTGTGAATAGTTTTTTGCGATGCCGTGAACAACTGGCGCAAAATTTTCTGCAAGTGGTTTGGCGTAAATAGAATTATCTACTGTCAACACACGTGTTACAGAATTTATCTTGGCAGCCTGTTGCGCGACGGATTGAATATCTTCGCCAATAACCAGCACATCAATGTCTGCACCAATAACTTTTGCTGCAGCAATCGCTGAGCGGGTTGCCGCTTTAATTTTTTGCGCAGATGCTTCCGCAGCAAATTCGGCTATAACAAGTATGGACATTTAGTTCACCTTCGCTTGCGTGCGCAACACATCAATTAATTCTTGCACATTGTTGAGTTTTTTACCGGGTGCACGTGCAGCAGGCTCTGCAACATTAATCGTAACAACATTACTAGCAGCACTTACGCCCAAATCGGCAAGGGCTAGAGTTTCCAATGGTTTTTTCTTCGCCATCATCAAATTCGGTAACTTCAAATAACGCGGCTCATTTAAACGTAAGTCTGCGGTCACTACCGCAGGCAGATTTAATTCCACCGTTTCCTGCCCGCCATCAATTTCGCGCACGACGACAATTTTTCCATCGTTAATTTTCAAGCTTGAGGCAAAGGTTCCCTGCCCGACATTTAAAAAAGCGGCAAGCATTTGGCCAATTTCTGCAGCATCATCATCAATGGCTTGTTTGCCCATTAAAATCAGTTGTGGTGCTTCGCGTTTAGTAATTTCACGCAACACTTTTGCAGTGGCAAGCGAGTTAAGCGGCTCGGGGGTTTCCACTAAGATAGCGCGGTCTGCACCCAAGGCTAAAGCGTGACGCAATACATCTTGAGCATTAGCCGCGCCTGCGGTGACAACGACAATTTCAGTTACAACACCGGCTTCTTTTAAACGTACAGCTTCTTCTACCGCGTGTTCGTCGAAGGGGTTAATGCTCATTTTAACGGAGGCTATTTCTGCTCCTGATCCATCAGCCTTTGCGCGGACGCGGATATTGTGATCCACCACGCGCTTGATACCCACTAACACTTTCATGCTTATTCCCCAAACTATGACATTTTTGCGATTATAAAGAATTATTTCATATCTGCATAATTGATTACGCTGATATTATTAATCAATAATACTGATACTTGATGATGACTATAAAGAGCATCCTTTTTTAGAGCCGCTACCGATGAAATTTACCTTAAGACAACTGGAAGTATTGGTTGCAGTGGGGCGCGAAGAAAGCGTATCGCGTGCTGCCATTGCCTTGGCACTTAGCCAATCAGCCACTAGTATGGCGCTAGCTGAATTGGAAAAACAATTCACCACGCGGCTGTTCGATCGCCAGGGAAAAAGCCTTCGGCTCAACACTACAGGGAGACAAATTATGCCGCAAGCCATGGAGCTGTTGGATCGCGCTCAACAATTACAATTGCTTCTGGAAGGAAACGCTGGCGCTGGCTCGCTGCGTATTGGTGCAACACTCACTATTGGCAACTATTTGGCTACGCTGTTAATTGGTGATTACATGCAGCAAAACCCTGGCAGCCGTGTGGAGTTAGCCGTCCAAAATACTTCTACTATTATTGAACAGGTTGCCCACTTTAAATTGGATTTAGGTTTGATTGAGGGCGACAGCCATCATCCCGATTTGGAAATTACGCCTTGGGTTGATGATGAATTAGTGATTTTTGCGGCGCCGGACCATCCACTTGCGCAAAACCAGCAAATCAGCCTGCAGGATCTCGCCAATGAAAGCTGGATCTTGCGTGAGCGCGGCTCTGGCACCCGTCAAGTTTTTGATGCTGCCCTGCGCCATCAATTAACAAACCTTAATATATGTTTGGAGCTGGAGCATACCGAGGCTATAAAACGAGCCGTTGAATCCGGCTTGGGTATTAGCTGTATATCGCGGCTTGCCCTCAAAGATGCGTTTCGTCGTGGCAGCTTGGTACCGCTGGAAATTGCGGGGCTGGATTTAAAACGGCAATTTAATTTTGTATTACACAAACAAAAATTTATCACCACTGGCATATCTGCATTTCTAGATCTATGCCGGCAAGTCACCAAAGGGGCTGAGCGCAGTGACTTAATTATTATGCGCCGCCCCGATGGGACGCCGGTTGAATATCGGTGAAAAATCCAAACCGCCCCAGGCTTGAAAGTGCCATAAGGCAACCCTTACGCTAATAAACCTTTAAAGGTGCTCTTCTGATGACAATTTTAACTACTACGTTGAGTAGCTCCACCAAACCAGAAAGTGAATCACTCGGTCGCGATATAGACCAGATAATCAAAGCGCTCACATTAAAACAAAAAATCGGCCAACTATCCCAGCGCAACTTTGAAAGTGTAAAAAGCACAAATGACATCCCTGCGGATCTTAAGACGGCAATCCGCAATGGCGAAGTGAGTTCTTTACTGAATGTTAATTCCGTTGAAATTACCAATGAATTACAACGTATCGCGATTGGAGAAAGTCCCCAGAAGATCCCATTATTAATCGCTCGCGATGTTATTCACGGCTTTAAAACAATTTTCCCCATTCCACTCGGACAAGCAGCCACCTGGAATGCTGCGTTGGTTGAGCGCGGTGCGCGCATTGCCGCTATAGAAGCATCGTCTACCGGCATTCGCTGGAATTTTGCTCCCATGTTGGACATATCGCGCGACCCACGCTGGGGACGAATCGCCGAATCATTTGGCGAGGACCCTTATTTAGCAGGCTTGTTGGGCGCTGCATCGGTACGCGGATACCAGGGCAATAACCTTGCCGACCCAACCAGTGTTGCAGCTTGTCTAAAACACTTTTTGGGTTATGGCGCCGCTGAAGGCGGGCGTGATTACAACACCACTAATATTCCAGAGCCGCTCTTACATAACGTTTATTTACGCCC
>JAZKFX010000038.1:0-130074 GCA_040386215.1 Pseudomonadota bacterium
GCATTTGTTGATTGGCGAGAAACCAATTGCCGTGCTCGTTGTTAATATCATTGCTACCGTCTTGTAAAAAAATACGCAGGGGACGTATAGGGCTTTTTCGAATAATCCCCGGATACAAATCGCCACCGGGTTGCATAGGTAAATTGGCTTGGGCAGGCCTATATCCAATGGAGGTATAACTACCAATAATACTGATAACATTGCCAAACAAATCAGGCCTATGCCAGCCAACAGTAAAGGCACAAATAGCACCACTGCTGGTCCCACCAATAATTCGCTGCTTGGGGTTTTCACTAAAGCGATAACGCTTGGCAACTTCCGGCAATAATTCATCAGTTAAAAATCTGGCATAGGAATCACTTAAAGAATCGTACTCAGCTGCCCGGTTATTAGGGTTATCCGCTCCCAAAGTATCGGGATAATGCTCGCTAATATTTCCAGGTGTGATAAATATAGCGAGCGTTGCCGGGATGTCACCCTTGTGAATCAGATTGTCCAACACCACGGGAACTCGTAACGACCCCTTTGGATTAATGGCCCGTTGTCCGTCCTGAAATACCAATAAATTAGGGGGGGTTTTAGGATTATATTTGGCTGGAACATAAATCCAGTAACGCCTGACCGTGTTGGTAAAAATTGCGCTACGAAACTCAAATGGCCCTTCTAACTTTCCGCGCTTGATGCCCTTTTGCTCAAGCGAGTCCGCACTGAACGCGTAAGTACCTGGCTGCCGCTGATTAGCATTAGCTGCTTCCTCCGCATTACTAACCCCACACACAATGCCAAGTAGTATTAAAAATCCGTACACTATAACTTTCATAACATATCCTCGATCTTTTATTGTTTATAATTTTTATTACGAAAATATAACACTGAAAAATACAGTGAAAACTCGCAAATTAATTTTTAAAAATTGGACATTTCAATCATACATACGCCCATGTGCCCACTCTTAATTACGAAATTAAAACAAAATTTTCAAATCGCAGTCTCAATAAGCACTTGCCTTCCAAGATCAAGCGTAGCAATTTTAATGATCACATCAGCACTCGGGAGAACACCTATACCGCGATCAGGCCACTCAATCAAACAAATATTATTATTAATAAAGTAATCACGAATACCCATGTATTCCAATTCTTCAGGATTCCCCACCCGATACAAATCAAAATGATACAACTTGCGCGCAGCGAATTCGTATTCCTCAACCAGAGTATAGGTTGGGCTTTTTACTGCACCAACATGCCCAAACGCTCGTAAAATACCGCGCGACAAGGTCGTTTTACCAGCACCTAAATCGCCGCTTAAAAAAATACATTGCGGCCCTATTTGTGACATAAAACCCTGCCCCAGTGCTTCACCGAAGGCAACCATATCTGCTTCATTGTTTAAGGTGTAATAAGAAGAACTCATCGGCTCACTCAGTCGCTCAATAATTGACATAAATAAGGAATTAAATCTGTCGCCAGCAAACCGCGTTGCCCAACTTCGTCGGCAGCTAAATCTGCCGCATTGGCATGAAGTACTGCTCCCAGGCGCGCCGCATTTTCCACACTCAAACCTTGCGCAAGTAAACTGCCCAGTATACCGCTAAGCACGTCTCCCATACCGCCACTCGCCATACCGGGATTACCCTGGGTAACAATGCCCGTGATGCCTGAGTCGCCCGCAATCAAACTGCCAGAACCTTTAAGAATCACGGCGCCGCCAAACTTTTTTTGCAAACGCTGAACATTTGCGAAACGCTCAGCTTGTATCTCGTGAATGCTGATTCCCAGTAAGCGTGCAGCCTCCCCCGGGTGCGGCGTCAGCAAGCAATTTCTATGATCAAAGTCTGGTATCACCCGGCCAGCTGCAAGAATATTCAAGGCGTCAGCATCGATCACCATCGGTAAACCGCTTTTAACTGCCTGCTGCAACATTTGTTCCGACCATGGTGAACGCCCGAGGCCCGGCCCAACCACTAACACTGTAGGACGCGCAAGCAGAGGCTCCAACTCTTGCCCGGAAATTACACCGTTCGCCATAATTTCCGGGCAACGGGTAAGCATGGCCGCAACATGTTCCGGACGCGTGGCAATACTAACTAAACCGGCCCCGGTGCGCGCGGCAGCTTCGGCGGCCATCAAGGCTGCGCCACCAAAACCCGTGTCGCCACCGATAATCATCACATGGCCAAAATCACCTTTGTGAGCATCGGCTTCGCGCGGCGGAAGTAAATTTATTAAGGTCGATAACTGTAATAATTCTGCGCCGGGGATGATCTGGGCAAACGTCGTCGCCGGTATTCCGAGATCAGACAACACCACCTCACCGCACATTGCTTGGCCGCGGCCGGTCAATAATCCACGTTTTACACCTATATATGTGATAGTAAGAGCTGCTTTAACAACGGTTCCGTGAACAGCTCCCGTATCAGCGCCCAGCCCGGAAGGAATATCAATCGCCAACACTGGAAGCAGGGAAGAGTTTATCTCCTCAATGGCCTCAGCATAGGTAGGCCGAACATCACCTTGTAAACCTATCCCAAGCAGCGCATCTACAATGACTCCCGATAGAGGCGGTGTAGCGTGGCCGAAAGGCAGCATTTTCACCCCCTCCTGATTTGCGAATTCATAAGCTTGGCGCGCTTCACCCACTAGAGCTTCCGGTGTAGCTAGCTGGATAACTTGCACTGGCACCAGGCGTTGTGCTGCCAGCGCTGCCAACACATAGCCATCACCGCCATTTTTACCCGAGCCGCAATAAACGTGAATCATCTCAGGAGCTGGAAAACGCTGCATAAGTAATTCATAGGCCGCGCTTCCGGCACGCTTCATTAATTGGATGCCGGGAATCCCACTGGCAATAGCGGCGGCATCAAGCGTATAAACTTGCGCCGCAGTATAGAGGGCGCAACGAGACGCGGTAACTTTCATAGAGAGATGCTCGATAAATAGGGTTTTGGTATCCAAAATAGAGGCTTGCTGTCCGAAGTCCCAAAATAAGCGTCCGGATAAACATCCATTAGTATGGCCACCGCAATTATACGCATTTGAAGCTGCCATTAAAGCGCACTTAACTCATTAAAAAAGTTCGCAATCTAAGCCGACACCTTGGCGAGAAGTAACTATAGTTAACAGCAAACACACGACATCCGACGATTAAAAAGGCAATTGATCAATCTATGCTACTTCATTTTGGTGACTTAAAAACGATAGGTGGCGACGCCAGGCAAATCAGCGAACTTTTTCAGGCCAAATCAGCTGCGCCAGAAGTATTGCGTGCTAACACCGCAGAAAAATTGTTCACTCGATTATTTAGCTATGAGCAACCGATTAGCCGTGAGCAGCTCGATGCTGCCTTCTTACCCTTACTCGCCAAGTTAAAAACAGCGTTTATTCTAATTGTCAGCAAAGATGATGGTTTTTACTGCACCGCAAACCATCCCCTGCGTCAGCTTTTAGAATGTCTGCTAACGCGGGCCACCACCTGGTATACCCGCGATTCAAAAGCCAATGAAATGTTTTACGATAAGTTAGCTGATATCGTTAATTTAGTAACCCAATGGTCCTCACAAACCAGCGTTTCAACAACAGAAGCGGCTGCAATACAAAAAGCATTGTTTGACTTTACCACCTGGAATGATGGCGAAGAAAAACGCGCAGCATTAATTGAGTCCAGACTGTGCGAATCAGAAATAAATCATTTGCGGATGCTAACTGCTGAATGTCAGGTTTTAGATTTAATTAATGACGCCCTTGCGGGAAAAACCTTACCTCTGCCAATGCTCGAAACCATTCCTTCGACACTAAAAAATGAATTGCAAAACTGCGTATTTACCGCGGGAATAGATTCGGATTTTTGGCGCTTATGGAAACGATTATTACCCCTGATTGCGAATGTTTTTACCGGCACTAAATCAGAACAAGATGACCAAAAAATGTATCGCGAGATACCCGCGATGCTCAATGAACTTGAGCGCAGCCTGCAAATGGGTTCAAGCCACTCCAGCTCCTACGATTTTTTAATTGAAATCTTAAGCAATAGCTTGGTACTTGCGGTACAAAAACAATCGCAGTCCTGCGCAACGCTGAACGCACTTGCCTACCCGGAGGGACATAGCGCCATTCACACACGGGTTACCGATTCGGTTTTACAACAAGCAGTAACCATGCAGGCTGGCGAATGGATTTTATTTTCCGGTGAGGAAAACCAAACCATTCGCTGCAAATTAGCGTTAAAAAACGCTGGTTCGGATCAATTGCTATTTGTCGATCGAAACGGTCGCAAAGTCATGATCAAAAGCAGTAAAGATTTTGCCTTGTGTCTATCGACGGGGATTGCCAAACCGCTAACAAAAATTAATCTAGAGGAAGTGATTGCTAAACTGGTGCAAGCATTAATGGCATTGCCAAATAATATACCAGCGCCAATCGCTAGCGAAATAACGGTGCAACCAGAAATATCTGCAACGCCAAAAAAGACCACACCCAGCGAAAAAGAATTACTCGAAATACAACAAAAACAGCAAGTGTCAGAACAAATTGATTTACGCCGTGCCTCTGCACACAAGGCGATAGCTGAAGCTCGTGCGCTAGCTGACGAAAAAGCGCGCAGAACTAGCGAAGCCAAAAAAATGCAAAGCGAACGCGAGAAAGAAGAAAATTTAGAACTTGCGCAACAACAAGTTAACGCGCTCAACGTCGGTGCATGGGTGGAGATGCCAGGAGAAAACCAGCACAGCCAACGCTGCAAACTAGCAGTGATTATTGCTTCCGTTGGAAAATATATTTTTGTCGATAATCTTGGCCGGAAAATGGCGGAATACAATCGTGAAGAACTACTACAAGCGCTGTTAAACCAGCAACTGAAATTGATCAATAATGGCGATAAATTTGAAGAGCAGCTGGTTAAAGTTATCCGCAGTTTACGTAAAGATATTAGCTAGCAATAAAATAGGTATAGGAGTTAAAAAAATGAACCATGAACTGCGTCAGGAATATCGCCTCGATACGCCACTGACTGTTTTTATCGAATTAATTGCAGCGAACATCAACACCCCTGCCACCATTGTTATTAGCCAAAGCCTGGACATTTCCGCTAACGGCTTGCGCATTATTACTGACCGCGAATTGCCTGTTGGTAGCATTCTAAGTAGCTGTGTTCAGCTGCATAATTCCGAGCGTCGTTTTATGTTAAGCACGGAAGTTAAATGGTCGCAAGCTCACATTAACAACGGCGAATATCTGATTGGCCTTGCCCTGTTTGAGTCGGAGGATACTGATATTCAGGCATGGAAAGAATTTATTGCGGAACAATTTATTCAGGACAATCACTAGTTACTCATAACAACCCTGATTTAAAAATGCCCTATATCGATTTATATCGTTTTATTTCCTGACAAATGTTTTCTCCGCAATACTGGTATTCCGTAAACACTTAGGTCACCATATCGAAAATAATTAATGGCCAGGCACTTATGACAAACAATAAAACCTTCGGCGCAGATAGTGAATCAGCTACCGTGGTAAAACCAAAAGCAATCATCGCTAACGAAACAACGGTAAACACACCGCCGCCGGATAAAACCAAAGTAAAAATTCGTACCCAGGATTCCGTAACTCGCGATATAGATCGAGAAGTCGGAATAGGCGATGTAATAAAAGATCGCTTTGTCCTCGATAGGGTTTTAGGTACAGGTGGAATGGGAGCCGTGTTCCGCGCGCTAGATCTCCGCAAAAAAGAGGCAGGCGATAATCGCCCTTATGTTGCCCTGAAAATTCTCGGCGCGGACTTTAAAAACCATCCCGATGCATTAGTGACATTACAACGTGAAGCGCGTAAAACCCAGGATTTAGCCAGCCCCAATATTGTCACCGTATACGATTTTGATCGCGATGGCGATTTGGTTTATTTAACCATGGAGGAATTACAAGGGCGCTCATTAGCAGAGGTGTTGCTCGATAAAAGTATAGTCTTAAGCTTCGACGAAAAAATCGTTATGATTCGCCAAATTGCGCAAGGGCTTGCTTACGCTCACAGTAAAGGATTGGTGCATTCAGATTTAAAGCCTGCCAACGTTTTTGTCACTGGCACCAATCAAATAAAAATTTTGGACTTCGGCATAGCTCGCGCCTCACATTCCAACATTTATGAAGACAGTTTTGATGCCGGTCAACTGGGGGCTATTACTGCTGCATACGCAAGCCTGGAAATGCTACGACACGAACCGCCACACCCAAGCGACGATATTTATGCTTTAGGAATTATTGCTGGCGAACTTTTTAATGGCAAACATCCTTATGGGCGAAAAGATGCTCAACACGCTTTTACCAACAAATTAAAGCCGGTATTACCGCACTACAGAAATCCATGGTTAAACAAGTTATTTTTGCAATCCGTTGCCTTGCAGCGCACGCAACGAATTATGGATGGTGATAAATTTTTAAAGCAATTGCGCTTTGCTTTGTCAACGCCGAAACGCCTAACTACTGCTGCTACGATTATCTGCATATTGCTTATTGCAAACTTTATTTATTTACAGCAAGTCACACCGACCATTATTAAATTGAAAGAACTGCCGGTAGCCGCGCAAACCAATTTTCATAATTTTATTCGTGAAGCGGAACTGGCCTTAAGCTTTAATGATTTACAGGGTGCGGTTTTTAATATTGATCAAGCTTTCAAGATTCATCAAACCGATAAATCGCTGATTACACTGCGCGATAAAATCTTACAGATAAGCACTGATAATTTAGCAAAAGCTGAATCGGAAGCGGATAAGAATTTTTACACAGAACAACTTACTCAACTCAAAGCTTATCCGGCATTTGCAAAAAAAGGCAGCACTGGGACCGAAGCGTCTAGCCTGTCCCATTGAATGCATAAAAAACCCGTCTTTTACGACGGGTTTTTATTTTCATAGCAATGACCAGAGCAATTTATTTGCGAATAAAAAAGAAATCGCCGACTTCATGACCAGTACCCTTAATCACCTTAAACTCCGGCAACTGGACAAAGTTAATTGCCTTGGCTTTAGCGGTAACCTGATCTTTAATTTTCAAAAATAATTCTGGTCCACTGAGAATGCCTTGAGCACCATCCAGCGCATCCAGAAATGCACGGGCAAATACCGAGTGACCTTCACCGGCATTATCCAACACCGGTGTATCGCCACCCGATGACAGTAATAAACGAGATTTTTTCGGCAACTTATATTGGATGTATTCGTTGGTGTATTTTTGTTTATCACCCATAAATAAATAGCCGGGTTCAGATGACAGCAGTCCTGCGTAACAGGAATCGGCGACCACTAATACACGCTTGGCTTTAGTGCGCGCTAAATGACGCGTTACGAATTCATTGGAAACCCAAAAAGTATCATCCGGCGGTGCGCTAGCATTGGCCGGCAGCCAATAACCTGCTTCAATACCACCCGCTTGCATACGGCTACCATGACCGGCATAAAAGATTAATAAGTTATCGTTTTCCGTAAGTTGACTATCCAAATCATTAATGGCTTTCATGATGGTTGTGTTATTCCCATCTAGCAATAATGAAACAGTAAAGCCGTATTTTTCCTCCAGTATTTGTTTGGCGCGCTTCGCATCCGCGAAGGGAGTTAGCAAACTGGAAATATTTTCATAATTTTGATTGGCGATAATCAACGCGTAATATTTACCAAAATGCAAGTTGTCTTTTTTAATATCTGTAGCACTTCCCGCTTTGGTGATGGGTACTGTGTTCGCTTTTGGTTCACGTAAATGCGGGACCAGCGGTGGCAATTTATCGATATCATTTTTAGCAACGTATTTTTCTTTTTCCAGATTGCCAACCCAGACTTTTAATTGCGCCAATTGCTGTTCGGTTTCTTGCGTAGCGCCAGCTTTTGGGCGAGCAGCTTGCAAGGCTTTAATTTGATTGTTGAGCAACGTAATTTGCGTGGCTTTTTCCGCTAACACTTTTTGCAATTGCGCCCGAATTTCATCTTGCGCCCCTTGTGCTGCTGATTGAAAAATCACGTCATCCTGAGCCATACCCCAGGCTTTGCGATACCAGTTAAGTGCGATCACTTTGTCTTTGGGAACACCAAGACCCTGTTCGTACAAGGTGCCTAGATTAAATTGCGCGCGCGCATTATTTTTTTCTGCTGCCTTTTGATACCAAACCAAGGCAGCAGCATAGTTGGGTTCGCCACCAGCGCCACGCTCAAAAATTTCACCGACATTGACTTGCGCTTCAGCATCACCGGTTTCGGCAGTGGGCAACCAGACTTGCAAAGCCGTCTTATAATCCGCGCGATCATAAGCAACATATTCACCGCCGCGAATCCGGCAATCTGCTGCGGTGGTAATAACGGGGCGCCGCGGAGTCATGTAACTGGTGCTGCCCAACTGGCGCACTTGCCCGGGCAACAAGCAATCCACTACATATAAGTCAGCAATTTCAGTCCCTTTATTCGCGGTTGCCTGCGCTTGCGACTTAACGGGTTGGCCGCCGCAACTCAACAGACCGGCAGACATTAACAATAAAATGGTGACAGCAAAATTTTTTGGTGATGCTAACGATTTTTGATGAAAGCAATTCTTATCCATAGCAATTCTCGCTTATTGATTATTAAATGGCTGATGTATTCGCATGGGGTTTCCCTAGTGGAGCGTTTAACCTTGGTGGAGATGCTAAACCCTGGTGGGGCGGCGAAATATCAACTTAGCTATTTTCCCCTTGAAACATGCACGACACTTGAATTGTCGTGACAGTGCGAATGTACATTAGAACTGGTCATAATCGAAGTAAAACCAGTGAAAAAGGTGTCATTCATACGTATGTTTACACAGCCAGAAGCCTGACCTAAGAATAGGTAAGGACTGCAAATGCGCAATCATCATTGCCTGCCTGGAATTAGCATAGCCCTTTATGAACCATAGCAAGCAGGATCATTTTTGGCTAAGCCTACCGAGTCTCGTTGGTAAGATTAAATCCCTACTACAACTCAAGGCCATTTCAGGCAAAATACCTGCTCTTACTCAATGACCGCATCATATGTCCAAAACACCCGACCTTTCTCAACTTGCTGCTGACGTAAAACGCTGGGGGCGGGAGCTAGGTTTTCAGCAGGTGGGTATTACCGATATCGACCTTGGCGATGCGGAAACGCGACTGAAAACATGGCTCGCTAAAAATTATCATGGCAGCATGGAATGGCTCGCAGCTCACGGCAATAAACGCTCACGCCCGGCAGAATTATTACCCGGTACGGTGCGCGTTATCTCCGTACGTATGGATTATTTGCCAGGAGATACGCAACAAATCCAAATACTGAAAGACCCAACCAAAGCCTACATATCACGCTATGCGCTGGGGCGGGATTACCACAAACTAATTCGTAAGCGCTTGAGTATTCTCGCTAAACAAATTGATGCCGCACTACCAGAATATTATCCCGAACTTGAAAATTATTCTGGCGCCGATCCCGAGGTTATAAAAGCTTTAGGAAATTCCAGCAGCGAAAGCTCTGCAGACTTAAGCAGCGAAGTAGATGTGCTGCAGAATCGCGCTTTTGTCGACAGCGCCCCCGTAATGGAGCGTCCACTTGCTGAAAAAGCCGGGCTAGGCTGGACGGGAAAGCACACCTTAATCATTAACAGCAAAGCGGGAAGCTGGTTTTTTCTCGGCGAAATTTTTACCTTCGTGCCCTTACCGACAGATCAACCCGCTGAAAAAAACCAATGCGGTGAATGTACCGCTTGCCTCAAAGTTTGCCCAACAGATGCTTTTCCGGCACCTTACCAACTCGATGCGCGGCGGTGTATCTCGTACCTCACCATCGAAAATAAAGGGGCTATTCCTCTCGAGTTTCGCGAACCCATGGGCAATCGCGTGTTTGGTTGTGATGATTGCCAAGCTATTTGTCCGTGGAATAAATATGCCCAGTTCACGCAAGAGAACGACTTTTTACCGCGTCACGGTTTAGCCGATGGCGATTTAGTTGCACTGTTTAATTGGACAGAAGCGGAGTATCTGACTAATACCGAAGGCTCGGCCATTCGCAGGATTGGTTATGACGGATGGCTGCGGAACCTGGCGGTGGGATTGGGCAATGCGCCAAACGATCTGAGAATCATTGAAGCATTGACGCAAAAGCGTGAGCAGACATCTGACTTGGTAAAAGAACATATCGATTGGGCACTGGCACAACAAGCAAAACCGAATCGTCGGCGAAAACGTAAGATTCAAAATATAAACTAACTCGCTGCCGTCACCTCAACTCATCGTTTTCAGCGAAAAACAGCGCTTAAAAATGGAAAATCATCACTTATGAAAACATTGTTATTAGCAATTTTTCACTATTAATATTCACCGGAAACGGGAATAATAGCGCCCCTCAAATCGGGTATTAACCGCAGGCAACAGGCTACTCATTATGAAACAACTTTCAGATATCGGCCTGGTCGGCCTCGCCGTAATGGGCGAAAACTTAATACTTAATATGGCCAGCAAAGGCTACACAGTGACCGCATTTAACCGCTCAACAGATAAAGTGGATAGCTTTTTAGCGGGGCGCGCGCAAGGCAAAACGATTCGCGGCGCACATTCAATTGCAGAACTCGTAGCATCCCTCGCCAAACCACGCAAAATTATGCTGATGGTAAAAGCCGGTAAACCGGTTGATGATTTCATTGAACAACTCATTCCTCATTTGGAAGCTGGCGATATTATTATCGACGGCGGCAACACCCATTTCCCGGATACCGACCGCCGCACGGCATACCTTGAAAGCAAGGGTCTGCTGTTTATAGGCACTGGCGTTTCCGGTGGCGAAGAAGGCGCATTAATTGGCCCATCAATTATGCCCGGCGGCTCACCTGCAGCATGGCCATTTGTAAAAGATATTTTTCAAGGCATCTCTGCCAAAGTTGATGACGGCAGCCCCTGTTGCGATTGGGTTGGCGAAAATGGCGCGGGCCATTTTGTGAAGATGGTGCACAACGGCATTGAGTACGGTGATATGCAATTAATTTGCGAAGCCTATCAAATCATGAAAGAACTACTGGGCATGAGCGCAGCAGAAATGCACGACGTTTTTGCCGAATGGAATGAAGGCGAGCTCAACAGTTATTTAATAGAAATCACGCGCGACATTCTCGGTTATCAGGAAAATGGCGAACCACTGGTTGAAAAAATTCTGGATACCGCCGGCCAAAAAGGCACCGGCAAATGGACCGGTGTAATCGCGCTGGATTTAGGTATACCACTCACACTGATTTCTGAAGCGGTGTTTGCTCGTTGCTTATCCGCGCAAAAAGACGAACGCGTTGCTGCTGCAAAAATTATCAAAGGCCCAGGTATAAAATTCGAGGGTGATAAAAAGGCGTTTATTAACGATATTCGCAATGCACTTTTTGCTTCAAAAATTATTTCTTACGCGCAAGGATATTTGTTGATGCGCGAAGCGGCCAAAGAATATGGCTGGCATTTGAACTACGGCGGCATTGCCTTGATGTGGCGTGGCGGCTGTATTATTCGCTCATCCTTCCTGGGCAAAATTAAAGACGCCTTTGATAAAAATCCGGCCTTAAATAATTTATTGCTCGATGAATACTTCACCATTACCGTAGACGCTGCACAAGCGGGCTGGCGTCGCGTCACTGCAGCGGCAATTATGAATGGCATCCCCGCGCCATCCATTACGTCTGCGTTGAATTATTTCGATGGTTACCGCACCGCACGCTTGCCTGCCAATTTATTGCAAGCACAACGCGATTACTTCGGTGCACATACTTATGAGCGCACCGATAAACCACGCGGCGAGTTTTTTCATACCAACTGGACTGGGCGCGGCGGCAATACCTCATCGTCAACCTACAACGTTTAATTTCTATTCGTTGGAAATAAAAATCCCGAACAATGAAGATTGTTCGGGATTTTTTATGCGAAAACATTTATATGATTTCCGCTAGCTCGATAATTTATAACCGCTCAGTACAGCGATGAACAAATTGCATTCGCTATTCCCTAGTGGGCAATTATTTTTGTATTATCTATAGATTTTTTGTACATGGCCGGTAATTCATCCTCAAACAAGACATGATCGCTTAATTTAAATTTAACAAAATCGGCCGCACTTGCCTGACCTTTATAGGGTACATAAAAATGCTTTTTGTTATGACCACCCTCAGTGGCATTACGCCACATCATTGCGTAAACAACTTGTCGCGAGTCTTCACTCGCAAGCAAATTTTTTAGAATTCTATTTGTCCAAAAGGTCGCATCGGGAACGGATTCAGAGCCTGCCTCAGTTAACGCAGGTATTTTGCGTTTTATTTTTGCAACCTTAGCCAAGCCCTCCAAGCTGGCAACAAAATCTTTTTGTTGATTTGCAGTAGACGCCTTATTTTCCGGGTGACCCAAGTCCCAATAATTATCAAGGCCAACAATATCCACATATTGATCGCCGGGGTAAGCATACAAATAATCTTTTTCAAAACGTTTTAAATCGATGCGACTGCGATCAGGCGAAAAAGCGATGATTAAATTATGCTGATGTTTTACATCTCGCAGATAATGCACCGTAAATTGCCATAGCTGAATAAAATCTTGCTCGGTAGCATTGCCCTTGCCCCACCAAAACCACTCACCATTGTGTTCATGAAGCGGACGAAAAATTATCGGGATAACACGAGCCACTCCATCTTTGCCCACTACAGTTAATTGGCCATTAAATGCTACAAAAGCATCGAGATACTGCTTATAAACAGCATGCTCTGTACCGCCAGGAAGAATGGCCCGAACGGCTTGTGTTTTAGTATCGTTATACTTACCACCGCTAACAGGGTTAGTCATATGCCAGCTGATTGTGTTGACGCCACCGCGCAGGTAAGTTTGTTTAATATTATTTTTCATTAATTCAAAACTGACACCATCTAAATTGCTGCTCGCACCTATCTCTATCTGACTCACATCCCACCCCTGCAGACCCGCAAAAGAACCCGTCACATCCTTAACATCCGAGCGACCAGGCTCATTATTCCAGGTAAAACCGTAGGCCAGAGAATCCTGATGGCCCAATATCAACTGCTTGCCCTGGAGCATTTGTAAATTGTGATAAAGCGCCTGAGTTTCTACTGTTGCTTTGTGATCACTTAAGAGAATGGGTTGCACAACTTCTGCCATAGCAAATAATAATACGGTCGCAAACAACCCACACAAGCGGGAGAAATATTTATTCATTTTATCCATCCATTTCAATAGCAACGCAACAAAACCCACCACCATACCATTGCTCTACATAAGGTTGAGGAACCTAAAATTAAGCCAATCAGCCGAACTTGCAATAGCAGAAGATTGACTTGATAAGCATACTTGTAACCGGTTACAATCGGCAAGCTGAATTTTTGCTTTAGCCGGCGAATTACGAGCATAGTCGCAACTGCTTTTCATTCATCTGCTATGCTTAGCTGCAATACGGCCGCAGATTACAACTATAAAAATACCTATGTCCGTAATAAGCATAATGGTTTTTCCGAGAGGCCTTCCCGCAACGCTTCATTACTAAAATAAATTTTTCTTTACCTAACCACTCATTTTTTTGATAAGTAGACAGCTAGACTTCACGGGCATAAAAATGTGCCCCAAATTACTATAATCCGGTTTACTTATAAGGCCGAGCAAAATCATGAATAATAATATTGACCATAAGCAATTGACTGACTTGAACCGCCGCAACGCCATCAAACAACTTGCCACTTTTTGCGGCTTGGCAATATCAGCCAGCTCGCTGGAATTGCTTGCAGCAAGTTCGAACAGCGCTAATAAAATTTCAACAAACCCACAGGGCTTCCTCACCAAAACTCAACTTGCATTGGTGCAGCAGCTCGGCGAAATTATTATTCCTGCCACCGAAACTCCCGGCGCAATAGCTGCCGGGGTGCACACGTTTATTAGTCGTTATATCACTGATTGCTTCGCCCCGCAGGAACAACAACAATTTGTGTCCGGGCTAGACAGAATTGACAAAATTTCTAAAAAATTAAAGCATAAAATATTTATAAAAACTTCTACCCAACAACAAATTTCATTACTTACTGATATGGAAAAAGCCCAAGGAGAATTTAACAGTAATGATCGTATTTTCTTTAAACAATTTAAGGGAATGGTTATGTTTGGTTACTACACCTCGGAAATCGGAGCGACGCAAGAGCTTGCCTATCTAGCAATCCCTGGCAACTTCAAGGGCGACGTAAAATTTAACACCATTGGCAAAGCCTGGGCGTTATAAATTTTTCACAAGATTATTCCAATAACATATTTATGCAGATACTCTCATGGAAAAAAATATTTACATTACCAAAACCGCAGAAAAATTTGATGCCATTGTCGTAGGCTCGGGCATTACCGGTGGCTGGGCAGCCAAAGAGCTGTGCGAAAAAGGTTTAAAAACCTTAATGGTAGAGCGCGGCCGCCCCGTTGAGCACCGCAAGGATTATGTTGGCGAAGGCGTTAAGCCGTGGGAAATGGATAATCGCGGGAAAGTGAAATATCAATTGGTTGAAGATCAGTATCATATTCAAAAAAAATGTTACGCATTTAATGATGCCACTAAACATTTTTTTGGTAATGATCGCGACCTAACTTACAGCACTCCTAAAGATAAACCCTTTAGCTGGATTCGTGGCAATCAACTTGGTGGAAAATCCCTGATCTGGCATAGGCAATCCTATCGCTGGAGCGATTTGGATTTTAATGCTAACGCGGTTGATGGTCACGGCGTTGATTGGCCCATTCGCTACAAAGATTTAGAGGCTTGGTATAGCTATGTTGAACACCACGCCGGCATTAGCGGCGCCGCAGAAAATATTCCGGTATTGCCCGATAGTGTATTTTTGCCACCGTTTGAATTTAATAACGTTGAGCTCGACTTAAAGAAAAAAATTGAAGCAAAATATTCCGACCGTAAATTGATTATGGGGCGCTGTGCGCATTTATCTAAACCTGCACCGCATCATACGGAACAAGGTCGAATCCAATGTCAGGCACGCAACGAATGTCAAAAAGGTTGTTCATTCGGCGCGTATTTTTCAACACAAAGTTCAACGCTTCCCGCCGCACTTAAAACCAATAATTTAACGATTGCTACCAACTCTATTGTACACAGTGTTATTTACGATGCAGGCACCAAACGCGCTACGGGAGTGCGGGTCATTGATAGCGAAACCTTGGAGACGCGGGAATATTTTGCGAAGGTAATTTTTCTTTGCGCCTCCACGCTTGGCACCACGCAAGTCATGCTCAATTCCACCAGCGAGGCCTTTCCCAATGGTATCGCCAACTCATCGGGCGCACTCGGCCATTACCTAATGGATCACTTATACGGCGCCGGGGCATCAGGTCGAGTGGAAGGGTTTGAGGGCGACTATTATTCTGGCCGTCGCCCTACCGGACCCTACATGCCGCGTTTCCGTAATGTGCTGGAAAAGCATCCCGCATTTGTTCGCGGTTACTCGCTAGGCGGCAGCGCAGCGCGCGAGCATTGGGATAAATTTAGCGAGAACGACGGCTTCGGTGCGGATTTTAAACAACAAATTCGCAACGCTGGCCATTGGACTTTTAGTTTAAGTGGTTCCGGTGAAATGTTGCCGCGTTATGAAAATCAAGTTAGCTTACACCCCACGAAAGTGGATAAATGGGGCATGCCGCAATTGCATATTGAGTGTAGCTATTCTGCGAATGAAATAAAAATGCGTGAAGATATGGCCGACACTGCTGCTGAAATTCTCGAATCTATTGGCGTTAAAGATGTGGTGAAATTTAATCGTAGTGTTGAAGAGTGGCAGCCCGGATTATCGATTCACGAAATGGGTACGGCGCGCATGGGCAAAGATCCAAAAACATCCGTATTGAATCGCCATAATCAAGCGCACGATATTCCTAATTTATTTGTCACCGATGGCGCCTGCATGACATCCAGTGCATGGCAAAATCCATCACTGACTTATATGGCCATTACGGCACGTGCTTGTGATTACGCGGTAAAACAATTGAAGCTGGGCAAGGTGTAATATTTACCTAACCAACATCGCGCTCGCCAAAAAACAATTACCTATATAAACTTGCTGCAATTTTATATTGCGTCAACAACTCGAGGAATTATTATGCAAACAATAAACCCATTAAAATTTTTATTGCTCATCGCCTTCAGCTTGATCACCGGCTTTGCGCAAGCAGCCCCTACCAACCCGGAATTAAGTGTGCAACTTTGGTCAGTGAAAGATGATGTGAGTAAAGATTTTGAAGGTACGCTTAAGCAACTTGCGAGCATGGGCTTTCAAGGTGTGGAGTTTGCGGGAAATTTTGGTCCTTATGCAAATGATGCAGCTGGACTAAAAGCCTTTCTGACAAAAACCGGATTAAAAGCCTCTGGTGCTCACGTGCATTTTGATAAGTTTTCAAAAGAAAATTTTGCAAAAACTATAGCCTTTTACAAAGCAATCGATTGCAATTATCTCATTATCCCTATGGATAAACGTGCATTTACCCACGAAGGTGCGCTGGTTGTAGCAAAGGAATTGAGTGCCCTGGAAAAGAAGCTAAAACATTTAGGCATGCATATGGGTTATCACAATCATAAAGAAGAAATGTTAGATCAAAATGGCAGTAGCACATGGGATACGCTTGCAAAGAATACACCTGCAAGTGTGATTCTCGAGCAAGATGTTGCCTGGACTGAAGCTGCCGGCAAAGATCCAGTAGCGATTATTAAACAATACCCAGGAAGAATTGTGACTACGCATTACAAAGCATCAGTACCAGGCGGGGACAGCAAAGAAAATCCGATCATTGGCCTAGACACGACTGACTGGAAATCGCTGATCACTGCCAATCGCACCTTGGGTGGCACACAGTGGTTTGTGATTGAGCAAGAAGTTTATCCTGAGGGCATGTCACCCATGCAAAGCGTGGCGGCATCATTGAAAGGATTGCAACAAATATTGGCAGAAATGCAAGCCGCAAAATAAAAATCAATCACAATAAAAAATGGCATCTCGCGATGCCATTTTTTTTAACTTTATTTCAGTAAAAGTCCGTTAACTTTTAAACTGCAACACCTTAAGCTTTCATATTGAAAAAGGTTGCACGATAGTGCTGCAACTCCGCAATCGAATCTTTAATATCATCTAACGCCAAATGTGCACCGGATTTTTTTACACCGTCGAGCACATCAGGTCGCCAACGTCGCGCAAGTTCTTTTACCGTGCTCACATCCAAATTGCGGTAATGAAAATACGCCTCCAGCCTGGGCATACCACGCACGAGAAAACGGCGGTCCTGGCAAATCGAATTGCCACAAATGGGCGACTTACCCTTAGGAACCCACTGCTCCAAAAATTTAATTGTTTCCGTTTCACCTTGTTCAGCTGTGATAGCACTCTCACGCACCCGCTGGGTGAGGCCTGATTTACCATGCTGATTAGTATTCCACTCGTCCATGGCAAACATAATGCGGTCAGGTTGGTGAATGGCAAAGACCGGGCCTTCTGCGAGAACATTTAAATCAGCATCGGTCACAATCGTTGCCATTTCGATAATGACATCTGTATCTGGATCAAGGCCTGTCATTTCCAAATCAATCCAAATTAGGTTGTTTTCATTAAGCTTTAGATTAGACACAGGTTTTTCCTCAGTAAATAGGGCACAATTGCACGCAGCTTAAAGCAAATATTCAGTGTAGCCAATTTACCTTTTATCGACACTTATTAATCACCGATAATTTCACTCAAAGACCTATGAGCGCATGACCAAACGCAAACTCACTCGCCGTCAGCAATGGCGCATCGAAAAAATTCAAGATGAACGCACCGTGCGTGCCACCAAGCGCGACAACCTTGCCGAAGACCAGTTGAATGAAAGCGATTTGGGGCCGGAGCAACACGGGCTTATCATCACTCACTACGGCATGCAGCTGGTAGTAGAAGCAACCGAAGGCGAACTGGCAGGCCAGAGCCTACGCTGTCATTTTCGCAGCAACCTCGGCTCGCTCGTAACGGGCGACCGTGTCGTCTGGCGCATGGGCAACCCGCTGGGCGTGGTGGTGGCAGTGTTGCCACGCACTACTGCACTGCAGCGCCCCGATCCACACGGAGACATGAAAACTATAGCGGCCAATATTGATCGCATTATTATTGTGGTTGCACCCTACCCGGAGCCACATGCCAACTTGATTGATCGCTACTTGGTTGCCGCGAACTCTATTGGAATTGAGCCGGTGTTGCTCATTAATAAAACAGATCGTATTGATAACGAAACTCGCGACAAAATTCGTTATTTGGAAACGACCTATAGTGCCCTAGGTTATCAAGTGCACATGGTCTCGACCAAAAACGGCGCGGGATTAGAAGAGTTCAGGGAGTATTTAACGCACTACACCAGTGTGTTTGTGGGGCAATCGGGCGTGGGCAAATCATCACTGGTCAATGCACTCTTGCCTGACAGTAATTTACGTGTAGGCGATTTGACCGAAAGGCAGCTTGGCTCCCACACCACCACTAGCGCTACACTGCTGCACTTTCCTGGCGGCGGTCATTTAATCGACTCACCTGGTATTCGTGAATTCGGTTTGTGGCATATGGATGAAGCGGAAGTACTCGAGGGATTTATTGAATTTCGACCCTTTCTCGGCCATTGCAAATTCCGCGATTGTTCACATCGCCATGAACCTAGCTGCGCCATTTTAAAAGCGCTGACCGAAGGAAAAATTAGCCATACACGGATGGATTCCTACCGGTATATTCTGCGGACACTAAAAGAATAATCCGAGACCAGCTTTTAACCTTATTCCACTAATTAAAAAGTAACGAGAAACATCATGAAAAATATTTTACGGCTTGTTATTTTAATGACATTTTCGTTACCCGCTTTTGCACAAATTAATCAATCCAAAGAAATTAAAACATTCCAAAAATTTGGTGCTTACACAGTTCACTATAATGTTTTTAACAGCAAGCTTGTTCCTCCCGAGGTTGCCAAAATCTACAATCTCACGCGCGGCAAAGATTTAGCGCTGCTGAATATCAGCCTTACAAAAACCGAAAATGGTACTACGACCCTCGGGCTTCCCGCACAAATCAAGGCCAAGGCAACTGATTTAATGCAACGAAAAAAATCGCTGGAATTTATAGAAATAAAAGAACCCGAAGCAACTTACTACCTAGCCTCGATTCGCTACATTAACGAGGAAGATTTGCGTTTTGAAGTGAGCGTGCTTCCCCCAGGTGAAACAACGCCGCTAAACATTACGTTTAATCGTAGGCTGTATACAGAAAATTAATTTTATTTAGTGTTGGCACTAACCGACAACTCACAAAAAATATTGATAAGGTTTTTCTATGTTAACTCACCCCATGCCTGACCCCGTTGCTATTGCGCTGGGGCCTATCGCCGTTCACTGGTACGGCTTAATGTACGGCCTTGCATTTTTGCAATTTATCTTACTCGGCAATTACCGCACTACCTTGCCCCACATCAAAGCTCAAGGCTGGACTAAAGACGATGTCAGTGACATGGTTTTTTATGGCATGTTTGGTGTGATTATTGGCGGGCGGCTTGGCGAAGTGGTTTTTTATCAACTGGAATATTTCCTCCAAAATCCGCTGGAAATTTTTCAAATATGGCGCGGCGGCATGTCGTTTCACGGCGGTTTTCTCGGTGTGGTTATTGCCATGTATTTGTGGGCGCGAAAATCAAAACGCGCATTAGGCGATGTCTATGACTTTATTGCACCGCTAGTACCACTCGGTTACGCCGCGGGTCGCATTGGCAATTTTATTAACGCTGAGTTGCCGGGGCGCATGGCAAGCGCAGATTTACCCTGGGCAATGATGTGGCCAGATATATCTTATCCAGTTCATCCATCGCCTATTTATCAAGCCTTGGTGGACGGTCTCCTGGTATTTATTATTTTATGGATTCTTGGTAGTAAATCACGTCCACGCTGGGTAATGGGTGCAAGCTACACTTTACTCTATGGCTGCACACGATTTTTCACAGAATATTTCCGCACGCCGGATTATGAAGTGAATTTGTTAGGTGTCACCATTTCGTCAGGTCAATTATTAAGTTTGCCGATGATTGCGGTGGGGTTAGGAGTCATTGTGTGGTCCTACTCGAGGCCACAAGTCACTTCGACTAGGAGCAACCGGCGTAAATGATAAAATCTAAAAATCCCGCACTCGAAAAACATGCGGGATTTTTTATGGATGCAATTTTTTGCCATTGGTTGTGAAAAAAAATACAGAGAAGTGACAAACTTATTGCGCTGCGCACCACCCAAAAGCAGGAAACCTGAAGACAATCTACTTAAAGCAATTCACTCAATGCAGGCCGCGCTCGTTGGTGCTGATCGACATACTCATGCGCATGAACAGTAAATAAATTAGCTGCTCTGCTGTGCTGAGTTAACGCGTCTGCAGCTAACAACACCACACCGGCCGTCCAGGTAGTTTTTTCGTGCGGCCAAATAACCTGACTGTGAAAATTGTAACCAGTCCAATAGCCACCATCATCGTCCATAAATTGATGCAGCCAACTGAATAAACTGAGTGCCTTTGCATGCTCATCTGCCGCTAAAAGTGCGAGCGTTAATTCACAAGATTCCGCTACTGTCACCCAGGGTTCATCGCTCACACAGCGGCAACCTATATTATTTTCCACAAAGGTTTCCCACCGTGCCGCTATACGCTGATGCGCAGCTGCACCCTGTACCACACCCGTCAATATGGGGTAAAACCAATCCATGGAAAAACGTTTTTTGCTTTCCCAAGTGCGATCAAAATATTCTGGATGATGGCGTAATGCCTCACCTAAACGTGTGTAAGCCAGCTGCCAGGCAACGCAGTCTTGATTAAGTTTTCGCGAACATAAAATTGCGCACTGGAGACTTTTGTAAATGGACGAGCAAGCCGTCACTAAGGCGTCTTTTTTTGCGGCACCATCTTCTGCTACAGCCCAATAGATTTCCCCGGTAGGAGCTTGATAATCTAATACAAAATTGATGGCTTTTTTTACAGCAGGAAAAAATTCACGCAAAAAAGAATAATCTTCAGTCGCTAAAAAATAGTGCCACACACCAGTAGCAACATAAGCAATAAAATTAGTTTCACGATGGCTTTTATCAACTGACTCAGACACTGTGTAGGACCCTGAAGAATCGTGCGGCACATCCGAGCTTGATGCATAGGTCGCCCACCAACTGCCATCAGCTAATTGCGCTTTTACCAGCCATGCGTAGGCATGCCTCGCGGCGGCATACTCGCCCGCTACTGTTAAACCCATAGCAGCTTCAATATGATCCCAGGGATCTGCCTTCCCGCCTTTAAACCAGGGAATGCAGCCGTTGGGCAATTGATTGCGCAGAATAAAATTCACGGTGGGACTCAACAAACTTGCAGGATAAAATCCTTTAGATAGTAATAAATTTTTCATCAGGATTTTCTCTGCACTGGCGCTCTTTAATTAGCTGGCTTTTTGATTTGAGTTTTTGCTTGGTTAATTTTTAATGGCCTGGTTTTTTAAAATACATCACCACGCTTTTTCCCATAATAGGATTTAACCATCGCTCAAGTGTTTGCGTAAACCAGGGGCGGCACATTAAATCCCAAACTAATAGACGGTGGTATTGTTTAATGATGCATGATTTATCTTGTGATTTCCACCACAAACATTTCAGCCACCAAAAGGGCACATGGAGCGCGTGAGCCCAGTGACGTGTCGTAAAAATAAAACCTAAACCTTCAATGTCAACGCGTAACTTATTTGCATTAAAAATACGAATATGCCCGCCTTCATTTTCGTGATACGCCGCACTTAACCACCAACATATTTTTTCTGGCCAGGCGCGCGGCACTGAAATAGCAAGCCTGCCATTGGGTTTTAATACGCGATTTATTTCACGCAACACATCGCGATAATTATCAATGTGCTCCAAAACCTCGCTGCAAATTATTTTATCGATACTGGCATCGCCAAATGGTAAGCAAGTGGCATCAGCTTGCTGTAGATAGAATTGTTTAACAAAATTATCTTTTGCGTTATTTTCTGTCGCATTTTCTGTCGCTTTTATTGCAGTGCCTGCCTCATTCACCAAAGCAAAAGGTGCGAAGCGCAGTTGTGCGGTTGTCAAATCCCGCAGCGATAAATCTACACCTAAGGCAACAATATTCGCTTGCAAATAAGCATTAATCACATGGCGACCTTCACCGCAGCCGAGATCTAGTACCAGGTCGCCATGGTTGACAGGAAAATCTTTAAAATTAATCGTCAGCATAAATTTTTCAGCGCAAAAGAATACAACAATCAGGGTTTATTGATGCAGGTTTTATAATAAGTAATAAGCTGCTCAGCCACCACCAGCCAGGATAAATGCTGCAAGCTATGCGCTCTACCCGCCATACTTAATTGTTCACAGAGAACAGAATCTGTTAATAATTTTTTCAAGGCTGCAGTCATTTCCTTTACATCGCCCGCTTTAACAATAAAAGCAGCTTTACCAACCACTTCTGGCAATGCACCGCCGTCACTGCAGATTAGCGGGGTGCCGCAGGCAAGCGCCTCGCCAGCAGGCAAACCAAAACCTTCATATAGTGAGGGTACTACGGCAAACCTTGCCAATGCATATTCCTGGACCAGTTGCTCTGTACTAATATTGGAAATAAACTCAATGCAACTTTCAAGCTCGAGATTTTTTAATTCAATTTCGGTACTGCCTCCAGGTTTTAATTTGCCGACAATCACTAATTTTATCCGGGGAAATTCGCCGCGAATCTGCGCTATCGCTTGCAATAAAATACTTAATCCTTTGATAGGTTGATCAGATGATGCGGTAGTCAGTATTCGCCAGGGATCACGCGAAATTGTAAGCAGCGGTTTAAATATTTCAGTATCTATGCCATTAGGAATTACCGTCACTTTTTCCGCCGGACGATGAAAGGCTGCTTCTATATCCATTTGCGATTGTTTGGAAACCGTAATAATGTGATCAAGATGTGCTACTACAAATTGTTGCATGCGTAGAAAATTATACCAACGCTCAATTAACCAACGCTGGCCTTTACTAGTGGCTGCAGCTAAGGCTAAATCTCGATCTCGAGTGATCGGATGATGCACTGTGGCTATTACCACATAACCCACTTTTTGTAGCTGCAATAAACCGTAACACAAGCTCTGATTATCATGAACAATATCGTAGACTGGCTTTTGCTTAAAATATTTCACCAAGCGCCGCCCAAAAGTATAAGGCTCAGCAAAACTGCCACTTAACTTACTCCACCATTCGTAAAAATCAGTGATCGACAATAAATGCTGGAAACGCAACGAACGCGTTGGATTTTTTTGCGCATATAAATCCAGACTCGGCAAGGTGATTAAGTTGACGCGCGCATCCAGCTCGGGGTAGGGCGGGCCAGAAATAACGTCCACTTTATGACCCAGGTCCACCAGCGCTTTACTAAGATAATGTAAATAGATACCCTGACCACCAACATGAGGATGGCTGCGATAACCTAATAGCGCAATGTGCAAACCATTACGGAATTGAGTTGTCTGAGCTGGGGTGCTAATGTTTGTGGCACTGGGGGCAGGAAAATAAGACATGTGCATTCGACAATGAAAAATGAGCGCCTAATTTACCATAATTAACTTTAAAAACACTGCCGAGCAGCCTGCGGCGAGACAATTAACCTCGATACAATTAACCTAGAGTTCAGAAGGAAGTATCCGTGAAAAAATTATTAGCAGTTGTTGGTATTATGTTGGTGTCAGTCATTGCATTTGCTGAAACCAAACCGAGCGATGCATCACTTGATGAATTGCTAACCATCACCGATTCACAAAAATTAATTGATGGAATGTGGCCACAAATGGATGCCATGCTTAAAACTTCGGAAAAACAAGCCTTAGGCGAAGCTACATTGACCGAAGAACAACAAAAAATTTCCGATAAAACCCAGGAAAAAATGGCAACATTGTTTAAAGAAGAATTTGCTTACGAAAAAATGAAACCCATGATTATTAAAATCTATAAAGAATCTTTCTCACAAGACGAAATCGATGGCATGGTCACCTTTTACAAAAGCAAAGCGGGTAAAGCCGTTATCAAAAAAATGCCTACTGTAATGCAATCCACCATGGCAAATGTACAAGCGCAGATGTCACAAATTGTTCCTAAGCTGCAAAAGATTCAGCAAGAGTCTATCGATGAAATAAAAGCCAAGTCCGCATCAACTACTGCGAAATAATTTTTGCCATTGACTTAATGTTATATTTAAGCAGAAAAATCGTCATCCTCGCGCTGCGGAGATGACGAAGATTTTCTTTGCGCCCTTGGATGTGCACTGTCATACACTTTCGCGAGATGTTGAAAATCCAAATGCGTATATATCTGCGTAGTGGAAATATTGGCGTGACCGAGCATCTCTTGCACCAACCGCAAATCGCTGCTGGATTCCAGCATATGGCTGGCAAAAGAGTGGCGTAACATGTGCGGGTGAACCGGTGTGTCCATACCTTGCTTGATGCTCAATTGTTGCATGCGCAATTGCACAGCACGGTGAGTAATACGAGTGCCACGCTGCGTAATAAACAACGCAGAATCTTCCATTTTTAATAATAATTTTCGTTGCGGTAACCAGGCTTTAATTGCCGCAATCGCCTGACTACCAATCGGTAATATCCGCGTTTTGTTGCCCTTACCGGTAACAGTCACCAGAGCATCATTTAAGTCTACATCCAGTATATTCAGGCTAACCGCTTCAGCCAAACGCAAGCCAGATGAGTAGATTAATTCTAACAACGCGCGATCGCGCAATGCCAAAACTGAATCCTCAGCTATAGCAACAAATTGCGCAGCTTGATCCACATCTAATGTTTTGGGTAATTTTTTAGCAGATTTGGGCGCTTGTATTGCATCCGCGGGATTGGTCGCAGCCCAACCGCTGCGAATCGCAAATTCAAAAAAACTCCGGATGGCCGATAACCATCGCGACAAACTTTTTCCACCCAGACCCTGGCGATGAAAGTACGCCACCATCTGGCGAATGTGTTGCACTTTAATGGTGTTGAGCTGAGTTAAAGAAAAGGTGGAACAATAGTGGCTAAACTTTTCAAGATCGCGTTTGTAGTTGGTCTGGGTATGAATGGAAAGTTGTTTTTCAGAGGTTAGATAGACGATAAATAAATCAAGCTCTGGCTTGAACAGTAGTAATTTATTCTCAGCCTTTTCGTTGCTCATTTTTACACCACACAGTTGGCGTGTCGACAAAGTTTAACACCGTCAGAACTCGTCGTTACCTGGGTAAATACTTCGGTAAAATACGATTCAATACTTCTGCAATGTAACCCAAAAATAAGGTGCCCATACTAGAACGATAATAATTTGGATCGCGGTTGCCGATGGCAAGCACACCAAATACAGCACCATGAGTTAAGGGCACTACCGCCACTGAGCCTATATCACTGGCATGTTTTCCAAATAAAAATTGCAATTCTTTTTGATTAAGTGCGCCGCATATTGCACGATTACTTTTAAGCAGCGTACCTACATGTTGGCGCGCTTCAGCAAGCGGAACTATCTGCGCCTGGCTGCTGGGAATTTTATCGACATTGCCGAATAAATACAGTGTGGTGAATTGAATATTGAATTCCTTATCAAAACAGTAAAACAAGGCATCAATGACATCGCCCATATCCTGACCTTCTACCAGGGTTAGTACCAGGCGTTTGGTCTTATCAAATAACTTATCATTTTCCCGCGCGTTATCTAATAATTTACTGAGACGGTGACGCATATCCATATTGCGTTCGCGGAGCACAGCCACTTGACGCTCTATCAGCGAGACTGCGCCACCGCTTTCGTGCGGCAATGAAAGTTCAGAAAGCAAATCTTGATGTGCTTCAAAAAAATGCGGATTCTGTTGCAGAAAAGCCGCTACATGTTCCGGGTCTAAGGGGTCAGCAAGCGTACGCATTTTATTTTCGTTCATTAAATATTTACCTGCCCGTGAAAAACTGTCGTTGCCGGGCCCGTCATAACAACCGAATGCCCAGCGCCTGCCCAGCTAACAAATAAACGTCCGCCAGGCAAATTGATGGTGACAAATTCATTTAATAAATTACGCAAGCGCCCCGCAACAACGGCGGCACAAGCGCCAGTACCACAGGCGAGGGTTTCCCCCGCACTGCGCTCAAATACGCGCAAATTAATTTCTGCCGGCGATAAAATTTGCATAAAGCCTACGTTAACTCGCTGCGGAAAACGCGGATGATGTTCAACCAAAGGGCCCAGCGTTTCCACTGCGGCAGTCTTTACGTTTTCAACCAAAGTCACTGCATGAGGATTACCCATTGATATGGCAGAAATCTCCAATGCTTGAGTGCCCACATCTAATAAATAAGTGGGTGTGAAATAATCCGCAATAAACGGAATTTCGCTGGGCAGCAAGCGCGGGATGCCCATGTCAACACTGACTTCACCATTCGCAGCCACACTGAGTTCTATATTGCCACCCGCAGTTTCTACCTTAATGACATTTTTGCCGGTGAGCCTGCGCTCACGCACAAATACCGCAAAGCAGCGTGCGCCGTTGCCGCAATTTTCGACTTCACTACCATCGCAATTAAAAATGCGATAGCGAAAATCCATGTCTGAACTTTCAGGATGCTCAACTAATAATAATTGATCAAAGCCAATGCCAAACTGGCGATGCGACAATTGGCGAATTTTTTCCGGCGTTAGCCGCACGCTTTGGCTAATGCCATCGATAACGATAAAATCATTGCCCAGACCGTGCATTTTGCTAAAACGTAATCGCATGCTATATCCAGTAAAAGTTTAAAAAATATTTGCTATTTTTTATTCAGGCAATACGGCTTCGCCGCGCAACATATCTTCTATGGTTTCGCGCGCGCGAACCAAATGCATTTCATCACCGTCCACAATAATTTCTGCAGCGCGACCACGACTATTGTAGTTCGAGCTCATACTAAAACCGTAAGCGCCCGCCGACATTACCGCCAAATAGTCTCCCGACTCAATAGCAAGCTCACGGTTTTTACCGAGAAAATCGCCAGTTTCACAGATAGGTCCAACGAGGTCCCATTCTTTTTTCGGCGAGGAACGCGGTTTAAGCGGGCGAATTTCTTGCCATGCCTGATACAACGCGGGACGAATAAGATCATTCATGGCCGCATCGATAATGGCAAAATTCTTATGCTCAGTCGGTTTTAAAAACATAACCTGAGTCAGTAGAACACCTGCGTTGGCTGAAATAGAGCGACCTGGCTCAAACAGTAAACTCAGCGCACGATCACCTAATCTTTCTTTAATTGCTGCCATATAAGTTGCTACAGCGGGTGGAGTTTCATCGCTGTAAGTAACGCCGAGGCCACCACCCAGATCCAGATGGGAAATGCTGATGCCCGTTGCTGTCAATTGATCAATCAATATCAGTAAACGATCAAGTGCATCTAAAAACGGTGTGAGCTGGGTAAGCTGCGAACCAATATGGCAATCCAAACCTTTAATAGCAAGACTGGGCAATTGGCTAGCGCGCTGATAAACCGCAGGTGCACGCTCGATGGAAATACCAAATTTGTTCTCTTTTAAACCGGTCGAAATATAAGGATGGGTATTCGCATCCACATCTGGATTTACTCGCAAGGATATATGAGCAATTTTGCCCTTTTGCGCAGCCACTTGCGCAAGCAGTTCCAACTCAGCTTCTGATTCCACATTAAAGCAGAAAATGCCAACTTCCAAAGCCTGTGCCATTTCTGCAGCAGTTTTCCCCACCCCGGAAAAAACAATGCGCTCAGGTTTGCCGCCGGCACGCAGTACTCGCTCCAGCTCACCGCCAGAAACAATATCAAAACCCGCGCCGAGTTTGGCGAGCACATTTAAAATTGCCAAATTGGAATTAGCTTTGATTGCATAACAAATCATGCCCGGGTGTGAACCCAAAGCTTGAGCATAATCCAAATAATGTTGAGTAAAGACGGCGCGACTGTAGACATAAGCGGGGGTACCAAAACGCTCGGCCACTGCGGATAAAGGGAGATCTTCTATATATAATTCGCCGTTGCGTTCGTTAAAATGCTGCATAAAACTTAATCTCATTTAGCTGTAAAAATGTTAGCAGAAAAATATGTGTTTATTTTGAACTGGTAGCCGCCGATGATGCTGCTGCAAGTATACTTGACGATGAGCTTGATGAAGATACCAAAGCTCTGACGTTTCCTGCTTTTAATGATGTGGCTTGCGATACGGCCGCAGCACTTTGCTTTTTTGCTGGCGCATTTCCATTGACAGATTCCGCAGCAGGTTTTGCCTGCTCAGGCAAATAAAGCGGACCGGTTTGCCCACACCCTGACAGACAAAAAATGCCGACGCAAAAGCTACAGATTACGCGAAGAGATACTTTTTTCATGCGGACTATCCTGGATCCCTTGCGGGAGAATTAAATGACGCGGCAGTATAACGCCATTTATTATATTTTGGTTGCCAGTATCGCTGCGTAACCTTCCTGATAAGTGGGATAACGCAGCTGAAAACCAGTCGCTAACAAGCGCTGATTACTGCAAAATTTATTTTTGTTTTCCGTATTACCGAGCAATGCATCAGTCTCACTTATTGATGTAGCTAAGCTCTTGCCCAACTGCTGTGCGAGCCAGGTAATCACTTCCGACAGGGTGACAGGCGCGTTGTCGGTAGCGAGATAAATGGGATCAAGTTGTGTGCGTTGACGATGTAATTCAATGAGATGCAATAGTGCAGCAGCGCAATCATCGGCATGGATACGATTCGTTATTTGTGATGATAGCTTGGCCCGCCCTTCTAGCACTTGGTCAATTAAGCGATTGCGGCCCGGGCCATAAATTCCGCTAAAGCGAATAACACTACTGGCAAAACCACTATCAAGAATTACCTTTTCAGCTTCCAATAAACGTTTTCCGCTAAAGCTTTCAGGCTCCGTTGGCGAGCTTTCATCCACCCACTCGCCGGCGTTCTGCCCATACACACCTGTGCTCGAAACAAACAGGAGCAAACGCGGCTCACGCTGATATTTTTTGAGGCTCCCAATTAAATATTTGCAGGTTTGCACGTACGCGCGCTCATAACCTGAATCTGTTGGTTCGCTCGGGGTCATAGTGATAATAATGATACTAAATGCAGTTTGATTGATGATCTCACCCAAGGCGTCAGCATCATTTACATCACACACTTGATAACGCAAACATTCGGTATTCATTGGCGGATGACGACGAATACCAGTGATAGCGTATAGATCTGGCGCCATACTGGCGAAACGCGCGCCTATGTCGCCGCATCCAACTATTAAAACTCGCTCTTTTGATAGATTGTCACTATTCAACATCATATAAATGGTTTACCTTTTACTGGATTGATCTGTTTAGGAGCACCTTATGACACTTACCGAACTCCGTTACATAGTTACGCTGGCTCAAGAGCAACATTTTGGTCGGGCCGCTGAACGCTGTTTTGTTAGCCAACCGACTCTGAGTATCGCGGTAAAAAAACTCGAAGATGAATTAGGCGTGGCACTTTTTGAACGCACTAAATCGCGGGTTCAACCTACACCCCTGGGAGAACAAATTGTTACCCAGGCCAATCTGGTTTTGGAGCAAACTGCCGCTATTAAAGACATGGCCAATGCTGGCAAAGACCAACTTAGCAGCCCCCTGGCCGTAGGTGCCATTTTTACCATTGGTCCTTATTTGCTGCCGCAGTTTATTCCTCACTTGCAAGTATTGGCGAGCAATATGCCACTCTATGTGGAAGATGGCTACACTCACAACCTGCGCAAAAAACTGCGCAATGGCGAGCTCGATGTGATTATAGTTGCCTTACCTTTTAGTGAGCCGGATGTAGTGACCCAAGCACTTTACGACGAGTCCTTTGTCGTGCTAATGCCGCATAGTCATCCACTCGCTGCCAAAACCTCCATCGACTCTGCCGACCTTGGCCACCAAAAAATGTTGTTACTGGGCGAAGGCCACTGCTTTCGCGATCAGGTATTAACCACCTGTCCAAGCATTCAACATTCAGATGAGAGCACAGCGAACAATGTTCGCACCGCCGCTGAAGGTAGCTCGCTCGAAACCTTGCGTCACATGGTAGCTTCAGGTCTCGGCATCACTGTTCTGCCGGAGTCAGCCGCTATCAGCAATATTTATAGCTCTACATTATTGGTCACGCGCCCGTTTACGGAACCTGCACCCAGCCGCACCGTAGCTCTCGCGTGGCGTGCAAGTTTTCCACGACATAAAGCAATAGATGCATTGCGAAAATCCATTCAAATGGCACGGCAAAATTGAATGGATTTTATAAAATGCATTAACGGTGATCTATGAATGGAGGAGGTTAGCTGCAATAAGTTGTTGCGCAATTTTTGTCAAATAATTAGCCACTGACCTTTGCGTTTTAGCAAAGCAGAAGATTATTAAGTTTGAAAATTTTCTATTCCAGAATCGCGAACTTTAGCAATGATTTTTCTGAGCTAAAGTTTTACCCTATCACCCCTCCTCATTCAAAGCGTTATCCCTGGAATATTTACAAAATCTATGCATCAAAAATCTTTATAGCAGTTAACCATTGGAAAAAAATGTGCAAATAAAAAACAGTGCTAAATCTTTGCCGCAAACTCCTGGAACACTGGGCGATGGCGCCTTAGCTTTAGTGATTAGCAATATTCGCCAACTCACATCGCGTATTCGTGCTTATGAGTTGCGTGATCCCGAAGGTCGTGATTTACCCTTTATAACTGCAGGGGCGCACTTACAGGTTCCCGTGCTTTTGGAAAACCAACAGACCGAGCTGCGGCCGTATTCCATTTGTTCAAATCCTGCTTGTCGCGACAGCTTTGAAATTGCAGTGCTGAAAGAAAACAGTGATCGCGGCGGCTCGACAGCAGTGCACAATATTTACGAATTAGGCATGCAATTAAATTGCGAAACACCAGCCAACAATTTTCAACTACACGCAGATAGTAGCCCCGCTATTCTAATTGCCGGTGGCATAGGTATTACTGCCATCAAGCCCATGGCACAAACATTGGCCTTACGTGGCCGTCGCTTTCAATTACATTACGCCGGTCGCAATTTGAGTGAAATGGCTTTTAGTGATGAGTTAGCGGGTGAATTGGGCGAACGTTTTTTTGCGTATCCAGCAGAGCAAAATAAACGCATAAATATAATGCAGCTTCTTTCTGATGCGCCGCACAACGCGTTATTTTATCTATGTGGACCCCAAAAATTAATGGCCGAGGTTTATAACTCCGCAACTCTATTAGGCATTACCAAAGATCGAATTCAAAGCGAACAATTCAGCGTGCAACAAGCTGCAGAAGATAAAGCCATTGTTGTCGAACTGGCGCGCTCGAATAAATTAATTCAGGTCGCGGCAGATCAACCTATTTTGTCGGCATTGCGCGACGCAGGAATCCCGTTAAATTTTGATTGTTGCGTTGGTGATTGTGGCACTTGCGCAGTAAAAATGATTGCTGGCGTAGCAGAGCATCGCGACCATACATTAAATGATCAGGAACACGCAGACGGCATGATCTGTATTTGCGTTTCACGCGCAAAAAGTGACCATATCATTTTAGATTTATAACACGCAAAGGGGAAAGTCATGATTACATTGTATGAATTTGAATTGTCCGGCAACTGCCACAAAATCCGTTTAATGTTATCTTTTTTAAAACTCGATTACAAAAACCATGTATTAAACGGCGCTGCACGTGAACATAAATCCGCTGAATTTTTAGCATTGAATTCGTTTGGGCAAGCTCCTGTACTAACCGATTGCGATATAGTTATTCGCGATAGCCAGGCGATTCTCGTTTATCTTGCCCGCACCTACGGCCCGGAAGAATGGTTTCCTATCAACAACACGCTAGCGCTGATTCAAATTACTACCTGGTTTTCTGTTGCGGCAAATGAAATAACTCGCGGCCCCAGTGCGTTGCGTTTGCACCACAAATTTGGGCGAGTGATTAATGTTGATGAAGCCACAAAAATTACCACGCAATTATTAGAAGCGCTAAACACTCATTTAAATAAACATGACTGGCTGGCAGCAGCCAAAATTACTATTGCTGATCTCGCACTCTATCCCTATCTTGCGCTGGCTCATGAAGGTCACGTAGACATTAGCCTTTACCCTGCCGTAGACGCCTGGCTGGCACGTATAGAGTCCGTACCCGGTTATGTTTCCATGCCTGGCATTCGTGTACATAATTCTGCAGTGGCTTAAGCAAAAAGATTTCCAGTTTGCACCGAAAAAAAAGCTTTCAAGCGTGACTTGGGAGCTTTTCCGCTAGGGGCAGAATTACCAACAAACGCTAATTCCTAAAGCACAGGGCGATCATGTACATAGACGCTGCTGAAGGCACCTTCGAACTGAGCGTAACTTTTTTTCATTGAGCAAAAGTCGTACATATTTAAGCAGCAGCGAACTTTTTACCGCAAGATCTTAACTTGTCCTCGCTCGCTGAGGTTACATTTATACCACCTTCAAACGAGAAAGCTGATTGCTCCCCTACAAATTCGTGTCAGGTTGTTTCCATGTTTTGCATTCCTGTGCATAATTCGACGCTAAATCCACTACCATTCCTGCGCAGTGCTCCAACAATCGCTCTACATGGTTTTTTAATCGGAGTTTTATATGACAGATGTGGAAGCTCGCCCACCATTCCCTCCCTTCACTCGCGATACCGCCATGCAAAAAGTTCGTGCTGCAGAAAATGGTTGGAATAATCGTGACCCTGAGAAAGTTTCTCTTGCTTACACACTGGATAGCCAGTGGCGAAACCGCAATGAATTCCCCTGCGGCCGCGCACAAATTGTAGAATTTCTCACACGAAAATGGGCTAAGGAACATGAGTACCGGTTAATCAAAGAACTTTGGGCTTTTGCGGATAATCGTATCGCAGTGCGCTTCGCCTATGAATGGCACAATGCGAATGGTCAGTGGTTTCGCTCTTACGGAAATGAAAATTGGGAGTTTGATGAGCTAGGTTTAATGCAGCTTCGTTATGCCAGCATTAACGATTTAGCGATTAACGAAAGCGAGCGAAAATTTCACTGGCCATTGGGTGTACGACCTGAAGCGCATCCGGGCTTAAGTGATTTAGGTTTGTGACCGACCTTCTATCAAGATTTCTACCAATCTTTCCACGAAAATTTTCCATCAAAATAACAAGAGTTCACTTATGACGACACTCACAGAATTACTCAACTCATTCGACAGCTTGATTTGGGGCCCGCCCATGCTGACGTTGATCCTTGGTACTGGCTTGCTATTAATGATCCGCCTCAGATTCATGCCGCTGCTAAATATTGGTCGCGGCTTTAAACTTTTATGGCGGGAGCGCAACAAGCATCCTGATCACCAAGGCGAAGTTAGCCCCTTTCAAGCATTGATGACCTGCCTGTCTGCCACTATAGGTACGGGTAATATTGCCGGGGTCGCCACGGCTATTTTTATCGGTGGCCCAGGGGCATTATTTTGGATGTGGTGTACGGCACTGGTCGGCATGGCAACCAAATATGCAGAAGTAGTTTTGGCAGTTCATTATCGCGAAAAAGATAGTCATGGCGAATCCATCGGCGGCCCTATGTACGCCATTAAAAATGGGCTTGGGAAACGCTTTGCATGGCTCGGTTTTGCGTTTGCACTTTTTGGTGGCCTAGCAGGATTTGGCATTGGCAATATGGTTCAGGTTAATTCCATGGCTGAAGCTTTAAACGGCAGCTTTAATATTCCATTCTGGGTAACCGGCATTGTTACTGCGGTTATCACCGGCATCGTTATTCTCGGTGGCGTAAAACGCATTGCTACTTTCGCTAGCGCGTTAGTGCCCTTGATGTGCGTTATTTATATTGCAGCGGCACTCATTGTGTTAGCGGTTAATTTCACTTCAATCCCTTCCGCATTTGCCACTATCTTCCGGGAAGCTTTCACCGGCACGGCTGCTATTGGTGGCTTTGCCGGTTCAACCATGATGCTTGCAATGCAATTTGGTGTGGCTCGTGGTGTGTTTTCCAATGAAGCCGGTTTAGGTACTGCAGGTATAGCGCAGGCAGCAGGCACTACCAATTGTGCGGTGCGCTCTGGTCTCATTGGAATGCTGGGAACATTTCTCGACACGCTTATTGTCTGCTCCATGACTGGCCTTGCGATTGTGACTACAGGCGTTTGGACCAGTGGCGCGAAAGGTGCCAGCCTTTCTGCGGCCGCCTTCGAATCTGCCATGCCTGGTTATGGCAGTTATATTCTCAGCGTTAGCCTGGTTATTTTTGCTTTCACCACTATTTTGGGCTGGAGTTACTATGGCGAAAAATGTTGGATTTATTTGCTAGGCAAAAAAACCGTCAAACCCTATCGCGTGCTTTGGGTAGGCGCTGTGATGCTAGGCGCTCTCGCAAAACTTGAGTTTGTATGGTTAATGGCGGATGTACTCAATGGCTTGATGGCAATTCCTAATTTAATTTCATTGCTATTGCTAAGTTCGGTTGTTGTGAAATTAACGCGTGATTATTTTACGAAGCTGGATAAGGTTTAATTTTTATAAATACTAACGAGTTCGTAGTAAAGAATACTGTTCAATTCAAAACACGCCGTGACAAATTGCAGGAGCAATTTTTACAGCATAGCTGCCGAAGGCGAGCCTCACGGATGAGGCGAGTGAATATATCCCTATAGGCTCTAATCGGCATCCCTTCGCGATCCGGTCGCTTCGGGAAACTTCCTACTTCCCTGTAGGTCGTCCATGCCTCGGCTTTGGCATCCTGCGTCGCTCTACCACCTAAATCCATTTAGGTGTCATAAGGTTTTAAATCAAACAGTATTCTTTATTTGTGCTCCGTTAGTAACAATTTATATTTTTTAACAGCCACATCAAAAAAATGAAACGGTCAGGAATTCATTTTTTGTTGTGGATTTTATTCTTGTAAGTAATCGCGTAACGCACCGATTAAACGCTTATCCGATATTTCCAACTGCCGTGCGGACAAGGCCAACTGCTCTAACTGAGGACGCAAACGTTCAAGCCGGGTTGATTCAGTTTCGCTGGTGAGTTTGGTGTTGGCAACTTGCATAGGTTTGCCACGCTGTCGCACTAACAAGCCCTCTGCCTCTAGCAAGCTATAAGCTTTGGAAATAGTCATGGCATTGACTGCATGTTCAAGCGCAAGCTCCCGCACAGAAGGTAATTCATCATTGGGTTTTAATTGCCCGCCAGCAATTAACCGCCGAACCTGATCGACCAATTGGCGATAGATCGGCGTACCGGATTGCGGATTCAAAATAAACATTAGCTTTTCACCCGCAAAAAATTAATCTCTAAACAGCATTTTTTTGCCCAATTTCGCAACAAAATAGTACTGCCAAAAAATGCAAATATAAACATAAGCACAAATGGAACCAGCTGCGTTTTATAATCAGCCCATGCAAAATACAATGTGTACACTAGCACCATACTAACAAGCATAACCCCCATGCTGATCAACATTACCACTCTATAATTAGCACGGCTTCTGCAATAAACTACTATGCCTATATAAAAATTTAACGCTAACAAAGTTACAGAAAATATAATTAGTAGAAGCGTGAAAAAAATATTACTTTTCATTCCTGCGAAAAAAACTGGGGCGGTTAAATGGATAACAGCCAAGGGAATCATAACGGCTAAACCCCATGGATAATAGAATTTCTCCAGGGATGACAATAATGAATCACGGGATTCCGGATAAAACATCCACAGCTTATGTAAGTTACGAAAAAGATAGCCCTGAAACGCAAAACTCGATGAAGTGTAAGCGATAGAAAAGAACATATCAGCCTGACCACTTAATGCATCTATAGCTGAAGGTCCTAGCAATGCCCAATAAAGCGCTATAAATAACAAAGCGAGAATTAAACCTGAGATCAGATTCTTTATCCGCGCCTGCCAACCATCGGCACTGCCAAATAACAATGTACCTATTAGTGTTTGCGGCTTGGCTTTCAAAAATTTAAAAATGCCTTGGCTCCAAAAAAATTGGAATTCCTGTTGATTTTTTAACACATCGTTCATCGTAAAACCAAATATACTTGTATATAATTTTACGGGTCGCCAATTTAACCACCAGTGAAAAAAAGTACTCCAACCCACAATCAAACCGCCAAAAAAAATCAGCGCATTTATTGTTGTAAGCCACACGAACACAGTCGGCAGCATTACGAAGGTTATACCCAGAAGCCCTTGTGCCCACTTCCAGCGTAAAGCAAGAAATAAATTGCCAATAGTAAAAACAGATACCATTGCAAATACTACTAAAAAAAACTGAAGCAAACGTGTCTGACTTCCCAATGAAAAAATCAAGGTAATTGGAACTGATATAAACAGGCTAAAAAGAAAATAGATAACGCATGATTGTTTTCGTAAACCAGGCAAGATACCCGTTTGTTTACTACTGTTTAGCGATAATATTTGATTCGGCAGGGTAATAAAATTCATGGCAAAATTTGTCATGATTAAAATTCCCCCAAAAATTGCGCATAAGGGGTTTTGCCATTTTAGATAAATCACTAAACCTATCAATACCAAAACCAAACCTATTATGACCATCCACCTTAACCAGGCATGAGGGAATAGCAGTATTTTTGTCAAAACCCAAAAGCGTTGCATTGAAGTTCGCATCATGAATTTAACTCCAGAAAAATATCTTCCAGCGATAAAAATTCAACCTGAGCCCGCGCATTAAACTGTTGCTCTATTTTTCCTAACAACACAGGCTGCCAATCTTTAAGCGTTACTACCGCTTGCTTGCCTTGAACGCGCTGCCGTATTGTATTGGGTAAATTTAAATCAGCAGGTAAATTTTCCTCGGCGTGCAGCGTAATGCGCGCTATGGATTCTTTTAATTCATCCAACCCGCCTTGATAACTCAGCTCACCGTTTTGCAACATCCATACCTGGTTCGCAATACGCTCCATATCGCTAACAATATGCGATGAAAAAATAATGGCCCGTTTTGCATCAGCGGCTATATCGATCAATTGTTGTAAAAATTGGCGGCGCGCAACAGGGTCCAGACTCGCTACAGGCTCATCCAGAACTAACAATTCAGGTTCGTGTGCTATGGCCAATAAAATCGATAATTTTTGTTGTTGCCCCACCGACATATTTCCTACATTTAAATCCACTGGAATTAACCATTCGAAGATTAATTTATCAACCAATGTTTGATTCCATGTGGGGCGATAGGCTCTGAACAACTCCATATGCTCCTTGCCATTTAAATTCATTAACAATTCACTTTGCTGCGGTACAAAACCGATGCGCTGTTTTATATCGCCTTGTATTTCAGTTGCGTTTTTATTCCATAGTGTGCAACTACCGAACGACGGAAAACCAAAACCCAGCAGGGTTTCAATTAGAGTCGTTTTACCTGCGCCATTTTTACCGAGCAGCGCGACCACATCTCCTGCGTTGACTTGCGCGGTAATACTTTTGATGATGGTTACTTTATCGAGCTGACGCTGTAACTGAGTAAGTTGAATAATAGGTTGTTCCATAAATTTATCCGCCCTTTTTATTTTGTCCCAAGTCATGTACTTATAAATAACGAGTGATGCGCAACACGAAGATCATGTGTATTAGTACACTAATTCACTATGCACGATCTTGCAAGTTTTATTTGGCGATATTTAAAGCACGAAGAATGACTGAGTGGATGATTGCTAAAAAAGCAGACGCTGCCAAGTGACAAATATGAGAGATAGGAGCAATGCTTCCGAAGGGGATTTTTTTGAAGGAGGTGACTCAACTGCGTGATGGCAGCCATGAATATTTTCACTGATATTGCCAACTTCACTTATGGTGAAATACACAAGATCATGTAATGAAGCCTGGAAATTTTTAAGCTTAAGCTGCGCAAATGCCAGCAGAAGTTTTGCTAATTGACGGTCTTCCAGTGCCGCTAATGGTTAGTACCCGCTCTTCCTTGCCGGCAGCAGGTAATGATCTACAGACAGTCAAGGTGGTCATGCTGGCCCCCAGCCCGGAAGCACTAAAAGTTATGCTAGTTAAAGCCGAATTTATAAGAAAACCCTTTGGGGCAGCTTTGTGCTTGTGAACAACAAGGTTATCTGTAGTTACAACAATCCAGCCATTAGCCCAGGTGCCATTACATGAATTGCCATCATTGGATGCGCACAAGATAACAGTCTGGTTGCGCTTGATAGCTTCGCTTCGCGCCAATAGGGCGCTGGCCATTAAACCGCGGGCTTGGCTAGTTAACCTGCTTTTCATAATAAGCTCAGAAAATGACGGTATGACTGCAGCGGAAAGAATAGCCACTATCGCCACGGTGATCATCAGTTCGAGCAGAGTGAAGCCGTGTTGCTGTGCAACTGGCTGATTCTTAAAATACTTTGAGTGCAATATATTTTTCATGACTTC
The DNA here is from genome assembly GCA_040386215.1 of Pseudomonadota bacterium. Taxonomy (GTDB): domain Bacteria; phylum Pseudomonadota; class Gammaproteobacteria; order Pseudomonadales; family Cellvibrionaceae; genus Cellvibrio. The sequence goes on from JAZKFX010000038.1 coordinate 38,496, forward strand.
GCCATTACCTTACTGCATTCCAGAATACCCATGCTTTGGGTTGAGCTAAAGATGAGGGGGAAAAAGGCAATGAGCCTTCCAACGCTGAATCTTTAGAAGAGCCAATTAAAAATGGAACAGTGCTGCCGTCGTCCAGGGTAACCATACCGGCAACCGGTGATGGCGAAAGCCCGCCGCCGGAAACAGTTTCATAACGAGTGTCGATATAACCCGCGGTGCCATAACCGATGTTATAAACCTTAGCGGTGCCAAGATTGGAGCAGGTTCCAGAAGTCGCTATCGCGGGAGTATGAGTACTGAAAGTTACTGTACCGAATACGGTGATCGCAGACGTAACAACTTGCTCGGTTCCGGCCATCCCCAAATACCAGCCTTTTTTTGCATCAACAATAGCTTGAGTAGGGCTCGCCGCATCATGTGCAATGGGTACCAACGAATCCAGGCATATGATGGCGCTGCCACAGGTTGCAATCTCAGCTATCAACCAGTCCGGGTTTGCCGGTTGATCTTTAATCATAAAGAAATAATTGGCCACGCTGGCGGCATTCAGGAAATGGGTGAGTGGCTTTTCACGATCACCTGAACCAATTAACAACGTATGAGTACTGCCATCGACTAATACATCCGGAGCGAACATAAATTTCCGATTTGCGACGCAATTGGATACGCCACTACAGCCCAGTGATGCAATGTGGGTCTTAACCCAAAGCGTAGGATCTACCAAGCCAATAGGCGCATTAGCCGCACCTGATATGCGATAGATGTTACCGCCCAAGTCAGCGACATACATATAATTTACTAATCCCGTTGGACCATTAACCAGGACCACATCGCCAACAACACTACGGCTGGTTTCAAATCTATTGAGCATCACGCCGCTGTGCGCGTCCAGGACATAGATCCCATTACCTTTGGACGTAGCAAAAACGCAAGTATTAGGATCTTGATCTTCACAAGTATCATAGCCACCCCCAACCACTAATATGGGGGAGTTTCCTGCGCCATAACCCGCTGCTTTAACCACTTTAGGAGCAACCCAGGTCTGGCCAAAATCCGATAAGTTAGCACTGCTGCACCCACTTGCGTCGCAACCACGCTTCCATTTTAGTGAAGGGCTACCGGCAGTACCCACATCAAACGCGTAAATAGCACTCCCACCGCGGCGCATGGACGCAAATATCCATTTGGTACCGCCGTTCATATAAGCACTAATAGGACCGTCAAAACCATAGTTTTTGCTAACAGCACCAAGAGTTGTGCTGCCGGGATAATTGATAGCTGGACTGTTGGTATGGATGCGCTTAATACCAGAATAAAATTCTGGAGCCATAAACGACCAAAGTTCAGTACCCGCCGGCACCAAGCCTATGCTCGCTGCACGGTTACCGTTAATTGCCCGCAAAATCCCATCATTCCCACCGTAAAATACCACCACTTGTGGCGCTGCATCGGTGCCATAGTTAATCGCCACTGGCTGTGAATGAACTACATCCCCGTGAACGGAAGGGCGCATAACGATAGAAGTATTTAACACAGGGGTAACAAGGTCAGCAAAATTTTCATCATCCACATCCTGCCCTAGCGCCCAATTGATGGTTGCGGTTCGCTCAGCAGCAGTTGTTGTACCCAATAACGTAGAAGTAATGTCTGCATTGCCGACAGAAAAACTGGTCAAGCTGGTACAGCCAGCCATAGTTGGATCACAGGTATACATGTTGCGAGCTGTGGTACTGCGCAGCGTAAAGGCTTGCGCGCCTTTCTCTACAATATTGCCATCGGGATAATTGGAAGTAGAGGCATTAGGTATAGCCAAACATTCACCCTGCGGTTTAAAAGCCCAGTAATTGTCTGCTGTTGTCGGCGTCCAAAAACTGCGTGCACATTCAGCAATGAATCCTGTTTGGCTGTTGATTGCACCAGTGTCAGTGGCATCCAGTAATCTGAGGGTGGTGTCTACATAGCCCAACTTGTATTGTTTTAAATTACCCGCCCACCGGGGCAAAGAGTTTTCATCAGGGCGAAACATACCTACATAGACCTGATTTAAATAAGTGCCTTGGGTGTTTACGCTGACGGGCAGACTGACTGAAGCAAACACGCTGTTAACCGATTGTATTTCCGTAAAAATAAGATTGAGCGCGTCCAGAATCTGAGTTCCACTGCTAGTAACATCAAAATATTTACCTCCACCCACACCACGAGATGCACTTTTTAACAGAGCAGTCCAGCCCGGACCCTGTCCAGTAGTGACTTTGTTAACATCAATTGCGTAGGTCACTATGCCGAGGTTGCTGGTTTTCATAAAACGCGCCCATTCATCCATCAGGTTAGATTGTGAACCACTGGGAGAAAGGCTAATAGTATTGGTATTGCCTGAAAAGCCGGCCAAAGCCGTAGTGCCCGAGCTGGTATCGCTGGCATTATCCTGCGCGGCACCATTGCTAATAAAAATGATAAAGTTTTTTGCACAACTAGAGGTTATGGGGTTGACATAGGGACTCGCGCTAATGGACGTCAACGCGTTTCCGGCAAGAGCATATACAGCGTTTGAAGCGGCATTTCCTGAAGTGTTGCCAAGGTAATCCGCTTTGCGTTTGTTGTTGCCTGCAAAAGGGGGTTTAGCGGCAAAATACAGATAGGCTTCGCGCATGGCTTGTCCAGCTTTACCGCCATTAGACTTATCATTACCCACATCCAGACTACTGACTAAGGATTGAAAGTGGATTTTGTTAGCAGCAGTCAATGGCCGAATTGCCGCTCGCACATAGCCGCCGTCCGCGCCGGAATTTCCGCTGCCGGTTTCGCTAAACATCATCAAACCCAACTTGAATTTATCGGCCGGTAAACTATTGACCACCGAAACCAGGGCGGCCATCTCGTTACTAAACGGTGTATTCCAATTAGCCGTGTTATCGAGAACAATTAGCACATTTGGCATATCTGTAACCGACGGCGGAGTGCCGACAAACAGGTCAACGTCTTCAGCAGCACTGGAAAGTGTGAATAACAACGATCCGACAAGCAGAACTTTTGACAAATAGGCTTTCATGGCGATCTCCTGAAACGCGGTACTCATGGGCAAACACGGATTTTTTCACTATCGCTAAGTAAAACTCGCACGGCTGAACGCACAACAGTCTGCGCGCCTGTGGCTGCATCATTCACGGCAGCCTGAATCATCCACACCGTATTCCAACTGGATGCAGGCATCACCAAAGTAGTGCTACTCAACGAAACACTAGACGATTGAGTAGCCCTTATACATTCCGGAATGCCGATTGAAACTGTGTAGTCTCTTACATTGTTATTATCAATATCAAAGGTCAGATCTGATGCCGCAGCACCAGGGTTATCCGTAAACGGGCTGCCGATAACCTGAGCTACGGCGGCATTAGCTGACGCCAGCGCCTCTTTGCGGACCTGGTTATTGCCCACCGCTTTTAAATTAATGGTGCTTAAGGCAAAGGAGCCGGACACCATCAGCGTCACCAGTAACATCATGATAAGGGCGATGACTAAAACGACACCGCGTTCCTTGCGCGCATAACAAGGCGTATTCATGGCGTTTGCCTCCGCGACGAAATATTTATTAAGCGGGCAGTCGTGGTGTACACATGACGTTTAACATGGTCGTTAAAGGGCCCTAAAACAGCACTGCCCATGTCGTAAGTTTTGGTATCGGTGTAGTCCCCGGTCGCTGTCATATTGCGAACTAACACGTAAAGTTTTGCCGACACCACATTGGTTAGCGTTGCTGCAGAGCAAGGCGCAGCCGTGGTGCAGCGAACGAAGTCGCCGTCGGGAGTGCCGTCGCCCCGATTAGTGGGTGAGTTTTTGTTGTTAGGGTCGCTCCAGGTTATGGCTTGGGTATAAGTTGCATTGGCACCAGCGTCACTAATGCTATCTATACCCAGTTCTACGGTAAAACTTTCTACGCCCTCAACTATTGGCTGGGCAGTGCCCCAGGTTGACCCGCCGCCGCTACCAAACTCCGCACGCATCAGCACATCGTCATCGCGAACGTAATAGATATTAGAAACGTATTTGCGTTTTTCAGACAAATCACTGGCAAGGCACGATCTTTTTTGCAGTGTAAAACCGGTAGTACCCAACACATACACGTAGGAGGAGATAATGTCATTCCCGCAAAATTGCGCCTGGAAATAAACTTTTGGCGAAGCACTTGCGCTGGTATCTGCTTCACAGCCAGTTGCGCCAGCTACGCATGAATCAGCATGGCGAACAACCAGAATGTCGGTATTCGCTTTTTTACTGGTTATTACCGCTCCGCACCCGCTGGGGACCTCGTCATAGGTCTGCACGGGAATCCCGACTAATTGCGTTTTGTAAGCGATATTCCAGGAAGTAAAAGCCAAGCAGGGAGCAGGCACAGCAGATGGTGCATCAGTAGGAATATCCGTGGAAGTCAGATCATCGAATTGGGGGATAAAACCACCCCAAAAGCCTGCGTGCACCAAATCGTTTTCAATAATTTGTAGCGCAAAGCGACCGTTTTCAATTTGCGCGTTGCTATTTTCCAGATCGATACTATTGCGGATCATGCTCGCAAAAAGTTGCAATACCCCCGCCATAATCAACAAGCCTATAGTTACCGATATCATTAACTCGATCAGAGTTACGCCCGATTGACGTGCTCTCTGCGCAGGTAGTGATGAATTTCCCCGGTTCATAAGCTTGCCACTTTGACGATAGTGGTAATAGCACGCCGGCAAATATCGTTGGTGCAGGCTGTGCCTGAAGCTCCGTCATACAGATTTTTGCCGCAGGCGACGCTGGCTGGGGGCGCAGACAAAGGAGTTAAGCCCTGCCATGCGACGGTAATCATGTAAGTGCCGTTACTCAAATTTTCGATGCAGCCGCGTGCGCCCAACATAGCGCCGACATTGTCAGTACCCAGGGTTTCAGCCGCGCCTTGTAACGCTTCGCACCAGGCATTGGCATCTCGAGTTTGGGTCGTTGCACCTGCGCTGCAAGTAGTTCCCGTGCCGATACCCGTAGTGTTGGTCACATAGGTTGCCGCCAGCGCCGCATTATTTGCAATACGATTTGCCATTTCATCCAGTACCAGCAGTGCTTGTGAACGCTGATAGGCTTCCATTTCAGAACTTTGTAAACGAGCATGAAGTGACAGCAAACCCAGGAGACCAATGCCCAGCACAAGAAAAGTGACCAGGACTTCGATCAAGCTGGAACCCTTGTGACCATAAGCTAAACGAAGACTGCAATGATTTGTCATATCAATCACCACTTGTCAGGCGGAGTTTTCACGCCGTCACTAGAGAGTGTTAAGTCTCCATCACCAACCTGGGTGCCAGTTGGGCTGAAGGTAATAAGGTATGTGGGGACGGCAGTTGCACCCACAGTGATGTCATAGTCATATTTCGCGGACACGTCGCCAGGCAGGGTGTAACTGGCTGCTAAGGTGGTTTTATTGGCGTAGGCGCGATTCGCTAATAGGTATTGCTGCTCGCGATTGGCAATATCCATCATTTCCGATTGTGCGGCTGACCGGTGTGATCGAATAACGTGTTGCTGATAGCTGGGCAAAGCGATTGCTGCGAGTATGCCTACGATGGCTACAGCTATCATCATCTCTATAAGAGTAAAACCATTTTGATTTGCGCGTTTCACGTTTTGCCCTGCCTGGTTACTACTTCATAAATTAAATTATTTCTTACAATTTTTTAAATCACTTTGTTTTTACCTTGCCTGTTTACTCATTGGCTTATGTAAAGGTTTAGCACGGGCTTGATGATTCGGTAAGAAAAGGCTACCGATCGGCATATTAATGATTATAGACGGTCCATTTTTTCGGCGCATTAAAACCCATAGTTTTTTAATAACTAAAAGATTTTTTTTTGTTATTTTAAAATGAATAATTCATTTTTTATTTTTATGCAAACTAATCTTTCTTATGCATTAACAACGCAAAAATCCTGGATCGCCAATTATTTTGATATAGATATTTAATTTTTATTTTTATGAATTAGAGAAAATTTTTCTAAGCTTGATTAGCAATATAGATTTTCCAATCCATATAAAAAAGCGTTAAGCGTGGATGTAAATGATCAATATCTAACTGAAAGGAAATCTTTCTGCTAAGGTTTGGAACAAATTTTTGACCTATTTTCTATAAATTCATTTTTACACATCAAGGATGTCAATTTTCCGACAACCTCTTTCATAAGAAATAATTAGATCAAGCCCTATCGGCTTTACTCCAGCATGTTAAAACGTGCAAATTCTAATTAATACCTAACCCATTGTTTGTACTCACCAAATGCGGCAGCTCGCGATGCTTTCGGGCCAGCTATTGACGGTCCTACGTTCAGCTGCTGAGATGAAACAGAAAATACGACCGGAATAAAAAAACGCCGAGATTATTCACCCCGGCGTCTTTATATTTTTAGCTTCTTAAAACAAGTAAATCATTCTAAATCCATACAGCTTGCATAGTAGCTAACACTGGCTGGCCAATCAGAGAAAACACCGAGAACACCTACATCTCGAGCTAAAACATGCAAAGCTTCCATCATGTCGCCATCTTTTTTCAGTGCAGGAATAATCGTTTGATAATACCAACCACCAGCACCATTTCCTAATGGGCCTGCACGTTCAAACGACCAGGCAATAATATCCAAACCCGCAGCTTTGGCATCGCGAGCATGATTAGAGGGAATAATTTTATTGTTTTGATCAAGCGCCAGTAACGCCCATAGCGGAGGAGCCACAATGTTTACACCTCGCGCCGCTAATGCACGCAATTCAGCGTAGGTTGGCAGCTCGGCTGGAGTATTGGCATCATCAAGATAAACAGCTTGTTTGCCGAATTTTGGGAAGTTATCTAACCAAAAATAAACGTCTTGGGAATCGAAAGATTGTGGCCAGATATCCTTTGGCTTAACACCGGCGGCAATATATTCATTGATCATCTGCGCAGCATAGTCGGCTTGGGTATAAGTACCTTGATATGGCATAGGCACGCTAGCGGATTTTAATTCAGGTGTAAATTTTACACCTAACTTTTTGAATAGCTGAATACTTTCTGCGTGGCTTAACAAGGTTCCTTTGTTTGCATATAAATCAGTACGCCAATCTGCGGTTCCCGTTAAATATTCAGCAACAGTTTTAGCAGCTGGATTTGCTGCGTCCATTTTCCCGCGTAAAGTTTTAAATTCTTTTAGTGTAATGTCGCTGGTGCAACACATTGCTGATGCTGCTTTGCCAGTGGCAGCATCCGCTGGCGAAAAAGGTTGTGAGCATTTTGCTGCTAGCTCTGGAACAGCCAAAATATTGGTGGTTGTGTGTAAATCACATTGTGAATGACGGCATACCAATTCTTTATCTTTCGTAAATGTGACATCACATTCGAGAATGCCTGCACCCATTTTTGCTGCGGCTTCGTAGGATTCTTTGGTGTGTTCCGGAAATTGCAAGGCGGCGCCGCGATGCCCAATAGAAAAGCTTGTTTTTCTAAACGGACCGTTTTCACAGGCTTTTAATTTTTGTTTAAGCAGGCTTTCATTCATATCTTCTATCAGATAAAAAGGGCGTGGGCCTAGCTGAATTTTCTCATCATTATGAGAATAGCGCGATGATCTGTCATAATCTCTGTCGTGATTGTAGTGTGACTGGCGTGATGCTTTTTCATTGTCATCTACAAGCTGCTCAGCAAAAACAGGTAAAGATAAAAATAAACATGGCAACACAAGTCTTGCGATTTCTCTTAGTTTAATTATTTGCATAGTATTATTCTCTCGTTGTGGATAACGAATGCATTCGTATTACAGAATTTGTTAAGCTTTTAGCCACTCAACATTAACGTGTAAATGTGACATTTTTGCGAAACCAATAAAGTAACGGAAATGATAATCCCAAGAAAATGTAGTTGTTTACTTGCCGCGCAGTTGTTTGCTTGGAAAATTTGCTTTAGCCCAGGATTCAACAACAATGAAATAAAAAAAATGCCCACCGTTTAAAAGGATGGGCATTTTTTATAGAAGGATTTAATTTCAGGATAAATGTTGCAAACAGAAATTAAACCAAGGGCGGATCTGTCTCACGCTTAAATGAACGATGGTTTGCCAATGCGTCTTTAAAAAGGACAAGCGCTTTTTTCAATTGTGTTTTATCGGTGATCAGAATCATGGGATCAACTGAACCATCGGGCAAATTAGTTGGAATCTGAGCTTCTGTTAAGAAATTTACACCGGCACCAATCACCATAATAGGTTTGCAATGGCGATATTGCTGACGTACGAAATCTATTGCATTCGCATCTTTAGCCAACTGCCGTACCGAGTCTTCACCATCTGCAATAATCACCGCATCGTATAAAACCGATGGGCCAGCTTCGAGGGAAATTTCAACATCCAATGTTCCCTGGTCTGTAGTGGGCACTTTTCCCAGCTGGCAACTTACGAGGCGCGGAATCGCCCCATCCGCTAGCAAATCCAAATAAATAGGCTTCACCGTAGCAGCATCCACGCCTTTGCCAATTAAAATTGCTACGCGTCGCGTACGAATTCCCGTTTTGCCGGGGCGCGCTAGTAACGACAATCCAGGTGACGGCTTAAATTGCGGAATTGGCAGATTAGAGGCCAGGGGCATAGCAGGCGGCACGTCAAAGCCTAGACTGTTGGCCACCGCAGTCGCTAATTCTGGATCTACATTGACTAGCATGGATACTACTCGCTGCCGAATCGCCAATATTTGTACGCGCGTGAGTTCAAAGCGAAATGCCGCAATAATATGCGCTTGCTCAGCTGACGTTTGGCTAATCCAGAATAATCGTGCTTGCGAATAATGGTCGGAAAAAAGTGCGGGGCTTCCGCGCACTTTATCTTCCGCAATGGGCTGCGGAAAACTGGAGTATCCCGACATGCCTGCTTGAAAGGGACAACCGCCAGCAAGGGAATTCGGTTCATAACTAACACGACCACGATTGATCGCCTGGCGATGCATTCCATCGCGTTGATTATTATGAATCGGAGTCACCGGCGTATTAATGGGAATTTCGTGAAAGTTGGGGCCACCAAGACGACTTATTTGCGTATCAATATAAGAGTGGATGCGGCCTTGTAACAGTGGATCATTCGTAAAATCGATGCCGGGAATAATGTGCGCAGCACAAAAAGCTACTTGCTCGGTTTCAGCAAAAAAATTATCTGGATTGCGATTCAAGGTTAGTTTACCTACCGGTGTAATGGGCACCAATTCTTCAGGAACAATTTTAGTGGGGTCCAATACGTCGAAAGAAAATGCCTCCGCTTCTGCTTCGCTAAAAATTTGCATACCTAACTCCCACTCAGGGAAAGCCCCTGCTTCAATCGCCTCCCACAAATCGCGCCGGTGAAAGTCCGGATCTGCACCGGTAATTTTTGCTGCTTCATCCCACACTAATGAATGAGTGCCGGCAAATGGCGTCCAATGAAATTTACAAAAGACCGAACCACCTTGCTCATTAACCAAACGAAAAGTATGTACGCCAAAACCTTGCATAGTGCGATAGCTACGTGGAATCGCTCGATCAGACATTAACCATAACAACATATGCGTGGATTCAGGCATGAGTGACACAAAATCCCAAAAGGTATCATGAGCGCTGGAGGCCTGCGGCATGGCGTGATGCGGCTCTGGCTTTACGGCGTGAACCAAATCCGGGAATTTCATTGCATCCTGAATAAAAAATACGGGAATGTTATTGCCTACTAAATCCCAATTGCCTTCATCCGTATAGAATTTAACGGCAAAACCGCGCACATCGCGTACGGTATCCGCTGAACCACGCTCACCTGCCACTGTTGAAAACCTGACAAATACCGGCGTGCGCTTGCCAGCAATAGCAAATGGTGCAGCGCGCGTGACATTTTTTAAGCATTCATAAGCTTCAAAATAACCGTGCGCTGCTGAACCTCGCGCATGCACAACTCTTTCAGGGATACGCTCGTGATCGAAGTGCGTAATTTTTTCACGCAGAATAAAGTCTTCCATTAATGTTGGCCCGCGCAAACCCACTTTTAAGGAGTGTTGATTGTCGCCAACTGGTACCGCTTGATTAGTCGTTAATGTTTGCCCGGTGCTATCCACACGCACGCGATCCAGTGGCGCGACTGTAGGGTTAATACCAATATCAGGCACGCCGTCGCCCACCTTGGGCGAGGTAGCTATTTCAGAAGCCGTACTGCCGGTAGTGGAACTGAATTTAGGGTCGTGAGTTTCGCCTGCCTGCGGCGACCGCGATGCTTCACCATATTCATCTGGCTTATTAGTATTTACTGGCATTTCCGCAGTTAATTTTTGCGCCCCTACAGTTTTCTCCAACAAACGTTTTGCCTGAGGGTTGGTTGTGCCCAGACTTTCCGGCGGCACTGCTGTTGATGGTCCAGCAACAGTGCTTAACACTGATCCTGCGCCAGCTACATTATTTGATTTTTTATTGTCACGCATAAGTCACCTCCATTATTTTACATTATTAATTTGGCATTAATATTGACTGGCGAATGCCATAACCAGAACGAATGTTTGCTAAGCCAAGTGTTATGAAAAAAAGCTTCAAAATAAATTCGAAGCCGAATGAAACCATTTGAAATAAAAATTATTTACACTTTTATTGACATAACCAAATTTTGAGTCAAACAGACAAGCAAAGTATGTACGTTATCGAACTATTGCCACGAAATTTATAATTGCGTTACTGAATCTCGGACTGCCCCATTCAAATGGGTTAGATGCAGGAAGAAAGTTGCGTTCGCTACGAACACCCAACATTCTTTATTAGTAGCGGTGACTGATTATGCGCGATCCACTTTACAACAATCTGCACCTGCAGATTTTGACGAATATTTTGCAAACCCCATGAGCTTTAATAATTTTAAACCTATTGGTTTTCACGCTTGATAAATAAATATCTTAAATTTTTCGCCAAAGAAATTATTACAGCGTAAATTTATAGGTAAAATTGCGAAACATTATTGGCACATAACAAATAGAAGTGGCCTATAAATATAATAAAGCTGTGACCAGACAAAAGCTGTTCAATAAAATAATTTATTACTGAGTAATATTGCGTTATAGTGAAATTTATAAAAAGAGAAAGCCTATCATTACCACAGACATACCTGTGAATTCGGCGCAAAGCTTGCTGAAATACCATTGACGAAGAATTTAATATCTTGACGCTAAAATTTCTGGTCGTGTCTTTCCATCGATTTCGCGTGTCATTCACTGGGAGGATTATTTATGAAAATATTAAGATGCCTGCTGGGTTTAATTTTTATCTTTAGCTGTTCGGCAATGGCGGGCCCAATTATTTTAAAACAGGGCGAAACTTTTACCTACGAATTCGAAAACCTACCTTTCATAGAAGTGGGAACTTATTGGTCCAGTAATCCATGGGAACATTCAGCCGAACTATTTTGGGACGTAAAGTCTCTGAAAAAGGGAACGCAAATGAAGGTGACCTTATTCGAAGACTCGGTAAATGATACGCCGCTTATTGAGAATATTTGGACAAGCCCAGCCTTGGGTGGCGGCTTTACTTTGGGTGATCCAACATTTTTAAATGTCTGGCAGGATTTACAGGGCGTTTTCTCATTTACAGCTTTATCAGGTTCGCTGATGATAAATAGTTTTGTGATTAAGACACTGGATACCATTGATAGCGAATTTATGAATGTTCACAGCCTAAGCGTATCACCAGTATCTGTCTCGGAACCAGGTTCAGCTGGACTATTGGTTATTTTCGCCGCGGGGCTGTGTATCATTGCATTAGCTCGACGTCGAGGTTTTGCAAATCAGTAAAAAGTACTAAGGGTGAATTTCGCTCATAAGTTAGAAAAAAACTTCATGAGCGATTTGAAACTATTATTGTGAGCTCGTGCGGTTGATGCGGCATAGGCTTTATGTGAAAAATTATATGAACATTATATTTAGTAATCTAATAAAATAAAAAAGCAGTCACCACCATTTAAATCGCTTTATGCATATCAAAAGCCATTAACCACTCCTACATTATTAACATAATAAATTCAGCCAGGAAAAAATGATTAAAGTCCTAATTCACGCAAAATATTATCCTTCAATGTTTGCGCTTCGGGATTAGATAATTTTCTGGGATGCTTAAACGGCACCTCAAACACAGCTTGAATACTGGTCGGTCGCGGCGATAATACAATGATGCGATCAGCTAAATGGATCGCCTCTTCAACGTCGTGTGTAATCAACAATACCGTATGACGCTCCTCTTCCAAAATACGTAGCAACTCGGTCCGCATACGCAAATTCATTAAGGCATCCAATGCGGAAAATGGCTCATCCATAAAAAGAATTTCTGGTTTCACTACTAGGGCGCGCGCAATTTCGACACGTTTCAACATTCCGCCCGATAGTTCGTGCGGATAATTGTGCTCAAAGCCTTTTAACCCAACCATCGCTGCATAATGATCCGCTAACGCAGCTTTATCACCGTGCTCATTACCGTTTAGCCCGAACATTAAATTTTGTTGCACGTTCAGCCAGGGAAATACCGAGCCGTGTTGCGAAATCACAATGCCATTAGCATTGGGGCCTTTGCGCACCACACCATCGACCGAAACAAAACCTGTGTCGGGTTGTTCGAAACCGGCAATAATTTTCATCAGCGTGGATTTGCCGCATCCTGAAGGCCCGACTATCGCAACAAACTCACCTTCGCCAACGGTAAGACTCAGTCCGCCAACCACTTGCAAAGTTTCTTTTCCGACACCAAAACTTTTCTTGATATCACTGATAACAATCTTATCGACCATAACGCCACCTTACCGATTTTAACCCTTCCAGAAGTCGCATTAAGCCGTCCAACAACAGTCCAATGATACCGATGATAATCATGCCCGCGATTACGAGATCGTAGCGGTTGCCCGCATTGCGCGAATCCATAATCAGATAACCCAACCCCGAGCGTAACGCGATCATTTCAGCGGCGACCACTACCAACCAGGCGACCCCGAGAGAAATGCGCATGCCCACAATCATCTCCGGCAATACGGCTGGAACTATGACTTGAGTAAATAATTTATAACGCGAAACACCAAAGTTTTCTGCTGCCCGCAGGTAGCGTTGCTCAATGGTGTGAACACCCGCAGCTGTCTGCACAATCATGGGAAAAACCGCGGCAATAAAAATAAGAAAAATGGGCGAGGCGTTACCCACACCAAACCATAAAATTGCTAAAGGAATCCATGCGATTGGGGAAATCGGACGCAAGATTTGGAAAATGGGATTTAGTGTTATATAGGCACCTTCAACGCGCCCCATCCAGAGTCCGAGCGGAATAGCTATGACAACTGCTAACAAAAAACCAGTGCCAACTCGCATTAGCGACGAACCTATGTGCTCCCACAAAGAGCCATCTTTTATCAGCTCCAGAGTACCGGTAACCACTTGTAACGGAGTTGGGAAAATAGCAGATTGGGTTTTCACAACCACTATCCACCAGACGGCAATAAGCAATCCTAATACTGCCAGTGGCGGCAGTGTTTTTGTAAGTTTTAGCACAGGGATACCTTTGTATGGTCAAACATTCTTAGCGGATCATAATTGTAATTTTGCGGTTAACATCCGCATCAGGTTTTTTACTCGCCACTGTAATCTTGGCCAGCCGAGGGTGGGTTCCGGGTCTACGACTACGGTCATTTGGCCATTGATATGGGCAGTACAAGCAAACTGGTAATCCGACGCTAATTCAAACGGTAGCTTGAAACTTTGATTGGGCATAATCAGCGTCGGCCCAAACATCTGCGGTACAGAATCCAGGTTACGCAGCATCAACACTTCCTTAACACCCAGCGCAAGATAAATAGTTGACGGTAATATTTCGATTTTTTCCCCCGCCATCCGGCGCGCCCAGGTACCAGCAGGAATTTCAAAAAGCTCCTCGTGGGAATCAAATTGTACGGGCACCAGAGCCGCTAATATCACGGCATCAACAACACCAAGCAATAACAACATCGGCCAATAACGGCGAATCAACAGCATAAATTTAAGATTCCGCCTGACTGGTAGCAACATTCTTTTGCAGCAAGATTTTCATATCGTGAGCCATATCGTCGGGGCTTTTACCGAAGGGAACCAATGCGCGCAACAAGCCATCGCGGTCAATCAGATAAATATAAGATGAGTGATGCACCTCGGCTTGACCGGTTTTACTCAGGGCTTTCGCAGCAGTAATGCCGTATTCCTTTTGCACCGCAGCCAATTGGTTGTCCGTGCCTGTAACACCAATAAAAGTGGGATCGAACACCGCCAGATATTCGCGCAAACGCTGCGGAGTATCCTTCGCTGGATCGACAGTGACATAAATAACTTGCACATCATTTGCCAAAGCACCCAACTTTTTACGGGCTTGCGCCAACTTTGCCAGTGTAACCGGGCAAACATTGGTGCAATGCGTGAAACCAAAACCCAAGGCGACAACCTTACCTCGCGCCTGAGTGAGCTTGAACTCATGGTTGTTTGAACCCTGAAGGACAAAGTCAGGCGCAAGGCGAGGCGGATCGAACACACCGGATTTAAATCCTTCAGTGGCGGTGGCGCTCTCGCCCGTTACCAGGATAAGCAACAAGGGGATTAACAATATGCGTTTCAAAATATATCTCAACTTTTACTCTGACATTACAGAGTGATGGTAGTGGGTACGGCATTTTTAACAAAACTATCATTTATGTAACTTTCATAGGCAACTGGCCGCTTAAGGGTGCCAGCGTCTATCGATAGCTGCATAAGCTCTTCAAACTCGGCTCTGATCATCCGTAAATCGCCATAAGTAACACGATCCTGGGGAGTCTCCATCACAAACTTGAGGATGTTTGGATCCTGATTAAAAAATTCGCGCCGAGCGGCTATAGCGACAGCTTTATCGCGATTGACTTGCTGCGAATCCAGCCAGGCGCCTGCTCCCATCACATGGTTAACCAAGTCCTGAACCATAGCGGGATTATCCTGGATAAGCTCTTCGCGTACAGTAAGCACACAACAAATATAATTACGCCATTCATCGCGAGTCATCCGCAACGGGCGGGCATAACCAGCGCGCTGTGCCGCTGCGCCGAAGGGCTCGCCCGTACAATAGGCATCCACAGCATTCGCATAAAGCGCAGCGGGCATATCGGGTGGCGGCATCTCGATAATTTCTATATCTTTTGGGGTCATGTTCTCACGTGAAAGCATTTTTCTGAGGAACAAAAAATCCACGGCAAAACGGCTGGGAATGGCGATTCGCTTGCCCTTAAGCTCACTAAAACTTTGATAGCTGGAGTCTGTGCGCACCATAATAACGGCACCAGAGCGATGACCGAGGGAAACAATCTTCAGCGGGACTTTCTTATCCGCGAGATCCATCACCAAAGGAGCCAGCATATAAGCGGCCTGAATACGCCCGGTCATCAACGACTCTTTAATCTCCGGCCAACCACTGTATTTACTGTATTGGTAATCAAACGGATGAGTGCCCGGGCCCGCCAGATTAGTAGCCGCTTTTGCGCTACAGACGACGGGCAGCGTAAGGTTACAGGTAACCGGTAAACCACCTACCTGTAAGGGCTGAAATTTGCTTTCTGGCTGCTTGGAACAAGAAGATAATCCCACAAAAGGAAATGCCGCTGCCGCAGTGGCTGCGCCCAACACTAAGCTTCTGCGCAATAAAAAATCGGCATTGGGTGGATTATCGTACTTCATGGAAAGTCTCAGATGAATGGCGCCTAAAATAACAAGCAGATCATTGAAAAAATAACACAGGATTGTCTTGAAAAGATACTGAAGAATCCAGCCATAGGTCATCAATAATCACTATGGCAATTGCGGCAGACTTTGATGCAGCTTTCCCAATACACGCATTTGAGCACTAACGAAAAGGCGCTGTCGAAGCGATGCTCTATAGGTGTTACATTACTGTAGATTTACAGCCCCTTTGATTGCCCTATGACCACGAAATACTCCCGAGATAATAATGGAAAACAGTCAATACCTACTTTCAAAAACGTTCAGGCAGTTTTTAGAATCAAAGAAATCGAGCGGCATAGTGCTAATTATTTGCACGATGATTTCACTCTCAGTAGCGAACTCGGTGTTCGGTGAAAATTATTTGAGCTTTTGGCAAAACAACGTTTTAGGAATGAGTATTGAACATTGGGTTAATGATGGCCTGATGGCAATTTTCTTTTTATTTATTGGCCTGGAGCTGGAGCGCGAACTTTATAATGGCGAGCTCTCGAATTTTAAAAATGCGTTACTGCCGATTATTGCTGCCGCAGGTGG
This sequence comes from Pseudomonadota bacterium, assembly GCA_040386215.1. Taxonomy (GTDB): domain Bacteria; phylum Pseudomonadota; class Gammaproteobacteria; order Pseudomonadales; family Cellvibrionaceae; genus Cellvibrio. Next base: position 54,810 of record JAZKFX010000038.1, read on the forward strand.
AATTGCCTGCCCGGCGCTAATTCATTTTATGTTTAACGCCGGAACTGCTACACAAGCAGGTATTGGCATTCCTATGGCAACTGATATTGCTTTTGCCTTAGGTGTACTTGCGTTGTTAGGTAACCGCATTCCGCTATCGCTCAAAATATTTTTGACAGCCTTGGCAGTCATGGATGACTTGGGTGCAATTATCGTGATTGCCATTTTTTACACCGCAAAAGTTTCACTTCTCTATCTAGCGGGAGCTGTCCTAGTATTTGGTGTGCTCATTTTATTCAATCGTGTTTTTCGTATCATGGCGCTAACGCCTTATCTGATCGGAGGCGCTATCTTGTGGTTTTTGATGTTGCAATCCGGCATCCATGCAACTATTACCGGCGTGCTGCTTGCATTCGCAATTCCTTTTTCGGCGAAGACAGACGATGAAGATTCGCCTTCACATAAACTTGAACATATGCTTCACACACCCGTTGCCTTCATTATTCTACCGATATTTGCGCTGGCAAATACCGGTGTGATTATAGGCTCTGCCTGGGCACAAGAATTGACCAGCGCAAATAGCCTCGGTATTGCGCTTGGATTATTAGTGGGTAAACCTGTGGGAATCACATTGATATGTTTTATTGCGGTGAGCATCGGAATTTGCAAATTGCCGGAAGACCTCAATTGGAAAACTATTTTTGGAGCAGGCCTGTTAGGCGGCATAGGTTTTACCATGTCCATATTCATTACTAACCTAGCTTTTGCGGGCAACGGCGAAGCGATTGCCGCAGCAAAAATTGCAGTGTTGTTAGCATCACTAACCGCGGGAACGATCGGGTTTCTATGGCTTAAGTTTTTGGCGAAATGAGCTAAGAAGTGCCATCGGAAACAGGCCAGGCAAGCGGTAATGGACAAGATCGCCCGGCACCGCCGAGCTTCGCTTAACTGTACATTGCGATATTCAACGGGACCTGCCTGCGCCAGTGCCACACTTTTTTGTTAAAAAAGCGTCTGAAGCTGGCCTATTCAAATTAAATTGGTTTTAAGTGCAATTCTTATCTTGTTTTTCCACCATATTCCGCTCATATCTGCGAAAATCCACCCCACAATTTTCCAGATATAGATGAGTACAATTCGCTCAGCCATTTTGCCCCATATGGCGGACGTATTAGTGATCACCTATTCTGGCGCATCCGCTGCTTTAACTTCTGTTTGGAGACCTCTATGAAATTTCGTTTTCCCATTGTCATCATCGACGAAGATTTCCGTTCTGAAAACACTTCCGGTCTCGGTATCCGCGCGCTAGCAGATGCAATGGAAAAAGAAGGGATGGAAGTGTTAGGCGTTACCAGCTATGGCGATTTATCGCAATTTGCGCAGCAACAATCGCGCGCATCGGCGTTTATTTTGTCCATAGACGATGAAGAATTTGGCGCAGGCTCACTTGAAGAAACGGATCACGCATTGAAATCACTGCGCGCATTTGTGGAAGAAATTCGCTATAAAAATGCTGACATTCCGATTTACCTTTACGGTGAAACACGCACCTCACGCCATGTTCCTAACGATATTTTGCGCGAACTTCACGGCTTCATTCACATGTTTGAAGACACACCGGAATTTGTAGCGCGCCATATTATTCGCGAGGCCAAGTCTTATCTGGACGGTCTGGCACCCCCATTCTTCCGCGCCCTGGTTCACTACGCGAATGATGGCTCTTATTCCTGGCACTGTCCCGGTCACTCCGGCGGCGTAGCGTTTTTGAAATCACCTATCGGACAAATGTTTCATCAATTTTTTGGTGAAAACATGCTCCGCGCAGATGTGTGCAACGCGGTTGAAGAGCTTGGTCAATTGCTGGATCACACCGGCCCTATCGCCGCCTCCGAGCGCAATGCAGCACGCATTTTTAATGCAGATCATTGTTACTTTGTGACTAACGGTACTTCCACCTCAAACAAAATGGTGTGGCACTCTACGGTAGCGCCAGGCGATATAGTCGTGGTTGACCGTAACTGTCATAAATCCATTCTGCATTCAATTATTATGTGTGGCGCGATCCCGGTATTCCTGATGCCAACGCGCAACCACCTTGGCATTATCGGGCCAATTCCGCTGGAAGAATTTACCCCCGAAAGTATCGCGCGCAAAATTGAAGCCAATCCTTTTGCACGCGTTGCCGCCAATAAAAAACCACGTATTTTGACTATCACTCAATCCACTTATGACGGAGTGATTTATAACGTCGAAACCTTAAAAGATATGCTCGATGGCAAAATTGATACGCTGCATTTTGACGAAGCCTGGTTGCCCCACGCTACTTTCCATGACTTCTACAAAGACATGCACGCGATTGGCAAAGATCGCCCGCGCGCAAAAGAGTCGATGATTTTTTCTACCCAATCAACTCATAAATTGCTGGCTGGTTTATCCCAGGCTTCGCAAATTCTGGTGCGCGAATCTGAAACAGTGAAGCTGGATCAAGATGCGTTTAATGAAGCTTATTTAATGCACACTTCTACCTCGCCGCAATATTCCATTATTGCTTCCTGCGATGTCGCCGCCGCTATGATGGAAGCACCTGGCGGAACTGCGCTGGTTGAAGAGTCCATACTAGAAGCACTCGACTTCCGTCGCTCAATGAAAAAAGTGGATGCGGAATGGGGCCAGGATTGGTGGTTCCAGGTCTGGGGGCCGGAAGAATTTTCCGAAGACGGCATTGGCGAGCGCGATGACTGGGTATTACGCAGCGAAGATAACTGGCATGGCTTTGGTAAATTAGCCACTGGTTTCAATATGCTTGACCCCATTAAAGCCACCATTATCAACCCTGGCTTGTCTGTTGAAGGCAAGTTCAGCGAAACCGGTATTCCCGCCTCTATAGTCACTAAATACCTTGCGGAAAACGGCGTAATAATTGAGAAGTGTGGCCTTTATTCGTTCTTTATTATGTTTACCATTGGCATCACTAAAGGCCGTTGGAATACCCTACTCACGGCATTGCAACAATTCAAAGATGACTATGATAAAAACCAACCTATGTGGCGCATTCTGCCGGAATTTGCCGCAGCAAATCCGCGTTACGAACGTTTAGGTTTACGCGATTTGTGTCAACAAATTCACGAAACTTATAAAGCTTATGGCGTGGCTCGCCTAACAACAGAAATGTATTTATCCGATATGCAACCGGCGATGAAACCTTCCGATGCGTTCGCGATGATGGCGCACCGGGAAATTGACCGTGTACCCATCGACGAACTTGAAGGACGTATCACTTCAATTTTATTAACGCCTTATCCACCTGGAATTCCACTGTTAATTCCCGGCGAACGGTTTAATAAAACTATCGTCGACTATTTAAAATTCGCGCGCGATTTTAATGAAAAATTCCCAGGGTTTGAAACGGATGTGCATGGCTTGGTGAAACGCGAAGTGGATGGTAAAAAAGGTTACTTTGTAGATTGTGTACGAGTTAAGGTGTAAACGTAAAATGTTTAACGCAAGTAGCGAGGGAAAAAATCTCGCCACTTGCGCTCAATAAAACATCAAGTAGCGCTTATAAACTTCAATGTTAGTCGATGCTAACTTCAACTCAGGCTCGACAATTTCAACTACTCATTTCAAACATAATGTCGACAGAGCGAATAGCAATGCAAGGCGAAGGTGAAAAAAAATGATCTTTGGTTAAAGTAACCAAAGATCATTTTTGATAATACTAGCAGTGATTAGCCATTATTCCTGACGAGATTTTTCTGCTTTTTTGGCTTTCTTAGCATCTTGCTTTTCTTTCATGGTTTTTGCAGCAGGTTTTTTAGTTTCTTTTTTACTGTCTTGGGCCTTGCTCATAATTCTTCTCCACGGTTAAAAGATTTGATACAGCCAAATTCAGACTACAACTTATCTAACGGAAAGCGATCTTGTTTAGCTATAGTCTTTTACATAATAGCTGACCCAAAATTATTTGTGCAGCTTTATCTAATTAAGTCTTTATACGATTTAGCAGGCTACATAATCGTGTAAAGCCTACGAAGAGATGGAGACCATTTGCTAAAATTCAAGGCGCTTATTAAAAGCGCCCTGTTTTTAAGGCTTAAAGTTCACGCTTAAAATTTAAGGTATGTAAAAAACTTTAAAGTCAGCGACCGGCATATCAATGGTAATTTTTCCACCGCTAACAGCAAGTGTCTGACCACTGACCCGATTTTGTACGCTGGTTACAGCTCCCATACGAGTAGCCGACAACGTAATTTGTACAGCTGTTTTCGCAGCCATTCCGGTATTGAATACCGCTACAAATTTGCCACCGCTAGTAACCATATCGCGCACAATCACTTCCGGATCATTGCTTGCGGTTAGCACTTTTGTACTCAGCTGTGCCGGCCAAGCGAGATATGCTGCATTAAATCTCCGTAAATCTTGCGGTGCCCCGGTGTTAAATGAGTTGCTGGAAAGATAACCAATCCAGAATGGATCTGCATTTGCTACACCTTTTACTTCGGCAAGCATGGTGTGAGGTGTACTACGCTCAGTATCGCTAACAAAGTAACCGAAATGTCCGCTCATGGGCCAATTGTTAAAATGGTCATCAGTGCTATCTACGTCATAGTTACCCTTGCCATCGTCTTCATTCAAAGGGAAATGACGAACCAGAGCCATGCCGTTATTGGTACTGAATTTTTGTAACAAATTAGTATCAGCAACTGTGTATTGACGCCCGAAGGGCATGGTCATCATAACGCCCTCATCATTTTGGTAGTTCTCAGGATCGGCTGGTGGTGTGCCGTGAGCAAATTCATCGAACTCCCCGGTGCCCATAAATTCCGCTTCGGTTGGCAACAACCAATAGGAAAGCGTTTTTGCATAACGGGTATTGGTTAGCCAATCCAGGGAAGAAATAGACGCAAACCGGTATTTCCAGCGCTCATCATTGGTAATAGTTGACCATGGCGAAGTATCGTCGGTAACCACCTTCGTATCCTGGTAGCCGGGAGTGGGTATGGGCAAGCCTTCTTCGTGATAACTGGTAAACAGGACGCTGGCATTATTGATGCCGTCATTACCGTTTTTACCGGTGCGTAGATGATTGCGAATCGCTAATAAATAATCGCGCCGCTTAGCTTCCCACCAGGAATGATAATCCGCGCGCATAGTGCTGCTAGCGCGCAAAGCTGCTTTGGTAGGTACGGATATGCCACGGTCACTTGCATAGCGCGTACGTGTAGCCTCGCTGAAACTAATCGGCCAGGAGCCAACCCGCGAGCGAAACCAGGCACCCGCAAAACTGGCACCGGCCTTTAAATCTAAAATGTTTGCATTGAGTAATTTTTTCACGTCATCCAATGCTTTGGGATCTGTCACATCGAGGCAGCCTCGTACTTCAATCCATCCGAAACCCGTGTAACGTTTTTCAGCACGAGTTAGTGGTTCACAGCTTTTTTGCGCACCGTAGCTCGGTAGAAAACATTTAGCCTGAGTCGCAGCCCAAGGCATTTTGCATTGATAGGCCGAATCACCGCCAAAGGCAGTCGCACACATATTATCGCCGGTCAGATTAACGCTCGGACAATTAGTGGCCGTGAAAGTACCCCCGCCAAGTGCGCCGTAATATTCGAAGTAAGGCATCACTTCCAAGCCATAGCTGTTCGCCTTTTGTGTGACTTCAGGCCAGTAAGCGACACGTGTTCCGGTAATCCACGCACCGCCGCCATAACCACTGGTGTCTATGCCTTGATTAAGACCAAACTCCAATAAATCTTTGGTGAACACGTTAAATCCCAGCACCTTGGAAAGACGCATTTTGTATTCAAACCAGCTAGTGGTTGTAGTGCCGGGACTAGTGCCAGTCGCAGGATTGCAGGTAGCTCCTGTGGCATAAGTAGGCGAGGTCGGGTCAGTATTAACTATGCTGTCTCCCCTGGCACAAATCGAAGGACTATCACCCATCTCTTCTCGCCAGAAAGTGCGACGATGAGGCACGCCAGCCGGAGGATAGTTAATTGTCAAGGTTGCGGCAGCTGCATTGTTCACTGAATATAAGCGGAATTCACCTACCGCTGCGCCCTGATTCAAAGGACTGCCTTTGGGGTTAAAGTTGCCAACCGCAACCCAAAATCCATCGGCAGGACCGAAGGGACGTTTGGTATCTACTTCATTGCGCGCTCCAGCTAAGGGTTGAAAGCGATCATGCAATGTGAAATAGAAACGATAAGTCTTCCAGGTGTCGGAGTGCTTATAGTTCAGTGACTCAGGATTAGGGTAGGCATATTGTTCGCGGTAATCGCCAATGTCTTTACCGGTCACTACGGTTCTCACCAAATCTGCACCACGGTTAAGGATGGCTATAGTTCTCGGTACATCATCGGGATAATCGACTTCCAAAACATAATCCTTGCCCGCAAACAAACCTTTGTTTTTGCCCATGTTAAAAGCTGCGTAGCTTGCCTTCATATCGCCAGCGACGTTTTGTGGAGTCAGGACTAATGCCGTGCGACCCAAAATTGTCTGGCTGGTGTTAGTACCTACAGGTTCAATTTGCGTCTCACGTGAACCTGGTGCGCTTGGATCAAATTTTTCCACCAACGTCAGAGTGCCAAATTCAGGATCCAGTTTAGTTAGCCCAAGGCTGCTCGAAACCACGCTGCTGGGTCTCGAACTCATTACCGAACTTGCCACTGAACTCCGAACGGAGCTGTTGGCCACCAGGCTGGAACTGAAGCGCGAAGATGCTACAGAACTCGCACGAGAAGAAGCCAGGGAGCTTGAATTGGTGACTGACAAAGCCTTTGTATACTGCAACATCCAGTCATAAATATTTTGGTTGTAGACAGTGCGACCTGACACGACGGCTGAATTCATCGCTGATAAATCAAATGTACCGGTCCAGGCATCGTGCGCTACGCCGGTGTAAACCGTTAATCGCGGAGTCACTGCAGGGGCCGGAGAACACGCCTTCAAACCATCGAAGGGTGCGGTAGCGTTGCTAAATACCTGGGCTACGTTGTCATTTTCACCGTAGAACAACCAGGTGGGTACCGACTTCCACATACAGGGAGCTGGCGCAGAGGCAAAAGAATATACGGTCGATATAGGCACTAAGGCTGCTATTTCACCACCAGAATATGTCTCAAGATAGGAGAACAAAGGCCCACCACCACCCGAAAGACCGGTTAGGTAAATACGCGTGGGGTCAATTTTATAGTTAGCTTTCGCAAACTGAATAAATTCATTTACCTTTGCGCCCGTGCGTGTTTGCCAATTCATTTGCGGCGCTAAAACCACAAACCGCTTGTTAAGATCCCAGGTACCCGCCTTGATAAGCTCAGGTAAACCGTCGTCATCAATCTTTTGTATATCCGTCGCATTACCAGTACCCGTCTGACCGTCACCATTCAAAGCGATAATGAGCGGCCACCCACTTTGGCTGGCATAGGCGGAAGGAACATACTCAGCGTAACCCAGCGTCGCACACGTGGTTCCGGTAGCGCGCAAGGTCAGGGTATTTGCAATGGGTGCTATGGCGGGAGAGCATGCATTAGCTAAAGAGCTGGATGCAGCACTGGATGATACGCCTAGTGACGATCTGGAAGAGCTACTCAATAACGAGGAGGATCTTGAGGAGCTGCTTAATACCGAAGACGACCTGGGTGAGCTGCTCGGCATGGAGGACGATTTGGCCGAGCTAGCCAACGAGGAAGACGACCTGGACGAACTTAGGCCCAGTGCTGAACTGCTGCTTTTTGAACTGAGGGATGACTTGCTGGAAGGAGCTGTTGAGCTAGTAATGGTGACCACACTGCTAACTGAAGCCCGACTGCTCGCCACTGAACTTCGCGCTGAGCTAATGACGACAGTAACACTGGAACTAGCGCGAGAAGAAGCTAAAGAGCTTGAACTTGTTACCGTGGAAGCCTTTGTATACTGCAACATCCAGTCATAAATATTTTGGTTATAGGGATCGCGTCCCGTCACAATAGCTGAATTCATGGCAGCCAAACTAAAAGTTCCAGTCCAGGCATCGTGCGCTACGCCGGTATAAACCGTTAATCGCGGAGTTACTGCAGGAGCTGGCGAGCAAGCTTTTAAACCGTCGAAGGGTGCAGTGGCATGGCTAAATACTTGCGCAGTGCTGTCGTTTTCACCAAAGAACAGCCAGGTCGGTATCGACTTCCACATACAGGGAGCTGGCGCAGCAGCAAAAGAGTACAAGGTGGATGTCGGCACTAAAGCCGCTATATCGCCGCCGGAATAATTTTCCAGATAGGAAAATAAAGGACTACCACCACCGGAAAGGCCGGTTAAGTAAATGCGTGCAGGGTCAATTTTATAGTTGGTTTTTGCAAACTGAATAAATTCATTCAGCTTTGCTCCCGTGCGTGTTTGCCAGTCCATTTGCGGTGCTAGCACCACAAAGCGCTTATTGGTGTCCCAAGTACCCGCTTTGACAAGTTTGGGCAGGCCGTCGTCATCAATCTTCTGAATATCCGTCGCATTGCCGGTTCCAGTCTGGCCGTTACCATTCAGTGAAATAATCAGCGGCCAACCATTTTGGTTAGCATAGGCTGCGGGAACATATTCGGCGTAACCCAAGGTTGAGCAGGTGGTTCCAGTCGCCCGTAAGGTCAAGGTATTGGCGACGGGCGCTATGGCCGGAGAACATGCACTGAATGCCGTGATTGCAGAGACTTCAAGAGGCTTGTCTTGTTCCTGCTCTACCACGACAACCATTTCCGAAGAAGCCGCTTGGCTGCTGGCAAATGGGAGACTGCTAGCCAGGGTATTGCTTACTACAGGCTCGGCGTTGGTATCGCCACTGCCACCGCCACAGGCGGTAAGCCAAAGACTAGTCAGGACTATAGCGAAGTATTTGGGGAAACAAATAAAGTGACTGCGTGGCATAGCGGTTCCTTTTAAATTAACGCCGCCAATAGTTATTATTAGTTCTATTGCAGGCTACGAAAATATAAGCTGTATTGAAGTGCCATATTGCCAGTAAAGAATGCAATGAAATGTTTACCAAGCCATTTAGCCATGCAAAGAAGTGTAAATTTTGATCGATTTGATGAAGATATGACTAGAGCAATAACCATCACTACCCCTAGCCTTTGGCCAAACATTTATTATGTTTTGGCCAGGCAGAGCGAGTAAAAGGATATGAGTTAAAAAACCAGATGCTGGATGTATTCCTCCTTAACCAAGGGATAACCCCATAAAGTAGGTCCATACATATCCATAATATTCCCTAAAAAAAGTTTCCCTATCAAATTGCCTCCAGCTTCGCATACTGCATGACCAGCCACTTGCTGCCCACTTGCTTGAAGTTTATCTGTACCCGCGCAGTAGGGCCCTGGCCTTCAAAATGAACGATCACACCCTCACCAAAAACTCCATGCTGCACACGCTGTCCAAGGTTAAAGCCAGTATCTTCACCAACGTCACTCATACCTCTACGTAAGATTTGTGGATTCGGTTTCCGCTGAAAACTCACTGGCCGCGCTACAGCCGCTTTTAAACGCACTTCTTGAATACAATCCACAGGGATTTCCTTTACAAAACGAGAGACATTGTTATAGGTTTCGCTGCCATAAAGGCGACGGGTTTCGGCATAAGTAATAAATAATTTTTGCATGGCGCGAGTGATGCCCACGTAACATAGGCGGCGCTCTTCTTCCAAACGTTCCGGGTCATCGCCGGACATTTTATGCGGGAATAGACCTTCCTCTACACCGGCCATAAACACTAATGGAAATTCCAAACCCTTGGCAGAATGGAGCGTCATTAACTGCACCGCATCTTCAAATTCATCGGCTTGGGTTTCCCCCGCATCAAGTGCAGCCGTGTCTAAAAATTGCTGCAAGGGTGATAATTCTTCTTCGCTATTTAATTCACTTTCGGTGTTACTAGCGTCCGGGTCAAATGCGCGACAAGCAGTAATTAATTCCTGCAAGTTTTCACCGCGGGCCTGGCCTTTTTCGCCTTTTTCATTTTGATGAAAGACCAGCAAACCGGTTTCTTCCAACACTTGTTGCGCAATAAGATCCAGAGATTGGTGTTCACTGTCACGCGTTAATTTAACGATGATATTTAAAAAACTTTGCACCGCATTACCCGCCCGCGGGCTGAACACACGGTTCGCTAACATCTGTTCGGCAGCATGCCACAGCGAACAACTTTGCTCGCGCGCGAATAAACGTATGTCATCCACGGTTTTGCCACCAACGCCACGAGTAGGAGTATTGATGACGCGTTCAAATCCTGCATCATCGTGACGATTGCTAATTAAACGCATATAAGCGATTGCATTTTTAATTTCAAGGCGATCATAAAAACGTTGGCCACCATAAATACGGTAGGCGATGCCTTCACGCAACAACGCTTCTTCCAGTACCCGCGATTGCGCATTCGAACGATATAAAATTGCACAGGAATTATTGCTATTACCGTTGCGCACCCACTCCTGAATACGTTCGACAATAAATCGCGCTTCGTCTTGTTCGTTGTAAGCGGCGTAAAGTGAAATTAATTCACCCGCAACATCTTCCGTCCACAATTTTTTACCCAGGCGACCATTGTTATTGGCAATTACACCATTGGCTGCTTTTAAAATATTGCCAGTGGAGCGGTAATTTTGTTCAAGACGTACAGTTTGCACATTGGAAAAATCTTGCGTGAAGCGTTGAATATTTTCTATTTTTGCCCCGCGCCAACCGTAAATCGATTGGTCATCATCACCGACCGCAGTCACAAATGATTCTTTTCCCGCAAGCATGCGCAACCAGGCATATTGCACACTGTTGGTATCCTGAAACTCATCCACTAAGACGAATGGAAAACGATTGCGATAATGCTCCAGGATATGCGGCTTATGTAGCCAAAGCTCGTGGGCGCGCAACAGGATTTCCGCAAAATCCACCATACCACCACGCTGACAATCGGCCTCGTAAGCGCGATAAATTTGCAGCATCGTTCGTATATAAGGGTCTGCTGTTTCCTGAATATGTTGCGGGCGTAAACCTTCGTCTTTTTGGCCATTAATATAATATTGCGCCTGCTTATGTGGCCATTGCTCATCGTTAATATTCAAGGCTTGGTAGACGCGCTTAATTAATCGCAATTGATCGTCGCCATCGAGAATTTGAAAATTTTGCGGCAGGTTTGCATCTTGCCAATGTGCTTTTAACAATCGATGTGCGATGCCGTGAAAAGTGCCAACCCACATAGCGCGAGAATTAATAGGTTGACCCGTTGCACTAAACAGCTCATCCAAACGGCTACGCATTTCGCGTGCGGCTTTATTGGTAAATGTCACTGCCATAATGGAATAGGGTGACAACCGCTCGACCTGGATTAGCCACGCGATACGATGAACCAACACGCGGGTTTTCCCGCTGCCAGCACCCGCCAGAATAAGTTGGCTGCCTGCCGGCGCAGATACCGCATCGCGCTGCGCGGTATTAAGGCCATCAAGAAGATAAGAGACATCCATTAGAGTTCACACTTATGAATAAAAAATGAAGAAAGAATTTTACTGGCTAAACGTACAGATTGCTATGTTTTTGCAGCTTAACGAGGAAACTAACACATAGACTAAGGCGTGCATCAACAAATATTCACGCCTTATTTGGACCCGCTTTAATACGCTTTGGCAGGTTGTGGCAAATCGGGAAGCGAATCAGCATTCAATAACAAAGCCGCTTGATAGGTCTCCAGACTCTTTTGGGTCTCACCTAAATTCTGTAATAAACGCGCAAGCTCAGCATAAGTTTCCGGAGTTTTTTGCGCCGCCAGGCTACGCTGAAAATAATCGCGCGCCGAATTCCAGGCTTCATTACGCAAACTTAATCGCCCCAGGGAGCGCAATAAAACCGGGTTATGAGGTTCCAGCTTTAACCAATCCTCGGCATTGCGAATGCACTGCATAAGCCCATTGACGCGCAGTAATCCGTAAAGATTCACCAACCTGTCATCCCACTTGATATTAATGGTTTTGCGCAACATCACTTCCGCTTCCTGATCTTGTAAATGTTCAAGTAGCGATTGCACATAGGTATAAACAATCCGTGGATTGCGTTGTTGATAAGTAGGAATTTTCGCCCAGGCTTTGCGTAATACTACCAAACGCTCTGCCGCGCTTTCGTGTGCTGCCGCTTTATTTATTCGCTGCAATTCGCCAACCATCACCGACGCTTCCATTTCCAGCGTATCGTTAACGGAACACAACTTATATTTTTTTGCCACAGGAAGTATTTCACTTAATGCCAACCACTCGCCACGCGCTTCATACATTTGCCGCAAGTGATTAATCACTACACCATTCTTGGGTGCTCGTTGCTGCAGCGCTAACAAAATTTGTTTAGCTTGATCCTGGCGACCACCAGACAATTCCATTTTGACCTGCACTAAACCAATCGCAACATAAAAATGTGGGTACCTTTTCTGCGCATCGGCAAGCAGGCGTAAAGCTTCATCGCGATCACCCAACTCATAACTACAACGTGCTGCAGTTAAATAATTTACCAGCGGCGATTCAACTTTTGTTGCGGTGCGCAATAATTTTTTGCGTGCTTGCAGCCAGTCACCTGCTAAAAAATCAATTAAACCACTGGCCGCTCTTCTGCTGGCGCGCTCATTCGTACCAAACACAAAAAAATCAGTGAGACGTTGTGCCAACGACCAACCGGCCCTAACAAATCGCGCAACCAACCACCACACAAAACCAATCGCTAATACGGCAAAGCAAGTAAACCATAAACTGGTTTCAACAGTTTTTTGTCCCAACACCACCAACACATAACCAGCATCTGGCAGGATTACTCCAAACCCCCAGAGGCCCAATAAAATAAATACCACAATAAAAAGAACCAATTTTTTCATTTATTGTACCCCGTGACGGGTGATGGCCAATTTATCTTTTTGCGCGAGGTAATCCCTCATCAATGCCGCTGAACCCGAAAAATTGGGCAACGCATGTTGCACAATATTTTTCTTCAATTGATCTAAATCATTGAGCACAATTTCAGCCTGCTCATTCAGCGGGTAATAATCGCAAATCCAGTTTTGCGCTTTTTCCAGGCTGGCTTGATAAACGTGTTGTTCCTCGCGCAATAAACCGGTTTGGGCTTGCTCCAACATTAAACGTAAATTTTGTTTCAAATACATTTGATCTTCAGGTGGCAGAATGGCATCCACACGCCGACCTTGATCGCGGACCCGCACATAGCGGCTCAATTTGTGAAGCGTTCTTTTGCCAAAATTAACTACTTTTTCCCAAATAGTCGTAGCGGTTAATTCTTCCTGGCTATCCAGAACTTCTTCATCTTCTTCGATTAAGGGCTCAATTAATGGCAAATTTTCTATTTGCTGGGTAAGCGCTAGCAATTGCAAATAGATACCTTCGCGATCAACTTTAGTGACCATTTTTAAGGCTTGGATTTCTTCGGTTAATTTTTTTCGTGCAGCAAATAAATCAGCGCTGCTTAACTCGGACAACACAGTGTTCGCCGATTCGGCCAAAGCCAATGCATTCGCTGTTTCGTGCTCTAATAAAATACGTTGGTTTGCCATGCGCAATAAAAAGCTCACCTCAGTTAACTTCCAGTCATCGCGACTAATATTACTCAGCGCTTGCACGCGCATCGCAGTACTTTCCTGACGCTGCACCAGTTCGGCTAAAGACGTTTGAAATTGCAGCTCTTGATTAGCGAGATCATTTTCCAATTTCGCTGCTAGTGCTTTACGTTGCGATTCACTCTCTTCCCTTTCCGTAATCAGCGCAACCTGCGTATTATTGAGAACTTTATGCAGTTGCCATAACAAGGCACCGCAAGCGGTCACTAGCGCCAATAAAATAATAATCGTTAACCATAAACCAACGCGCGATTTTTTTGGTTTATAAGCCGGGTTTGCCGCCGGTGCAGTCGCTACAGTTTCAGTGCTAACAATTGAATGATTATCTTCACTCACAATACTTGACCTTTTCTAGTTTGATAAATTTTTAAACGATGCACGCATATCCAGCAACCGCTGTAACATACTTGCTTCTGTTGCATTGCCTGCGGCAAAAACGTTGCTGAACCCGGCATCTATTGCTTGCTCCGCAACGCGCTCACTGGGCACTAATAAAATAAGCTGTTGCATGCTGGTTTGCTCGTGCGAAATCGCAGCCGTCGGTGCTGTTGTCGATAATTGCTGCAATATTGCAATTAAATTTTCTAATGCTTCGCCGCTATGCAAGGTCACTATAAGATTTAATGCATCGGCTTTGTGTTGCACCCGCAAGGCTGCATTATTTTCAGCATTGGTTTTTAATAATTGTGCAAACTGTGCGGCAGCTGTAGTTGGCACAAGCCGTTCATAAAGCTCGCAATATTCTACCTTTGCACCGCGCGCACTGAGTACTTCACCCAAATGTGTACGCCCACCAAGGCCGCGCAAAATGACTATGCGCTCCCCCGCCACTTGTTGTAAGGCTGGCGACTCCAGCAAGGCTTCGCTGGTCATAGCACCGCGCTGCATTTGCGCCAAATCTGTTACCGACGCGCCGTTCGCTTCTATTAATTTTGCCGTAGTTTCACCCACTGCAAAAAACTTCACACCACCGGGTAACTGCGGCCAATAATTATCCAGCCACTCAAAACCAAAAGTCACCGCATTCTGGCTGACAAAAATAGCTTTGCTGTATAAATCAAAATTTAAAATGCAATTTTTTATTGCCTGAATGTGCGCAGTATCTTTTACGGCCACAATATCTAATAAAGGCACGAGCGAAACCGATGCACCTAATTTAACCAAGCGCTGTGCCCAAGGCTCAGCTTGTGCGAGCGGGCGAGTCACTACTATGTGTAAGCCTTGTAAATCGTCCACTGTCTTTTCGCTCGCTACCCTTACTATTCTGTTACGCGATAAACCTCGGCCAAAATTTTATCAGCCCCGGCCGCGAGTAATGTATTGCCTAAGGCTATACCCATTTTCTCGCCGTCATCAACACCACCGCGAATGTCACTGCGCAGCATTTGTGTACCATCCACCGAGCCAACCAGACCACGCAACCACAATCCACCCTCGCTGTGAATGGCATAGCATGCGATGGGCACCTGGCAACCACCCTGTAATTGTTTATTCATGGCGCGTTCGGCGATAACTTGCTGTGCGGTCAAAAGGTCATGCAGAGGTGTGAGCAATGCGCGCGTAGCAGCATCATCCAGGCGACACTCAATTCCCACTGCACCTTGGCCACCAGCAGGCAAGGATTGTTCAGCACTTAAATAGGAACTGATACGCGGACGCAACGCCAAACGAATTAAGCCTGCAGCAGCGAGGATAATTGCATCGTACTCGCCAGCATCAAGTTTTTGTAAGCGCGTCTGCACATTTCCACGCAAAAATTTTATGTCTAAATCAGGCCGTAGCTCTAACAGCTGGCATTGCCGGCGTAAACTGGAGGTTCCCACTATGCTGCCCTTGGGCAAATCATCCAGGCTTGCGAAGCGATTTGAGACAAAAGCGTCACGCGCATCTTCACGCGGGCAAATCACCGCGAGCCCCAAACCTGCAGGGAAATCCATGGGTACATCTTTCATGGAATGGACTGCAATATCCGCCTCATCCGCCAATAACGCCTGCTCGAGCTCTTTAACAAACAAGCCTTTGCCGCCCACCTTGGCCAGGGGCACATCAAGAATTTTATCGCCCTTGCTGGTGAGTGGCACTAATTCAATATTGAGTTGTGGATGATGTTTGAGCAATTCAGCCTTAACGTACTCTGCCTGCCACAAGGCGAGGAGGCTTTTACGTGTAGCAATACGCAGGGTTTGTTTGGGTTCGGACATAAAATCATCACTTTGAGGAGGACGTTATAAATTACAAAAGGTTTAATCGGGATTAAACAAATAAGGGAAGGTATGATACCACTGCGAGCCAGTTTGTACGCTGAAGTTAAGCATCAAGTTGTTTATTGCAAAAAAATTGACCAAAACCGCCAGTGGCGGTTCGTCGCTAGATGAAACACTAGAACAAATGGCAGAAGGTGAATTTTTCAACGCACAACAAGAAGCCGCTGCTAATAATTGGTCGACTCAACCTTAGCTATGACATAAAAAATTTGCTGTGCCTGGGCATCACACCGACTATTTTAATTCGTAGTCCATGTTGATTTTTTTTGCAAAAAACCAACTTACCCACAAATATATTATCACCGCCAACAACAACACCATGGCGATATACAAAATGCTGTGCCAACCAACAAGTTCAAATAACCAACCCGTTAAGCCTGCGATAATAGTGGCGCAGCTAAACGTGAGAAATTCATTGATTGCTTGCAGGCGGCTGCGCTGAGTTGCGTCTGGTATGTGGGTCAGTAAAGTGCTGCCACCCATGTACATAAAATTCCAGCCCACACCAACAACTAATAAAGCGAAGTGAAAGAATACAAGTGCTTGCCCTGCAAGCGCGAGCATGCAACCGAAAAGTAAAATTACAACACCAATACAGGCAATTTTTTTTGCTCCGAAACGCGCAATAAATTTTCCGGTGAGCAATGAAGGTAAAAACATTCCCAGTAAATGCCATTGAATGACACTGGCCGCATCTGTTGCGTGATAACCACAAGCAGCCATCGCCAATGGACTAGCTAACATCACCATTGCCATCATGGCGTAACCACTGGTGCAAAACAGCATGGCCATTAATGCAGCAGGATTTATGTCCTTAAATTGAAATCTTTGTGTCAGTAATATTGCCTGACGCGGTGCAATGGGAACTAACAATAATAATGGCAACGCAATCAAGGCTAACAATGCCGAAGCAATATAAGCTCCGAGATAATCCACACTGAAAAGCTGCAAGCTGTTGCTGCCAATCATTGGGCCGAACAGGGCAGCCAGGATTCCACCGCTCAACACCCATGCAATTGCAGAACTTTTATGGGGCCCGTCAACAGCATCTGCTGCAGCAAAACGATAATACAATGCCGACGCTTGATACAATCCCATACAAAAACCAGCTACACAAAAAAGATTAAAACTGTGTAGCCAGATGGCCATTGCCGCCATCAACCCAGCCACTAAGCCCGCACCACTGCCGCACAAAAAGACACGTCTATAACCTGCTTTCGCCAACAATGCAGGCATCCATAAGGTCAGCAGCGCCGTGCTGCCCATCATAAATAAAAAAGGCAATGTGGCCATTACCGGAGAAGGGGCAAGGGCTTTACCAACCAGGGCATTGAATGAAATCCCAACGGCAATCGCAGCCATATATAAAAATTGGCACAAGCCTAAAATAATAGCAGAGTAGGACATAGGGTTAAGCCAGTAGTGGTTGGATACTCATGTTTACTATATTGGTCATTTACTTTGCCTTATGACAGAAGGGCAATACTATTCGTTAAGCCGGGATGATTGTAGTTGCGCCTTGTTGTTACGCCTTAAAGTTACGCCTTGTAGTTATGCCTTGTAGTTACGCCACGCAGTTACGCCACGCAGTTACGCCACGCAGTTACGCCACGCAGTTGCGCAGCTTAGTTACACCGCAAAATTTATTTCCCAAATTTTGTTGCGCGCGAAGCCGTAATTCTCGAACTTCAGCAGTTGATTCTTTTATAGCCAAATATTTAACAGTGATTTTAATTGTCTGTTTCATTTTTATTACTACGGAAATGTTTTTGTACTTTGCCTGACAAGCTTTATACTCCGCAAGAGGATTTACTTTCAGGTGTCTCCATGCGCAGCGTATTACATGAGTTTTTCTGCTTGAGACTACTGTTACTATTTTGCTGCCTGTTAATTGTCAGCCCTGCGGCCCTTGCAGCTGATACGCCAATGGTTATTAAATATGTAAACCGTGGCGAATTAGATCATCGTCATAACTTCAAGTATGAATTAATCAAGCTAATTCTTGAGCACACTGTCAGCGAATATGGCGACTACCGAATAGAGCCCTATCCCAACGATCCCGGGGCACACCGCCTGGCATTACTAGTGAACGAAGGGGAAATAGTCAATTTGTTGTGGGCCTCGCCCGGCACCGTCATATCCAAAGCCGATGTTATAGGAATTCCTTTTGATCTTTTGCAGGGTTTGCTCGGAAAACGAATTTGTCTAACGAATGGTGCTCCTGACAATCTATTTAAAACCGCAATCAAAACAAACTCACTTAAGGGTATTAGCATAGGGCAAGGTTTAGGCTGGCCCGATGCGGAAATTTATAAAATAAATAATGTCCCCGTCATTGAAGCACCCACATTTGAGGGCCTTGTTAGCATGCTTGGTTTTCACCGTTTTGATTGTCTGGCGCTAAGTGCCTTTGAAATTGTTGCGACTTACTACGAAAAAAACAAAATAATTCCTACGCTTGCTATCGAAAAAAGTCTGCTTATTTATTACGATTTCCCTATTTATTTTTACGTTAGCGCCAAGCACCCAAGGATAGCCGGAAGAATGAATATTGGCTTGAAGAAATTACTTGCCAATGGAAAATTCGAGAAGCTATTCCATCATTATTATCACAAACAGGTGCAAACGCTGAACTTAACGGGGCGACATGAAATATGTTTAAAATCACCCTTTCTACCCTTGGCTCAACAATGCAACCAATCTTCTGCGGCAAATTCTAATAGATTCTAAATCCGAATAACGGTAAGTGGGCAAGTCATTCGCTGCAAAAGTATAGCCACTTTTGCCATGCACTTAACTCGAGAAAATAAATGCTAACGCAAAAAATAAAATTTCTACTCAGCTTATGTGGATTGCTAATTTTGGTGCATGCAGTGAATATATTCCTGCAATATCGCTTAAACCAATATGGTATTCAGCCGCGACAATTGCCGAGCCTATGGACAATTTTTATAGCCCCTTTTTTGCATGGCAGCATTTATCATTTGGCAAATAATCTGATGGGGCTATGCTTATTTAGTAGCCTTTATTTTGTTCATTCACTAAGGCGCTATGTTTATAGCAGCATAATAATTATTGCCATTACCGGCGCACTAGTTTGGCTATTCGGGCGCAATGCCACTCACATAGGAGCGAGTGGCTGGGTGTTTGGTTTGTGGAGCTTATGCATAGCCACAGCCTGGTTTGAACGGCGAGTTTTGAACATTGTTGTTGCCTTGTTTGTAATTTTATTTTACGGCGGCCTTATTTATGGCGTGTTGCCGCGCGATGCCAGAGTTTCGTTTGAGTCGCATTTATTTGGTGTAATAGCAGGCGCCCTGTGTGCTTACATTAATTCAAAACGAAAAATAAAATAACAAATTAAGAAATATTTTTGGGGAAATGTTGATGCCGGTTGCCGTTATTAATGTCAAGGTTGAATTAAACACGAGTCAATCGCGGTAAGCCTGTAGATATAATTGCTGCTACAACAATAAATAATACTGCGGTCCACAAGCACGCAATAAGACCTGCGCTTTGATAAATCCAGCCAGACAGCAAAGTTCCTATTAGTCGCCCCATGGCATTGGCAGTGTAATAAAAACCAATATCAAGCGACGCGCCATCACTTTTAGCGTAACTTACAATTAAAAAGCTGTGCAATGAGGAATTAATAGCAAACACTGCAGCAAAAATAGCTAAACCAACAATGAGTACAGCTGCTGCAGGCAGTTCATTTTGTAAGGCAAGCGCAAGCGCAGCAGTCACTGCCGCCAGCAACATTGCCCAACAAAGCGCTGTATTACCACCAGGTAGTAACCGCTTCGCCTTATGAGTAATATTTGTATTTCTAATAATTGTCGGGGCTAGCGATTGCAATATCCCGTAGCCAATAATCCAAATTGCGAAGAAACTTCCTACCCACCAAAAGCTCCAACCCAGCTGACTGCTTAAATAAACAGGCAATGCCACTACAAACCAAACATCTCGCGCACCAAACAAAAATAAACGCGCCGCTGAAAGCACATTAACAGCCTGACTTTTAGAAAAAATGTCAGAGAACTTAGGTTTATTGTTTGCCTTACCTAAATCTTTTTTCAACAAGATTATGCTCGCCAGCCACACTGCGCAGAGCAGACTTGCCATAATAATAACCGCGCCCTTAAATCCGTAGCCTGCGAGCAAAGCTCCACCGAGAAAAAAACCAACACCTTTGAGCGCATTTTTGGAGCCAGTCAGCAGTGCAACCCATCTAAATAATTGCTGCTGCTGATCGCCCGGCACCAACATTTTAATCGCACTTTTTGCACTCAGCTTATTTAGATCTTTAGCAATGCCAGACAAGGCTTGCGCGGCCACAACCCAAAACATGGTTAGCATGGCGGAGGGAACCGCCAGCATAATTAATGCGAATACCTGCAACGCTAAACCAATATTCATCGTGCGATTCAGCCCGATGCGCGCGCCCAAATAACCGCCCAGCAAATTAGTAACAACGCCAAACAATTCATAGAATAAAAATAGCGCGGCAATACCCAGCGGGCTATAACCTAGCTGATGGAAATGCAGCACCACCAGCATTCGCAAAGCGCCATCGGTTAAGGTGAATGCCCAATAGTTTGCCGTAACAATAAGATATTGTTTAATCTCGGCGGGCAAATCCGTAATTTTTTTAAACATAGTGATTGCAACGCTTCTGCGCGGACACCTAGCCCACAAGATCAGCTAGTCCGCAAGGCCAACTAGTTTTGCTAATTCAACAGTGCGATTAGAGTAGCCCCATTCGTTATCATACCAGGCGTAAATTTTTACCTGAGTAGCGTTAATAACCATGGTAGAAAGCGCATCGATAGTAGAAGATCGCGGGTCACCGCAATAATCCACCGACACCAGCGGCCGTTCCTCATAACCCAATATATTTTTTAATTCATTTTCACTGGCCGCTTTGAGCAAAGCATTCACCTCTGCAACACTGGTGCCGCGCTCAACCTCAAACACACAATCGGTAAGCGACGCATTCGCCAATGGAACCCGCACTGCATGACCATTTAAACGGCCGCGCAATTCAGGAAAAATTTCCGCAATTGCGGTGGCAGAGCCAGTTGTCGTGGGAATTAAATTTGCGCCGGATGAACGCGCACGCCGCAAATCCTTGTGCGGCTGATCGAGAATACTTTGGGTATTGGTTAGGTTATGAATCGTGGTAATAGAACCGTGACGAATGCCAATTTTTTCGTGGATCACTTTGACCACTGGCGCTATACAATTCGTAGTGCAAGAGGCGGCAGTAACAATGCGATGCACGGCAGGATTAAATAAATGCTGATTTACACCCATAACAATATTCAATGCGCCGGCTTCTTTTACCGGCGCACTCACCACCACACGTTTTACGCCCTGATCCAAATAGGCTTGTAAAATAGCAACGGTTTTCATTTTACCGCTGGCTTCAATAACTAGATCACAGCCGGACCAATCGGTATCGGCAATCGCTGTGTTAGTGGTAACCTTAATTGTCTTGCCATTAATCAGTAGCCCGGCATCCGAACTTTCTGCCTGGTGATGCCAGCGACCTTGTACTGAATCAAAATTTAATAAATGCGCATAAGTTGCCGCATCAGCAGCGGGATCATTAATGTGCACAAATTCAAATTCAGGCCAATCCCAGGATGCCCGCAATGCCAAGCGACCAATACGACCAAAACCATTAATGCCAATTTTAATTTTTTTCATGCAAGACTCTTTTAACAGTATTAATATTATTCGTAAGATTTTTTAACAACAATTTTTTGCGCGATCAGGACGCTCACCCATATTGCATAATTGTTTTATATTGGCCTTAATAAATAGCGGGTTTGCGGCAGCAGTTTGCGTTAGCACAGTGCGTGTCCACTCCGGTAAATTTGGGTTGAGGCGATAGTAGATCCACTGCCCTTGACGGCGATCTAACAAAATATTGTCTTGCTTTAAGAGCGCCAAATGGCGCGATACTTTTGGCTGGGTTTCATTGAGGGCTGCCATTAATTCGCAGACACAGAGCTCCCCCTCAAGCTTAATCAGCAATAAGGATTTCAGCCGGGTTTCATCGGCAAGAGCTTTGTAAAAAACAAGCGGGTCAAGCATGATGTTGGGTTCACTGAGGCTAATCTGGAATATAGGGTATAGTAACCAATATTCGAAAAGTTGCATATATGATATTTCGAATATGTTTTTATATTTTGTTGGCGAATTTATCCCTGTCGCGGATAAGTACTTAGCGGCATCGCGCGTCGCAACACAAAAGTTGAATGACATTTTTTGTGCAGTTAACATGCCCTGGAGTTAAGTTGCGGCGGAAACAGAAGTTCGCAAATTTTATTGCAGCTTGGCAATGGGTAAATAAGGCATCAAGATAAAGTGCCAGAGGATCAACATAAATGAACAACGAAATTTTAAGACTTTGCGCACTTCCCATTTTATTATTAGGCTGCGCGTTGCTTTCAAGCTGTGCCACTATGAGCAAAGATGAATGCGTGCAGGCCGATTGGTATATCAAGGGCTTGGAAGACGCCACCCAGGGATATCCACTCAGTCGAGTTGGCGAACACAGTAAAGCCTGCGCACGCGCAAAGGTTACACCCATAATGAAGGATTATGAAGAAGGGCACAAAAAAGGTGCGCGCTTATATTGCCTCCCTGAAAAAGGTTACAGCGCTGGCAGCGATGGGTCAGCTTATCATGGCATTTGCCCTACAGACCTGGAAAATAATTTCTTGCGCGCTTATCGCGATGGCCAGGAACTTTTTGCGATCCAGCGCAAAATAAATTATTTAACGAATGACATTGCCAGTAACCAATCGCGTATCGAATTTCTCTATAACGAAATTCAAGCATTACAATATGATATCTCACAGCGCATTAATGATCA
The DNA here is from genome assembly GCA_040386215.1 of Pseudomonadota bacterium. Taxonomy (GTDB): domain Bacteria; phylum Pseudomonadota; class Gammaproteobacteria; order Pseudomonadales; family Cellvibrionaceae; genus Cellvibrio. Next base: position 77,565 of record JAZKFX010000038.1, read on the forward strand.
CAGGGAACGGCAATACAAACTCCATCGAATTGATGATTTACATTTTCAAATTACCGATTTAGAAATTCGCACTGATCGTGCCGCGCACGAATTAGCATTATTTCGCAATGATTACCGCATAGTGGAAGATAAACATTATCGCATGGGTTATATCAACTAAGCACAGCTCACAACTTATAGCCACAACGTATTTTTATTACCCGCGAATGCCGACAAGCAGAAAATATTATGCCAAGTCTTAACCAACAAATTTTCATCGGCGCTTTTTTTGGTTTGCTCGTCGGCGGGTTGCTCACGCAAATTAGCGCTGCATCGCCAGCTTATGAATGGGTAATGTATAGCAGCACTCTGATCGCAAATCTATTTGTCGACCTACTTAAAATGGTACTGATACCTTTAGTATTTTCTACCATTGTTGTGGGCGTTGCTAATTTACAAACACACGCCCAGATTAATAAAGTGTGGATAACAACGCTGCTATTTTTTGCAACCACCATGAGCATTGCCATAATTCTAGCACTTACTGTTATGAATCTGACACGTCCCGGGGAAGGCCTGCATCTTTCCATGTTTCAAGGCGCTATGGAAAACTTTCAATACAATAAGCTCCCTCCAGCCGACTTTTTTACGCAATTTTTACACAGTCTGTTTCAAAATCCGTTTTCGGCACTGGCAAAGGGCGATGTATTTGCTGTGGTTATCTTTGCTTTATTTCTAGGTGTGGCACTAGTCATGGGCGGTGATCGCTATCGCAATATTTTAAATTTATTCCAGGAATTTCTCGATTTAATGATGCGCATTATTGGCTGGGTAATGTACCTGGCACCCTTTGGAATTTTTGCATTATTAATAAAACTGGTTGCCACCCAAAATATGGAGCTCCTCGCTACGCTGGGAAAATTTATCCTGATTGTTATCGGACTCACCATGATTCATGGCGTGATTATTTTGCCCGCTATGTTATATGCGGTAACAAAAAAAACGCCGCTCTGGTTTTGGCGCGGCGCACGCGAAGCATTAATCACGGCATTTGCCACCAGTTCCAGTTCGGCCACCTTGCCAGTAACCTTACGCTGCACCGAAAAAAACTTACACGTGCAAAAAGATATTGTTGGCTTTGTTGTCCCCCTGGGTGCGACAGCCAATATGGATGGTACAGCTCTGTATGAAGCTGCCGCCGCTTTATTTATTGCCAATCTTGTCGGCATAGAATTGACACTAGCCCAACAATTAATTTTATTTTTCACGGCCATGATTGCGGCTATAGGCGCACCGGGAATTCCCAGTGCGGGAATGGTAACTATGGTAATGGTCTTACAATCGGTAGGCTTACCTGTTGAGGCCATTGCCATACTACTGCCAATCGACCGCCTGCTTGATACCTTTCGGACTACCGTCAACGTGGAGGGCGATATGATCGGTAGCTTGGTGGTGCAAAAAATTGTAGGTGTAAAGTAGTAGATTTAAAAAAATAGAAAATTGGCTCGTTTTGATAATTACATTTTTGTCATGACGCTGGGTATATGAATGGAGTGAGGGAATTGTGCAATGGCAAGTAAAGACTTTATCTATCAAAGAATATGTGTTTATGCGGGACAGAAAATTGACCCTGATTCAGATACGCAAGTGGAAGAAATGCTACTGCGTAAATTTAACATTCACTTACCACAACGGCGCTCGATGAATGAATCACTCATTGCGGCCATTAGTAATCACGAAATACTGAATTTAATTATCGAATATCGAAGTATGTAGCCTTAAAGAACATGAAGACGCGAACTAAAGATTGACCTCCACATTCTCATAATTACACATAAATAGAGCGTTCCTCTATTGTACGCTCTAAAGATTTAAAGCTATATTATTGCAAATACATAATCTTGATTTAGAAATACACAACAAGAAATATTTAACTTAAAAAACTTAATGAAACTGTGGAAATTTATTTATGTTTTTAAAAACACTATTGGTGGGCTATGTTGCCATTTCGTTTAGCTGGATATCATCCAGCTTCGCACGCGAAATTGCGTTAACCTTTGATGATGCGCCAACTCAGAATAGTATATTAATGACAGGTAATGAACGTACCGAAAAATTAATCGCTGCATTAAAGTCGGCAAAAGTACCCGATGCATTATTTTTCATTAAAGCCGATGCTATCAATGCGGACACGCGCCCAAGACTTATTCAATATGCCAATGCCGGTTTTCACTTGGCCAATCATAGTTTCAGCCATCGCTCGGCACATGATATCAGCACCGATGATTATTTAGCGGATGCTTATCGTGCGCACCTATTAATTGAAGATCTGCCCAACTTCTTACCTTACCACCGCTTTCCATTTTTGCATTATGGAAAAGATTTGAGCTCCATTCAGTATTTTCGCTCGGAACTACGACAATTAGGTTATCAGGACGGCTATACCACCATTGATAATTTTGATTGGTATCTCAGTGCGCTCATCACTAAAGCAGCCGACGAAAAGCGAGTGATTGATTACGATAAAGCACGGGATTTCTATGTACAGACCATGATTGGTAGTATTGAATTTTACGATGCGCTGGCAAAAAAAACCTTAAAGCGCTCTCCACGTCATGTATTACTGCTACACGAAAATGATGCGGCCGCGTTGTTTGTGGATGATTTAGTCATGGAACTGCGGAAACAAGGCTGGAAAATAATTAGCCCACAAAAAGCTTACCAGGATGTCATTGCGAAACAATTTCCCAAAACTATTTTTTACAAACAAGGCCGCGTGGCGGCAATCGCACATAGCAAGGGCATTCCTGAAACGCAGCTGCGCCACGAATCAGAAAACATTGGGTATCTGGATAAATTATTTAAGGACGCAGGCGTTGCTACAAATGAATAACGCCAACAACATAAATTATATTGATTTCACTGGCGCGGTGCTCTTGCGAATAATAAATTCCGTTGGCAAAACGCAATCAGTCTGACTGAGTGATTCACCTTCAATAATGCGCAACAACATATCCATTGCCATTTTTCCCATTTCTTCTGCAGGTTGTGAAATAGTGGTAAGACTGGGGTCGCAATATTTAGCGTAAGCAATATCGTCAAATCCCGTTACCGACATATCTTCAGGAATACGAATACCCTGAGCTTTTAAGGTTTGCATAGCACCAATGGCCATTTCATCATTCATGCAAAAAACAGCTGTGGGACGCTGCTTCATATTGCAGAACTGAAATGCGGCGTTAAGGCCAGACCACATGGTGAAATCACCTTCTGCAATTAATTCCTTAGAAAACTCGATCCCCGCATTGCGTAAACTTTCTTTGTAACCTTCCAGGCGATCAATGGTGTGCGGATTATCTTTTAAGCCGGAGATGACGCCAATACGGCGATGCCCGAGCGATAGCAAATAATCCACCATGGTTCTTGCCGCACCACGATTGTCGATATGAATTGCCGGGCCGGTGTTGTACTCACAGCCGCAGGCATACACGCAGGGAATATCGGCGGATATATTATTTTTGGTTTTCTCGGAGCTGGGACGCAACTGAATAATGCCATCGGCCAACCGCGTTTCAACACGACGAATGTATTCTTGCTCGCGCTCCGCTGTGCCGCGAGTATCGCCTAACAGAACCGCGTAGCCTTTTTGCTGGGCGCGATCTTCCAGTGCGCGAATAAATAAGCCATAGAAGGGGTTGGCGATATCGGGAACCAACACTACCACCGCGTAAGACCGGGCAGAGCGGAAATTCCGCGCCAGCATATTCGGTTTGTAATCTAATTTAGCAACGGCAGCATGAACTTTAGCCAAACTTTTGCTAGCAACCTTTTCGGGCATGCTAAGCGCGCGCGATACTGTAGCAACTGAAACTCCGGCGGCGCGGGCGACTTCACGAATACTAGACATAAGTTCTCTTCTTGATTTAAATCGGCTGCAAATGATTTTTATTAATAAAAATAAAAAGCGTTTGACTTTTTTTGACTGAAAGCAAAAAAAACCACCTTCAACACTAGGGATAACAGCCTCGCTATATCGCCCCAGGCAAGACTGTATTGTTAAATTCCTTGGATTATGTCATTAAAATTCACCAGTGAAAACAGGTCTTTCGCATAGCTCGAAATTAACCATAGGTCAGCTTTAAGGGTCAATTTAAGTCAATGATTCGACTGAAATGCAACATTAATTGACCATTCACTGTGGCTACGGCAATAGCTATTCAGGGTGCTGTGACTGTATAAGCAATCGATTTAAATTGCGCCATTAAATTTGGCTGGCAAAATTTCTTGTAACCGATTACATTAGTGGCGCGGAAAGAATTAATCAGCAAAAAAATAGAGGGCTTTATAAAAATGCCCATTTCATTAAGTCGGTTCTAATGCCCTATCCTTAGGGCAACATAATAAGTGGAAAACTGCATGAATCTCCCGTTGCTCGATATTGTTATTGTCCTGACTTTTATTTGTTCCACTATTTGCGTTGGTTTTTGGGTGTCGGCCCGCGCTTCAAAGGACATGAATAGTTATTTTCTCGGTGGCAACAAACTTAAATGGTACATGCTCGGCCTGTCCAATGCGTCAGGCATGTTTGATATAGCCGGCACCATGTGGCTGGTTTATTTATTGTTTATTTATGGCTTAAAAAGCGTGTTTATTCCCTGGCTATGGCCCACCTTCAACCAGATTTTTTTAATGGTTTTTTTGGCCACCTGGCTGCGCCGCTCTGGCGTTATGACCGGTGCCGAATGGATTACGTTTCGCTTTGGGGAAGGCTTGGGCTCGCGCCTTTCCAACGTTATAGTGGTATTTTTTGCGCTGATCAGTGTGATTTCGTTTACCGCTTACGGGTTTATCGCTATCGGCAAATTTGCATCAGTATTTTTCCCATGGAAACTGTCTGCGGATGCTCACACCAACGATGCCTGCTATGGCCTGATTATGACGGCCATCACCACTCTGTACATTATTAAGGGTGGGATGTTCTCAGTGGTATTTACCGAAGTATTTCAATTTATCGTAACGACCATCGCCAGTATCGGCGTTGGCATTATTGCTATGCATCAGGTATCGCCCGAGATGCTCGCAGCGGCAGTGCCGGATAATTGGGACAATATTACTTTCGGCTGGCAACTGGATATTGATTGGTCTGATCAGCTGGATGCCGCCAATGCAAAAATTGCCGCCGATGGTTATTCCCTGTTTGCCGTTTTCTTTATGCTGATGCTTTACAAAGGCGTGCTACTCAGCTTTGCCGGCCCGGCACCCAATTATGATATGCAACGTGTGCTTTCTACGCAGTCACCGCGCGATGCGGCGAAAATGAGCGGGTTTGTGACGGTAGTGCTGATGTTCCCGCGCTATATGTTAATTGCTGGCTTAACTATTTTGGCGTTGGCATTTTATATGAATGATTTGCGCGGCATGGGTGCCGACGTGGACTTCGAACAAATTTTGCCATTTGTGTTGAAAAATTATATTCCCACCGGTTTGCTTGGCTTGCTTATCGCTGGTCTGCTAGCAGCGTTTATGTCTAACTTTGCTGCGACTGTCAACGCGGCGCCTGCCTATGTCGTGAATGATATTTATAAACGCTACATCAACCCCAATGCACCGGCGAAAAAATATGTGCACTTGAGCTACGCGGTGTCGGTTATTTTTGTCATTTTGGGAGTATCGCTGGGTTTCTTTGTTCCCAGTATCAATAGTGTTTTGCAATGGGTGGTCAGCGGTTTATACGGCGGCTATACCGCATCCAATGTTCTTAAATGGTACTGGTGGCGATTTAATTCTTATGGCTATTTCTGGGGCATGCTGGTTGGCATTATTAGCGCCCTTGCATTATCACAAACCAGCATTAATGCCTTACAAGCATTTCCTTATCTATTTGCGCTTTGCCTAGCGACTTGCATCATAGGCGCGCTGCTAACACCCGCAACCGATGTAGAAGTGTTGAAGAAATTCTATATAAAAGTTCGTCCCTGGGGCTATTGGGGCCCAGTGCAAAACGCTGCGCGTCTTGAGTATCCGGACATCGCAGCTAACAAAAACTTTTATCGCGATATGGTGAATGTTGTCGTAGGCATATGTTGGCAAACCAGTTTAATTGCCGCACCTATCTTTATGGTGATTCAGTATTGGCAAGAGTTTGCAATAGCCTTGACAGTGGCCGCAGTTGCTACTCTTTTCTTATGGCGGAATTGGTACATCCATTTGCAAGACTATCCCAATGACATACCACCGCAGCTATTGCTAGGCACCAATGACGAACATTTATTAAAGAAAATGTAACCCAATTTTTTACTACAAAAGGTAATTGTACATGAGTCAATTTAAGCAATCGGTTCAAGATCTACTTGAGCAGTACGAAGCTTTGATCAAAAACAAAAATTCGCCAAAATTAACTCACAATGGAATTTATACCTGTTATAAAAATCCCATTCTTACCGCTGAACATGCACCGATTTTTTGGCGCTACGATTTAAATGAAGCAACTAACCCATTGTTAATGGAACGACAAGGAATCAATGCCACATTTAACTCCGGGGCATTGTATTGGCAAGGCAAATATATTTTGGCAGTGCGCGTAGAAGGTGTGGACCGGAAATCATTTTTTGCCATAGCGGAAAGTGCGAACGGTATCGATAATTTTCGCTTTTGGGATTACCCGATTAGCTTGCCAGAAACTGAACGCCCTGACACTAATGTCTATGACATGCGTTTAACTGCGCATGCAGATGGCTATATTTATGGATTATTTTGTACCGAACGAAAAGATCTAACTCGCCCCGAAGATACTTCAGCCGCAGAAGCCCAGTGCGGTATTGCACGCACCAAAGATTTAGTCACCTGGGAGCGTTTGCCAGATTTAATTACTTACTCCGGCCAACAACGTAATGTTGTGTTGCACCCGGAATTTATCGACGGAAAATACGGTTTGTTTACCCGCCCACAAGATGGCTTTATTAGCGTGGGCGGCGGCGGCGGAATTGGCTGGGGGTTAGTGGATGACATGACCCGCGCCGAAGTAAAAACAGAAGTGATTGTTGATGGCAAAATCTATCACACCATCAAGGAAGTAAAAAATGGCCAGGGCCCGGCACCGATTAAAACCGCCGAAGGTTGGTTAAATCTGGCACACGGGGTACGCAATACTGCAGCCGGTTTGCGTTATGTGCTTTATATGTTTTTGACCGAATTAGAACGCCCCTGGATTGTGACTCACAGTCCGGGCGGACATTTTATTGCACCTCATGGCGATGAACGCGTAGGCGATGTTAGCAACGTTACTTTTTCTAACGGCTGGATTGTCAATGAAAAAAATGAGGTATTTATTTATTACGCTTCATCCGATACGCGCATGCATGTTGCCACCAGTAGCATCGAAACATTAATTGATTATTGTAAAAATACGCCAGAAGACCCATTGCGCTCTGCAGCTTCCGTTGCGACCCGCAATAGATTAATTAGTGAAAATCTCGCCATTTTAAAGAATTTGGTTTAAGCATTATGGCGAATGTTATTTTTAACGGGTCATTAAGTCTAGCAATGGACAGGACAGATTTGGCTGCGCGTTTACTCCTTCTCCAACAAGAATTTAAGCAAGAATTAATTGCCATTGCAGATTGGTGGGTGGCCAATAGTGTTGACCGGGAACTAGGGGGTTTCTTCGGCGAGGTAAGCGCAGAAAATATTCCCGTGAAAGATGCCAACAAAGGCGTTATTTTAAATTCGCGGATCTTGTGGTTTTTTAGCGAAGTCGCATTGGAAATCAATAACCCGGAATATCGCCAGTGCGCAAAACGTGCCTACGATTATTTATTGCAATATTTTTTTGATAAAAAATGCGGTGGCGTTTATTGGGAGCTGGATTGCTTCGGCAACCCGATTAATTCCAAAAAACAAACCTATGCACAGGCATTTACTATTTATGCCCTCAGTGCCTACTACAAACTCACGCAAAATGAACAAGCTCTCGCCATGGCGTTAAATTGTTTTGAGCTACTGGAAACAAAAACTATTGATCGCGAATGCGAAGGTTATCTTGAAGCCTTTACCCGCACTTGGGGCAAGATGGAAGATTTGCGTCTTAGCGATAAAGATTTAAATTTCCCCAAATCACAAAATACTCATTTGCATATATTGGAAGCCTATACCAGCCTCTATAACATTTATCCTACGCCAGAAATTAAAACGGCATTGCGCTACAACATCGAGTTGTTTGATAAATTTTTAATTGATAAAAAAACCTTTCACTTGCGGATGTTTTTAGATCATCACTGGAATGATTTCTCTCCCGGGGTGACTTATGGACACGACATAGAAGCTAGCTGGTTAATCGCTAAAGCACTGGCGACACTCGATGACGAAGCATACACCGCCCTCTTAACACCTAGCTTAATAAAAATTGCTGCGACTACCTTGCAAGAAGGTATTGATGGCTACGGGCAAGTTATGGATTCTTACGATTATGCATCAGGTAAAGTCAATACCAACATTGTGTGGTGGGTACAAGCTGAGGCCTTGGTTGGGTTTCTTTATGCGTACGTGACGAGCAACGAACAAAAATATTTAACCGTAGCGGAAAACCTGTGGCAGGCTATCAAAAAATATCAAATTGATCACCAATATGGTGAGTGGCATTGGTCATCAGTTATAAATAGCACGTCGGTATTAGAAAGCTCGACAATGCTAGACAACTCATCATTGGATAGATCACAAGCTGAGCCCAATTACAAAGTTGGTTTTTGGAAATGTCCCTATCACAATGGCCGGGCGATGATCGAAGCAGGTCGATATTTAACAAAAATACAACTAGACTAGAAAATCTATAACTAAAGTAGAGATAAGAAAATGAAATACTTAAAAATATTATTCGTTTTACTGTTGCTCCCTTCCATTGCCGCAACCGCGATAGCCAATGAAAAATCTGGCGCCAATCCCGAAACTAACAAAGCACATTTTATTTCTGTTGCGGGAACCCATTTTTCGCACAAAGGCAGCCCTTATTATATTGTCGGCACCAATCTTTGGTATGGCGGCTATCTGGGTTCAGCGGGAAAAGTTGGCAACCGCATCCGGCTTGAAAAAGAGTTGGATAATTTAAAAGCCCTCGGCATCAACAATATACGCGTGTTAGCCGTGTCAGAAAAAAGTGAAATCAATAGCGCCGTGCATCCCTCTACCACCAATGGTTTTGGCCAGTATGATGAAGAGTTGTTGGCAGGCCTGGATTTTTTTATGGCGGAAGCAGCAAAACGCGATATGACAGTGGTGCTATATCTCAATAATTTTTGGCAGTGGTCCGGCGGCATGACGCAGTACATGAGCTGGATCGATGGCAAACCAGTACAGGACCCGAACGTTACCAATGATTATGAAAGTTTTATGCAAAAATCTGCGTCATTTTATCAAAGCAAAAAAGCGCAAAAAGAATTTCGCAAAACGATTAAAAAAATTGTCACCCGAGTGAATACAATCACCGGCAAATCTTACACCGATGACCCCACACTTATGTCATGGCAATTGGCCAATGAACCGCGCCCGGGCAATTCAAAAACCTCAGCCAAAGAAAAAGCCATTTATGTAAAATGGGTGACCGATACTGCAAAATATATTCACAGCCTGGATAAAAACCATTTGGTGAGCAGTGGTAGTGAAGGTTTAATGGGTTCCGTTAACGATGAAAAGGTTTTTGTGGATGCACATTCTTCGCCCGCTATTGACTACCTGACTTACCATATGTGGGTGAGGAACTGGGGCTGGTATGATCAGAAAAAACCGGAAGAAACCTGGGATAATGCCTTAACAAAAGGTAAAGATTATTTAAATAGCCATATCGACCTGGCAAAGAAAATGGGCAAACCTATTGTGCTGGAAGAGTTTGGTTTGGATCGCGATGGTGGTGCTTACGATATTAAATCCACTACTCACTACCGCGATAAATTTTATCGTGAAGTTTTTGAAATTGTAGCTAACCGTGCGGCCGCCGGTGATCCCATTGCCGGATATAATTTCTGGGCATGGAATGGCGCGGGCCGCACCACTAATGCAAATTATTGGTGGAAGGAGGGCGACGATTACATGGGTGATCCACCTCAAGAGCAGCAAGGCATGTATGGCATCTTTGATTCAGATGTAACCACCATACTGCTGCTGAAAGAATACTCGAATAAAATGCATGCAATTTCCAATAAACAAGCGCAAAAATAAAGTGTAAAACAAAATATTTTTCGCTTCCTCAACCCGCTCCGGCGGGTTTTTTTATTTCTTTTATTTTCGGAATTTCCAGCGGAATGACTGCCAATTTCTATCATTTTTCTAAAATCCTGTCTTATAGAAAAAATATAAGAAATTCGGGATGCACTTTAGTCAAAATCTCACCCCGATGTGGACTTCCGCAACAAGGATGCCATTAAACTCTCTTTGCCTGAGGATAAGTTTATGCAAAAGTTTTGCGCTCTATTTACCATACTCTCTATAATTTCTGCCTCAACCCTGGCAGTCGATGAAAAAACCTCCGATGCCAAAGCTTCCAGTAAAGCACAAACTCTTGCTCTCCCCGAAATGATCAAGATTCCCGCTGGTAGCTTTAGAATGGGAAATATCAATAATTTTGTCCCTCTAGATCCCTTCAGAGCTAAAAAAGTAGAAGCGGAGCTACCCGTTCATAAGGTTAAGATTAAAGCCTTTAAACTAAGCAAATATGAAATTACCTTTGCGCAATACGATGCCTTTGCTGAGGCGACTGGCAAAGCCAAGCCAAACGATGAGGGCAATGGGAGGGGCCAGCAACCAGTAGGTAATATTACCTGGTGGGAAGCTACCGACTATGCGCAATGGCTTAGCCAGAGAACCGGTAAAAATTTTCGCCTCGCCAGTGAAGCAGAATGGCAATATGCCGTCAGAGCTGGAACCACAAGCGAATATTATTGGGGTGAGAGTGCGGATCACACTTTTGCCAATTACGGTACGGATAAATGCTGTGATCTGTTTGCGAGCGGTGCCGACAAATGGTTGCACGCCGCACCGGTTGGCCAGTTCCCAGCCAATAAATTTGGACTTCATGACATGCTTGGCAATGTTTCTGAATTTGTACAGGACTGCTGGAATCCCAATTATGAAGGTGCACCTACGGATGGTAGCGCTTGGACAACCGGCGACTGCAAAAAACACGTCACATTAGGAGGGCAATATCACAGTGATCCATTTTGGCTACGTGTGTCAGCACGTATAAATCACCCAGCTCCAGAGGCCGAGCGCAATATTAATTTTGGTTTTCGTATTGCTCAGGATACAGAGTGATTTAATTTGGTGCCGGTTAAGCCTTCCCAAGCTGGAGCTGGGGAACGAGAAGAGTTTTAACTCCCTCCCCTGACACCTACAATTTTGTGTTTGAAAAATTACGATAAACGAAAAGCTAAAGCAACCCCCTCCCGGCCTCCCCCTTCGCAGGGGGAGGAGTTTAGACCGTGCGACATTCTAACTCCCTCCCCTGCCAAGGGGAGGGGAGGGGCGCCCGGCTAGGGGTGGGGTGGAGTCGCTTCCCGCGAAACGCCAGCTTTATCCCTCGTTCCAAAGCTCCAGCTTTGGAACGCATAGCTTTACAAAGGCGATTCGTTAAGAGCCTCTTCCGTTTCTTCGCTTGCTTCAAAAAATAAATCAGCAGGCAAAGTGACAATAAGTTCAAACGGGATATGGCCTTCAATAATCGCTTGCTCACCGTGAAGCTTGATGGATACTTTGCCACCGCGTTCCGCTAAAAATTGTTTCACTGCATCAAGACCAACCCCTCGGCCCGAAATATCAGTAACCGCTTCTTTGGTGGTTACTCCAGAATGAAACATTAATTGTGCGATCTCCAAAACGCTTGGCTTATCATTCGCCTTCCAGCGCCCGATTTGGACACCTTTCTTAAATAGACCATTAATATTCAGGCCGCGACCATCATCCTGAACCGATAAATGTAACGCGCCTTGAATAATTTCGGGACGAATATAGATTGCACCGTGTTCATTTTTTTCAATCAGAACTCGCTCTTCTGTACTTTCTAACCCATGATCAACGCAGTTGCGCAGAATATGTGAAAAAACATCTTTCATCAGCTCCTGGGCCTTAAGTTTGATTCTTATATTATTGGGTTCAATCGTCACTACCGGCGTTTTCTTATCCAATTGTGACGCTATAGAAGATAGCGAAGCAATGACATCCACCAGGTTTTGCTCAATAGAATTTGCGTTAATGCGGCTGATATAAACTTTTAATTTATCGATTTCCTTGGTATCAACGTAGGTTTGAATTTTATCCATGATGGTATTGTTCATCCAGAAGCCATCGTGCCGCTCCGAACCAGATGTAGTGCCTCGGCCTAATACCGCACGATAGACATGCGCGTATTCCGCCAGAGCCTTCTCCATACGATCCAGATCTTCAATTAATTTTAACGGCTCCCAGGGAACGTCTGTTGCGATTTTAAGTGCGCTGTAAGTTGATTCAACTTCATGAGCGGCATTGCTTAAATAATTAAACCCCAGGGTTCTACTATTGCCTTTGATGGTGTGCATATTGCGAAATAGCAGTGCGATAACTTTTTCATCGCGCTGTTCCGTTGCATCCACCACATCACGACAGACCTGAATGTAGCGGGTTGCGGATTCTTCAAAGCCCAAGTACTTTTCAGCGGAAAGATTCAGTAATTGGCTGATAATTTCCAGTTGCCGTTTTTGCGCACGCGCGGCACTTTCCATTTGTTTAAGCTGCGTGACATCGCGCACAGAAACCATCAGTTTATTAACCACATCATCAGCAATAATGGGGTTCCAATCCAAAGATAAATATTTTTTCTTATCGCCAATCTCAATATCATATTCACTGATCAGTAATGGCTTATTGAAATCGAAATTCATTTCATCTTCGCCGATAATCGCAAACATTGCCGCCTGCGCCGAATCCAGGGCATCGCTGCCAATGTTAGCGTCGTCGAACAAAAATTCACTGGCATTGCGACCGGCAATATTTCTGGTCTCAAAAATAGATTCCAGATGGTGCGAATATTCAGGATGGATTTTCCCCTGCTCCTGGACCGTGAATAAACCTTGCGGCATATTACTGAGCATCGCTTGTATATCTTTACTCTTCTCGCGAACCTCAGCAGTTCGCTCCGTCACTTTAACTTCCAGAATTCGATTTTGCTCTTCGATCAATTGGCGTTTTCGACGTTGGTGATGGATAAACAGTGCCAGCATACCCAAGACGACTAAACCATAAAATGTGTAGGCCCACCAGGTTTTCCAGGGCGGTGGCAATTGAATAATGGTGACCGACTTTCCGACTTCATTCCAAACGTCATCGTTGTTGCTGCCGCGCACTTTAAAAACATATTTACCGGCATTTAAGTTTGTGTATTTAGCAACACGCTGACTGCCAGCATCCAGCCAATCTTTATCGAAGCCTTCCAATTTGTAAGAGTATTTATTTTTCGCGGTATCGCGGAAATTCAGCGCGGAAAAACCAAATACAAACATGGATTTTGTGTAATCAAGTTCCAGGCTGTCCGTGTGATTAATGGCTTGTTTTAAAATACCATCAGCACCATCCACCATCACGCTATCAGAAAATATTTTAAAATCGGTTAACACAACCGGTGGTACCCTTTTATTTTCGGTAAGTCCCTCAGGTTTAAAAATACGCAGGCCATTGACACCACCAAAAATGATTTCGCCGCGACTAGTGACAATGCCGGAGTGAGTTGCAAAACCACCGACTAAACGACCGCTTATGCGGTTATAAGCTTTTATCTTTTTAGTTTCAGGATCAAACGAAGCAAAACCGTTGTTGGTGCTCAGCCACAAATTGCCGTTGGTATCTTCCAGAATATTGCGAATGGTGTCATCAATAAAGCCATGTTTTTTGGTGAAGGAGGTAAAACTTTTGGTATCGTAATTATATAGATTAAGACCAGCATCTGTGCCTATCCAGAGTCTAGCTTTACTGTCTTCAAAAATTGAAATAGCGGAAGGATTACTTAAACTGGTAGGGTCCTCAGGATTTGTAGTAAAGCGAAAAAAAGATCCCTTTTCACGATTCATCAGATTCAGTCCTGAACTCGTGCCCACCCAAAAGTTGCCGCGGGAATCTTCAAACGTATTCCAGGCTACATCACTGCTTAGGGATTCGGGATCACTGTCGATATGCGGGTAATGGGTAAATATTTTTGTTTGGCGATTGTATTTACTGATGCCTCCGGTATGGGTTGCGAGCCAAAGCTCGCCGTTTTTATCTTCGCGAACAGACCACACGGGCGCGCTGTTAAGTCGCATCGACGTACTTTCTCTTTCCGTATTCTTGCGTTGCCGGTCAAACGGATAGCGTGTGAACTTTTTTTCAACCGGATCAAAACTGGCGAAACCGCCACCCCATACACCTACCCAAATCAAGCCCGCAGAATCGATATAGGTGGTCAGGACTGCGTTGCCATTAATCGTGGACGGATCATTCGGATCATGTTGAAAACTGGTAAAGGTGCCCGCTTCGCGATTAAAAAAGTTTAGACCGCCGCCATCGGTACCAATCCACAAGTTGCCATCTTTATCTTCCTGAACTGATAACACGGCGTTATGGCTAAGGCTGTTGGGATTTGAAATATCCCGCGCATAAGAAATTATTGCGGCACTGGAACGATCAAAAAAGTTAATACCAACAGGATAATTACCTACCCAAATATCTCCGCTTTTATCTTCAAATAGGGTACGGACTTGATTTGAATTAATTGATCCCGCACGACCGGCTTCATAGCGATGATTGATAAAGCGATTTTTTTCCTTATCAAAAACCGATACGCCGCCACCGTCGGAAGCTACCCACAAAGCACCCTGAGAATCTAACAATAATTTCCAGACATCGTTATTACCTAAGCTATAGCGGTCAGCAGTGTCATGAATATAACGTTTACCTTGCCTGGTTTGCGGATCGAAGTGCACCACCCCATTAGACGTTGCCACCCAAAACTTACCTGCCTTATCAGAAATAATATCAGCGATACGGTTGTCGGGAATCGAATCAGGTTTGTCAGGGGCTAGCTTATAAAGCGTAAAGGTTTTGCTCTTCCAATCGACTTTTTCCAGGCCTTCATCTGTGCCTAGCCAGAGGTCATTACCATCCAAATACGCAGTATTGATGCGATTGCTTTTAAGCCAGTCGGTTTTGTTACTATCAGCGAGTATGACGGTATATTTTAAAGACTTGGGGTCAATGACAAAGAGCCCGGAAATTGAACACGCAAGAATCTCGCCGCTCGGCAACTCCACAAAGCGCAAAAAATCCGAAGTGGAAATTTTTACTTGCTGACTGTCATCATTATTAATTCGGATAAGCTTTTCTTTATTGAGATCAAACTGTAAAACTCCGGTTCGGGTAGCAATCCAAATTTTATGATTGCTGTCTTCAAAAATATGTTGCACAAATTTGACGGATTCTTTTTCGTCGGGCTTATCGCTGGTTGCACTGACGTAAATTTGGCGAAACTCATAGCCATCGTAACGGATTACCGCATTCGAACCACCCAACCACATAAAACCTTCACTATCCTGAAATAGCGCGCCACCTTCACCCATGGCGATATCTTTATTTTCTAAAATATTTTGAAAACTAATTTGTTCTGGAACACTAGCAGCCAAACTCGATGCAGTTGATAGGGTGCAGAGCAATAGCAGCCCAATCAAACTAGACACTTTATGAGAAACACAGCCAGATAAAGGCAAATATTCAAAAACATTTTTCATAAATGGAACCCGGATAAACTAAACAAATTTTATAAAAATAGGTGCGATGGCGTACCAAAGGAATTAGGTGCCAGATGCATATGTACGGCTTTTTTTAAGTGTAGTAGGGAAAAGACATTATGTTGCGACTTAAAACAACATAAGATTAATAAAAAAAAATAAATGCGGGTCGACTTATAGCGATTTTGAATCAAGGTAAAACGAGGGAAAATCGCAATCCATTGCTGTGTATAGGATGCATCATAGGCTTCTAGCTAATTTCCCGGCAGTCCATTTCGCCACGAGCTTGTTTAACCAGCTTTATAATGCATTCAAAGTTTCTGTTTCAAAAAATAGATGTGCAGGTAAAGTGATCATTAATGCAAAAGGTATAAATGTTTGATCAACAGCCAGTTCGCGATGCAGAACCAGCGATACGTCACCACCTTGCTCCGCAATAAATTGTTTTACCGCATCCAGACCAACACCGCGCCCGGAAATATTACTCACCACGGCTTTGGTAGAAACACCGGAAGCAAAAATTAATTGTGCGATATCAGCGATGTCGGGGTTGTCATGCGCTTTCCATTTGCCGAGCTGTATCCCTTTCTTAAATAAACTTCCGATATTCAAACCACCACCATCATCTTGTACCGAGATATTTAACTGATCTCGTTTAAGCTGTACAGCAATGACTATTGAACCCGCTTCACTTTTACCGGCACGGATACGCTCTTCGGTGCTCTCTAAACCGTGATCCACGCAATTACGTAAAATGTGGGCAAAAACATCGCGCATTAATTCTTGCGCTGAATCTTTTATCAATATTTTATTAGCAGTGATTTCCACCACCGGCATGCGTTTGTTCAGTTGTGCCGCAATATCAGCCAGTGAAGCGATAATATCAGCAAGGTTTTGTTCAAGCGTGATGGCGTTAAAACGATCCATATAAGTATCCAGCTCATCCACTTTGCGATTTTTTATGCTGGCTTTAATGTTGTGAACGAGCTCATGGGTTATCCAGAATCTGCCACGCTGCGCTGTTCCCGAATTGTGAGTTCGACCTAACACAGCGCGATACACATGGGCATATTCGGCCAGCGTTTTTTCAACCAGCTGCAAATCATTTAATAAAATTTCGGGCTGCCAACTCGCAGAATTTTCTACCGACTTTAGCGCACTATAGGTTGATTCCACTTCATGCACAGTGTTGCTTAGATAGGTGAAGCCAAAGGTTCTGCAATTGCCTTTAATGGTGTGCATATTTCTAAATAGCAGCGCAATAATCTCTTTATCATGGTGCAAACAGTTTTGAATCGCTGTGCGGTTGGCTTGCACATAACGCAGGGTGGATTCTTCAAACGCGAGATACTTCTCTGCCGACAAATTTAACAACTGACTGACAATATCCAGCTGCCGTTGTTGTTCGCGTGCGGCGTCTTCCATTTGTCGCAGTTGCGTCACATCGCGAACGGATATCATTAATTTAGTCACAATATTGTCGGCAACAATAGGATTCCAATCCACGGACAAGCTTTTTTTCTTATGACCAATGTCAATGTCATATTCATTAGGCAGTAACGAGTGATTAAAATAGAAATTTATTTCATCCTCACCGATAATGGTAAACACGGCAGCGCGAATAGAAGACAATGCATCACTGCCTATGGCAGCTCCGGTAAATAAAAATTCAACGACATTGCGACCGGCAATATCCGCAGTTGCGAAAATAACTGCCAAAAACTGCGAGTATTCCGGGTGGATAGTGCCATCGCTTTGCACTGTAAATAGGCCTTGTGGAATATTACTGAGCATAGCTTCAATATCTTTACTCTTTTCTTTCACCTCAGCAGTTCGCTCGTTGACTTTAATTTCCAGCAGTTTATTTTGCTCTTCAACGAAGTGGCGTTTTCTGCGCTGGCTGTAAACAAATCCGCCGAGCATGCCAAGAATAGTGAGCGCATAAAGTGTATAGGCCCACCAGGTTTTCCACGGCGGTGGCAATTGAATAATAGTGATAGATTTACCTAGGTCATTCCAAACACCATCATTATTGCTGCCTCTCACTTTAAAGACATATTCTCCGGCGCTGATATTGGTATATTTGGCTAAACGCTGATTGCCAACCTCCAGCCAATCTTTATCAAAACCTTCCAGCTTATACGCGTACCTATTTTTTTCCGAATCTCTAAAATTTAGCGCTGCGAAGCTAAACACAAACATAGATTTGGTGTGATCAAGCTGTAGATTTTCCGTATGATTGATGGATTTTTTTAAAATGCCATCGGCGCCACCCACCGCCACACTGTCAGAAAATATTTTAAAATCTGTTAACACCACCGGTGGCACTTTTTTATTTTCACTGAGCTCTTTTGGGTGAAATATTCGCAACCCCTCAACACCACCCAAAATAACTTCACCCCTACTACTTAGTAAGCCGGAATCGCTGGCAAAGCCGCCCACTAATCGCCCATTAATGCGATTATAGTTTTTAATTTTTTTTGTTTCGGGATTAAAAGAAGAAAATCCATTATTGGTACTCAACCATAGATTACCTTCAGCGTCTTCCAAAATATTGCGAATACCGTCGTCAATAAAACCATTGTTTTTAGTGTAAGCGGTGAAATCTTTCGTTTCCGGATGAAACAAATTCAGACCCGCATCTGTGCCCACCCAAAGTCTTTTTTTACTGTCTTCAAACAGTGAAAGTATTGAGGCGTTACTAAGGCTTTTATGATCCTTAGGATTGACAGTGAAATTACTGAAGGTGCCTTTTTCCTGATTCATTAAATTTAAACCCGATACAGTGCCCACCCAAAAGTTACCTTTAGTGTCCTCGAAAGTGCTCCAGGCTATATTGCTGCTTAAGGATTCAGGATCACTATCAATATGGGTGTAGTGGGTAAATATTTTTGTTTCGCGATTGTATTTGCTGATACCGCCGTTATGGGTGGCAATCCACATATCCTGATTTTTATCTTCGCGAATAGACCAAATAGAGCCGCTGTTAAGTCTGCTTGAAGTGCTGATGCTTTCCGTAGTTTTGCGATCTCTATCAAAAGGGTACCGGGTAAATTTTCCATCCACTGGATTGTAACTCGCCATGCCGCCATTCCAGGTACCCGTCCATATCAACCCGGTAGAATCTATATAAGTTGCTAATACTGCATCGGCGCCAATAGTCGTAGGATCATTGGGATCATGTTTAAAATGCGTAAATACTCCGGTCTCGCGATTAAAATAGTTTAAACCGCCACCATCAGTTCCCAGCCACAAGTTGCCATTTTTATCTTCCTGCATATGCTGGACTGTAGTAAAGCTTAGGCTATCAGGATTAGTTTTATCGTTTGTATAAGTAACAATGGGAGCGCTTGAGCGATCAAAAAAGTTAATGCCTTCTGGATAGGTCCCTACCCAAATATCCCCGCTTTGATCTTCAAATACCGTACGCACCTGATTAGAATTGATCGATCCTACACGACCGGCTTCATATTGATGATTAATAAAACGATTGTTCTGTTTATCAAAAATCGATATACCACCGCCATCAGACGTTATCCACAACACGCCTTGAGCATCCAGCAATAGTTTCCAGGTATCGTTCGCGCTCAAACTATAAGGATCTCCGGGTATGTGGCGGTAGCGCTTTGCTTCACGAGTAGCGGGATTGTAGTGAACTAAACCATTGGCGGTTGCCAACCAAAACTTACCCTCGCCATCAGCAACAATACCGCCAACACGATTATCAGGAACAGAGTCGGGCTTTTCGGCATTGGGTTTGTAAAGCGTAAAAGTTTTGGTTTTCCAATCGACTTTTTCAAGGCCTTCTTCCGTACCTAACCAAATATCTTTCCCATCAACATAGATAGCGGTTACACGCTTGCCTTTAAGCCAGTTTTGTTTGTTGTTATCGGGAATTATGAGGGTGTATTCCAAGGATTGCGGATCAACAACAAAAAGACCAGACATAGTGCCTACTAGCATTTCACCGCTGGGCAATTCCGCAAAATCCATAACATCGCTAGAAATTTTTATTGGCTGATTGTCGTCATCTTTAATTCGGGTAAGTTTTTCGGTGTTGGGATCGAATTGTAAAATCCCTGATCGGGTTCCAATCCATATGGTATGGTGACTATCCTCAAAAATATCCTGAACGAATTTAACAGTTTCTTTTTCATCGGGACTATCACTATTGGGACTGTCACTATTGGGACTGTCACTACCTGGATTGTCACCACTTGCACTAACGTAGATTTGACGAAACTCGTAGCCATCATAGCGAATAAGGGTATTGTAGCCCCCAAACCACATAAATCCTTCGCTGTCCTGAAATATCACGCGGCTCTCGCCCATGGCGATATCTTTATTCTCCAGAATATTTTGAAAGTTGATTTGTTTGCTTATACCAATAGCAGCCGATGAATTTATAGGGAAACAAAGCCATAACAGCAAAGTAAAAATCAACGTGGTATAAGAATAATAACCACAGCATGCTGAATGATTTACAAAGGATTTCATAAGTGGCAATCCGTATTCATAGCGTCTGCTACAAAAAATAAATGCGCAGGTAAGCTGATGATTAACACAAAAGGTATGAAGGTTTGCTCAGCAATCAGCTCGCGATGCAGCACTAGAGATACTTCACCACCTTGTTCTTGCAAAAATTGTTTTACCGCATCCAGACCTACACCGCGACCGGAAATATTGCTTACTGTATCTTTCGTAGAAACACCGGAATCAAAAATCAATTGAGTGATGTCAGCAATCTCAGGTCTATCATGCTCATTCCATTTGCCCAGCTGTACACCTTTCTTAAATAAACTGTCGATATTTAAACCGCGGCCATCATCCTGTACCGCAATCCTTAATGTTTTCTGATCCAATGTTGCATCAATAATAATTGAACCTGATTCACGTTTACCCGCGCGAATCCGCTCTTCGGTGCTCTCCAAACCGTGATCGACACTATTACGCAGAATATGTGAAAAAACATTGCGCATTAATTCCTGCGCAGAATCTTTGACAAATATGTTGTTGGCGATAATCTCTACCACCGGCGCACGCTTATCCAACTGCTCCGCAATGGCAGCCAGTGAAGCAATAATATCGGCGAGGTTTTGTTCGAGCGTAATGGCATTGAGGCGATCCATATAAGTATCGAGCTCATCTACCTGGCGAGTTTTTACATAAGCTTTTATGTTGTGAACGACATCATTGGTTATCCAGAATCCGCCGCGCTGAGCGGTTCCAGCACTATGACTTCTACCCAACACAACGCGATAGACATGAGCGTATTCGGCCAAGGCTTTTTCAATCAGTTCTAAATCATTTAGTAAGACTAAGGGCTCCCAACTTGCAGAATCATCTGCAGACTTCAGCGCGTTATAAGCTGACTCCACTTCATGCACGGTATTACTTAAATAGGTAAAGCCAAAGGTTCGGCAATTGCCTTTGACGGTGTGCATATTTCTGAACAGCAGCGCAATAATCTCTTTATCATGGTGCGAGCAGGATTGAATCGCGGTGCGGTTTGCTTGCACATAACGCATGGTTGATTCTTCAAACGCGAGATATTTTTCAGCCGCTAGATTGAGTAACTGGCTCACAATATCCAGCTGCCGTTTTTGTTCGCGTGCGGCATGTTCCATTTGCCGCAGCTGTGTTACATCACGCACGGATACCATAAGTTTGTTAACAAGGTTATCAGTCGTAATAGGATTCCAATCCAGGGATAAGTTTTTTTTCCTATGACCGATATCAATATCATATTCTTCAAGCAACAAAGGTTTATTGAAATAAAAGTTGATTTCATCTTCGCCAATAATGGAAAAAATAGCAGCTTTGACGGAATCCAACGCATCACTGCCTAGCGCAGCTCTGGCAAACAAAAATTCGCTGACATTGCGTCCGGCAATATCCCGAGTGTCGAATATGGTTTCTAAAAACTGTGAATATTCCGGGTGAATATTGCCATCAGCTTGCACTGTAAATAAACCTTGGGGAATATTACTCAACATGGTTTCAATATCTTTACTTTTTTCTCTTACCTCGGCGGTTCGTTCACTGACTTTTATTTCCAACAGTTTATTATGTTCTTCCACAAGCTGACGTTTGTTGCGCTGGATAAAAGCAAGCCAGCTCAACAAACTCAGTGTTGTTATTACATAAAGTGTATAGGCCCACCAGGTTGTCCAGGGCGGCGGCAATTGAATGATAGTGACCGATCTGCCTGTCTCATTCCAAACACCATGATTATTGCTGCCTTTTACTTTGAACACATAGGTCCCGGCATTTAGATTCGTGTATTTGGCAAGACGTTGAGTGCCGGGATCCTGCCAATCTTTATCAAAACCTTCCAATTTGTATAAGTATTTGTTTTTAGCGGTATCCTTAAAATTCAATGCGGAAAAGCTAAAAGTAAACATAGATTTTTTATAGTCCAACTCAATAATGTCGGTATGGTTAATGGATTGTTTTAAAATGTCATCAGCACCACCCACCGCCACAGAGTCTGAAAATATTTTAAAATCGGTTAACACCACAGGCGGTATAATTTTATTTTCCGTAAGTTCTGTTGGCTTAAAAATACGTAAGCCATTGGTGCCACCTAAGATAATCTCGCCACGTCTACTAAGAATGCCCGAGTGATTGGAAAAGCCACCCACTAAACGTCCATTAATACGATTATAATTTTTAATTTTTTTTGTTTCGGGATCAAATGAAGCAAATCCGTTGTTGGTATTTACCCATAAAATACCGTCTAAATCTTCCACGATAGTGCGAATAGTGTCGTCAATAAAACCGTTTTTTTTGTCATAAACAGTAAATTTTTTTGTGTCCTGATTAAACAAATGCAGCCCTGCATCCGTTCCTACCCAAAGTCTTTTTTTGCTATCTTCAAAAATTGAAATGATAGATCCATTACTTAATCCGGTGAGGTTGGCAAGCCCGGTAGAGTCTGCAGGAAAACGCAAAAATGATTCTTTTTCACGATCAAAAAGATTCAGACTTGAGCTGGTGCCCACCCAAAAATTTCCGCGCGAATCCTCAAAGCTATTCCACGCCAAGTCGCTGCTTAAGGATTCATTGTCACCGACGATATAAGTGTAATGAGTGAATATTTTTGTTTTGCGATTGTATTTGCTGATACCGCCGGTGTGAGTACCGATCCATAGATCAAAATTTTTATCTTCGCGAATGGACCAGACGGGGGCACTGTTAAGGCTGGTTGAGGTGCTCGCCCTTTTTGTGTCCTTGCGTTGATTATCAAACGGATAACGCGTAAATTTTTTGTCGACTGGATTAAAGCTGGCAAAGCCGCCGCCCCAAACACCCACCCAAATCAAACCCGCGGAATCAATATAAGTCGTGAGTACGGCATTGCCGTTAATGGTAGAGGGATCATTAGGGTCATGTTTGTAATGCGTAAACTCTCCGGTTTCGCGATTAAGAAAATTTAAACCACCGCCATCGGTACCTATCCATAAATTGCCATTTTTATCTTCCTGAACTGACAAGACGGCACTGTGACTGAGGCTGTTGGGGTTGGCAGTATCGCGGGTATAAGTCGTAATCGAAGCACTGGAACGATCAAAAAAATTAATACCGACGGGATAATTACCGACCCATATATCGCCATTTTTATCCTCAAACAGACTGCGTGGTTTATTAGTATTCAGTGAGCCAGGGCGGCCCGACTCAAACTTGTGATTAATAAAGCGATTTTTTTCCTTATCAAAAACCGATACGCCGCCGCCGTCGGAGGCTACCCATAACACGCCCTGGGAATCTACCAGTAATCGCCATACATCATTACTTCCCAAACTGTAACGATCATTGAATTTGTTCAGGTAGCGCTTCGCCTGTTGCGTACCGGGATCATAATGAACCACTCCATGGGAGGTGGCTAACCAAAGCTTGGCTTCACCATCTGCCACTATATCCAAAACCCGATTGCCCAAACCCGAATCCGGTTGTTCCGTCATTAAGTTATGGGAGGTAAAAGTTTTTGTTTGCCAGTTGAATTTTTCCAGACCCGTTTCGGTACCTAGCCAAATATCATCCGCACCAGTCAAATAAATGGCATTAACACTAAAATTTGTCGACCCATTTGGTTTTTTTTGATCGCCGGTTATGCAGGTGTAGCCAAGTGTTTTAGGATCTACGACAAATAAGCCTGCGTTTGAGCTGGCCAGTATTTCACCGCTGGGCAACTCGACTACGTCCGACACATTGTTGCTCGAGATTTTTATTTTCTGGCTGGGATCGTCAGCAATTTTAACTAACTTTTCTTTACCTGGCTCATATTTTAGCAAACCCGATCTGGAGGAAATCCAAATATTTCGGTGCCTGTCTTCAAAGATATTGTCGGCAAAATAGACGCTCTTTTTTTCTCCAGGCTTATCGGTAGAAGTGATATAAATTTGGCGAAATTCATAGCCATCGTAACGGATAAGTGCATTTGCTCCCCCGAACCACATAAATCCTTCGCTATCCTGCAAGAATGCACCCACTTCACCCAAGGTAATATCTTTGTTTTCAAGCACATTCTGAAAACTGATTTGTTCGGGAATATTAGTGGCGTGGCTCGATGTTGCGGACAACAAACACAATATTAAAAGCCAACTAAAAAAATGTTTTTTATAAGCAAAGTAGTCAGCTAATGGCAAAGCTTTACAAACATGATTCATAACTGAAAATCCGGATAAGCCAGGCGAATTTCTTTAGAAATAGCTGCCGCTAAAAGCATGGCGACTGACATATCAGCCGCATAGGTATGACTTTTTAAAGTGTAGTAGTAAAAAGACATTATGCAGCGTCTAAATCGCACAGACTACCAACATAAAAAACAGAATATTGCAGAAGTTAGATCGATTTTGAATCAATAGGAATGGATCTCAATGATTAGCACCATCATCTGTAGTATCACTCCGCGTATATAGATTCTGCTGCAAAGAATAAGTGCGCAGGTAACTCTACTATTAATGAAAAAGGTACAAAGCCGGGTAAGGTAAAAGGTGTAGCGATTTTATCAACCGCGAGTTCAGGATGCAGAACCAGTGCTACGCTACCGCCTTGTTCCTGCAAAAATTGTTTTACCGCATCCAGACCCACACCGCGCCCGGAAATATTACTTACTACGTCTTTGGTAGAAACACCGGAAGCAAAAATAATTTGTGCGATCTCGGCAATAGCGGGCTCGTCATGCTCATTCCATTTGCTCAGCTGTATTCCTTTCTTAAATAAGCTCTGAATGTTTAAACCGCGGCCATCATCCTGTACTGTGATACTTAAGGCATCTTGTTTAAGTTGTGCCGCAATCACAATGGAACCTGATTCGCTTTTCCCGGAACGAGTGCGCTCTTCGGTATTTTCCAAACCGTGATCCAAACAGTTGCGCAGAAGATGAGAAAAAACATCGCGTATTAATTCCTGCGCCGAATCTTTTATTAATATTTTGTTGGCGATAATTTTGACTACAGGTGCGCGCTTGTCCAGCTGCGCCGCAATGGAAGCCAATGAAGCAACAATATCGGCAAGATTTTGTTCAAGTGTGACCGCATTCAAACGACTCATGTAGGTTTCAAATTCATTGACTTTGCAAGTATCGACATAGCTTTTAATATTGCACGCGACCTCATTGGTAATCCAAAATCCGCCGCGCCGGTCAGCGCTAACACTATTGTTTCTGCCCAACACAGCGCGATACACATGGGCATATTCGGCCAGGGCTTTTTCAACCAACGTCAAATCATTTAATAACACCAAGGGCTGCCAAGGCACAGAATTTTCTTCAGACTTTAGAGCGCTGTAAGTCGATTCTGCTTCATGCACAGTATTGCTCAAGTAAGTGAAACCAAAAGTCCTGCAATTGCCTTTGAGGGTGTGCATATTTCTAAACAGCAACGCAATAATATCCTGGTCATAGTGCGAACAAGATTCAATTGCTTTACGGTTTGCCTGCACATAGCGGGTGGTTGAGTCTTCAAACGCAAGATACTTCTCTGCCGACAGATTCAATAATTGACTGACAATATCCAGTTGCCGTTTTTGTTCACGTGCAGCATTTTCCATTTGCCGTAGCTGCGTCACATCGCGCACCGATACCATTAATTTTACAACTATGTCATTAGCAATAATCGGATTCCAATCCAACGACAGATTTTTTCTCTTGGGGCCGATATGAAGATCGTATTCATTAGGCAGCAGCGATTGATTGAAAGCGAAATTGATTTTATCTTCACCTATAATGGTAAAAATAGCAGCCCGGATAGAGGATAAAGCATCACTGCCAATAGCGGCGCCCATAAACAAAAATTCGCTGGCATTGCGCCCGGCAACATCCGAGGTAGCGAAAATGATTTCCAAAAACTGCGAGTATTCCGGGTGAATAGTGCCATCGGCCTGCACCGTAAATAAACCTTGCGGAATATTACTGAGCATGGCTTCAATATCTTTACTCTTTTCCCTTACCTCAGCAGTTCGCTCGCTGACTTTAATTTCCAATAATTTATTTTGTTCTTCAACCAGTTGGCGTTTTCTGCGCTGACTGTAAACAAATCCACTGAGCAAGCCGAGAATGATGAGCGCGTAGAGCGTATAGGCCCACCAGGTTTTCCAGGGCGGGGGCAACTGGATAATAGTGATGGTTTTACCTGCTTCATTCCATACGCCGTCGTTGTTACTACCCCTTACTTTAAAAACATATTCACCGGGATTCAGGTTGGTATATTTTGCGGTTCGCTGACTTCCCGAATCCAGCCAGTCTTTATCAAATCCTTCCAATTTATACGCATAGCTATTTTTCGCCGAGTCGCGAAAATTGAGGGCCGCAAAGCTAAATACAAACATCGACTTGGTATAATCCAGCGTGATGGTGTCGGTTTGATTAATCGCTTTTTTCAAAATTCCATCGGGGCCATCGACGATTACGCTATCAGAAAATATTTTAAAATCTGTTAGCACCACGGGCGGCGCCTTGTTGTTTTCATTTAGCGCTTCGGGATGAAAAATTCGCATCCCTTCCACGCCACCAAAAATAATTTCGCCGCTTTTACTGACCAAGCCAGAATCGGTTAAGAACCCGCCGATCAAGCGCCCACCAATGCGATTATAATTTTTAATTGCTGTGGTTTCGGGATTAAACGAAGCGAACCCGTTATTGGTACTTAACCATAAATTGCCATGAGCGTCTTCCAAAATCTTACGGATTCCATCGGCCATAAAACCACTTTTTTTATTGTAGACAGTAGCTTCTTTTGTTTCAGAGTTAAATAAATTCAAGCCAATATTCGTACCTATCCATAGCCTATGCTTGCTATCTTCGAAAATTGAAATGATAGAGGCATTACTGAGGCTCTTGGGATTTTTAGGATCGTGTGTAAATTTAGTGACTGTACCTTTTTCGCGATCCAACAGATTCAAACCATCGACCGTGCCGACCCAGAAATTACCTTTTGAATCCTCAAAGGTATTCCAGACCAGTTCACTGCTTATGGATTCAGGGTCGCTGTCAAGATGCGCGTAATGGGTAAATAGTTTTGTTTCGCGATTGTATTTACTAATTCCGCCCGTGTGCGTACTCATCCACATATCATGATTTTTATCTTCGCGAATGGACCAGACAGACCCACTATTAAGCCGCGTTGAGCTACTAACTCTTTCCGTCATTTTGCGTTTTCTATCAAATGGATAACGCGTAAATTTTTTATCGACTGGATTAAAGCTTGCCACTCCTCCGCCCCAGGTACCGGTCCAAATAATTCCGGTGGAGTCTATATAAGTTGCTAATACGGCATCGCCACCGATAGTCGTGGGATCATTGGGATCATGTTTGTAACTGATAAATTCGTTTTTTTCACGATCAAAAAAGTTTAATCCGCCGCCGTCCGTGCCTATCCATAAATTTCCGTCTTTATCCTCTTGCAGGTCTTGGATCATGCTATGGCTGATACTGGTCGGGTCTGCTTTATCGTTAGTATATGTGGCAATAGCTGCGCTGGAACGATCAAAAAAGTTAATGCCAATAGGATAATTACCTACCCAGATATCGCCGTTGGTATCCTCGAATATAGTCCGCGGCTTATCGGTACTGAGAGAGCCTGCGCGACTGGCCTCAAACTTGTGATTAATAAATCGATTCTTTTCTTTATCAAACACGGATACACCACCGCCATCTGAGGCTATCCAGAGAATACCCTGAGAATCCAACATTAATCTCATGACTTCATTGCCACTCAAACTAAAACGATCATCGCGATTGTGAACATAGCGTTTGGTCGCAAGCGTCACTGGGTCAAAATGAACTACACCGTTATAGGTAGCTAACCAAAATTTACCTTCGCCATCCCGCACAATATCGACTACGCGATTGTCGGGCATCAAATCGGGGCTCTCAGGCGTAAGCTTATAAAGTGTAAACGTTTTGGTTTTCCAATTGAGTTTTTCCAATCCAAGTTCAGTGCCCAGCCAAATGACGTCAGCGCCGTCTAGATGTACGGAGTGGACGCTTGAACTGTGCAGCCAATGTTGTTTTTGCGGGTCCGTGGTTATGCTGGTATACCTGAATGTAATCGGGTCAACAATAAATAAACCTATAGCCGAGCAAGCTAGTATTTCACCGGTGGCTAGCTCTACCACTTCCAAAATATCACTGGTGGATATTTTCATTGGATTCTTGTCGTCATCTTTAATTCTGGTTATCCGCTCTGTACCGGGATCATATTTTAATAAACCGGCGCGGGAAGCAATCCAAATATTGTGATGGCTATCTTCAAAAATATCTTCAACAAAATGAATAAACTCCTTTTCATCGGGCTTATCATCCGAGCTAATAAACACTTGGCGAAATTCATAACCGTCATAACGAATAAGGGCCGTGGCGCCGCCCAGCCACATAAATCCTTCACTGTCTTGAAAGATTGCGTTGACCTCACCCATGGTAATATCTTTGTTTTCTAAAATATTTTGGAAGCTGATTTTTTCGGGGATACTGGAGGCTATGGCTAGCTGCGTGATACAAAAAATAGCCAGCAACATAACGCGAGAAAGACATGCCCTGGCGGTGCTGTTAACTAACAACAATATTTTCAAAACCATATGTTTCAGCCTAAAACTATCATTCAGCTTCAACGAATAAGTCAGCTGGCAGGGCGACAATAAGTTCAAAGGGAATATAGTGTTGCTTGACAGATTTTTCAGGGTGAAGCGTTACGGATGCGCCGCCACCTTGCTCCTGCAAAAATTGTTTCACCGCATCCAGACCCACACCGCGACCGGAAATATTGCTCACCACGTCTTTGGTAGAAATACCGGAAGCAAAAATTAATGCGGCAATGTCGGCAATGTCGGGCGTTTCATGTTCGTTCCATTTACCCAGTTGTACGCCCTTTTGAAAAAGACTCTGAATATTTAAACCACGGCCATCATCCCGTACCGAAATCGTTAACATTTTTTGCTGAACATTTGCCGCAATTGCAATGAAGCCCGCTTCGCTTTTGCCCGCACGAATACGCTCTTCGCTAGTTTCTAAACCGTGATCCACAGCATTGCGTAGAATATGCGAAAAAACATTGCGGATTAATTCCTGCGCTGAATCTTTTATCAATATTTTATTGGCCATAAGCTTGACCACCGGCGTGCGCTTGTTCAGCTGCGCAGCAATGGAAGCCAGTGACGCAATAATATCGGCAAGATTTTGTTCAAGCGTAATGCCGTTCAGACGATCCACATAAATGTCAAACTCATCCACTGTGCGATTTACGACATAATTTCTGATTTTGGTAACTACGTCTTTCGGCATCCGGAATCCACCGCGCTGATCTGCTGCAGAACGACTTCTCCCCAACACCGCACGATACACATGTCCGTATTCTACCAAGGCTTTTTCAACCAGCTCCAAATCATTTAATAGTTTTGCGGGCTCCCATGAGGCAGAATTTTCGACGGACTTTAATGCGCTGTAGGTGGACTCAACTTCATGTACGGTATTGCTTAGATAGGTAAAGCCAAAGGTTCTGCAATTGCCTTTAACGGTGTGCATATTTCTAAACAACAGCGCAATAACATCTTGATTATGATGCGAACAAGATTGAATCGCCTTGCGGCTTTCTTGCACGTAACGGTTAGTCGATTCCTCAAATGCCAGATATTTTTCAGCCGACAGATTTAATAATTGACTGACAATATCCAGTTGCCGCTTTTGTTCCCGTGCCGCATGCTCCATTTGCCGCAGTTGCGTCACATCGCGCACCGATACCATTAATTTCGTAATGATATTGTCAGCAAGAATCGGGTTCCAATCCAGCGATAGCGTTTTTTTCTTGCCGCCAATCTCAATGCCATATTCGTTAGGCAGTAAATACTGGTTGAATTCGAAATTGATTTTATCTTCACCCACAATGGTAAAAATAGCGGTCCTGACCGAGTCCAGGCTATCGCTGCCCATATCTGCCTTAGCAAACAAAAATTCACTGGCCTTGCGACCGGCAATATCCGCGGTGGAAAAAATCACTTCCAAAAACTGCGAGTACTCCGGGTGAATAGTGCCATCCGCTTGCACGGTAAATAAGCCTTGCGGAATGTTACTGAGCATGGCTTCAATATCTTTACTCTTTGCTCTTACCTCAGCAGTTTGTTCTCTCACTCTCATTTCCAGAATTCTATTCTGTTCTTCAACGAGGTGGCGCTTTCTACGCTGGCTGTAAACAAACCCGCTGAGCAAGCCGAGAATCGTCAAGGCATAAAGCGTATAGGCCCACCAGGTTTTCCACGGCGGTGGCAACTGAATGATGGTGATGGATTTACCTTCTTCATTCCACACGCCGTCGTTGTTGCTACCCTTTACTTTAAAAACATATTCACCCGGATTCAGGTTGGTATATTTTGCTGTTCGCTGATTGCCAGAATCCAGCCAATCTTTATCAAAGCCTTCCAATTTATAGGCATAGTTATTTTTCTCGGAGTCACGAAAATTGAGCGCCGCAAAACTAAATACGAACATAGACTTGGTATAATCCAGCGTGATGACATCAGTTTGATTAATGGCTTTGGTTAAAATCTTATCGGGTGCATCGACTACTATGCTATCCGAAAATATTTTAAAGTCCGTTAGCACTACCGACGGTGCCTGTTTGTTTTCGCTCAGATCCCGTGGATTAAAAATTCGCATCCCTTCAATGCCGCCTAAAATAATTTCGCCACTTTTGCTAACCAGACCAGAGTCGGTTGAGAAGCCGCCGAGCAAGCGTCCGGCAATACGATTATAATTTTTAATTTTTTTGGTTTCGGGATTAAACGACGCAAATCCGTTATTGGTACTGACCCATAAGTTACCCTCGGCATCTTCCACAATATTGCGAATACCATCGTCAATAAAACCATTTTTTTTGTTGTAAACCGTAAAATCTTTTGTCTCAGGGTTAAATAAATTCAGGCCGATATTTGTCCCCAGCCATAGCCTTTGCTTACTGTCCTCGAGAATGGAAATGATCGAGGGATGGCTAATGCTCCTGGAATCTTTAGGATCGTGAGTAAATTTTTTGAAGGTACCTTTTTCGCGATCCAACAGATTCAAACCGTCGACAGTGCCAGCCCAAAAATTACCCTTGGAGTCTTCGAAAGTATTCCAGACCAATTCACTGCTTAAGGATTCAGGGTCGCTGTCCAGATGCGCGTAATGGGTAAATATTTTTGTTTCGCGGTTGTATTTGCTGATTCCTCCGGTGTGCGTGGAGATCCACATATCATGATTTTTATCTTCGCGAATAGACCAGACGGACTCACTATTAAGTCGTGGCGAGCTACTGATTCTTTCCGTCATTTTGCGTTTTCTGTCAAACGGATAACGCGTAAATTTTTTATCGGCGGGATTAAAACTTGCCAAGCCCCCAGCCCAGGTACCCGTCCACACCAAGCCAGTGGAATCTATGTAAGTGGCTAAAACTGCATTAGCTCCAATAGTTGTGGGATCCTTAGGGTTATGCTGATAACTAATAAATTCATTTTTTTTTCGATCAAAAAAATTCAAGCCACCACCGTCTGTGCCTATCCATAAATTGCCATCCTTATCTTCTTGCATGTGCTGCGCCATGCTATGGCTGATACTGGTCGGGTCATTTTTATCATTGGTATAGGTGGCAATAGGTGCACTGGAGCGATCAAAAAAATTAATGCCAACGGGATAATTGCCAACCCAAATGTCCCCATTCTTGTCCTCAAATATAGTCCTCGGCTTATCGGTATTGAGCGAGCCAGGACGACCTGCATCAAACTTGTGATTAATAAAACGATTTTTTTCTTTATCAAAAACCGACAAACCACCGCCATCAGATGCGGTCCAAAGAATTCCTTGAGAATCTATGAGCAAACGCATGACATCATTACTACCGATACTAAAACGATCATTGCGATCGTGAACGTAGCGCTGTGTTTTTAGTGTCTTTGGATCAAAATGGACTACACCATTGTAGGTGGCCAACCAAAACTTTCCTTCACCATCAGCGACTATATCCACCACGCGATTGTCGACAATCAAACTAGGATTTTCCGGGGTTAGTTTATACAACGTAAAGTTTTTGGTTTTCCAATCCAGCTTTTCTATACCTTCTTCGCTGCCTAACCAAATATTATCAGGCCCGTCTAAAAAAATAGAATTAACGCGCGAGCTATGCAGCCCGTTTTCTTTTTGCGGGTCCACGGCTATGGTTGTGTATTTTGAGGTGGCGGGATCGACAACAAATAAACCTATCGCCGAGCTGGCAAGTATTTCCCCGGTGGGCAGCTCAACAACGTCGAGAATATCGCTGGTGGATATTTTCATGGGATTGTTGTCGTCATCTTCAATTCTGGTTAAGCGCTCTTTCGCCGGATCATATTTTAATAACCCACCGCGGGAAGCAACCCACATATTGTGGTGACTATCTTCAAAAATATTTTCGGCAAAATGCATGGACTCTTTCAGGTCAGGTTTATTGGGGAAGGTAATATAGATTTGACGAAACTCGTAGCCGTCATAGCGATACAGCGCATTGGCGCCGCCCAGCCACATAAACCCTTCACTGTCTTGAAAGATTGCGTGCACTTCACCCATGGCTATATCTTTATTTTCCAGAATATTTTGGAAGTTGATTTTTTCGGGGATAGTGGCAGCTGTTACAGGCTTGGCTATAACCAGGGGAAGCAATAGAAAAAACAATACTATATTTCTGACTGTACCGCGAAATCGTACTAGCGTTTTGCTTAAGAGTTTGTTTGGCATGCCAGAAAATCCATATGATATCTACGATAAAATTAATTCAGCTTGATAAGTAATGACTAGCCTTAGTCCCTATCGCCATCTGAATAGGTTTTAAAGTATCGAAATTGCATTTAAAAATTAACGCCGCATTTAAAGGACTAATGCGAATGGCTCTTTCTTAAGGTCGTCGTCCCCAAGTAAGCAGGATGACAACTCCACTTAACGTTAAAACTTATCAAAGAATTTGAAGAAGAAGTGACTTCCAATAAGTACCATTCAGGCCAGATACCTAGAGTCATAAACACTATAATTTAAGTGTAGTAGTAAGCATCTTATTTGCTATGTTTAATTTGAACATAATAGCTGAAGGAAAAACGCCTGGAACTGGTCGACGATATGATTTCTATGGGCGAAGCCACAGAGGCTGCAAACTCGATTGCCAGCCATAATTTTTGTTACCTGTGTGATAATCAATAAGCAGTGTTTAACCGGTTTTAAATTTCGAAATGACTTAAACCCGGTAACTCATTTACTTTTTATGCAGAAATCAGGAACACCCCCTCCGGCAAGGTTAGTATAAGTTCGAAGGGCAAAAATCCGTGACTATCGACTTGTTCGGTGCGAAGTTTTATGGCGACGCTGCCGCCTTGTTCCTGCAAAAATTGTTTTACCGCGTCCAGACCAACACCGCGTCCTGAGATATCGCTCACCACATCTTTGGTAGAAACTCCAGAAGCAAAAATCAAGTGCGCTATGTCGGCAACAGCAGGCTTGTCATGTTCGTTCCAGTTGCCCAGTTGTATCCCTTTGTTAAATAGGCTTTGAATATTTAGACCACGGCCATCATCCTGTACTGAAATCCTTAAAGTTTTCTGCTCAACATTTGCGACAATCGCAATGGCACCCGCTACGCTTTTGCCCACAGCAATACGCTCTTCGCTGGTCTCTAAACCGTGATCCAGCGCATTGCGCAGAATATGCGAAAAAACATTGCGGATTAATTCCTGCGCTGAATAGCGAATAAATATTTTACTAGCAGCAATCGTCACTATTGGAGCTTCCTTGTCTAACTGAGTCGCAATGGAAGGCAATGAGCCAATAATGTCGGCAAGGTTTTGTTCCAAGGTAATGGCGTTAAGGCGCCCCATGTAAGTTTCAAGTTCATCCACCTTGCGATTTTTTAGATAGGTTTCCATTTTGCTGAGGACTTCATTTGTCATCCAGAAACCGTCGCGCCGATCAGCGCTGGCGTTATTGCTTCTACCCAACACGGCGCGATACACATGGGCATATTCTGCCGAGGCCTTCTCCACCAGATCCAGGTCATTTAGTAATTTTGCGGGCTCCCAGTTCGCAGCATTTTCTGGCAATTTTAATGCGCTATAAGTCGACTCAGTTTCATGCACGCTATTGCTCAGATAAGTAAAACCAAAGGTTCTGCAATTGCCTTTGACGGTGTGCATGTTTCTAAATAGCAGCGCAACAATATCCTGATCATAGTGCGAACAGGATTGAATCGCTTTGCGGTTGGCTTGCACATAACGGGCGGTCGACTCTTCAAATGCCAGATATTTTTCCGCCGACAAGTTTAACAATTGACTGACAATATCCAGTTGCC
This sequence comes from Pseudomonadota bacterium, assembly GCA_040386215.1. Lineage (GTDB taxonomy): Bacteria > Pseudomonadota > Gammaproteobacteria > Pseudomonadales > Cellvibrionaceae > Cellvibrio. The sequence goes on from JAZKFX010000038.1 coordinate 112,150, forward strand.
GTTTTTGTTCACGTGCGGCGTTTTCCATTTGCCGCAGCTGCGTGACGTCGCGCACCGATACCATTAATTTTCCAACGATGTCGTCAACAATGATCGGGTTCCAATCCAAAGATAGATTTTTTTTCTTGTGGGCAATTCCAATGTCATATTCTTCCGGTAACAAAAACCGGTTGAAATCAAAATTCATTTTGTCTTCACCCACAACGGCTAAAATGGCGGCCTGAAAAGAATCCACTGCATCAACGCCCATATCCGCTTTAGCAAATAGAAACTCACTGACATTGCGACCGGCAATATCCGCGGTGGCGAAGATCACTTCCAAAAACTGCGAGTACTCCGGGTGAATAGTGCCATCAGCTTGCACGGTAAATAAACCTTGCGGAATATTACTGAGCATGGCTTCAATATCTTTACTTTTTTCCCTGACTTCAGCGGTGCGCTCGCTGACCTTAATCTCTAATAATTTATTTTGCTCTTCAATCAATTGACGTTTTCTGCGTTGATTGTAAACGAACCCACCGAGCAAGCTAAGAATAATCAATGCATAAAGTGTATAGGCCCACCAGGTTTTCCAGGGCGGTGGCAATTGAATAATGGTGATGGATTTACCTTCTTCATTCCAGACACTGTCGTTGTTGCTCGCCAGGACTTTAAAGACATAGGTTCCAGCATTCAAGTTAGTGTATTTTGCAGTGCGCTGATTGCCAGAATCCAGCCAATCTTTATCAAACCCTTCCAACTTATAAGCGTATTTATTTTTCTCAGAGTCTCTGAAATTAAGCGCCGAAAAACTAAACACAAACATGGATTTTGTATAATCCAGGGTAATGGTTTCGGTTTGATTAATCGCCTTGGTTAAAATCCCATCGGGCGCATCGACCATGATGCTATCCGAAAATATTTTAAAATCCGTTAGCGCTACCGGCGGTATCCTGGTGTTTTCCTTCAGCTCTTCGGGGTGAAAAATTCGCAGCCCTTCAATGCCACCTAAAATAATTTCGCCACCTTTACTGACGATACCGGAATCCGTCAAAAACCCACCGACCAGGCGCCCGGCAAGTCGATTGTAATTTTTAATTTTTTTGGTTTCGGGATTAAATGAAATAAATCCGTTGTTGGTGGTTAGCCATAAATTGCCATCGGCATCTTCCAAAATATTGCGAATCCCGTCGTTGATAAAACCACTCTTTTTATTGTAAACGGTGAAGCTTTGCGTTTCGGGATGATATAAATTCAAACCTACATCCGTACCTAACCAAAGCCTTTTTTTACTGTCTTCAAGAATTGAGAGGATAGAATTGTTACTGAGACTCTTGGGGTTTTTAGGGTCAGCAACAAAATGCGTAAAAGTACCTTTTTCCTGATTCATCAAATTTAAACCGGCGACTGTGCCAACCCAAAAGTTACCTTTGGAATCCTCAAAAGTACTCCAGGCTAAATTCTCACTGATAGATTCCGGGTCACCGTTAACATGGGTGTAATGCGTAAAGATTTTGCTTTCGCGATTGTATTTGCTAATGCCGCCGGTGTGAGTTGCAAACCACAGCTCATGATTTTTATCTTCCCTGATGGACCAAACCGTCGCACTGTTCAGTGTGGTTGAACTCGTAATTCTTTCCGTCGCCTTGCGTTGTGTATCAAACGGGTAACGCGTGATTTTTTTATCAACCGGATTAAAACTCGCCACTCCCCCACCCCAGGTACCGGTCCACACCAATCCGGTTGAATCGACAAAAGTTGCTAGTACAGCATTAGCGCCAATGGTCGCAGGATTATTAGGGTCATGCTGATAACTCGTAAATTCATTTTTTTTGCGATCGAAAAAGTTTAATCCACCGCCGTCGGTGCCTATCCACAAATTGCCATCTTTATCTTCCGTCATGTGCTGGGCCATGCTGTGGCTGATACTGACAGGATCGGCTTTATCGTTGGTATAGGTGGCAATAGATGCGCTTGAACGATCAAAAAAATTAATGCCAACGGGATAATTACCCACCCAGATATCGCCGTTTCTATCTTCAAATACTGAGCGCGCTTTACTGGTACTCAGCGAACCGACACGGCCTGGCTCAAACTTGTGATTAATAAAACGATTTTTTTCTTTATCAAACACGGAGACACCGCCGCCATCGGAGGCGGCCCACAACACCCCTTGAGAATCCAGCATCACTCTCCAGACATCATTGGCCCCCAAACTAAAACGGTCATTGTTATCGTGAATGTAGCGCGTTGCGGTATGAGTGTTAGGGTCGTAATGCACTACGCCATTCGCTGTGGCCAACCAAAATTTTCCTTCACGATCTGAAATAATATCGGCAACGCGATTGTCGGGAACCAAATTGGGTTGTTCAGGGGTTAACTTATAAAGTGTGAACTTTTTGGTTTTCCAATTGAGCTTTTCCAAACCTTCTTCCGTGCCTAGCCAAATGTCATGACTGCCATCCAAATAAATGGAATTAACTCGCACGCTCTGCAGCCAATCCGGTTTTTTCTTATCTGAGGCTATGCTGGTGTAAGTAGAAGTGGCAGGGTCGACAATAAATAAACCTATCACTGAGGAGGCAAGTATTTCACCGCTGGGCAATTCCACCACGTCCAAAATATCACTGATCGATATTTTCATTGCGTTCTTGTCATCATCCTTAAGTCTTATCAGGCGCTCCTTACTGGGATCGTATTTTAAGAGTCCGGCCCGCGATGCAATCCAAATATTGTGATGGCTATCTTCAAAAATATTCTCGGCAAAATGCACCGATTCTTTTTCGTCTGGATTTTCATCCGAGCTAATGTAAATTTGGCGAAATTCATAACCATCGTAACGAATTAGCGCTGTGGAGCCACCCAGCCACATAAATCCTTCGCTGTCCTGAAAGAATGCGGCTCCTTCGCCCATGGCGATATCTTTGTTTTCAAGAATATTTTGGAAGCTGATTTTTTCGGGAATGCTGGACGCTAAGGCTAGCTTCGCCAGGCAGAAAAAGGCTACCAGACAGACGAAGGAAATACTTTTTTTGCCAGTGCCACGAACCAGCGATAATCTTTTCATCAACATAGATATTTCAGCCTAATGTTTTAATCAGCTACAAAAAACAAACCAGCGGGCAAAGCGACGATAAGTTCAAAGGGAGTATAGTGTTGATTGACGGACTTTTCGGGGTGAAGTTTTAAAAATACACTGCCCCCTTGCTCCTGCAAAAATTGTTTTACTGCATCCAGACCAACACCGCGCCCGGAAATATCCGTCACCACATCTTTGGTAGAAACCCCGGAAGCAAAAATCAATTGCGCTATCTCGGCAATATCGGGTTCCTCATTGTCATTCCATTTGCCCAGCTGTATCCCTTTCTTAAATAAGCTCTGAATGTTTAAACCGCGCCCATCATCCTGCACCGATACTGTTAATGTTTGTTGATCCAGGACTGCATCAATCACGATCAAACCCGATTCATTTTTACCCGCAGCAATACGCTCAGCAGTACTCTCTAAACCGTGATCCACGCAATTACGTAAGAGGTGAGAAAAAACATCGCGCATTAATTCCTGCGCTGAATCCTTTATCAAAATTTTGTTCGCAACAATTTCGACCATAGGCGCGCGTTTGTCCAGCTGCGCTGCAATGGAAGCCAATGAAGCAATAATGTCGGCAAGATTTTGCTCGAGCGTGACCGCATTAAACCTGCTGACAAAATTTTCAAATTCATTCACTTCGCGATTTTTTACGAAATTTTTAACTTTGTTGATGGCATCATTGCTAAACCAGAGTCCATCCCGCCGATCAGCCTTGGCACTAGCATTTCTACCCAACACCGCACGATACACATGGGCATATTCAGCCAGCGCTTTTTCAACCAGATCCAAATCATTCAATAATATTGAAGGCTCCCAATTTGCAGAATTTTCTGCAAATTTCAGGGCGCTGTAAGTGGATTCCACTTCATGCACGGTATTGCTCAGATAAGTAAAACCAAAAGTTCTGCAATTCCCTTTAACGGTGTGCATATTCCTAAACAGCAGCGCGATAATCTCTTGATTATGGTTCGAGCAAGAAAGAATCGCTTTGCGGTTTGCTTGCAGGTAGCGGCTAGTCGACCCTTCAAACGCAAGGTATTTTTCAGCCGACAAATTCAGCAACTGACTGACAATATCCAGTTGCCGTTTTTGTTCAAGTGCGGCACTTTCCATTTGCCGCAGTTGCGTTACATCGCGCACCGATACCATTAGTTTGGTAATAATATTGTCAGCAATAATCGGGTTCCAATCTAGCGACAGAATTTTTTTCTTAATGCCAATATCAATGCTGTATTCATCAGGCAATAAATATTGATTAAATTCGAAATTGATTTTATCTTCACCCACGATGGTAAAAATAGCAGTCCTGATCGAATCCAGGGTATCGCTGCCGATGTCCGCGTGAGTAAACAGAAATTCACTGGCCTTGCGACCGGCAACATTTTCGGTATCGAAAATTACTTCCAAAAACTGCGAGTACTCCGGGTGAATAGTGCCATCAGCTTGCACGGTAAATAGACCTTGCGGAATATTGCTGAGCATGGCTTCAATATCTTTGCTCTTTGCTCTTACCTCAGCAGTTTGCTCTCTCACTTTTATTTCCAGAATTTTATTTTGTTGTTCAACGAGTTGGCGCTTTCTACGCTGACTGTAAACAAACCCGCTGAGCAAGCTAAGAATAATCAATGCATAAAGCGTATAGGCCCACCAGGTTTTCCACGGTGGTGGCAATTGAATAATGGTGATAGATTTACCTTCTTCATTCCAGACACTGTCGTTGTTGCTAGCCAGGACTTTAAAGACATAGGTTCCCGCATTCAGGTTGGTGTATTTTGCCGTTCGCTGATTGCCAGAATCCAGCCAATCTTGATCAAACCCTTCCAACTTATATGCGTATCTATTTTTCTCAGCGTCCCTGAAATTAAGCGCCGCAAAACCAAACACAAACATGGATTTTTTATAATCCAGGGTGATGGTCTCGGTTTGATTAATCGCTTTGGTTAAAATCCCATCGGGCGCATCGACCAGGATGCTATCCGAAAATATTTTAAAATCCGTTAGCGCTACCGGCGGTATCCTGGTGTTTTCGTTCAGCTCTTCGGGATGAAAAATTCGCATCCCTTCAATGCCACCCAAAATAATTTCGCCGCTTTTACTGACCAGCCCGGAATCTGTTAAAAACCCACCCACCAGGCGCCCGCCAATACGATTATAGTTTTTAATTTTTTTGGTTTCGGGATTAAAGGAGGAAAATCCATTATTGGTACTGACCCATAAATTGCCATCGGTATCTTCTAGAATATTGCGGATGCCATCGTCAATAAAACCATCTTTTTTATTGTAAACAGTAAAGCTTTTTGTCTCAGGGTTAAATAAATTCAAACCTATACCGGTGCCTATCCAAAGCCTTTTCTTACTGTCTTCAAGCATGGAAAGGACAGATGGATTGCTAAGACTTTTGGGATCTTTGGGGTCGTGCGTCAATTTCGTGAAGCTAGCATTTTCGCGATCCATCAGATTCAAGCCGTCGACGGTGCCAACCCAAAAATTTCCGCTGGAATCTTCCAAGGTGCTCCAGACTATGTCGCTGCTTATCGATATAGGATCATTGTCGAGATGGGCGTAGTGGGTAAATATTTTTGTTTCTTTATTGTATTTACTGATACCACCGGAGTGAGTAGAAATCCACAATTCACCATTTTTATCTTCGCGAATATTCCAGATGGAACTGCTATTAAGCCGGGGCGATGTGCTGAGTCTTTCAGTGGCCTTGCGCTCTTTATCAAATGGATAACGCGTGAATTTTTTATCTGCTGGATTAAAACTTGCCAGACCTCCGCCCCAGGTTCCCGTCCATACCAATCCGGTAGAATCAATAAATGTTGCTAATACCGCATTAGCGCCAATGGTGGTGGGATCTTCAGGGTCGTGCTGGTAACTCGTAAATTCATTTTTTACGCGATCAAAAAAATTCAATCCACCACCGTCTGTGCCTATCCATAAATTGCCATCCTTATCTTCCGTCATGTGTTGGATCATGGTGTGGCTAACACTGGTGGGGTCGGTTTTATCGTTGGTATAAGTCGCAATAGGTGCGCTAGAGCGATCAAAAAAATTGATGCCTATAGGATAATTACCCACCCAAATATCGCCATTCTTATCTTCAAATACTGTGCGCGCTTTATCGGTACTGAGCGAGCCAGGACGACCTGCATCAAACTTATGGTTGATAAAACGGTTTTTCTCTTTATCGAAAACGGATAGTCCGCCGCCATCAGATGCCGTCCAAAGCGTTCCCTGGGAATCAAACAGTAAACGCATGACATCATTGCTGCCTATACTAAAACGATCATTGCGGTCGTGAACGTAGCGCTTTGTTTGTTGTGTCTTGGGGTCATAATGAACCACACCATTATAGGTGGCCACCCAAAATTTTCCCTCGCCATCCGCGACAATATCAGCAACGCGATTGTCAGGCATTAAATCGGGGTTTTCGGTGAGTTTATAGAGCGTAAAAGTTTTGGTTTTCCAATTGAGTTTCTCTAAACCCGCATTAGTGCCTAACCAAATATCATCAGACCCGTCTAGATGAATAGAATTTACACGCGGACTGTGTAGCCAATTTTGTTTTTGCGGGTCTGGCCCTATGCTTGTGTACTTGAAGGTAACCGGGTCTACAATGAATAAGCCTATCGCCGAGCCAACCAGTATTTCACCGGTGTTCAGCTCTGCTACGTCGACAATATCGACGGTGGATATTTTCATGGGGTTGTTATCATCATCTTTGATTCTGGTAAGCCGCTCCTTGCTGGGATCATATTTTAATAACCCGGCCCGGGAAGCAACCCATATATTGTGATGACTATCTTCAAAAATATTTTCGGCGAAATGCATGGATTCTTTTTCGCCGGAACTTTTATCTGAGTTATCGTCCGAGCTAATATAGATTTGGCGAAATTCGTAACCATCGTAACGAATCAGTGCATTGGCACCGCCCAGCCACATAAACCCTTCACTGTCTTGAAAAATGGCGTTCACCTCTCCCAAGGCGATATCTTTATTTTCCAGAATATTTTGGAAGGTGATTTTTTCAGGAATGCTAGCAGCGCTTGCCATCTCGACTATAGAGAAAGGAATCAACAACACGAAAAGGGCTAGCATCTTGCAAGCAATGCTGCGAACTAAGAACAACTTTTTAGATAACATAAGTGTTTGCATGACAGAACCGTAATGATTATCGCGATGATATTTCTTTCGCATAAGTATTGCATTCAAAGTGTAGTAGCAAACATCCCATTTACTAAGTTCATTGCCCACATAATTCAGCCTGATAAAGAAAGTGAGAAGCGCTCCCTGCATCCGGCCTTCTAGCGCGCATTAAAAATAACAAATATCACCGATCATTCCGATTCAAAAAACAAATCTGCTGGCAAAGCGACAATAAGTTCAAAGGGAATGTAGTCTTGATTAACAGATTCTTCAGTGTGAAGCTTTAATGAAACACCGCCGCCTTGCTCTTGCAAAAATTGTTTGACCGCATCCAGACCCACGCCGCGCCCGGAAATATCCGTCACTACATCTTTCGTAGAAACACCGGAATGAAAAATTAATGCGGCAAGGTCGGCAAGGTCGGGTTGGTCATGCTCGTTCCATCGCCCCAACTTCAGGCCTCTTTTGAATAAGCTTTTGATATTCAGCCCACGGCCATCATCCTGTACTGCAATCGATAATGTTTGTTGCTTAACCTTTGCCGCAATAACAATAGAACCTGATTCACTTTTCCCCAGACTAACGCGCTCTTGAGTACTCTCTAATCCGTGGTCTACACAATTGCGCAGGATGTGGGCAAACACATCGCGCAATAATTCCTGCGCTGAATCTTTTATCATAATGTTATTGGCGATAATCTCCACCACCGGCGCGCGCTTATCCAGCTGTGAAGCAATCGACCCAAGCGATGCTATAACATCGACTAAGGTTTTTTCGATAGTCATGGCGTTAAGGCGATCAATATAAATGCCCAGCTCATCTACTTTGCGGCTTTTTATATAGGCTTTCATTTTAGGAATAACATCTTTCGGCATCCAGAATCCGCTTTGTCTATCAGCGCTGACACTACTGCTTCTACCTAAAACAGCGCGATACACATGAGCATATTCCGCCAGGGTTTGTTCAACCAAGTCCAATTCGCTCAGCAATAATTGCGGATCCCAACTCAGGCTCTCTGATAAACCGTCTACCGATTTCAGCGCGCTGTAAGTTGACTCCACTTCATGGGCCGCATTGCTCAGATAAGTAAAACTAAAGGTTCTGCAGTTGCCTTTGATGGTGTGCATATTTCTAAATAAGAGCGCAACAATATCCATATCAATGTGCGGGCTACATTGAATGGCTGCGCGATTAGCCTGCACATAGCGTGTGGTTGATTCTTCAAAGGCAAGATATTTTTCTGCCGACAAATTTAACAACTGACTGACAATTTCCAACTGCCGTTTTTGCTCACGTGCAGCATCTTCTATTTGCCTGAGTTGCGTCACATCACGCACCGATACCATTAATTTAGTCACCATATTTTCGCCAACAATCGGATTCCAATCCAGCGACAGATTTTTTTTCTTATCACCAATCTGGATGTCATATTCGTCGAGCAATAAAAAGCGATTAAAATCGAAATTAATTTCATCCTGGCCGATGATGGCAAAAATAGCTGCTTTGAAGGAATCCAGCGCATCACTACCTATGGTAGCGCAGGTAAATAGCAACTCACTGACCTCACGGCCGGCAATGTTATGCGTAGCGAAAATGACTTCTAAAAACTGCGAATACTCCGGATGAACGGTGCCGTCCTCTTGCACCGTGAACAAACCTTGCGGAATATTGCTGAGCATGGCTTCGATATCTTTACTTTTTTCTCTTACTTCAGCAGTGCGTTCACTGACTTTAATTTCCAATAATTTATTTTGTTCTTCAATGAGTTGACGTTTTCTATGTTGACTGTAAACAAACCAGCTTACTAAACTTAAAATACTTAGCGCATAGAGCGTATAAGCCCACCAGGTTTTCCAAGGCGGCGGCAATTGAATAATGGTGATGGATTTACCTTCCTCATTCCAAACGCCGTCGTTATTACTACCTCTCACTTTAAAAACATAGGTTCCCGCATTTAGGTTGGTATATTTTGCTGTTCTCTGATTTCCGCTATCCAGCCAATCTTTATCAAATCCTTCCAATTTGTACGAATAATTATTTTTTGCCGAATCGCGAAAATTTAGCGCCGCAAAACCAAATACAAACATGGACTTTGTATGATCCAACGTAATCGTATCGGTTTGGTTAATCGCTTTTTTTAGTATCCCATCAGGCGTACCCACCTTTATGCTATCCGCAAATATTTTAAAATCTGTTAGCACGACAGGCGGTGCTTGCTTATTTTCAGAAAGATCATTTGGATGAAAGATTCGCAGCCCTTCGATACCACCAAAAATGATTTCGCCCCGGCTGCTCACTATTCCTGAGTTAGTTGCAAAGCCACCGATCAGGCGTCCACCAATACGATTATAATTTTTAATTTTTTTGGTTTCGGGATCAAACGAAGCAAATCCATTGTTAGTGCTTACCCACAGGAGGCCTTCAGAATCTTCCAAAATATTACGAATACCGTCGTTAATAAATCCACTTTTTTTATTGTAAACGGTGAAATCTTTTGTTTCTGGATTAAATAAATGCAAGCCCAAATCGGTGCCCACCCACAATCTTTTTTTGCTGTCTTCCAGTAGTGAAAGAATAGATGAGTTGCGGAGGCTTCTGGGGTTGTTAGGATCTTGAGTAAAATTGGTAAATGTAGCTTTTTCCCGATCCATAAGATTCAACCCGGTTACAGTAGCAACCCAGAGGTTACCCTTTGAATCTTCATAGGTGCTCCACACTAAATTATGACTCAAGGATTCAGCATCACCGTCAATGTGATTGTAATGGGTATATATTTTTGTCTCGCGATTGTATTTACTGATTCCACCGGTATGAGTAGCAATCCATAAATCATGATTTTTATCTTCCTTGATTGACCAGATCGAAGCACTGTTAAGTCGGGTTGACGTACTAAGTCTTTCCGTAATCTTGCGTTGCTGATCGAACGGATAGCGCGTGAATTTCTTATCCACGGTATTAAAACTTGCTATGCCACCGCCCCAGGTACCGGTCCAAACTAACCCGGTAGAATCTATAAAAGTTGTTAATACCGAATCACCATTAATTGTCGTCGGGTCTTTAGGATCATTTTTATAACTGGTAAATTCGTTTTTTTCACGATCAAAAAAGTTTAATCCGCCGCCGTCGGTGCCTAACCATAAATTGCCATTTTTATCTTCCTGAACTGACAGGACGGAGTCATAGCTCAGACTAACAGGATTTGATTTATCGTTAGTATAAGTCGCAATGGGTGCGCTTGAGCGATCAAAAAAGTTAATCCCAGTAGGATAATTACCTACCCAAATATCCCCATTTCTATCCTCAAATACACTGCGCGCTTTATTGGTATTGAGAGAACCCAAGCGACCTGCTTCAAACTTGTGATTAATAAAATTGTTTTTTTCTTTATTGAAAACCGATACGCCGCCGCCATCAGAAGCTGCCCACAAAATCCCCTGAGAATCTAGCAGCAATCTCCACACATCATTGTTACCCAAGCTATAACGGTCGTTGATATCGTGAATGTAGCGCGTTGCTTCGTGGGTGTTGGGATCGTAATGAACCACGCCATTAGTTGTTGCTAACCAAAATTTACCTTCGCGATCTGAAATAATATCGACAACAGTATTATCTGGAACTAAATCTGGATGCTCTGCATCTACCTTGTAAAGCGTAAATTGTTTTGTTTTCCAATTCAGTTTTTCCAGGCCTTCGTCAGTACCTAACCAAATGTCATCAGGCCCACCCAAATAAACCGAATTAACGCGCACGCTCTGCAGCCAATTTGGATTTTTTCTATCCGACGCTATGCTGGTGTATTTGAAAGTGGCTGGATCGACAATGAATATACCTACAACCGAGCAGGCAAATATTTCACCGGTAGGTAGCTCTATAACATCCATAATATCACTGGTCGATATTTTCATTGGATTGTTAACATCGTCTTTAATTCTAGTTAGCCGCTCCGTGCTGGGATCATATTTTAATAATCCGGCTCGTGAAGCAATCCAAATATTGTGATGGCTATCTTGAAAGATATTTTCGGCAAAATGCACAGTCTCCTTTTCACCCGGATTATCATCCGAAGTAATATATATTTGGCGAAATTCGTAACCATCGTAACGAATAAGCGCCGTCGCGCCCCCCAACCACATAAATCCTTCACTGTCCTGGAAGAATGAAGCACCTTCGCCCATGGCGATATCTTTATTCTCTAAAATATTTTGAAAACTAATTTTTTCGGGAATACCGGAGGCAGTTGCTATCTTCACTACACAACAAGGAATCAACAACGCAAAAAAGATAGATATCTTCCAGATAATGCAGCCAAATGACGATCGTATTTGCGATAACATAATTTTCACGCCACAAAACAAAAATTATAAAAATATCTCTTATCAATTCTGATTGAATTCTTAATTGAATATTTATATTTTAAAAAGAGATTTTCTGTAAATATATTTAGTGAAATAACAAGTATCACAACAAGCCTCAGCCAATTAAGGTAACGCATTAGAAGAAGTCTAACTCACCAGCATTTACCAAATCATTAACTGAGGGTTCATTTTCACTAAACCTGTCCGGCTTCCAATATAAATTGAATACAAATTTGTGATACAAGGTAAAGGATTTTTGTTTGTCGGGCCGGTTTAGCGTATAGCGAAAACATAATTGCGGCGTGTTAGTGCCAAAGGTGATGTACTTATTTTTGTGATTGACAATAATAGGTACTTGCGTTGAGATTTCGTTGTGGGACGTTTCCTCAACCACAAAACGGTTCCTTATTCCGCCCCAGGTCATATTAGTGATTTCACTTAATACGTCATTAATAATTCTAAAGTTATCCAAATCATTATCGGGACCGGATATCTTTTCAAGCTTTACCATATCGCGAACATTGGCCTCTTCTATTTGCAGCATCATGTAGCCTTTACACCAAGAGCTTTCTACCGGAATAAGGCTAAATAATTCACCAAAAATAATGCGATCTTTAACCACGTAGGGTGTGGCAACTTCAATTTCAACATCATCAAAAAAATGATGCAAAGTACTGCGCGTTATCTCTTCAATTCCCCGCACCAGAGAATTAGGATAATGGGTACAAAATATATGTTCGTCGAGGGTTTGGACTAATGACTCAATATCATCAATGTTATAGGTGGCACAAACGAACTTATTGGCATTGATATTTTCCGCTAATGTTTTTGCGCTTGAATTGCTGCGTAGAATAATCGGTAGCTCTGGCCTGATACGATGAATTTCCTTACCTAAGGCAATGCCGCCAGCAACACTATCATCGAGATCTTCAGATAAAAAAATTGCCCCCAGATCAACGTAGGATTTCAGTACATCCAATATCCCTTTGCCTTGCGGTTTAACGGCTATCAAATTATGGCTTTCACAGAATTGTTTAATTCTGGCTTCATGCAGTGGGCTGCAATCGTAAACAATCACTTTGCTTACCGCAGGGAATGTGGTATCGATCATTTTCAGGGTCCAGGTTGGATGAATGAAACGTGGCAGAATATGTTGCAAATGTGCTATTACATTGATCTGCAAATTTTTCATTGCGCCGTGCTATTTCACAGCTCTCTTGAGTGCTTGCTTAACAGCTTATTGCGCGGCAAATTCAATAAACGAAAATTTATTACAGCGAGCTTTATTACTGGAAGCCTTGTTACCAGCGCTAAGGCTCAGCTTCACATAATCAGCTTTTTAATACCTTCCAACGTCGCCGCGCCATTAAAGGGTTTAACAATCCAGCCTTTCACTCCGGCATCTTTTCCTCTTTGTTTCATACTCGGATTACTTTCGGTGGTGAGCATAATGATCGAAATTGTTTTGCCAGAAGCTTTAACTTTTTCAACCATAGTGAGGCCATCCATGTTCGGCATATTTACGTCACAAATAACGAGTTTTAAATTTGGATCTCGCCCAATCTTCGATAGACCGTCCACGCCATCAATGGCGGTGTCCACATCAAGACCATGGGATATGAGAAAACTACTCACCTCATTTCGCACGGTACTGGAATCATCAACCACTAATATTTTTGCCATTTATAAATACTCCACCTGGAACTTTATGTTAAAAAAATTCAAGCTCTCCTGAATTTTCAGTTGCGATGCCAAACTCCGGCACTGTTATGAGCAAACTACTTTCGAAACCCTGATTTATAAATAGATAGAGACTCGCAAAAACCAGTGGATCATCATTGAGAAAACAACCAATATGCGCTTCACTTCCCGGCGCTATCGCATTCATGTGCAAGGTGCTGTTAGTAATTTGCAAGGTGACGGGAGTAGACATACCCGTTGAAAAACCGCACACACCTAAAATTCTATTGGCTGAGCCACACAAGCTGTTAGTTAATTCGGAAATATAATCCTGATATTGCACCTGCACATCTTTACTCGGATCAATATGAATCAGTGTTATAAAATTTTCAGCAGCAAGGTTATCTAAAGGAAAATGCAACAACATATTTAGCTTGAATGATGAAGACGCTATCGAACATATAACCGTTTTAAATCCAAGTGGCTGGATGAGTTGCTTCTCCACCGGCTTGATGGTTAACTCCCGCTGCTTGCCAATTGAGCTTAGCATCTCATTAAAAGATTGGCCTAAAATAGTTGCTAAATTTTTATGATTAGCGGCGTTCATTACCTAACCTTTTTTTGTGTTTCGCGAGTAAGCATTACCACCCTGTGCCGCGTTAAATTACCGTAAAAGCTTATCAATATCCGATTGCAGATTAGTCACACCAGTGAGAATCATTCTGCTGGTTGCTTGAATATCCTGAAATGTGGTGATGGTCAGAATTTCATTTTTACAAAGATTATCTTTGTTATTATTATTTAGCGCTTCAGATTCATTGGCCAGATTGCGAACCTCAGATGCAACCACTGCAAAACCCTTTCCTGCTGCCCCTGCTCGCGCGGCTTCGATACTTGCGTTAAGCGCCAAAATAATAATTTGTTTAACAATACCCTGAAACGTTTTGCTTTGTTTTTGCATGACCGCGTTGTTAGCCATTAAACTTGCCAACTGTATTGCCCAACGCTCAAACGATAAAAGATCATTTTGTAACTTGCGCGCATTGCTGCGTAAGGCTTCTATTTTTTCGTTGGTCTTGGCTAGTTCATTTTCGTTTTCGCTACTCATGCGCTCAAGCGCCACATGCTTGTCCATCAGAATTTGTTCTTGTTGCGTCACATGCTGCCGCACTTGCATATCCGCAGCTGCCAATTGCTTGCGCAATTGCGAAACCTGTTCATTGAGTTGTTTAATTACCGCCTGATTGCTCTCGATTAATGCATTGTGTTCGCTTTTATCAACCATGCTGTCTAACAACTGTTTGGTTTTCAAAGCCTGTAAATTAGCCGCAGTTTCATAGTGATGCCGTACTAACACCAAGCCCCCAACACCTGCGGCGCCAAAAATTAATATTATGACTATCAAATAGTTAGGCACTTTACATAACGCTCGCTTGTGGTTTTTGGGTACATCAATGAAGACAGAAAAGGCTATAGGTTTACTTAGAATAGTTTACCGTCTGTTATTCGCCACTGTTTGAGTTACTAATTTTTGGGCAGAAAAAAGCCAGGGGTGCATAACCTGGCCTGGAGGGGATTGCGTATGCATAGCCGGCTGGCTATTTAGGGTAGGAGTTGATGAGCCATAACAGCAGCTGCGCTAGAGTGAGGCGCCAGCCCCGAACTACTTCCGCAGTAGCAATAACACTAGAGTGCTCAGCCATCCGGTAACGGCTAAAAATTTCCACACTTTGTCGGGGTAGCGTTCTAATAAAGGTTGTTGCCGTTGCGTAAGCCATTCGGGATTGGGGCGCTTTAAGTCTTGCAACCATTCTGATAAAGCTTCATAGCGCGCGTTAGGATAAATGCTCAGCGCTTTTTGCAAGGCCCTATCTAACCAGTAAGGCACTAAGGGATTGTGCTGCATGGCGGAGTGATATTTTAATTTTTGGAAACTGTTTAAATCCATGGCTTTGGCGTAGCTCGTTCCATAAGGCAACTTTCCGGTAAGCATTTCGTAAAGCAAAACCGCCAGCGAAAATTGATCCGAGGCAGGGCCAGGCTTACCACCATAGCGATATTCCGGTGCCGAATAGTCCATAGTTCCCAACACATTGTCGCGCACAAAGGGCACGGCTATTTCTTCAACGCCCGCCACCCGGCAAGAACCAAAATCAACAATAATCGGGCCTTTGGCACTGACAATAATATTGTCGGGCTTCAAATCCTGATGCAAGGTTTCTTTGCGGTGCATTGCGCGCACACCGCGAATTAATGTCTCGATAAGTTCAACTGCATCGACAATGGATAAGGTGCCGCGCTCTTTTAATAATTGAGTGAGCGTGGGCCCGGGAATATATTCAGTCAAATAATACAAGCACGACCGTGATTCCGGTGCGGCAACAATTCGCGCAACTTGCGGATTTTGAATGCGCACACCAATCCAGGATTCCATCACAAAACGCTCAATATAAGCCGTATCATCCTGAAAAATAACCGAGGGCGTTTTCATTATAAATTGCGTATTTTTTTCATCCTCTACCAAATAAACCTGACTGCGATTAGATTCATGGAGAATTTTTTTAACACGCAAACCATCCAGCGCTTGCCCTGGCGACAATAATGGCGGGAAGGGCAAGCGCGACAATACTTGCACTGCTTCACTCTGGGTGGCGCTGCCAATTTGTTCAATGCAGGCGGCTTGAATACTCAGGTTGTCGTTACTCTTATGCGTTAATGCAAGCTCAATGGCGCCATTGACCAGCGCTTCCAGATCTTGTCGCTGAGCAATAACAAACTGTTTGAATTCTGCGGCGGGAATAAACTCGTGAATACCATCGCAACTTAAAATAAACACATCACCCACTTCGATCTCACAAGTGTGCATATCCACTTCCAGATAAGGATCTGCACCTATAGCACGGCTGAGATGAGTGGTATCGCGATCAACGCGTTGCGTGTGGTCGCGAGTGAGCAATTCAAAATCATTACCGCGCAAACGATAAATACGCGTATCGCCAACATGAAATATAAACGCCGTTGAGCCTTTTAAAATCAATGCGGAAAAAGTGCTGAGGTAACCTTCACCATAAATTGAATTTTGGCTGCGGCCAAATAAGCTGGAGTTTAAGGCTTGAATAACTCGAATTGCAGATTGCTGGGTACGCCAGGTGTCAGGGGTAGCGTAATAATCCGTGAGAAAGCCGGCAATGGCCGTTTGGCTGGCTTCGCGCGCCGCCAGGCTACTGCTGACCCCGTCAGCGATGGCAATGGCGATACCTTTGTGCGTAAGAGCCTGGCCTTCAGGAATGCGCGCGCCTACGGTGTCCTGATTTTCAGGTTTGCGCCCGGCCTCACTGCGCTGCGCGAATTTGATTTGCAAACTGGATTGAAGGTGGTCCATAGAGTTGAATAATTCCGGGTTGAATAAAATAGCTTGAACGAACACGCCGTTGATTGATAAATAGAGCTGAAGCATTTGGTCAGCTGAAAATCAAATAACACAACTTATATTTCACAGTGAACAAAAATTCAAAATTTACTCAACAATGAATTTAAAAATTCCGCATTGAATTAAACATCTAGTCGATGTAGGTTGATAAAGCCCAAGGCGCCTTCCGACCCATCATAACCTCAAAGAATGCAGCGGCGCAAACGACACTTAAAGTTGGGTGTCAACTTTAACAAAAATGACGTATATAAAAAGAACAACACTAAACCTAAACAACAGAAATAAAAAATAGTTGGATCGAATCAATGCTGCCTTATCAAATTCAAAATGTGAACGGTAGTGCGCCTACAATATGTATCAACACAAGTTTCACAGAATTCGCTTTCACCATATTCTTAAAAATATTTAGGAAATTCGTCGTGGCTTTAAATTGCGCTTTTCATAAATTAAAAAATCTCGTGATGAGCAGATATCCAATCCATATCCATAGCTGCGTAAATGAATAGCAAAAAATAGAAGCCAATCCAATCTTTTTTTACCGTCATATTTTTTCCATGCCAAGATTCTAACCGTCTCGTTTTAAATTTTTTATAAATAGCAAAAACTTAGCACTAAGATTTTTTTTGTACATGGATGCTTAAGCGCTTTTTCTTGTAGCTCGGGTGATTCGTCGGACACATATTGCCATATATTGCTCGGCACCATCATTAGTAAAATAGATATTAATGCACGTATTAAAAACTTTTTCATGACTTAACCTCGATAATTTTTGGTAAGCCATTGTCGCCTAGTAGATAAAAAATCGTTGTGTGCTCGCAGGCTAATAATGAGCGCGCCAAGAGTAATTTTCGCAGCCTCGTGGAGTAGCGTACAGCAACGCTGACACGAGGCCACGCGCTGCGGTAAAGGCGGCGGTAAATTTGCGAGGGGATGAATTTTTCCGCATGTAGCACAAGGTGTCTCCAGTGGAGACACCTGCTTAATATACGGAATGCGCGGCGGTATTTTTGCTAGTGAGATACACTTCCCGCGCAGACTTGTAAAAGGTAACCGCAGTACGAACCACACTATATTAACCTGCACATTTTTTCCGTAGCGTAGCGCCTCCAAATTCCTCAGGAGGCTTTATGATAAAACGCAATGAACATGAGTGGCGTGCTTTATTTGCACAACAGGTAGCGAGTGGCATTTCCGCGCAGCAATTTTGCAAAGCAAATGAGCTTTGCCCCAAACACTTCAGTG
>JAZKFX010000039.1:0-57363 GCA_040386215.1 Pseudomonadota bacterium
AAAACGACCGCCTAAAATGACTCCGAATGCACCATAGGTGATAAGGTTTTCCACCTCGTGTTGGGCAACCGGCTGGCCTGGCTTTTTACTGCGATAAAATGCTATTAGCCATGCGGTAAAAAAAGCAAACAAATACATCAGCCCATACCAATGCACGTTTAGTGGACCGATAACTTTATCGAAAATAGTATAGGGACCTATAGCTACAGCAACGGGGTCGAACGCAGGGAATACCAACATACTAATACCTATCGAGGGAGCTACTTAACGCGGGACTTAACAAATTAAAATGCAGGGTTAGCATGAATTTTTATCTTGATTTTTTAATCACAATCACCGTTTTAACATTTTATTTCTGTCAACTATCGACAATTTATTCTTCAAAACCGTCGGCACCGACAGGCCGAATTAAACGCGTTACATCTGCCTCGCTTAGCACTTGCTCTATACGGTCACGGATTTGATCAGCGTCCTCCATAACGATAACTTCATCCAATAACGCTTTGGCTAAACTAAATGAAATACCGCGAATCACCGATTTAACTTTAGGTAAGTTGGTCGCACTCATGGAGAGCACATCAAAACCCATTGCCATTAGCAACACTGCAGCACTCGGGTCACCCGCTAACTCGCCGCAAATACTGACATTCACACCTTCCGCATGAGCTTCGTTGACTATGTGCTGGAGAGCCCGCAAAACCGCAGGGTGGAAAGCCTGATAGAGATCGGCCACGCGCGCGTTGTTACGATCCACCGCGAGTAGATATTGGGTAAGGTCATTACTGCCAACCGATAAAAATTCAGAGCGCGCTGCCAGCTCACGGGTTTGGTACACCGCTGCAGGCACTTCAATCATAACGCCCACGGGTGGCATTTTGACTTTGTACCCTTCTTCAATTAGCTCATTGAACACTCGCGTTATCAGCGCTTTTGAAGCGGTCAACTCAGGAACGCTGGTGATCATCGGCAAGAGGATGCGCAGGTTATCCAAACCTTCGCTGGCCTTTATCATGGCGCGCACTTGCGCCAGGAAAATTTCCGGGTGATCAAGCGTAACGCGAATACCGCGCCAGCCCAGAAACGGGTTGTCTTCTTCGATGGGAAAATAAGGCAGGGCTTTATCGCCACCGATATCCAGGGTACGTATGGTTACCGGATTAGGTGCAAAAGCCGCAAGCTGTTCACGGTAAATGATGCGTTGCTCTTCTTCGCTGGGGAAGCGGTCACGCATCAAAAACGGAATTTCAGTGCGATATAGACCAACACCTTCTGCACCGCGCTCTAACGAGCGCACAACATCGGCCATCAAGCCGGTGTTAACCCATAATGTTAAACGGTAATTGTCCGTGGTTTCACAGGGCAAATCGCGCAGCGCTTCCAGCCCTTTTACCAAGGCTAAATCTTCAAGGACAATCCCGTTGTAATGCTTGACGACCAGCTCGTTAGGATCGCAATACACTGAACCGCGATAACCATCGACAATTAAAGGGCGGCCATCCAACTGCAAATAGGGTAAATCCACTACGCCCATGACCGTAGGAATACCCATGGCCCGCGCCAAAATTGCCACATGGGAATTGCTGGAACCTTCCACCGACACCAGTCCAACCAACTTTTCCGGCGGGATCTCGCCCAACATAGTTGCGGTAAGCTCTTCACCCACAAGAACGGCTTTATCCGGGTAAACGCGTCCTTTTTTATTGGACTCCAGCAAATAGGCCAACACGCGGCGACCCAGATCGCGCAAGTCTGTTGCCCGCTCACGTAAATAGGGATCATCCATACTGTTAAACGTTGATTCATGCTCGAGAATAACCTCGCTCCATGCATAAGGAGCATTGGCACCTTTGCGGATACGTTCGGTAACTTCACCACCCAGTGAAGCGTCGTCCAGCATGGATAGATAGGCATCAAACAGCGCGCGCTCTTCGCGATTTAAGCGATCTTTGAGCTTGGCACCAAGAGCTTTAATATCTTCGCGAACAGCCATCAGGCAGCGCTGGAAGAAAGCAATTTCCGCATCCAGATCAACGTAGGGTTTAAAGGGGACTGAGCGCAAATCGGCTTGCGGTGCAATAACGACGGCTTCACCTATAGCCACACCGGATGAGCCAGGCGAACCGATAAAACGCGCCTGCACCGCTTTTTGACCAATGTCTTTAATACCACCAGTGGCTTCGGCATGAGCGATGACTCCGGCTAGTTGCGCCGACATTGTCACCAGGAACGATTCATCACCTTCATCAAAACGGCGTTGTTCGACTTGCTGTACTACTAAAACACCCAACACTTTACGATGATGAATAATAGGTACACCAAGAAATGAGCGATAGCGCTCTTCTCCGGTTTCAGGAAAATATTGATAGCTGGGGTGGGCTTCTGCATGCTCAAGATTAATCGGTTCTTCACGCACAACAACGCGTCCGACAAGCCCCTCACCCGGATGTAAGCGCACCTTACCCACCGCATCCTGATTCAAACCTTCGGTGGCCATCAACACATAGTCGCCGCTGGCATCAACCAAATAAACGGAGCACACATGGGTACGCATGGCACTTTTTACGCTCGATACAATAATCTTCAACGCCGAGGTTAAATCGCGCGCGGAGTTTACTTCTTGAACTATCGAGCGAAGCGAATTCAGCATGGGTGCAATCCAATTATCATTCTGGTGTTTACTTTAGCTGGTCCAGCTCAAACATGGCATGGGTCAGCGAAAGCTCTTTAAGTGCGCGGCGATAAACATCTTTTTTAAATGAGACAACTTTACCCAAGGGATACCAATAGCTTACCCAACGCCATGCATCGAACTCTGCGCGGCCGCCATTGTTAAGCGAAATATTTCGATCATCGCCGAGTAAGCGCAACAAATACCACTTTTGTTTTTGGCCGATGCACAAGGGTTGCGAATGATGCCGCATCAACCGGTCCGGCAAGCGATAACGCAGCCAACCCCGCGTGCACGCAAGTATTTTTACATCTTTCGGATGCAAGCCAATTTCTTCATGCAACTCGCGAAACAATGCCTGTTCCGGCGACTCCTGCTCGTTAATCCCGCCCTGCGGAAATTGCCAAGCATCTTGTCCACCCACACGCCGTGCCCACAATAACTGGCCGGCATCGTTCGTTAAAATAATACCCACATTCGGGCGAAAACCATCACTATCTATCACGGGGATCCATTGCTATCTACTTTAAAATAGATAGTCCCTATAAAAATGTTGCGCCAGAGGAACTGATTCACAAAACGGCTTTTGCCGCACTATAACAGGCTGGCACAAAGCCGCAACCCTGGCGGCCCATTTAGTTAGCGAGCGGTCGAGGGTTAAGCGGTGGAGGCGAAAAGTATCTCTGCCAAACAATGCATACACCTTGTAATTTGCCTAGCGGTGGAGGCCATATAAAAGTCGGAAATTATTCATAACCTAGGCAAAAAAGACCCTTTGCGCTTCAGCAGAGTCTTCGCCCCTGAAATCCTAACAACACAAACAACCAGGCTAAGGGTATTTATCCATTTACATCCTGTGACTTTTTCCCACGCTAATTTCGCGACTCATATTCATAATACTTTCCAGCGCAACATAGTGTTGCGCATACCCACCCACTGTGCCCAAGGAGGATATATGCCCCAAAATTATTTACTGTTATCGCGATTAGGTTTGTATTTGGCATTAGTTAGTGCATCGCTTGCCCATAAGAACACCGCTCCGCCTGCAGAGCACAAACTGATTCAGGCTTTAAATACACCAGCCGCCAGCGTTAATATTCGCCGCTACGCTTCGCAACCCCACAACTTTTCCATTTAATTTTCACCTGTTTTTTTAGGTAGCGGTTGAGCAGTAGGTCGCCAATCGCTATCCTACCCTCCCTAAACATCCCCAACTCCCTTAACGCCGCCAATAATTTAAAGGTATTCCGTGAGCCTCGCTATTTTTGATCTTGATAACACTCTCCTTGCTGGCGACAGCGACCACAGCTGGGGCGAATTTCTCGTCCAAAAAAATCTGGTAGATGGTGAGGAATATCGCCTTGCTAACGACCGTTTTTATCAAGACTATAAAGCGGGCACGCTCGACATCTATGCTTTTTTGCAATTTTCATTGGCCGTCCTCACCCGCCACCCAGCGGAAGAACTTGCGGCGCTACACCTTGAGTTTATGCAAACTCACATACAACCGATGCTGTTACCCAAAGCCAAGGCGTTATTGGACCAACATCGCGCACGCGGCGATTACCTACTTATCATCACCGCCACCAACAGCTTCGTCACTCGCCCTATTGCACAGCTACTAAATGTGGATGACATACTCGCTACCGACCCCGAAATAGTAGCGGGCCGCTACACCGGTAAAAGTATTGGCACCCCCTGTTTCCAGGGTGGAAAGGTTATTCGTTTGCATGAGTGGTTAGAAAC
The DNA here is from genome assembly GCA_040386215.1 of Pseudomonadota bacterium. GTDB lineage: Bacteria > Pseudomonadota > Gammaproteobacteria > Pseudomonadales > Cellvibrionaceae > Cellvibrio. Next base: position 4,415 of record JAZKFX010000039.1, read on the forward strand.
CAATAAGCATAAGTTAGACGGCGCATATTTTTACAGCGACTCCATTAATGATTTGCCATTGTTGGAGCTGGTCACCAATCCTGTAGCAGTTGATCCTGATGAAAGATTAGAAAAAATTGCAAAGGAAAAAGGTTGGCCGGTGATAAGTTTGCGGGAATAAAATAAATCTCCTAGCGAAGCATCGCACTTCAAGCCCTTAAGTCAGCACTATTCGGGTCGGCGTTGTTTGTACAGACATTGACTTGATAAGGAATGGTAAGAAAGCTGTTTAAACTGGTTAATTTTGCTACTATGGCGGCCTTAATCTGTCGATGTTAGCGCAACCAAGTCCAAAACAAATGCAAATTCCCGGATATACCCTCATTAAAAAGATCAACAGCGGCGGCATGGCCACTGTATATCTGGCCACGCAACACAGCGTGGGACGTACGCTTGCGCTCAAAGTTATGAAACCCGCGCTGGATATTGACCCGGAATTTCATCAACGTTTTAAACTCGAAGCCAACATTATTGGTCAGCTATCGCACCCCAACATCATCCCCATTTACGATATTGGTCGTCACCAAAGCTTCAATTATATTTCCATGGAGTTTTTAGCCAATGGTTCGCTAGACCAAAAAATTGCTCAAGGCATTCAAACCAAAGACACCATAAAAATAATGATCGGCATAGCAGCGGCACTGGAGCATGCACACATCAAAGGCTATGTGCATCGCGATATCAAACCTGAAAATATTTTATTTCGTGCCGATAACTCGCCCGTACTGACGGATTTTGGCATAGCTCGCACGATTAAAAACGATACCAAGATGACACAAGTCGGCGCAGTCATAGGCACACCTTTGTACATGAGCCCTGAACAGGCAAAAGGGGAAGCCAGCGACGGCCGCGCAGATTTGTATAGCCTCGGCGTAGTTTTTTATGAAATGCTTACTGGAGCCCGGCCGTTTCAAGCTGACTGCTCGCTCGAACTCGGCATTAAACATATCCATGAAAAAGCACCAAAGCTACCACTACAGTTTTTTTTCTTACAACCGGTTTTAGATAAGCTACTCGCCAAAAAACCTGAGCATCGTTACCATAATGCGCGAGAGCTAATCAACGCTCTCGAACAAGTGAAAATATCATCCGCACCGCTACTCGCATCCGTTGATCGGCAAACCCAGTCGCTGCAATTGTTAAAAACCATGAGTTTTCTACTTGCACAGCATTTATGGTTTTACACAAAAAAACTGTCGCAGGCGCTCACCCGTCTCATCCAACATATTTTAAAAAGGCCGGAAAAAACACTGATCATTGATGACTCAACTCCTGAGCGTATGGAAGCTCACACGATTGTTTCGCAACCGGTTACAGTGGCCGATATTTTTAATCATTATCGCCACCAACCTTATTGGATTTACAGTGCGGTAGGCGTACTCGTGCTGGTATTGCTAGGCATTGTGATGGTATCTCTGGATTCAAGTAGTGCACCAAGCGCATCTGCCGCCGCGAAAAATAAAACGGATTTATTAAACTTAACCATTAATGCCACACCTGCCAGTGCGCGCGTGCGAATTCTAAATATCAAAGAGAGTTATCACCCAGGCATTAAACTTGCGCCCGGTGCTTATCATGTAGAAGTTAGTCAGGAGGGTCACGTCACCCAAACAAATTGGATTGACCTGAAGAGCGACAATGCTGCCGTTAATGTCTCTTTAAATAAAAAAGAGGCAAATCTAAATGCGCTGCCATTACCCGATATGGTATCAATTCAAGCGCGCGAATTTTTAATGGGCAATGCGGCAGATACAGATGAAAATGCCGTTAAGAAAGTTTTTCTCGATACAAATTTTTACATCAGTCGTTACGAAATTACGTTTAATGAATATGATTATTTCGCCGCTGCTACTAATCGCGCTTTACCCGATGACAATGGCTGGGGCCGCGGCAACCAACCCGTGATTAATGTTAGTTGGGACGATGCCATGTCCTATACCAACTGGCTGAGTAAAATGACCGGCCAACATTATCGCCTGGCCAGCACGGCAGAATGGGAATATGCAGCGAGAGGCGGTACCACCAGCAGCTTTTGGTGGGGCAATAATGATGACGATGCTGTTGACCGAGCCAACTGTTTTGGCTGCAAATCTTTATTAACAAGTTTATTCAGCAATCAAACACAAGCGGTTGGCAGTTATCCACCCAATGATTTTGGCCTCTATGATACCGCCGGAAATGTCGCCGAATGGGTTGATGATTGTAGTGAAACTCACGAAGAAAAAGCGACATTCCTGTGTGAGCATCGCTTAATCCGGGGCGGCTCTTATTCTGACCGAATTGCAAACATTAGTGTTTTCTCCGAAACATCTGCTCGCCCTAAGGAAACTAAAAACACTGTAGGCTTCAGAATAGTGCGCGGAGGGGAAAAAACCCAATTTAAAAAATTCTTGAAACGAATTTTTTCTCAAGCCAAGTCGCACGAATAAGAGTTCAGCTCTGATAAATGAGAGCTTTGTGAAGACTGCTTTGTGAATGAGAGCTTTGTGATTGAGAGCTTCGTGGTGTAAATAACCTCAGCATTACAATATAAAAGAATTCAAGAGACCTTTTCGTGCTACGCAATACGACTACTGTAAAAAAATAAATAATAAACCACTAAAGCCCGCCAAACTTATCTCGACTCCATCACAGTTTGTAGATTTAAAAAAACCGCAATAAAACTGCAATTATTTAAAATTACCATAGCCCTTTGATCTAACTTGGTGCGCCGCAAAGCACCATTAAATTAACGCATTACATCGCTATTAAAATCGAAAAAAATTGCAACGGAATCAGATTCTGTTTGTCATGACTACAGACTTTTCGCTTTCGCGCTCTTTAAGTCCTATTGCGTACGCTAATTTATTTGAAATGGCGCAATTTAGTGGAACAGGTCACATTTTTTGTAATTGCGCGTTGCGTCGATTTTTTTTACAAAATACTATCAAATCCAGATGGATTAGGTTCTTCCTTGTTTAATTTGATCACCCGCATAAAAAATCAATTTACAAATGCATTTTTACGATTGAATCAAAATAGTTTAATAACGAAATAGATTTATTGTCGTCACGTCAATTTTTCACGCAAAATATTTCGCCGCCACCTTAGCGCCGTTATACAAATTTTAATTTAATTTTAATTAAGTTGGTATTATGAATTATCTACACTTGAATGACAGATTCAAATGGCAAACATTTGCTAAAAAAATAACCATCGCGATGCTTTCTTTATCCGCTATCAGTTACGAAGCAACAGCAGACACCTTAACGCTCCCTGCGACTATTCAAGCAGAAAATTATTTATCGATGAAGGGCATCAGCACCGCAGCAGCTGTAGACACTGGCAATGGGTTATATGTTGGCTGGACAGATGCGCGCGATTGGATATCTTTCGCATCTACGCGTGTAAAAATCCGCACTACGGGCCAATACAAAATTACCTATCGCGTCGCAAGCCTGGAGGGCGGAGGTAGTTTTATTATTCGCGAGAGCAACCATGGAACCGTTTATGACAAAGTGTCAGTACCGCGCACTGGTGATTGGCAAAAGTGGGTTGACGTTACGCGCATAGTTACACTTCCTTCGGGTTATCACACGTTTGGAATCAGTGTCATTACCAGCGGCTTCAATATCAATTGGTTTAAAATTGAAAGTACTGATGCAGTATCGTCATCTTCGAGTGCTGCAACTTCTTCCAAGCCTGCCAGTTCCAAAGCGGCCAGCTCTAGCAGCATAAGCTCTAAAGCTTCAAGCTCTGCGCGCAATGTAGTGGATATAATCGATACTATAGTGGACGGTGTAAAGGTTATAGCAGTGCAAATTGCAGGCCCGGTCGGCATCAGCTGGACAGCACCGAAAACCCGAGAAAATGGTCAAATTTTAGATATCACGCAAATAGGTGGTTATAAAATTCGCTACAAATTAGCATCCGCTGCGGACTTTACCTACATCACCATCAATGACGCCTGGACCAATTTTTATAATTTCTCCTGGCTGGAAGGTAATTATATTTTTCAAATCGCCACCTTTGATAAAAATGGTGAGCATAGCGAATATGTGAACATACTGAAAAAATAAATTTTTATTGCGAGCAATTTCTATAAAATAAAATTTTATTTTTAATCGGACAGGGAAGTTCGAATGATGTGCAATTGGAAATGTATGTCTTTAAATTGCGACTGATAGAGTTAACTGCGTAAAACTATAATGCTTATGAATTAATAAAAAATGCCGAGCCCAAACTCGGCATTTTTATAACTGTTACAAAAACTCATCACGCCAAATAAACCCGCGCAAACACCGCTTTTAAATATTCTGTTTCCGGAATTGCCGGATGCACTGGATGATCTGGCCCTTGCCCGCCCTGACCAATAATTTGTACATGGCGATCCAGATGACGACCTGCAGCACGGACTATCTCAACCAATGCATTGTTACTTAAATGCATAGAGCATGAGGCGGACACTAACAATCCATCGCGGCCCAATAAGCGCATAGCGAGTTCGTTGATATGGCGATAGGCAGCTTCACCGGCTTTTTGATCTTTGCGCTTTTTGATAAAAGCAGGAGGGTCCAGCACTATCACATCAAAACGCACATCTTCAGCTACTAATTTTTTGAGCACATCTATGGCTTTGCCGTGAATGGTTTGTACACGGTTGCCAACCCCATTTAATTCAGCATTTTTGGTAACGCCCACTAGCGCTTGTTCTGAGGAATCTACACAAGTGACCTCAAGCGCACCCGCTTTTGCCGCTTGCACACCCCATCCGCCGATGTAAGAAAAAACATCTAATACACGTTTGCCTTTCACATAATTCTGTAACTGTGCACGATTAATTCGGTGATCATAAAACCAACCGGTTTTTTGGCCTGCGCGAATCGGCGCCATAAAGCGCGTGCCGTTTTCGATCAGCTCAACATATTCAGGTACTACGCCATAAACGATTTCGCTGTACTCCGGCAAGTCTTCAAGCTCACGTCCACTGTGCTCATTGCTAAACAAAATTCCGGTCGGCTTAAGAACTTGTACCAGCGCATCTATGATGTCATTTTTTAATAATTCCATGCCCGCACCCGATATTTGCACCACCAGATAATCGCCGTATCTGTCGACTACCAAACCTGGTAATAAATCGGAATCACCGTAGACCAGGCGATAGTAAGGTTCGTTAAATGTAAGCTCACGCAAGCCAAGTGATTGCTTGAAGCGATGCACTAGTAAAGATTTATTGAGCGGGAAAGCCTCGTCGCGGCTGACCATACGCCCGCAAATTAAACCGTTGGGATTCATAAACGCTATGCCCAATGGCTTACCGCTGTGGGTTGTCACTAGCGCTTGCTGTCCCATGGCAAAACCTTTGAGCGGCGAACGCACAATATCGACTTCATTGCTGAACACCCATAAGTGGCCGAGTTTCAAGCGGCGGTCGGCTTGCGATTTTAAAATGAGCGTAGGAAGTGGTAATGACATGAGATGATCCAGAAAGATGAGGAAAACAAAAGGCGGCGATTATAGCGGGAAATGCAGAGTAAAAGTTTGCTGGGCTTAAATACGGATTACAAATCCTGCCATGTGTCTCATCCATTCTCGCGTGGCGCCTGGCCAGCGCCTACATATGAATACTCATCGTGAGAATAGCGGCTAATAAAACCCAGTTAGGAAAAATCAATGTGGAAACTTGACTGGCAATATTTGCTTCTCACCAAATTGCTTGCGATCTGCATCGGTCGCACCCTCTTTGCACTCGCCTTTTAACCATAAATGATAACGCGAGCTACTTGAGTCAATTTCTAAAAAGCCATTCTGGCAGTAGCCCATACGCTTGACTACGTAGGCTGCATTTTCGCTCAACCGCGACTGGGTAGCGCGGCCAACGTTTACTCCACCTCGCGTGTTTTCCTGGCGCGGCCCGGCATTGCGCTCAATACGAACCAGATTCGGCAGCTCATCCTCGGGCCAACGCAGGCGATAAACAAACATTTTACTGGTATTGGGGAGAATTTCGATTTCCAGCGTTTCTTGCATTGTTGACTCAGTATAACTGCGGCCGGGCGTACTACAGGCGGCGAGTGCGCCGCATACAACCAACAGAAATATACTCAAGAAATTGACTAACGACATGTTTTCCTCTCTTTTTATAATTAGCGATAACAAGAACTTACCCAATCTGATTAACAATAGATTCCAAAGCAATAGACTCTCAAGAAGCGCAGACCTTGGCCGATAGCTAGACAACAACTTTGTTTTTGAATTTCATTGCGGCAGGAGTTTGTCATGCTAATCCGTTTACGGCTACTGAGTTTTCTTGTGGTTTCCGTTATTACTACCTGGGTTTATGCCGCAGACAAACAGAGCCTCCCTGACAGTCCACTGCCTGAATCAGCCAAAACCACCAATGCACCTGGCACTGCCGCTGCACCGGTAAGCTCTACAGCGGTAGACCCGGCCGAGCCAAAAATCTTTGAACCTATCAGCTTACCCAAACCTGTTGTCACAGAAACCGTAAAAAATTCTCCGGCAGCAAAACCTTCGCTAGCCGAACCCTGCATAGAACCGGTAGCGACTAAAGTTGTTACTAAAACAGCCCCCACAACCAAGCCCACAATAAGTAAAAAAAACATAGCGCCTAAAAGTATTGCAATCAAATCGGACGCGGTCGCTCATCCTGCCCCCATTGAAAAAGTCGCAACGCCAGTTCCAGCAACAGCGGCTGCAATAGAAAAAACAAACCTGGGGGACGAATCCAGGCCTCAGGAAATAGCAGAAACAACACAACCAAAAGAAGACTTAACTGCGGAAGCAAATACATCGCCACTATCTCCCGCAAGCGTGAGTGATTCGGCAAAAAACTCCAGAGCGCAATGCGCTAATACCACTAATCGCTTTCAGAAGTCGCTGCTCGTGATGGCGTTTCCTCGCCTCACACCTACCAGTTCTACTGCAGGTGATTTGTATCAAGCGGAACATCAACTGCCGCAACTGCTTAGCGACTTATTGGTTAGCGAGCGCAGCAGCATTGCCCCGCAGCAACTCAATCAAGCTTTGCCAAGCGCCAGCGCGAGTACCGATGCACAGCTATCATTACTGAGTCAACGCCTGGCGAGCGACCATCGCAGCCAATTTATTTTGAGTGGCGAAATTGTGGATATGTCCATGACCACTCCCGATGCTACTTACAATCCCGGTCTGTACACCAGGGTAGTCAATAAATTTTTTGATGTTATTGAAGCCAAAAATCGCTTCGATAAACGCGACCGATTATTTAGCTTTCAATTACATTTACGCGATGGTTTCACAGGTCAGGAATTGTTGACTAAACGTTACGATACTTATGGCATTTGGGGACATGGGGGCAAGGTGGGTTTTGGCACTCCACTATTTTGGAAAAGTGATTACGGGCAACAAATTAAAGGCCTCGTAAATGTAGCAGCTAAGGATTTAACCCAAGCGATTAATTGCCAACCCTTTATCACACAAATTGATTCTCGACCTGGTCAAACACAATTCATTTTGCAGAGCGGAACCAACAATGGCTTACACACGGGCGACATACTTTCGCTATACCAACTCATTATTCAAGGCTCAGACACTCGTTATCAGGAGCATGACGTGCGTTTAGTAAACCGTAATCTAGCGATTGAATTGCGCGAGGTTTATGCCTCGCACAGCGTGGGAGTCATAAACAGTACAACTTATTTAACTGGAAAATTGGTGGCTGTAGCTCAATAGAAAGAAAGCCATTTAGTTACAGTTTTACTCAATATTGCAACAACCCGGATTTAAAAATTGCTGTTGGCTTCACGCTTTGATTTTGCTTTTATAAATACGTCAACATGAAATATGACAACCGAACTCATAACCATGCAATTGTAATTTAGGCGACAGCTCTGATAAAAATATTATTACCGCGGTTTTTTATTCTAATTGGCTCTGCTGTTTTTTTTAAAAAACAGGCTAGCCTTAGAACAATAATAATTTTTAGGAGACCCCTTTGTGACAAGGCAGAAAATCAAACTATTAGATAAACCGCAACACTCGTCACCACAAAAATTCTCGGCATTTATTTTACATTTCGTAAGTTTGATAGCCTGCGGATGTTTTGCGCAGCATGTCAACGCATCTATCCATTATTTCGATCTCACTCTCGAAGAACTGATGGATACTAAAATACTCAGTGTGTCCAAAAAAGTTGAAACCCTTGCCGATGCTCCGGCGGCTATCTACGTGGTGACTAGCGAAGATATAGTAAGGTCTGGCGTTACCAGTATTCCGGACGCTTTGCGTATGGTTCCCGGGATGGTGGTTGCCAGCTCTGATTCCAATAGTTGGGCTATCAGCATCCGCGGCTTTAACAGCACCCTCGCAAATAAACTGTTGGTGCTTATCGATGGCCGCACTATTTACAATCCGGTATTTGGCGGCGTTTTGTGGGAAGCTCACGAGCTCATGCTCGAAGACATAGCTCGCATAGAAGTTATACGCGGCCCAGGCGGAACCCTGTGGGGTGCAAACGCAGTCAACGGTGTTATCAACATCATCACTAAACATTCCCGCGATACGCAGGGTAATTTGGTTAGTGCCCTCTATGGCAACGAAGAACCGGGAACATTGAGCATGCGCCAGGGCGGAACACTGGGTGACGAGGGTTCCTATCGCGTTTATGCCAAAGGCTTTAAACGCGAATCGTCATTCCACTCCACTCAAGGCGATAATCAGGACCAATGGGACGGAATCCGCGGTGGTTTTCGCGCCGATTGGGGCGATGACTTTACCCTTCAAGGCGATGCTTACCGCAACGGAACTCAACAACGCACTATCGACTATTCACTACTTCCGCCCTACTCAACCGTAGAAGACGTCACTGTCGTTTACGAGGGTGTTAACCTGCTGGGGCGCTGGACCGACACCAATTATGACGGCTCACAATTAACATTTCAGTCTTACATTGATTGGGCGCGTCGCAACGAACCCTTCAATTTTATTGATGACCGCACCATTTATGACGCGGACCTGCAATATAACTTCGCGCCCTGGAATGTTCATGAGTTTGTGACGGGTACCGGTTTCAGGTATTCGCGAGACAATAAAACCGGCAATAACAACGTCGCCTTTTCACCAAAACGCAGTCACAACAAGCTTTACAACGCCTTTGTGCAAGACAAAATTACCCTCGTTCCCGAGCGCTGGTATGTGACTCTGGGGGCAAAGTTCGAACACAATGATTTCTCCGGTTCGGAACTACAGCCGAATATTCGTTTGCAGTGGCACGCCAGCGATAATCAAATCCTGTGGAGTGCTGTATCACGGGCAGTGCGCACACCCACTCCACTGGAAAGTGATTTAACCCGGACTCTGGCAACAGTTCCCAATGTTCGCGCTGCGTTTGTTCCTAACGACAACTTTAAACCGGAAGAACTGATGGCTTATGAGTTGGGCTATCGCAATCAACTAAGCTCTGCAATATCGCTAGATCTTAGTGCGTTTTATAATGACTACGAACATCTGGCAACCTACGGAATTCAAACTCCTGAGCTAGTAGTTAATGGTATAGACCCTCCCCATGTATTGCTGCCGGTGATGTTTGCTAATGACATGAAGGGTACGTCCGACGGTGTTGAAGCAACACTCAACTGGACAGCGAATCAAAATTTAAAGATCGCATTGAATTATAGCTTTTTGCACATGTCGCTGACGGCTATAGATCCTACCCAGGAAGGCGGAGAAAAACTTTATCCAAAACATCAAGGCGGAATAAATGTTTTCTGGAATATGAGTGCAGGATGGACATTTGATACTCTGGTTTCTTACGTTGATCATTTGCCTGCGGGTGATGTTGATGCTTATACGCGGTTGGATATTAATCTCAGCAAACAACTTACATCAGCGATCAGGTGTAACCTGGTAGGCCAAAATTTGCTAGAGAAAACCCACCGCGAGTTTGCCACTCTGGATGATCTGAATGCTGGAGAAATAGAGCGCAGTGTTTTCGCAAAGATTACCTGGGCGTTTTAAGTATTCATAGCAAGAGTTAGTCAGGAAGGAATAGTTGAAGTATAGCTATCCCTGCTGCCCAAGCCTTACGCGAGCAGATTAGAGAGCTAGTGGAAGAACGTCGTGACCAAAAAAAATCGTGTTTTCCCGCTAGGAAAAACACGATTTACGCAGATGTTTCAAGCTGGTGCTTTGAGTTAAGTCCTAGCCTAATCCCTTTCACTAATGATGACGGTCGTGTTCCCGCTGCCGCTGTTCTCTCTGTTGCCGTTCCTGATCTCTTTGCTGCCGCTCTTGATCGTGTTGCTGCCGTTCCCGATCCCTTTGCTGGCGCTCTTGATCGTGTTGCTGCCGTTCGCGGTCCCGTTGCTGCCGCTCTTGATCGCGGTGTTGGTTGCGGCGGTCCAGTTCGCGATTCTGTTCATCGTAATGACGATTCATACGGTCGCGTTCACGGTTAAGTCTATCGCGCTCGCGATTTAAGGCATCGCGCTTTTGGTTGGCAATCCGCCCCGCCCGTTGATGATTGTGCTGCCGACTTTGCCACCGGTCAATATCGCGCCCCTCTTCATCCAAATCACGCATCCTTTCGTCAAACTCGCGATGCGATGCGTCGCGATCGCGATTAATATCATTGTGATCATAATGATTTGAATCATGCCTATGGTGTCTACGGCTCTCATGGGCCGCAGCAGGTACCGCCATCATTGCCAAATTACATATCACTAACAAGCCACCTACTACCGACAACGATTTTTTCATAATTATTTTCCCCGTGAAGTTTTCGGCAGCTTAGGGGAGCGGAGCTGAATGAATCCTGAAATTTTTGGCGCACTCACTGAAGGTTTCCAGCCATTGTGCGAACGCACACAGCAAAAAGAGAAAAACCGAGAAACGATGCGGTCTTAATTATGCTGCGGGCCGGTGCCGGCGGAAGGCTTCGCGAATATTTTCCCGCAGTAAATCATCATCCCAGGGTTTGGTGAGAAAACGATAAATTTCACCGCGATTGACAACATCCAAAACCGACTCCAATTCAGTGGCGCCACTCAGCACAATACGCATGGTGTCCGGATACAGCTTGGCCGCTATGGTAAGAAAATCCACTCCGGTCATTTTGGAAATACGTTGATTGCAAAGAATGACTTGAACTGTATTCAGCGCTAACAAATCCAGCGCTTCTGCGCTGCTTTGCGCCGTTAAAATCCGGTAACCCTGCCCACGCAATGCGAAAGTTAAGGTGGAGTGAAGTTCTTTTTTCTCGTCATCGACAATCAGTAATGTTTGTTGTTCTACTGCCGCATCCGACTCCAGTTCCAGATGTTTGTCACTACACAGCATTGCCTTGAAATCTTCGGCAGGAATGGGTCGACTGAAAAAATAGCCCTGCATTTGGTTACAGTGTCGCGCACGCAAAAATTTAAGTTGCGCCTCAGTTTCAACGCCTTCAGCAATAACTTGCATGCGCAAACTGTGAGCCATACCAATAATGGCTGAAGCAATAGCAGCGTCCTCCGGATTGTGCGTAATGTCTATGACAAAAGCGCGATCAATTTTTACCGCATCAAAAGGGAAGCGCTTCAAATATGCTAGCGACGAATAGCCTGTGCCAAAATCATCCAGTGATAAACGCAGCCCCAAGCCGCGCAATGCGCGCATGGTTTTTTCTGCTTCTTCCGGATTTTGCATAACCAGGGTTTCAGTGAGTTCCAGCTCAATCCAATTGGCATTTAGCTTGTGGGTGGTTAAGGATTCACTTACCGTCTCTAAAATATTGCTTTCTCTGAACTGCATAGCTGACAAATTCAAAGCAACTGGCACTATAGGTACAAGGTCACGTTGCCAAGCCGCTTGCTGCGCGCAGACTGATTCAATTACCCATGCACCTATAGGCACAATCAAACCCGTCTCTTCCGCTAAGGGAATAAAATCCAGCGGTGGCACCAGGCCCAACTCGGGGTGTCGCCAACGAATTAATGCTTCCGCACCCACGATTTTGCCGGTGTTAAGATCAACCTTGGGCTGATAGTGAAGGATAAATTGTTTACCATCCAGGGCATTTTTAACCATCTTTTCCAGTTTGAGCTTTTCGGCAATTCGGCCGTTGATATCAGGCGAGTAAAACAAATAAGGGGTTTTAAGTAATTTGGTTTGCTTTAAGGCTACTTCGGCGTTTTTAAATAAAGACTCGCCATCCTCAGCATCGGCCGGGTAAAGCGCGATCCCTAAACGAGCTGACAGGTTGATAGTCTGGTTAGCTATAGTTAGCGGAGCACCCAAAAGACTGATCAGGTTATCGCAAAAGGCAGTGACATTATCGCCATTAGCTTGCTCGCCAACCACTGCAAAATTGTCTCCTCCGATGCGCGCAACGCTGTAGGTTCGCGCAAGACCGTCAAGTAAGCGCTTGGCGATTTCCTTGAGCGCCTGATCGCCGACATGTCGGCCATAGGTGTCATTCAATTGTTTAAAGCGGTCGAGATTTAGCACTATGACAAACACAAGGTTTTTATCTCGCTTTGCCGTTTGTATCAGTTGCTCGACTCTGTCGAGAAACAAAGTGGTGTTGGGTAGCGCCGTTAACGCATCGTAATACGACAGAAAGCTGGCCTTTTTTTCGTTTCTTATGGATTGCAATGCGAAGGATATATCACCGGCAAGTTCACCCAGTAACTTCAGCTCCTCTTCGTCGAAATAATTAGCCTCCAAAGCGTAAAGCACCATGGCGCCGGCAACCTCCTCAGCAACAATAAGCGGTAAGGCCACTACGGACCTATAGCCTCTGCGCTGGGCATCGCGGCAGGTTTTATCGTAACCCGCCGTTATCTGTACGTTATTGCAAAAAACCGCCTTACCCGTTTTCAATACTTGCTGGGGAAGGTCCTGCTTCATCGATACATCAACCGGGGTCAGCACCAGTGATGCACCCAACAGATTAGAATCCACACCCTGACTCGTAATCAGGTTTAAGGACTTACCCGTTTCATTCACCATCCCAATCCATGCGATCCCAAAACCGCCTTGATCAACGGCAATCTTACAAGCCTCTTCAAATAAGGCCTGTGGCTCCCGAGTGCGCACTATGGCGGAATTGGTGCCGCTTAATACCGAATGTATACGGCTTAACCGAGCGGTTTTTGCCTGTTCAACTTCCAATTGCTTGATATAACGTTCAAGGGTTGTAGCATGCACCAGAGAAAGATGCGTACGCACCCGGGCTCGCACCAACGAAGGCGATACGGGTTTAATAATGTAATCCACACCGCCAGATTCAAAACCGGCGGCCTCATCGCCAATATCGCTTAAAGAAGAAACAAAGATGACTGGAATGCTCTCCGTCAGGGGGTCAGATTTAAGCTTGCGGCAAACGTCATAACCATTCATATCAGGCATTTGAATATCCAGCAAAATTAACGCTGGCTGATGCTTTTTCACAGCGCTCAAACATTCAAAACCACTGCGCGCAAAAACCAACGGATAAACACTGCCCAGAATTTGCTTCAAAGTGCCAAGATTGCCAGGTTCGTCATCAACAATCAGGATTAGATTGGCATGCATGATTTACTCCTCTACCTTAATTCCCAATTTTTTCGCTATGGTGCGAACAAGATTTTCTGCGCCGCGAAAATCAAAATTATCCACACAACTTCGCAAGGGGGTGAGCAACGCCAGCGGCAATACGGGGATCAAATCATCCAGTAACTGATTGGCTTGGTCTGGAGCATCTGTGTCTAGCGCACCCATTAATTTTGTTAAGAGTGGTGCCGCTCGGTTCCCGTTAGCAGTCACTGGTGACTCGCTAACCTGATCCGGGTCGGCGGCGGTGAAGGCCGCAATGGAACTCACAGCAGCATCTAAAGCCAGCCGTAAGTGGCTAAGTGCTTCGCTGAAATCCTGTGTGACGTCTTCCATTTCTAATGTTGCCGCAAGCCGGGCAACCTCAGTGAGCGCCAGGTTTCCCGCCGCACCTTTGAGCTTATGCAGCAGAGCGTTTGCTGCTTCATAGTTTTTGGCAAGATAGTAATTGCCGAGCCTTTCAGCACTGTCCGCATAACTCGTTGAAAATATCAGCAGAAATTTTTGGTAGGCAGCCAGCTCCTTCCATACACTCAACCCTTGAACAACGTCAATACCAGGTAAATTAGTAGTGTCAGTGCTTAAGGTTTTCGCGACAGTAACCGAAGGGTGAGGGCTATTAGCTGTTGCGCTGGCACGGCTTTGTACAGTGCTGCTTTTTCCGGTCACCTCGGGCACGCAGTGGGTTAACTTTTGGATCGTGGTTATTAACTCTTCAACATTAAAAGGCTTGGCAACAAACGCATTCATACCGGCTTTTTGTGCTGCGTCTTGTTGTGCTTTAAAGGCCCCGGCAGTCAGTGCGACTATGGGTAAGTTGGCAAACTCGGGTAATGCGCGCAGCTGACGCGTCGCTTCATAGCCATCCATTACCGGCATTTGTACATCCATCAAAACAATATCAATGGCCTTAGGATTAGCGTGCAACCAGTCAAGCGCGGCCTGCCCGTCATTTACCGTTTCTACCACAGCGCCATCCATGACGAGAATACGCATTACCACTTCGCGGTTAATTTCACTGTCGTCAACAACTAAAATGCGCACCTCAGGAATACGTTTTCCCACCCTCTCCAACGAAGAGTGCGTACCACCGAGACCGCCTTTACCGCGGCGGCGCAATACTTCAGCGACCGTATTGTAAAGTGATGAACTGGTTACCGGCTTATTAAGAATGCCGTCTACCAGGTCGATATTGGGTTGTTTTAGCAGCTCATCGCGTGCGAATGCTGTCACCATCAGCACAATGGGTGTCGCGTCGCCCTGTAAAGTACTATGAACCTTTGCGGCCACTTCCAAGCCATCCATACCTGGCATTTTCCAATCCACCAGCATCACATTAAAGGCACTCATAGCGTCGTGCTTGCTAAACAGCTTCTGTATCGCCGCTTCCCCTGATTCCACCTTGGTCGGTTTCCAGCCAACGGATTGCGCGGTAAGGGCCAGGTTTTCACGCGCAATCTCACTGTCATCCACAATTAAAACATCTAGCCCCACCATGTCTGGTGGGGCATATTCCAATCCCGCACACCACTCGAACGGAATGGTAAACCAAAACTCACTGCCCTTACCGGCCTCGCTGATAACGCCAATTTCGCCGCCCATTCTGGTCACCAGATGTCGGCAAATGGTCAACCCAAGCCCGGTTCCGCCAAAACGTCGCGTAGTAGAAACATCAGCTTGAGAAAAAGCATCGAAAATTTGCTGCTGTTTTTCAAACGAAATACCAATCCCGGAATCTTTTACTGAAAAACGCAATTTAGCTATTTTATCGTCGCGCGCTAACAAACTGATGCCAACAATGATCGAACCACCTTCAGTAAACTTGATGGCATTTCCGGTGAGGTTTATTAACACTTGTTCAAGCCTGAGGACATCACCCAATAATTGCCCGCCAATATGAGGCGCTGGTGAAATCAACATTTCAATATCTTTTCCACCCGCGTTCGCGGCCATAATGCCCGACAAGTTATCGAGCACATCGGCAATACGAAAAGGTACATGTTCAATCTCTAAGCGCCCCGCTTCAATTTTGGAAAAGTCGAGAATGTCATTAATAATGGACTGGAGGGAACGGCCAGCATTGCGAATTTTTTTGACTAAATCTGCGGAATTCTCATCCAGATTACTTTGCTCAAGCAGGTAGGCCAGGCCCAAAATTCCGTTCATAGGTGTGCGAATTTCATGGCTCATATTGGCGAGAAAGTTAGCTTTCGTGCGGTTGGCGGCTTCCGCTTCCTCAGTGCGAGTCACTAGCGTCTGATTCGCAACTTGCAGCTCCGCAGTGCGGTCACTTACCCGTTGCTCAAGTTTTTCATTGAGGCTGCGTACTGCTTGCTCGGCTAAGGTTCGCTCGGCAATTTCGTGCTCAAGCGCTTGCAGCATACCGTTAAAAGCATCTGCCAATTGCCCGATTTCATCTTCGGTGGTTTTTGTCGCGCGCAACTGATAATTGCGTTGCTCCATAACCTGCCGCGCTACCGAACTGACTTCCTGAATAGGACCCGAGATCCAGCGTTGCAAGCCTGAAGAAATAATCAAACCCAGGCCGAGGCTAGCCAGCATTACTGAACCCAGGATAATTAAGTAATCTCTTATCCATTTGGATAAGTCATAACTCTTTTTTAAATAGACCGTACCGACCGGATTTTGCTGTGAGTCAATTGCCTTGAAGAGGGTTAAGTCACCACCGCTAAAACGAAATTGGTAAGGGCCTGGCCGATCAGGGATGATGGTCGCATTGAGTTGGCTAGCGCGGTTGGCCAGGTCGGCCTGAGCAGCGGCAACGGATTCTCCATCGCGAACATATTGGGCGAATAAGCCCCCCTTTACGGTGTAAATAGCGGCAGCCACAATATTTGGATTTGACCGTAATTGTGCCAGATTTTCATTTGCGACCTTAGCGTCATCAAACTCCAGAGCTGCGACATTACCTAAACCAACAATATCGGCAAGCGCGCCAAGCTCGTTCGACATTTTTGTGCGGTTATCGCGTAAGTCGTGATAGAACAAGGTAGCGCCAGCGGCCATCAGCGTAAAAAAATTAGCAACAAGTACCATCAATAATAATTTGTGGCGCACTGTGCGCAAACGCGTAGCATCCATTATTGGCTCCCTGTTTCGATTTTCTGCGCAACACTTAATAATCGCGCGCTGATTTTAAGATTCTTCTGCTCAGCCTGGGTTGCCGAAACCTCAAAACGAATATGATTAGCCACAGGAATAAAATTGATAACACTTCCGGCATAGCGTACGGGTGAAGCAGTGATGGTTAATATTGGCATTGATTGAAGGCTTTCCAATAAACGTTTTAAGCGCACCTCATCTTGCTGGCCAACATAGAGAATCTGCACACCTGTCAACGAATCGCCCAACTCCAGCGATTTCACTTGCACAACGCGATCATTCACGGTGCGCTCTTTAGTAATGAAATGCAGTTCTTTTGCAATATCTTCTGCGCCCATAACACCAATCGTAAGCGGAGTGTCAACTTCCGCAAAAGCCGACGCAGGCCATTCCACATAAGCGGCGAATTTACTGAGATAAGCAGCTTTTATTTGCGTTTCAGTAAGGCTATCTACCGCCCAGGCTGTTACAACAACAGCTTGCAAAACAAGCAACAATGCCAGCCGGAAGAAGCTCATTAAAATTTCACCGTTAGGGCAATATCGAGCTCACGCTCTATCTGAATGGGATTCAGCAGCTCAACTCCAGCGCCTGCAGCAAACTCCTGATGTTGCGGATCACCCAGATTTCTCCCGGTAATGCCCAATTCAATATCCTCGCTAAGGCTCCAGCCAAAATGAGCATTAAGTGACGTATATGCAGGGGCAGCAGGGGTCGACAATTTTCCAACATGGCGAAGTGAGATATCAAAATATTTTGTTGCTCCTATATTCCATTTAGAGCCTAGTGCCCATTGCGAACGTGGATCGTTCCCTGGCGGAGTTAAAGTAAGGTTACCCCCCTTAAAATCCTCATCGAGAAGTATTGCACTGACATTCACTGACCAGAATTCTGCTAACTGATAATGCGCCGAGACCTCCAGCCCATCGACTTTACCTTCAATACTGTTGCCAAAAACAAAAACACCATTGGCAGCATTGGTCGGATCCGCGCTGCGCAGATGATCATATTCATTATGAAACAGTGCCGCCGAATAGCTTAAATTTCCAGTCTGAGCACGCCACCCTAGCTCCAGGTTTTGCGCCGTCTCGGAGCGAAAATCAGGTCCCCCGGCGACCAAATAGGGCGGATTCCCGGGTGCATAAGCTTCGGTGTCAATACGCGACGGAGCTCTTACCGGGCGCGATAGTTTGAGCCATAAAATATTCTCGTTAGCAGAGTTCCAGACAAGTTTGGCGTTTGGCAGAAACTCCACGCCAGTATAGTCATTCCGCTCCAACCTCCCACCCAGCGTCAGTCGAAGATTTCGCCGTAAGGCACGCTCATGCTGAATAAATAAATTAGCCCAATGTAGTTTGCGGTCCGCCGGCAAAAAAGCCAGCGCAGCGCTATTGTCGACGTGATCGTCACTAATACGATAGCCGCCCCCCCAAATAATCTGACTCCCCGCCGCATTTTCCGGCAAAGAATAAGATGCATCCAGATCAAAAGTATTCAGCCGTTGACGGTAAGTGCCGGGAGTGTCGCGCGTGCTATGGTCTATATAGGTTTGCACCCTCATCTGAGAACCACTGTTTAGCTTTTGTTGCCAGCGCCCCAGGATATTTGTGCCGGTATTGGCCTGTTGGCCAGGCGCAAATTGATCAATCGAATTACGATAGCTATCGCCCTGTAATTTAAAGTTACTATCGCCATCACCCCAATCTGAGCGAAACCCAATTTGGCTACGATCCCATGCATCAGGCTCGTTCGCACCATTTTCCCGCTGGCTATGCTGCCATTGATCCACCTTGGCGTAGATACGGTAGGCTCCCTTGTTACCAAAGGCTGCACCATGACGCATTGCTAAGCCCCGGCTCAGGTTACCACTCACGCCATGAATCAAATTGCCCGTTGTTGCAGTTGATATTTTAGTAATAATGTTGATAACACCGTTGACTGCATTGGCGCCCCACAAGGTTCCCGCAGAGCCGCTAATCACTTCGATACGATCTATATCCTGGAGCATCACGTCCTGTGCATCCCAAAACACACCTGAGAACAGTGGGGTGTATACGATACGATTATCAATCATTACCAACAGTTTGTTAGCTGCAGCGGAATTAAAACCACGAGCACTAATGGCGTATTGACTGGAATTGATTTGTGCAACCTGTAGATTAGGTGCTAACCGCAATGCTTCTGGCAAACTGCGCGCCCCAGCGCGTTTAATCGCCTCGCCAGTAATCACATAAATCGCTGCCGCCGTATCCGCCAAACGCTCTGCTTTTTTGGATACGCTGGTAACCTGAATATTACCCAGCTCTTCAAGGGACATGTTAGCAAGCGAGGCGACTTGATCGTTACCATAACTGTAACTAACTGAGAGGAAGAGCGATTGAACAATATAAAGCGCCCGAAATGTGGTTTGCCGTAACACGCTCGACACGGCCAATTTATTATTCGCGGCAACATTAGCAATATTGAAATTTGCAACTGAACGATACATTTGTACTTCCGCTATGTTGAGATTTTTCAGCATGCTGTTGCAAATAAAACACTAACACAGAAAAGCGAGCTATTATTTTTTTGCTTTCAGTAGTTCCCAAGCTGTCAACAACCTACTTAGCTATATTTGTAATGTTAAAAAAAAGGTTTATAAAAAATTTCAAAAATGTATAAAAATATGCGCCAAATACCAAGTGAAATCAGCACCTACATGAAATCTAGCACAACTTTGGAAAAAGCTTTGGAATGAGAAATAGAATTAAAAAGATTGGCGCATTAGTTTGTATCTGCTGGCGAAACACTTCTACTCGGCCTGGATTGTGAGGTGCGATCTGGCACCATCGAACTGACATCATTCAGTAGGGACCTTTATCACAATTTGCAGGATCATTTTTGCGCAATCCGCATAAATACTTTACATTGCGATCCTGGCTGTTGAGAGGCTAGCTGTAATTAATAGGCTAGTGGTAAATCAAGAAGCGATTGTAATTAGTAGACGAGCCTCTTCTCGAAACAGTTTAAGCAACCCAATTATAATAATTGCCTGACGTTCACTAAAATACCTTTCCACCAAGGTAAAACCCTTATCACCGCAGATATCTTTAGTAACCATCTAACACGAGATGGTTTATAGGTGCATTCGCGAAGTAACCCTGAGATGTTAACGCAGCATATTGGTTAACTCTCATTTTGGTTGGGCTCAGGCTTACCGGACTACGACTCATGAAAACTTACGACGCTCACAAACGCTTCGACACCAGTCTTTTTGCCAAAACAAACCACAATCCTTCTTATGCAAGCCTGACAAAAAATTTCACCGAGATAAATAACTTGCGCGATTATTGTATCCCCGTGAATTCCTATTTTCCGCCTGCTCCGGTGATGGCGACGCTGCAGGAAAAAATCGCTTATGCATTAAAATATTATCCAGGCTCGAACGAATCGATTGCCGATAATATCGCTGCATTTTCCGGAATCCATAATCCCGCAACCATCATTGCCGGGAATGGCTCAACGGAAATCATTTCCTGGCTTAATTCTATTTTTATCAAAGAAAGCTTGTTTGTCCTTGTGCCTTCCTTCGGACGCTGGATTGAGGAGCCTGAAGCACTAGGCATACACCTGCATTGTTATCGTTACGAAGATGCGCGTAACCAATATCTCAGCCCCGAAGAATTGGTCATCAAAGTAAAGCAATCTGGTGCCCGCAACCTGGTGATTTGCAATCCCAACAATCCAACCGGTTCACTATTGTCACGCGAGCAGATCTTAACAGTCCTCGAACAATTGCCGGAATTGGATAACATCATTATTGATGAATCCTTTATTGATTTTTCTGCAGAAAATCCACCCTCTATAAAAAATGATGTGGCGCGCTACGCGAACGCCTGGGTACTAAAAAGCCTTGGCAAAAATATCGGCTTGCATGGCTTGCGGATGGGATACGCAATCAGCAATGAAAACAATATCCAGCGCATGCGCAAACATTTGCCTTACTGGAACATCAATGGCATTACTGAAATGTTGCTTAACCTCATCAAAGGTGAACATGAGACCTATCACCAAAGTCGATTAAAAACGATTGATGATGCCCGCTATCTTGCTAAACGCGTAACAGAGATAACGGAATTTTCATTATTTCCAACTCATTCCAATTTTATTTTTGTAAAACTGCAGGACACTTTTGACGGGACCGAATTGCGCGACCGCATGTTACAAAACCACAGCTGTTTCATCCGCAATTGCGGCAACAAACTGGGTTCGAGCAAGCAGTACTTTCGAATTGCTGCGCGACCGGCAGGCGATGTAGATTATTTAGTGAATGCCTTCAAAATAGAATTAGCCGCAATGGGTATTCACAATGATGCCTCGGTAGAGTTAGCGAGCGCGTGCGGTTGATGGCATTCGGAGAACACGCTATTACAGTAGTGTGTTCTCCTCGATCCTGGCAAAAAAACTATGAGTATTATTTTCCAGATCAGTAACACCACCCCGCCGTCGCCATACTTTTAACTGGTAATTTCTCCTTGTTCTTCACTTACACTTTTGTCCAAAGTCTTATCTGCGCTCTTATCTACAGACTTATCTACAAGCCGCATAATCATCAAGGAGATAATTCCCAGGAGCAAAAAACCCGTTGCCACGGGAATTAAGGTATTGTTGTAAAGCTGGCCGATCAAAGTACCCAGGATCATAGAAAGAATGGAAGAAATCGAACCAATAATTGCCGAAGCTATGCCTGCTACATGTCCCATTGGTTCCATGGCAATTGCATTTAAATTGCCAAACATTAGACCAAAGCAAAAAAATAAAATGGTCGCATAAATCAGAAATATCCATAACTGAATATCCACAACCCAATGCAACCCTAAAAAAATGGCTGAGGAACCAATAATGTACAACACGCTGCGAGTACAAATGTAATGCATGCCCAACCTTTCAACAAACCGCGAATTGGCCAATGAGGAGATACCAAACACCAACGCCAACAGACCGAAATACAAACTGAATAATTTCCCTGTATTAAATTGCACTTGAAAAATTTGTTGCGATGAATTGAGGTAGCCAATAAAACTACCAAAAAACAACCCCATACAGACGGTGTAACCCATAGTAATGCGATGACTAACTACTTCTTTAAAACCAGCAATAAAACTTGTTACAGTAAAAGGAATGCGTTTTTCCTTTGGCAATGTTTCTGTGAGACGAAAAAAAATCCAACAGGCAATGATTAACGAATAAATAATGTAAAACGCAAAAATATAACGCCACGAAGCAAACAGTAAAATCGTTTGGCCAAGCGTAGGTGCCAGCGCTGGGACCATAATGAAAATCATCATCACTAACGACATCACCCGTGCCATTTGGCGGCCGCTGTATTGATCGCGAACTATCGAAATCGCGGATACATAAGGACCGGAAACACCAAGCCCTTGAATAAATCGGCCCAATAACATCACACTGAGATTGTCCGCAAAAAAACAAATAACACTGCCCAACATAAAAAGTAAAATGCCCGCATAAAGTATTTTTTTTCTGCCGGTTGCGTCAGATAAGGGACCACAAATTAATTGGCCAATGGCCATACCTAAAAATAGTGAGCTAATAATATATTGTGCTTTATTGGGATCGGCGAGCTGAAGCTCTTTGCCAACAATGCCCAATGCCGGCAGCAAGGCATCAATTGAAATAGCAACAATCGACATTAGAAACGCAATAAGAATGGTAAATTCAGTAGTGGAAACAACCCGCGGTAGCGATGTATTTTGTGGAGCCATATTCTAATTCCTACATTAAGTCTCGACTGGAAAACACTTTATTGCTTTAAATAAATCCTACCAAAGTCCGATACACTTCAGCTGACTTGAGAATTTATACCGCATAGTTAGGTGCATCATGACTAGCTTTCATAGTCGAACAGAAGTAAATGAATTCGACAAATTGTTCTATTTTTTTGTGGCAATAGACTTTTACGCAATAATAAAAAAACAACCTGCACAAAACAATCAATTCGTAAATTGCAGCGCGGCCAACCTCGCATACAATGGGCTGTCGGCGAGTAATTGCGTATGTGTTCCCTCCGCAACAATTTGCCCTGCTTCCATAACGATAATTCTATCAGCGGCTTGCACAGTGGCAAGGCGATGCGCAATCACTAAAGTAGTGCGGTTCTGTGCAGCATTATCCAAGGCTTGTTGTACCTGCCGTTCACTCTCGGCGTCCAGTGCACTGGTGGCTTCGTCCAATAACAAAATAGGTGGGTTGCTAAGAATAGCGCGAGCGATGGAAATGCGTTGGCGTTGCCCACCCGATAAACGCACCCCGCGCTCACCTAAAAAAGTATCGTAACCTTGCGGCAGCGCCACAATAAATTCACTGGCAGCAGCCATTTCTGCGGCTTGTTTTACATCTTCAAGCGAGGCATCTGGACGACCGTAGCGAATATTGTCGAGCACACTGCCCGCAAAAATAACCGTTTCCTGCAGCACGATACTAAAAGGTTTCCGCGCATCTCTTAAAGTCAGATCGCGAATGTTCACACTATTAAAACTCACGGTTCCAGATTGTGGATCATAAAAACGCAACAACAATTGAAACAACGTTGTTTTGCCTGCGCCGGATGGTCCAACTAAAGCAACATGCTCACCGGGACGAATTTTTAATGAGAAATCTTTTAACGCGAGCGTATCAGGGCGCGAAGGATAAGAAAAATTTACACGATCAAATTTAATTCCTTCACCTTGTAGCGGTAGACTCACGGGGCAAAGCGTTTCCACCACAGGTGATTTTATGGTTAATAATTGCATTAAGCGTTCAGTTGCACCCGCGGCACGCTGTAGATCACCCCAAACCTCGGCAATGGCTCCTATTGCACCAGCTGTGACTACCGCATACAAAATAAATTGCGATAACTCCCCACCGGTCATCTGCCCTGCCAACACTGCCTTTGCCCCGAGCCATAACACAAAAGAAATAGCGGCAAAAACCAATAAAATTACCACCACTGTAAGCCAGGAACGCGCGCGAATGCGCGCTAGTGCAGTGTGAAATGCAGTTTCTACAGATACGTTGAATCGTGCACTTTCGCGAACTTCCTGAGTATAAGACTGCACTGTAGGCATTGCATTAAGCACTTCACCCGCGAGCGCACTGGCATCGGCAATGCGATCCTGGCTAGCGCGCGAAAGTTTACGTACTTTGCGACCGAATAAAAAAATCGGCACTATCACTAACACCAAAGTAATTAAAATATAGCCGGCCAAGCGATGGCTGGTGATAAGCAACATTGTCAGGCCGCCAATCAGCATAAAAAAGTTGCGCAAGCCCATCGAAAAACTGGTACCGACAACCGTTTGTATCAGAGTTGTATCGGTTGTTAGTCGTGACAGTACTTCACCGGTTTGGGTTTGCTCAAAAAATTGCGGGCTCATTCGCAAAATGTGTCCATAGACCGCACTGCGAATATCGGCGGTGACGCGCTCACCCAACCAGGAGACGAAATAGAATCGCAGCGCTGTGGCAATCGCTAACACTACCGACAAGCCAAACAGCGCGAGAAAATAGCGATTGATGTGTTCACTTTGCCCACTCGCAAATCCCGAGTCGATGAGATGACGAAATGCTACTGGCAGCGTTAAGGTGGTGCTTGCGGCAATCGCCAAAGCCACAAATGTCCAAATCCAACGCACCCAATAAGGCTTTAAAAAGGGTAACAAGCTTAACAGCGGACTTAAACGCTTGGCATTGGTATTGGTACCAACAACAGGCTCAGCAACACTCGGAAGATTGGGCATAAATTTTATCTTTATTAACAGTGAAGTGTGTATAAGCCTGTATGTGTTGATACAGCCTATAAGGAAAAAAGAGTCAGCATAATAATTTAATGTACGAAACAATACTTACGCAAAATTCGCGGGTGAGGCTACACTAAATTGAGCGTCAACACATAGGTTCAGCACATGCTAGCTCGCCTTCTAAAATTCACCTTTGCCCTTTTTTTGTGTGCACCATTCACGCTAAGTTCGCTATCGGTCAGAGCCGAATTCGTAGTGTCACATCGAGTGCCCGCGTTAGTTGCAACCACTTACTACGATTACTATGTCGACCTGCTGAAACTGGCAATGGAAAGAACCCGTCCGCAATACGGCGACTATCGTTTTGAAGGTGTTCCATCAGATGCCAGTACGCTACGGGCGCTCAGTGATGTTGTGCAAAATGCATATCCCAATTTAGTTCTGGAAATGGGTTATGAAGATAAACTCACCGAGACCGGTGATTTGACCTATATTAATTTTCCTGTCGACGGAGGCATAGTCGGGTATCGCATTTGTTATCTTAACCCTGCCATTCAAAAAAAAGTAACCGCTAGTACCACACTCAATGATTTGCGTAAATATTCCATTGGCCAAGGCGTCGGCTGGGCAGATACAGCGGTATTCCGTCACAATGGTTTTAAGGTTATTGAAGTAGATAGCTTCCCCGGACTTTTCCGCATGGTTGCGGCTGGACGTATCGATTTATTTTGCCGCGGAGCTAATCAAATCATTGAAGACAGCTATGAGCTAAAGACACTTGAAGCCAGCCTGAAAACAAAAAATCCGACAAAACTGATCGTCGACAACACCTTTGTTTTTGTCTATCCACTGCCGCGTTTTTTTTACCTTCACAGCAAAAATACGCTAGCGAAAGAACGCATCACTGAAGGATTAAAAATAGCTTACGCCGATGGCTCATTAAAAAAACTTTGGATTAAACACTACAAAGCGAGTGTGGATTTTGTCAACCTTCAAGACCGTCAGGTTTTTCATTTGGAAAATCCTTTATTGAAAAATTTGCCCCCGGATTACAAACAGTATTTTTTCGAACCTTTATAAACCCGCCATTATTCTCATTAAAATACCAATGCTTGCACCAATGGCCAATACGGCAAAAGCCAATATGCTGATAATAAAGCCGGGGCCGCGTGCAGAAGCAGAGCGAATATAGCTTATTGCATAATAAGTACGCCCAAGCAACCATACCAAGCCGATGATACCTGCCCAGACTATGCTGACGTAGTTATTGAATAACCAAAGCGCAGGTAAAAATAATATCAAGTTTTCCTGAGTATTCATTTGCACGCGAAATACGCGTTCAAAATCGTCATTGCCGGTAGTCGCAGGGGCTTTAATACCATACTTGTCACGCGCGTAGGCAACCGCAACTCCTGTTAACAAAAATAGCAATAATGAGAGAAGGGTAATAATTGCCGAAAAATGCAGTGCCATGAAAAACTCCGTAACAATAATTAATCATTATAAATAAACATCTGCGAGGTTCATTAGGCAGATACGGCCTGAGCTAATACAGACTCGTTCACTGCGCAATTAAGCCTCCGCTAGAAGACTGAGCATCAGCGCAATTCTGCTATCAACACTTTGCGATAATTGTTTAAGGTCGCTTGAATCAAAAAACTCCTTAAGTGAACTACTGTATAAAAAATCCTTCCTTAAGGTAGCAAGCAGCCGAATAGCGCTTAGCGAATGCCCACCCAGTTCGAAGAAGTTTTCGTTGCGCCCAATCTTCTCGACAGGCACGTTCAGTAGTTTCGCCCAAATCAGAGCCAGGGCTTTTTCTGTTTCCGTTTCCGGTGCGACATAATGGCCGCTGTTCAACAGCGACGCAATGGGCGGCGGCAGGTTGCGGCGATCCACCTTGCCGTTGGGGAGGCGTGGCAAACTGTCCAGCCGCACCAGCACATCGGGCACCATATACCCCGGCAAGCGTCCGCTCAGATAGCGCTTCAATTGCAGCACATCGACGGGACTTTCCGACTTCTGCGTAAAATACCCCACCAGCTGTTCGCCCTCGACCCAGTGACTGGCAATGGGGGTTGCAACGCCGGGATAACCGCTCATCACATATTCAACCTGACGGGCATCGACCCGGAAACCTCTGACTTTAATCTGCAAATCCTGCCGCCCGAGATACTCCAGGGCACCGCCGGGCAGGCGCTTGACGCGGTCGCCGGTTTTAAACAGGCGCGCACCGGGCAGCGCTGAAAAAGGGTGCTCGATGAATTTTTCTGCGGTCAGATCGGGACGCCCGCGATATCCCCTGGGCATACTTTGACCCGCCACACACAGCTCGCCGGGAACCCCGATTGGAACCGGTCGCAGCTGCGCGTCCAACACATAGAGTTCGCTATTGGCAATCGGGAAACCGACGGGGACAAACTGGTAATCCCCTTCCAGCGAGAGCACATCCTGGTAGGTGATGTCATTGAACTCGGTACACCCGTAGTTATTCAACAGACGGGTATCAGGCAACTGTTGTTTAAAGCGGTCAGCCACGCTTTTCGGTAATGGCTCGCCTGCCGTGATGCAATAGCGCAAGCCCGCGAGCGAAGCCGTCGCTGCCGCGCCACTGCCGAGCAATGCCTCCAAATGCGAGGGAACAATACTTAAGCGCGTCACCCCGTAGTCGCCAATCGCAGCCGCCAGGCGCGCGGGATCTTTGCTGACCTCGTCCGCCAGGATGACCACCGATGCACCCGACACCAGGGCCGCAAACAACTCTTTGACCGACACCGCAAACGCTGTGGTGGTCCTTTGCGCGACCCGTTCATCCGCACCCAGCGGGTATTGAGTACAGTAATTTTGCAGGCAGTTGGTGACCTGCGCGTGGGGAACTTCGACCCCCTTGGGTGTGCCGGTCGAACCCGAGGTGTAGAGGACATAGGCCAGCTGATCGGGTACCAGATCCAGACCCGGATTCACCTCAGGTTGACTCGCCAGCACATCAGCCAGCGTGTCGATATTCACCGTCGCGAACGTCAACGGCGGCAGCGTAGTTTCCGAGGCAGCGTTGCACAAAATCTGCGAGAGCCCGGCACCGTTGATCATCAGCTCCAGGTAGTGCTGGGGATAGTGCACGTCCAGCGGAACATAGGCGCCACCGGCTTTGAAAATCGCCAGTAATGACACGAGGGTTTCGATGGAGCGATTCAGGTACACGCCGACCACAGATTCCCTGCCAACACCAAGGTGAATCAAGTGGTGCGCCAGACGGTTTGCCTGAGTGTTCAGCTCACCGTAACTAATGCTGCGCTTACCCGCGTAGCAGGCGATGGCATCCGGTGTTGCCGCCGCGTGCCGTTCAAACTGCGCGACTAGATTGAACGCAGGATCTAGCGCCTGCGCAAGCGGGAGTCCATGACCATCTTTGAGCAGCGCCTGCTCGCTGTTATTCATTCCACACCTCCTGCTGAGTCATAGATGCAAGCGAGATCCTTGCCATCCAAAATATTGATTAACAGTTGGGTTTGCATATCTGCAAAAGCTTTGATGCATTTGTGGGTATACATTGCCCCACTGTAACTCCAGGAAAAATTCAGCTTGCCATCGACGAATGAAACTATTCCCACAGGTGTAAAATCTTTTTTCATCAATCCATCGTTATCGCCACGAGGTTCATTTGCCTTACCTAGCATTCTCTCTGCAACATCTCCTTTCGCATATTCGGTTGTTAAAATTTGCGGCATATAATTGAGATCCAACTGTACCGCTGGAAGCTTATTCATCTCTGTTTTTATGTAGTCATCCGTCACCATATGTTTTAGACAGGCAAAAGAAAGTCCGTCATCCGCCATGGTATCGAGCTGAGTTTTGATTGAATGAAGTGCGAGAGAAATTGATCTGAACTCATCTGTTTTTATAAAAGTAGGGTTGTACTGCGAGAGCCAACCTATGGTCCTCGTTAGATCAAGATCTGCATCAGGATAATAACGACCATTGTTTATCAATGTAAAAAATAAATGTTCAGAGCCACTCCATTTTTTATAGGCGAGAGTAACAACCAGAATCAAATAATGAATTTCGCTATAGCCAGACTCCTTCACTCGCGCCAAAAATAAGTTTGAATAATGCTCGTTCAAATTCGACGACGATATGGCTGGTGTAATTTCTTCTATTGCAAGAGCAAGATTCCAGGTTTGCTTATCAATTGGTGGATTTTTGAGTTCATCCCACGGCAGTGAACGCCAATATTCAAATTTTCGTTGCGATTTATGAGTCGTATATTCAACAACAAGTTTCGCTACCATTGCGACTGTGTCACCACCATGCGGTAACCTTAATGATGCACCCGTAACAGCACTGATAAAAAGCGAAACAAAATCTTCAGTGAAAATGTAAAAAGAATAGGCATCCATAATGAGGTGATGAAAGATAAATAATATTCTATCGCGGGCGGCACCCTGCAGATGAATATAGACAACCTTCACTGTGCTCTTTTCAATATCCAGACTGCGTTGATAATAATTACCTATAGCCTCTATCGCAGCACACCGCTCGTCTTCTGACCTAGAAGGGACCGTAACTTCTTCAAACCATTCATGCACACTGCTTATCGGTTGTACTTTGACAAACCATTCATCATCATTATTGACCCATATACTTCTCAGCGCGTCATGAGATTCCATTAGCGTGCGCATTGCCCTATTTGCTTCGCGCTGCAATCCTTTGTTAATTTCGAGCAGGCTAGTGAGATTGTAATGATTGCGATTGCTTCTAGCGAAAGCTCGATAATGATTTGGCAGAACAGGATGTTCATACTCATCAACTTGCTCAACCAACGGATGTCGGCTAGTTATCTCTACGGCTTGGTTTGCGCATTCACACAATGTCTGTTGGTTATAAAATGATTTAATCGACAGCTCTAGCGAAAATTCCTGCTTTAAAAGCGATACAACTTTAATCGCTAATAACGAGTGCCCACCCAGATCAAAGAAAATATCATTTCGCCCAATCTTGTCGACAGGCACGTTCAGTAGTTTCGCCCAAATCAGAGCCAGGGCTTTTTCCGTTTCCGTTTCCGGTGCGACATAATGGCCGCTGTTCAACAGCGACGCAATGGGCGGCGGCAGGTTGCGGCGATCCACCTTGCCGTTGGGGAGGCGTGGCAAACTGTCCAGCCGCACCAGCACATCGGGCACCATATACCCCGGCAAGCGTCCGCTCAGATAGCGCTTCAATTGCAGCACATCGACGGGACTTTCCGACTTCTGCGTAAAATACCCCACCAGCTGTTCGCCCTCGACCCAGTGACTGGCAATGGGGGTTGCAACGCCGGGATAACCGCTCATCACATATTCAACCTGACGGGCATCGACCCGGAAACCTCTGACTTTAATCTGCAAATCCTGCCGCCCGAGATACTCCAGGGCACCGCCGGGCAGGCGCTTGACGCGGTCGCCGGTTTTAAACAGGCGCGCACCGGGCAGCGCTGAAAAAGGGTGCTCGATGAATTTTTCTGCGGTCAGATCGGGACGCCCGCGATATCCCCTGGGCATACTTTGACCCGCCACACACAGCTCGCCGGGAACCCCGATTGGAACCGGTCGCAGCTGCGCGTCCAACACATAGAGTTCGCTATTGGCAATCGGGAAACCGACGGGGACAAACTGGTAATCCCCTTCCAGCGAGAGCACATCCTGGTAGGTGATGTCATTGAACTCGGTACACCCGTAGTTATTCAACAGACGGGTATCAGGCAACTGTTGTTTAAAGCGGTCAGCCACGCTTTTCGGTAATGGCTCGCCTGCCGTGATGCAATAGCGCAAGCCCGCGAGCGAAGCCGTCGCTGCCGCGCCACTGCCGAGCAATGCCTCCAAATGCGAGGGAACAATACTTAAGCGCGTCACCCCGTAGTCGCCAATCGCAGCCGCCAGGCGCGCGGGATCTTTGCTGACCTCGTCCGCCAGGATGACCACCGATGCACCCGACACCAGGGCCGCAAACAACTCTTTGACCGACACCGCAAACGCTGTGGTGGTCCTTTGCGCGACCCGTTCATCCGCACCCAGCGGGTATTGAGTACAGTAATTTTGCAGGCAGTTGGTGACCTGCGCGTGGGGAACTTCGACCCCCTTGGGTGTGCCGGTCGAACCCGAGGTGTAGAGGACATAGGCCAGCTGATCGGGTACCAGATCCAGACCCGGATTCACCTCAGGTTGACTCGCCAGCACATCAGCCAGCGTGTCGATATTCACCGTCGCGAACGTCAACGGCGGCAGCGTAGTTTCCGAGGCAGCGTTGCACAAAATCTGCGAGAGCCCGGCACCGTTGATCATCAGCTCCAGGTAGTGCTGGGGATAGTGCACGTCCAGCGGAACATAGGCGCCACCGGCTTTGAAAATCGCCAGTAATGACACGAGGGTTTCGATGGAGCGATTCAGGTACACGCCGACCACAGATTCCCTGCCAACACCAAGGTGAATCAAGTGGTGCGCCAGACGGTTTGCCTGAGTGTTCAGCTCACCGTAACTAATGCTGCGCTTACCCGCATAGCAGGCGATGGCATCCGGTGTTGCCGCCGCGTGCCGTTCAAACTGCGCGACCAAATTGGCGGCTGGATCTAAGGCCTTCTCAAGCCTGCGTCCATGACCATCTTTGAGCAGCGCCTGCCGCTCCTGGTCACCGAACAAAGGTAAGTCGCTCAACCGCTGGGCGCTGCTGTCCATCATGCATTGCAAGGTATGATCGAGATGCTGAAGCAAGCGCTCAATGCTCTCCCGCTGAAACAGATCAGCATCGTATTCAGCGAGCAGTTCCAGCGGCTGATCGCCACCTCCGTAGAAGGCAAGATCGATTTCACATTTGGCGGCCATTTCGAGCGCCTCATCTGCATCCTCCTCATCCATCAGAGCTATAGGTTTCAATCCACTGGGCAGAACGTCTTCTACTTTTACACGAGGAAAGTTTTGATGCCGCAAAATCAAAGGCACCAGGGAGCCCGCTCGCGTGTTGCCCGATGTCGTCATTTCGTTGAGCAGGTGTTCGAACGGGAGGTCTTGATGATCAAACGCATCCAGGGTCGTCTGCCGGACCATCGCCATAAAGTCCTGCACACTGATGCTGTCGGAGATATTGATTCGTAAGGGCAAGATGTTAATGAAGAAACCGATTAGCGGCTCCAGTTGCGGCATGTTACGGCCCGCTGTGGTGACGCCAATACACAGGTCTCGCAGCTCAGTGTAGCGGTGCAGTACTACGGCATAACCCGCCAATAACGTCATAAATAAGGTGCTGCCGTGAACCCGACTGAAGCGTTCTAACTGCTGGGAAAACTCAAGGCTATAGTGCCGTGTGAGCAGCCTGATGCGGCTGCCCGCTGCGCCTTCGCGTGGAAAGTCGGTTGGAATTAATACGCCATCATCGTACCCGTCCAATTGTGCTTTCCAGTAGGTCAGATGAGCAGACATATCTTGTTGTTTTTGCCAGTAGGCATAATCGGCGTATTGCACAGACAGCGCTGGCAAATCCACTTTCGTACCCTGCTGAATGGCGTGGTAGGCGGTAAACAGTTCGGGCAACAATAGCGATCCTTGCGACCAACCATCGGAAATAATGTGGTGGATGTTAATTAACAACAGGTTATCGGTGGCACTAAGTTGCAGTAGTTCCGCTTTGATTAACGGACCTTTTTCGAGATCGAAGCGCGCCATCGCATGGGCTTTAACTTCCTGACTAACGGCATTTTCATTCACAGCGCGCACGCGTAGCGTCGGTCGCTGCTCGCGAATTACCTGGATAATCTCACCGTCTTGTACCGCAAAGGTCGTGCGCAAGGTTTCGTGTCGATTGACGACGTACTGGTATGCGGCAGCAAGCGCATCAGTTTTTAAAACGCCCTTTAACCTAATGGCGACTGGCAAGTTATAGGTCGCATCGCCTTGCTCGTTGCGCAGATTGGAAAACCACAAGCGGTGTTGCACATAGGATGCAGGCAGTAAAAGTTTTCTATCAATGGGGCTAAGGGCAAGCACATCAAATTCAATGCTAATCCCCATTTCCGCAAGGCGTTTTTTAAGAGCCGAAATTTTATCCTTAGGAAGCTTTTTTAACTTTTCTTTTAACAGCTCTAGCGAACCACCCTGACCCATCAAATCCACCACTCCAGTACTATTTAAGTATTACAACTTAAGTATTACGACTCATAATTTTTCTATCACATCACCAAGGAGGGACGATAAATTCTTAAGCAATTTCTGCCTTGACTGCGGATGACTGCGGCAATTCGTAAACAAATTCATTCACCACACGATATGCAAGATTGTCCAACTGAAGCTTCAGTTTCATCCATCCCCGAACGGAGTTAATTAGATAGATTTCATTAGCAGCAGCCAGTTCTTGCCGTGAAATTTCACGCTCACGAAGAAGCCCGGAATTCAGCAGAAAACTTCTAAACACACCAGCGATCAAACCCGAGCTTAATGGTGGAGTGCAAAACTCACCGTCAATTTTTACGACGACATTGGCAAAACAGGATTCGGCAATACTTCCATCAGAATTGCAAAGAATTAAATCTTGAAATTCAGGGTGCGCATTTAACGCCGAATAATAGAGTGTGCGCCGTGTCATTTTATGGACTGACACAGAGCCACTGAAATGCTCGCTCTGCGCAAACCCAACCAAATTTCCCATCATAGAATTTAGCGGAAGAACCTCGCAACGAAGCTCCCCATCTTTCCAAAGCTCAACTCTGACTCGCATTGGTTTTTTATACTGATTTAAATTCAGCTCACTGATTATATTTTCAAAATAACTTTCGGAAAAATGATAACCGAGCGCTGTAGCCGACCGACTTAGCCTCTCCATGTGTAAATCTAAAAGGTACAACCCACAATGTGGAGCCCATAGTATTGTTTCAAGAAGATTATCCGGCTTGGACAGGTTTTTCAGAATGGCGGACTTGGCCTGACACTCCTTAAATTCATCAAGTGCACCGGAATCCCAAACGATACCGCCGCCAACGCCATACTCTAAAGTCGAGTGTTGTTTATCAATGACTGCAGTGCGTATGGCCACGTTAAACTGGGCACTGTTATCTGGCGTTACGAATCCGATAGAACCTGTGTACACCCCTCTTGGGCTGCACTCTATGTTCTTGATAATTTCCATGGTTTTAACTTTGGGTGCACCGGTAATTGAAGCGCAAGGAAACATTTTGCGAAATGCTACAAGCGGCGTTACATCGCATAGTGCTGAAACAGAAGACGTCATTTGGTAAACGGTGGGATACTCCTCCACACTAAAAAGTTGATCGACGCTAACAGAGCCAGGTTTTGCGAACTGGCCGATATCATTGCGTATCATGTCCACGATCATGACATTCTCCGCCCGATTTTTTGCCGAAGATGCCAGCCAGTTTTTATTCCTTTCGTTTTCTTCACTGCTAAGACCTTTTTTAACGGTTCCCTTCATTGGCTTAGTACGCAATACTCCGTCTTTCATAGTGAAAAAAAGCTCGGGAGACGCAGAGCATATTGCATGACTCTCGGTGTCTACATAAGCGGCATACCCACCATTTTGCATGGACTCTAATGCCGTAAATAATGACCATGGATCGCCGTCGTACTGAGCGTTCAGTCTGAGTGTGTAGTTAACCTGATAGGTATTTCCATAGGATATCTGCCGCTTAATTTCCGCAATAGTATCTATGTATTCATCGACCCCAACAGATGATTCAACAGCGCCAATATGCGTAAAGCTATGCTCGTTGCCCGCGAAGGCGGAGGCGTTTTGCGCGAGTGCTCCGAGCACTTTGTAATCTTTATAAACACCAAACCAACACAATGGTTGATCACTAGATGCGTTTACCTGGAATTGCGGATCAATAGCGCTCGCCGCTTCATAACTAACATAGCCGGCTACATAGAAACCGCTATCGACACGAGACTGAAGATTCGTTAAAACTTGATCTACTTCTGTCAGGGTGTTGGTTGACAATATTTCGACAGGGTCTTTAAAACAAAGCCAACCTTCGAGTCCATCTAAATTGGATTTCAGTACTACAGTGTTTGAAAACATATTCGGCTCTTTTACAAAACGTAAGTTGTGAAGAAACAAAAAAAGGCGTTTTCGCGCGATGAAAAACTATTTAATAAATATTCATTTAACTAATTTGATGTCGAGCCAGTAGCTTAAGTTTGATTTGTGCAATCGCTTAAGCAGGCACATGAGAAGAACAATAAGTTGCAATAAAGTTGTGGAGCATCTCCCGCCCATACTCAGACAAAATGGACTCGGGATGAAACTGTACGCCTTCGATGGGGAGATTTTTATGCCTGACACCCATCACGGGTCCCATCGCTGCTCCTATTTCAGTTGTTGACTTCGTTTTATTTTCGACCCAAGAGCTAATTTCGAGACAATCAGGCAAAGTCGCAGGATCCACCATTAAAGAATGGTATCTATTCACATTAAAGAGTGCCGGTAAGCCATCGTAAACACCTCTTCCATCATGGGATATCACCGAGGTTTTACCGTGCATAGGTTCCTGAGCTTTCACAACCGTCGCACCAAAGGCCTGAGCAATAATTTGATGCCCCAAACATACGCCTAAAATGGGCACTATCTTTGCCAGCTTTTGCACAACCGCAAGCGAAACTCCAGCCTCATCAGGACAACCTGGGCCCGGCGATAGTAAAACCATTTTTGGCGCGGCGCGGCGAATCTGCTCTACTGTTATTTCATCATTTTTGTATACATTGACTGTTTCACCCAATTCCCATAAGTATTGGACTAGGTTGAATGTAAACGAATCGTAGTTATCAATGACCAAGATCATGCGACCTCCTTTCATGTAAAAATTAACAGCCCACCATTGTTGCTGACAACTAGCGCAGGCAACATCAGCTCGGTGATGGAGTAATCGCGAAGCTGCCACAACCAAAAAGACAGACATCACAACCAGGTTTCAGCAAATTCTTGTAGATTAGCAATCAGGTTTTGCAACTGAAAAAAATTAGAGGAAAAAATTAGTTAACGCAGAAAAGAAAAGCGAGCAAAAAACTGCTTTGAAAAAAGGTATGTTACTTCACCCCCAGTCAATAAAAACCTGATTTGACGCTGCCAACCCAAGAGCTTATTAACGCATCAACGTGTTACTTTTTCGTGACATTTTCCATTGCAATGTCATGGCGCCAAATAACGCAACCCCTTAAAAACATTGAAAAATTTTACCATTGGAATAAGCAGGGCGTCAAAATATAACCTATTGGAATTATCAATCGCCTAAATAAATTTTTACTATCCAATAAGTTATATAGTGATTTTTATCATGCCTACAATATGATTTCCTCAGCAAGTAAGAATGTTAAATGTGCTAACTGCTGTTACTAATTCTGCAAACGGCTCTTACGAATTCCGTAGCTAAAATAAATAATCACACCCAATGCCAGCCAAAGTAAAAAACGAATGTGCGTATGTGGAGGTAAAAATAAAATTAATGCACTACAAGAAAAAACACCGAGGACTGGCAATAAAATTCCACCGGGAGCTTTAAAAGGACGCGGCAAATCGGGATGCGTTTTGCGCAGAACAATTACACCACAACACACCAGGACAAATGCCGCAAGGGTGCCAATATTCACTAATTCCGCCAGTGCATTCAACGGAACAAAACCTGCCATCATTGCCATCACCGTACCGCATATCACGGTATTTTTTATCGGTGTTTGGGTTTTTTTATTAATGTTGGAAAATAATGGCGAGAGCAAACCGTCGCGTGACATGGCCGTAAGAATTCGCGTTAACGCATAATAGAGCACCAACATAACTGTGGTTAAACCGGCAATTACACCCGTAGCGACAAGCGCTGATGCCCAGTTTACGCCAATTCGTTGTAAGCCAAAGGCAACCGGTGATGCTACATTTAATTCTTTATAAGAAACAATTCCCGTCAGCACACCCGAAACCACAATATAAATAATCGTACAAAAAATAAGTGAAGAGAGAATGCCAATGGGTATATCACGCTGTGGTTTGTTAGCTTCTTCCGTCGCGGTAGATACAGCATCAAAGCCGACGTAGGCGAAAAATACAACCGAAGCCCCGGCGAGAATACCTATGGGCTTACCTGCTTCGTTATAAGAAAACCAGCCAAAGGGGGCGAAGGGAGTCCAGTTTTCCGGGTTGATATGAAACAAGGCAACGGATAAAAAAATCACTATGGCGAGTAACTTAATAAACACCATAGCGGTGTTGAGCTTTGCGCTTTCTTTCACACCAACTATCAACATAATCATTAACAAAAATATAATGGCAAAAGCTGGCAAATTAACAATACCGCCATCTGCTACCCCGGTTACCGCATCCACCGCAAAGGGTCCTTTCGTCAAAGACGCAGGCAAGCCTAAACCAATCGCCTGCAATGCATTATTGAAATAACCAGACCATCCCACCGCAACTGCAGCGGTGGCCACACCGTATTCCAGAATTAAATCCCAACCAATAATCCACGCAATAAATTCACCAAAGGCTGCGTAAGAATAGCCGTAAGCGCTACCCGCACCACCTACACTCGCTGCCAACTCCGCATAAGCCAACGCAGCGAATGCGCAAGCAAAACCCGCAACCACAAATGACAACACCAGGCCAGGCCCGGAAGTAGTAGCAGCGGCTACTCCTGTGAGCACAAAAATACCGGTACCAATAATTGCGCCAACGCCCATTAAGCTGAGATCAAACGCACTCAGACAGCGCTTCAATCCATAATGCTGCCCTTCAGTCACTACTGTTTTTTTACGCAACAGCGCCGACAGAAAGGCAGATTTTGTGGTGGCTCCGGTGTTAGTCATAAGAATAATCCTGCGAGGATATAAGATCGGATGTGATACACATCGTTGATTATTAGAAATAGTGGCAAGAGTTGTACCACTAACGGCAAGCATTTTACTGTTTTACTTCTACAATGAAATGCACATTCAGTTTTTTTAATGCACATTTAACAGACGTGCTGTTGATTTTTTTGGCGTCAGAAACCGCAATTCGTATCAACACTACCCAATATAGCTAAAAACAAAGACAGATATGGAAACATCATGACCGTAAGAAAATCTTTTTCCTACTCATTAAATTTTTTGCTAATGCTCAGCTTATTCATGACGTTCGCAATTACCTTTGCCTTTTATGTATCGGTAGAAAATCAAATTGATCACCATAATCAGCTGCGCCACCAAGCTTTTTTGTTAGCGGATGAGCTGCGTCAATCTTCCTACGATCAAACTACAATGGCACGCGCTTATGCGGTGACAGGCCATAGTATTTACCAACAATATTTTTACAATATTTTAGATATTCGCGATGGAAAAAAAACACGCCCGAAAAATTATAATAATATTTATTGGACGCTAGTATTGGCGAATAAACTTCAGCATCAGGATAGCCAGGGGCCAAAGGTCGCGCTACTGGAATTGATTCGTCAAACCGGTGTTACCGAAGCGGAGATGCGTGCACTAACACAAGCAAAAATAAATCTGGACGCAACTATTCCTGCTGAATTATCAGCAATGAAAACAGTTGCACCTGATAATTCAGCGGATACCGCTGCAACCATTTTCACTAATAATGCAGATGCTAAAGCTACGCACGACAGGGCTAGCAAAATATTATTAGATGATCAAGCCAAAGCCAATATTATGATTCCGCTCAAGGAATTTTATGAATTAGTAAACGCTCGCACGGAAAACTCAATAAAAAATGCTGCGCGCAGCGCATTATATTTGCGCCTGGTTTTAATCGGATTAAGTTTAAGCATTGCGCTCATGTTGTGGCGAATCAATTATATATTGCGCATTATTTTAGGTGGCTCGGTGGACGAAGTACGAGCTCGCATATCGAAAATCGGTAGCGGGATGTTCACGACTGAACTTGCTCAAGATGATAAAAATAGAAATAAAAATAACATTCTCGGTTGGCTGGCAGAAACACAACAAAACCTTAACCAGATTCAACAGCAACAGTTACAAGCTGAAACAGCCAAACTCGACAGTGATGTGCGTTATCGCAGATTGTTTAACAACGCTCATGTTGGCATAATCATTTTTCTCAGTGATACGAAAAGTTTTTTAGTGGACGGCAACGAACACTTATGCAATATGCTGGGTTATACCCTTGATGAACTATTGCAATTGCGCCCTGCAGACGTTGTAGCTCCATCAGAAGTAGAATTTATTGCACCAGCGATAGAGATCATTGCGTCCGAAAACGATTATTTTAGAGAATGGCAACTTAAGCGCAAAGACGGATCCACTTTCCCCGCTGATATTATCGCAACAACCATGCCCGACGGCACCATGATGTCTATTATTCTCGACATCACTGAGCGCAAGCTAGCAGAAAATCAATTACGTAATAGCGAGGAGAATCTCGCGATCACCTTGCAATCAATCGGCGACGCCGTTATAGCTACCGATGCCGCAGGGATGATTACCCGCATGAATTTTACTGCTGAGCGCCTGACCGGCTGGCCGTTCTCCGAGGCTGCTAACCGCCCGTTAACCGAAGTATTCAATATTATTAATGCGCAAACACGTTCTCCTGCCATTCACCCGGTACAGCTGGTTATGGAGCATGGCGAAGTCGTGGGGCTGGCCAACCATACCGCGTTAATTACTCGCGATGGCCGCGAATACCAAATATCCGACAGTGCCGCCCCCATTCGCGATGCCTCTGGAAGCATTGTGGGTGTGGTATT
Organism: Pseudomonadota bacterium; assembly: GCA_040386215.1. Lineage (GTDB taxonomy): Bacteria > Pseudomonadota > Gammaproteobacteria > Pseudomonadales > Cellvibrionaceae > Cellvibrio. The sequence continues at coordinate 43,634 of JAZKFX010000039.1, forward strand.
GGTATTTAGCGATGTGACCGAAAAATACAAAGCCGAGGAGGCATTGCGAGAGAATGAGTGGCTGTTGTCCGAGTCACAACGAATAGCGCACATTGGTAGCTGGAGCTTTGACATACAGGCAAACCGAGTGACATGGTCCGAAGAAACCTATCGCATTTATGGCGTATCGCCAGAGACTTTTGAACCTACCACAGAATCATTTATGAGCTTGATTCATCCTGAAGACCTACATGTAATAGCAAAAACTGCCGAGGCTATTAGAGCTGGTCTACCCACGAGGGATGAATTTAGAATTATTACGCCGGCAGGTGATATTCGTTTCATTAGCGGTCATTCAGAATTTTTACCGGCAAGCCTTTCCTTCCCTGCACGCATGGTGGGTACAGCGCAAGATGTTACTTTACTAAAACAAGCTCATGAGCAATTCCGCACTACGTTTATGTTAATACCCTCGCCCGTAACGCTGCAAACCGCGGAAGGTAAGATAATTGATTGCAGCAACGCTTTTTGCGAAGTAACCGGATATTCCCGCGAGGAAATTTTAGGAGCTGATACACAAGCCCTCAATTTATGGGTATACCCAGAGCAACGCAACATAATGTGGGACGGCTTGCGGCGCGATGGGAAAATTGACAATTTTGAATTTCAGTTGCGCCGCCGCAACGGTGAATTAAGAACAATGCAACTGTCTGCTCGATATCTAAAACCATCTTCCGAGCCTGTTTTACTTTCAATTGCCCATGACATCACCGAGCGCAAGCGCACCGAAGAATCTTTACGGCAAAGCGAGATACGCTTCAAAACCATCGTTGAGGCTGAGCCGGAATGCGTTAAGGTAGTCGATGATAAAGGTGATCTACTTGAAATGAATCTAGCCGGTTTGGCAATGCTGGAAGCCCGCTCAGTAGAAGAAGTAAAAAGCCATTCATTAACGCACTTTATTTTACCCCAGTACCGCGCCGGCTTTATTGAACTGCATAAGCGGGTGATGGCGGGTGAAAATGGTATTTTTGCTTTTGAGATTATCGGACTAAAAGGTAGCAGGCGCTGGCTCGAAACCCACGCAACCCCGATGCGTAATGCCGATACCGGTGAGGTCGATAAACTCCTCGGGGTTACTCGCGATATCACGCTGCAAAAACAAGCTGAGTTAGCCTTACGGGAATCTGCTCTGCACACTCAAGCCATTCTGGACAATATGCTGGACGGAGTACTGACTATCAACGCCGATGGCCTTATTCAGTCATTCAATAAAGCAGCAAGTAGCATTTTTGGCTACACGCAGGAAGAAGTGCTTGGCCATAACGTATCCATTCTCACGCCTGAGCCGCACAAGAGTCTCCACGATGGCTACATGCAACATCACGCAGAAACTGGCGAAGGGCATGTTCTCGGAAAATTGCGCGAAGTGGTCGGGATACGCAAAGATGGCAGTGTATTTCCCATGAGCATCTCCGCTTCCAAAATTTCCCGCGATGGCAACGCAACTTTTATTGGTTTAATTCGCGACATTACCCAGCAACGCCAGGATGAAGAAAAAATTAATCGGTTAGCGTTTTACGATCCCCTAACCAACCTGCCCAACCGGCGCTTGTTGTTTGATCGCCTAACGCAAGCTATGCATACCTCTAGTCGCACCGACCAACACGGTGCCCTGATGTTTCTCGACCTGGATTACTTTAAGCAACTCAATGACAACTTAGGTCACGACGTGGGTGACCTACTTTTGCAACAAGTAGCCTTACGGATTCAGAGCTGCGTCCGTGAAGGCGACAGCGTGGCGCGCATGGGCGGCGATGAATTCGTATTATTAATTGAAGCATTAAGTCTCTACGCCAATGAAGCAGCATCACAAGCAGAACTGATTGCTCACAAAGTATTAGCTGCCTTGGGCCAACCTTATACATTGCGCGAACATAGTTATGTCATCACGCCGAGCATTGGCATTGTGGTTTTCCTCCATCAAACAGAGACTATGGAAGAGCTGTTAAAGAAAGCCGATGTAGCTATGTATCAGGCAAAAGGTGCGGGCCGTAATAATGCCCGCTTTTTTGATCCGGCAATGCAAGCGGCAGTTTCCGTGCGTGCCGATCTGGAAAAAAGTTTGCGCAGAGCGCTGGAACAGAAAGAATTTGTCCTGCATTACCAGTTACAGGTTAATGGAAGAGGTATCCCCACTGGAGTAGAAGCCCTGGTGCGCTGGAATCACTCCAAACACGGCATGATATCGCCGGCTGCCTTTATCCCGTTGGCGGAAGAAACAGGAGTGATTTTACCGCTCGGCCAATGGGTATTAGAAACTGCTTGCACCCAGCTGGTGAAATGGGCTAAATCACCCGAGACAGCCCATTGGATTATGGCCGTTAACGTCAGCGTATTGCAATTTGCACAAATGAATTTTGTTTCCAATATTGATAAGGCGTTACAGAAAACCGGCGCCAATCCACGCCTGCTTAAGCTTGAATTAACTGAAAGCATGCTGGCAAAAGATGTTGATGAAGTTATTGTGAAAATGTTTGAGATAAAAGCACTCGGCGTGACTTTTTCACTGGATGATTTCGGCACGGGTTACTCTTCCCTGTCGTACCTTAAACGCCTGCCACTTGATCAACTTAAAATTGATCAATCATTTGTCCGCGATTTGTTGACCGACCCCAATGATGCAGTAATAGCTCGCGCCATTGTTGCCTTAGGCCATAGCTTGAGCCTTAGAGTTATTGCCGAGGGCGTTGAAACACGTGAGCAGCGCGACTCGCTCGCCAGCATGGGTTGTGATGCCTACCAAGGTTATTATTTCGCTCGCCCGGTTGCGGCGCGCGATATAGCACTCGCGATTAGCAATTTACCGACGGAAGACTAATGCGAAGCCAGCCAAATCAAACTTGCCATGCGACCGGTTACGCCATCGCGGCGATACGAATAAAACCGCTCGCTATCGCCATAAGTACAAGCGTCTCCCCCGTAAATTTGCGCAACACCTAAAGCGTTTAATTCGGCCCGAGCTAAGGCATAAATGTCGGCATAAAAATGTAATGGACGTAGTGCAGGCTTAAACGCAGCAGCGATATGTTCAGTGTGCTTAAGGTCGCGCGACGCTTTAAAAAAAGCCTCCAGGACATCAATGCCAACCTCAAAATGTGTTTGCGAAATTGCGGGCCCAAAGTAAGCCAGAACACTTTCAGGGGAACAGTTGAATTTATGAAGCGCGCGAAAGACGATACCTTTAGCGAGACTGCGCCAGCCGCAGTGAATAGCCGCAACCTGAGTGCCTTTCTTATCACACAATAAAATAGGCAAGCAGTCGGCAGTCATTACTACGCAGGCTTGATCAGGTTCATTTGTGTAACTGCCATCAGCGGTGCGCACCAAACCATCGTCTTTAGCCTTGATGACTTTCACCCCATGGATTTGCTCAAGCCACTGCGGTACCTTAATTAAACCCAAGGCGTTATACACTTCCATGCGGTTTTGTTGCACATTGCCTGCGTCATCACCTACATGCAATCCAAGATTATTCTCTTGATAGGGCGGCGGGCTGTGCCCACCCTTTCGGGTGGTAATGCAAGTCAGAACATTCGCCGGAGCTGGCCAATGGGGGATTATGTAGTTTTGCTTATTCAATAACATAGCCATTGTTCAAAGCATCTAACAAATTTTGAAAATCAGCCGGTACCGGGGCAGTCCATTCGGTGTACTCACCGGTACCCGGATGCTCCAGCCCAAGTTTGGCCGCATGCAGAGCCTGCCGTGGAAACGCTTTAAGCGTTTCAATTAAGTGAGTATTGGCCGCCTTGGGAATTTTAAATCGCTTACCGTAAGTTGCATCGCCCACCAATGGAAAACCAATGTGTGCCATGTGCACACGAATTTGGTGGGTGCGACCCGTTTCCAGCTTCACGCGAATGTGAGTGTGATGCGGATAACGCCTGGCAACGCGATAATGAGTTACCGCGCGCTTGCCGCCAGAACTTAATACGGCCATGAGTTTACGCTGAGTAGGATGACGGCCCATAGGTGCATCTACAGTTCCGCCGCCGGTCATCACGCCTACAGCTACAGCTTCATATTCGCGACTCACGGTGCGGTCAGCGAGCTGCTCAACCAAATCCGTGTGCGCTTCCAGGGTTTTCGCTACCACCATCAGACCCGTTGTCTCTTTATCCAACCGATGCACAATACCCGCGCGCGGCAAATTAATTAGCTCCGGGGCATGATTAAGCAAGGCATTGAGCAAAGTACCTGTCTGATTACCGGCAGCCGGGTGAACAACTAAACCCGCCGGCTTATTAATGATCATTAAATGCTCGTCTTCGTAGACGATATTGAGCTGAATAGCTTCAGGTTCCCAGGTTCCCTGTGCTTCCAATTCAGCGTTTAACTCCAACAACTCGCCACCAATCAACTTTTCTTTGGGCTTGCGCTGCGCACCGTCAATTCTAAGCTGGCCATCTTTAATCCAGCTTTGTAAACGCGAACGTGAAAAATCAGGGAACAACTCGGAAGCCGCTTGGTCGAAACGCAAGCCATTCATACTGAAGGGCACTTGAGCGGAGAGTTCAAAAACTTCTTTCATCTAAAAGTAAAACCTCTGTTGAAAATCTTTATTAAAGACAATGTTACAAAAGCAATGTTTAAAAAAACAATATCTTAAAAACAATGCTGCTTTGGTATCGGCAAGCGATGTGTTTAAATACGCGGCACTTTTATGTAACCTCAAGTATTTAAGTTCACCGGCATTAAAGTCACAGGCATTAACATTCATAGCTATTTAAATTCATCGGCAATGCGCCTGAATTTACACTTGTGACAATCATAATCTTGTCACCCTAATTTTTGCGTTAACTCTTTTCGAGTCCAATTTTTATGCTTAAGCGATTTTTACCCTTTGCGCTGTTCGGATCACTTGTTCTACTAACCGCATGTTCCAGCACAAAAAAAGAAGAAAAAACCATCAGTGAAGCAGAACTGTACCAAGCAGCAGAGGAACAACTGGCTTCGGAACAGTGGGAAACCGCCATCAAAAACCTGCAATCGCTGGAAGAGAACTTCCCCTTCGGCACCTACGCAGAACAGGGCCAGCTAGAGCTGATTTACGCCTACTTCAGCTCCCAAAAACCCGATGAAGCTATTGCCACCGCCAACCGCTTTATTCGCTTACACCCACAACATCGCAATGTGGATTATGCCTATTACATGTTAGGCATGAGCTCCTTTACCAAAGATAAAGGTATGTTTGAACGTGTGATGCCTGCCGACATGACCCAACGTGATCCGGGAGCAGCGCGTGAATCTTTAGGTAACTTCACCCAATTACTTAACCGCTTTCCCGACAGTCCCTACGCCGCCGATGCTAAAAAGCGTATGTTATTTTTGCGCAACCTACTGGCACGCTATGAAATTCATGTTGCCAATTACTATTTTAAACGCGGTGCTTATCTGGCGGCAGTAGGCCGTGGACGCTATGTACTGGAGAACTACCCAAAAACACCGGCGATTCCTGATTCATTGGCCGTTATGGTACAGGGTTATCATCTTTTAGGCATGCACGATCATACCGAAGAGCTGCTGAATATTTTACGCACCAACTACCCCGAATACCCGGCCCTCAACGAAAAGGGTGAATTTGACTACGATTACGCTGCAAAAAACAAATACACCTGGTTTGGCATGATCACTTTAGGGCTATTCACCAAGAATGATTTTATCGGGTTTGATACTCGTGAAATTTATGATGCCGAATATAAAAAAGCGGAAAGGGTTACCAATTAGTGTAGAGCGCGGCTTGCTGCGCCCTGCTTTTTACGAACGGCTCGGCAAGCAGTAAACGCTCCTGTCATCAAAATGGATAAATTCATTGCTTATTATAAATAGCTCATTTAGGATGCCTCCTAAATAAAATACCGGGATTACTTGCGTAAATAGAAAAAGGATACTATGGACACTGGACTTATGTGCCTCGGCACTATCGCACGTTTTCACCAACTACCTATCGATGAAGCCCAACTGACACACCAATTTGGTGTTCCTGGCGAGCAATTTAGTACCACAGACATTCTGCGCGCGGCCAAAGCTCTAACATTGAAGGCCAAGCTAGTCAGCGTCACCTCAACTACCCTACATCAAGCTCCACTTCCAGCAATTGTAAAAACTCAATCCGGTGAATACTTCATTCTCGCCAAAATTTCCGAGCTGGAATCAGGTGGCATTGATAAGCTATTAATTCACGATTTGCGTGAAACCTCGCCCCAAATAATCGATCTCCCTGCGTTTGAGCAACTCTGGACCGGCGAATTAATTTTGCTAACTCGTCGCAGCAGTCTCAAAGAAAGCCTGCAACAGGCTTTTGATATCACCTGGTTTATTCCTTCGTTTGTGAAATATCGCAGACTCTTTGGCGAGATTATTGTTGCATCCTTTTTTCTTCAATTATTTGCCTTGGTCACTCCACTGTTTTTTCAAGTGATCATGGATAAAGTGTTGGTGCACCGCGGCTTAAGCACTCTGGATGTGATTGCCTTTGGCTTTTTTGTAATTTCTGTTTTTGAAGTACTACTAAGCGGTATTCGCAACTACGTGATGGCGCACTCTACTAATCGAGTAGATGTTGAACTTGGAGCACGTTTATTTCACCACTTACTAGCATTACCTATCGCCTACTTTGAATCGCGTCAGGTGGGTCAGAGTGTGGCGCGCGTGCATGAACTCAATAATATTCGTAATTTTATTACTGGCTCCGCGCTAACCTTAGTGATTGATTTATTTTTCACCTTCGTTTTTTTAGCGGTTATGTGGTACTACAGCCCACAACTCTGCTGGATAGTGATTGCCACTATTCCGTTTTATATTCTGCTATCCATTTTTATTACACCGATGCTACGTCATCGTTTGGATGAAAAATTTAAACACGGTGCTACCAATACTTCTTTTTTAACTGAGGCAGTTACAGGTGTACAAACGGTCAAAGCTATGGCTGTTGAACCGCAAATGCAACGCAAATGGGAAGATCAGCTTGCCAACTATGTTAATGCATCCTTTCGCAGCCAAAATCTCGGCAATGTAGCCAACCAGATTGCGAGTTTAATTAATAAACTAATGACGCTGGGCATTATATGGTGGGGCGCTCATTTGGTCATGGACGGCGAATTAACCGTGGGCCAATTGGTCGCGTTTAATATGCTTGCAGGGCGCGTCAGCGGGCCGATTCTAAAACTCGTGCAACTCTGGCAAGATTTTCAGCAGGCTGGTATTTCTATTGCACGCCTCGGCGATATTTTAAATACCCCACGCGAGCCAGGTTACAACCCTAACCGTTCAACACTTCCGAATGTGGAAGGGCGCGTTGAGTTTGAACACGTTCGTTTTCGTTATCGTTTGGACAGTCCTTCGATTCTCGATGACTTTAATTTGCAAATCAATGCGGGCGAAGTGATCGGCATTGTGGGTCGTTCCGGCTCCGGCAAAAGCACACTGACAAAACTCGTGCAACGTTTATACGTGCCTGAGTCAGGCCGAGTGTTAGTGGATGGTGTGGATCTTTCAATGGTGGACACCACCTGGTTGCGTCGCAACATCGGTGTGGTGTTGCAAGAAAATTTTTTATTCAGCCAAAGCGTGCGCGAAAATATCGCATTAGTAAATCCTGCCGCCAGCATGGAGGAGATTGTACGCGTAGCAACTCTTGCCGGTGCTCACGAGTTTATTGTTGATCTACCTGAAGGCTACGACAGCCAGGTAGGTGAGCAAGGCTGTAATTTATCCGGCGGCCAGCGCCAGCGCTTGGCCATAGCTCGTGCACTTTTAACCAATCCACGCATTTTGATTTTTGATGAAGCCACGAGCGCCCTGGATTACGAATCAGAGCGCATTATTCAAGACAATATGGCTGAAATCTGTAAGGGCCGCACCGTATTTATTATTGCGCATCGCCTCAGTACGGTCCGTATTTGCGATCGCATTATTGTCATGAGCAAAGGCCACATACTGGAGCAAGGAACCCACGATAATTTATTAGCCGAGCAAGGCTACTACGCACAGTTACACGGTTACCAAAACCATACACCCGTATTAAAAACCGCATCAAAGGGTGCGGTAGTCACGCAATCAGGTTCCAGCACCAAACCATTATTTACGATGGGAACACAAACGCCTCCGCAGAAAAAAGATGGAGACGTTTTATGAAAAATTGGTTGGATATTTTTATTAATGCCTGGCGCGACCGCGCTTCTTTAGGCGATGCTTCAAAACAGCATACCCTGGCAGAATTTTTACCCGCCGCATTGGAAATTCAGGAAACACCGCCGCATCCTTTAGCGCGCTGGTTAGGAATTAGTTTAATCAGTTTATTTGCTATTGCTGTGATTTGGGCTTGCTTTGGTCGTGTAGATATAGTGGCCAGCGCAGAAGGTAAAATTATTCCAAGCGGGCGCGTAAAAATTGTCCAACCCTTAGCGAAAGGTTTTGTTAAAGCGATTTACGTAAAAGAAGGCCAATACGTAAAACAAGGAGAAGTATTAGTTGAACTGGATCGCACCAGCACTGCGGCTGATCAATCGCGCATGGAAAAAGAATTGCACACCGGCATTCTGGATCTCGCCGGAGCCCAGACCTTGCATAAGCTACTTACTGCACAAAAAACTTCAATCAGTAGCGCAGCACAAATAAAACTGATGCTCGCGAATGATATAAAAATTCCTGAATCTGAAAACACCATGCGCCAGCAAATGGTGTGGCAGCAATGGCAACAATATCAGGCACAACTAGGTGGCTTGCACAGCTCGCAACAGAAAGCCGAAGCCGAAAAAGCATTCAGCTTGGAGACAATTAAAAAATTACAACAAACACTACCTATGGTCACCAAGCGTGCACAGGGTATGGAAAGCTTGTTCAAAAAGAAAATGGCTGCCGAAATCCAGTATATGGAAGTGGAGCAAGCGCGCATTGAGAACGTGCAAAATCTAGCAGCCGAACAGCAGCGGCAAAACCAGCTTGAGGCCGCTATTCACGAAGCGAAACAACAAATCAATGCCCTTAAGGCTGACACATTAAATAAAATACTGAGTGTCATTACTGAAAACACCGACAAAGTCGCCGCACTTCGTGAAGAGCTCATAAAAGCAACTGACGTTAACGCCAAACAAATGCTCTATGCCCCAGTCAATGGTTATGTACAAGAGCTGGCCATTAGTACTATCGGTGGCATAGTCACCGAAGCACAAAAATTAATGTCTATAGTGCCCGAAGAAGAATCATTGGAAGTGGAAGTACTGCTTGGCAATAACGATATTGGCTTTGTGCAAAAAGATATGATTGCCGAAATAAAAATTCACACCTTTCCCTTTACTAAATACGGTTTGATTGACGCTACGGTAACTAATATTTCCGACGATGCCATCATTCATGAAAAGCTCGGCCTGGTCTACGCCATGCATTTAAAAATGCACAAAAATAGTATTAACGTCGAAAGCAAAGTTGTGAAATTAATTCCTGGTATGGCAGTCACAGCAGAAGTCAAAACGGACAAACGTAGAGTCATTGAATTTTTTCTCGCTCCATTGTTGAAGTATAAGCAAGAAAGTATTCGCGAGCGCTAATTGATGAATTGCTGTCGTTTGCAATCATGAAAGATTGTCATAAAAACATAGAGTTAAATTAAGAGAAAATTATGGAATTCTCACTAAAAACCAGTGCTATTTTGCGCTTGCTTGATGAAACCAAAACCAATAAACAATGGTACAACGACCGTGGCTTATTGGCTGGCTACCACTCAATCAATATTGATGGACAAGAGTTTAAGGGGCAGCGAGATCCAAAAATGCGTTTGGCAAAAGTTGATTATGACTTTAACGGTAAACGAGTATTAGATGTTGGCTGCTCTAACGGCGGATTACTTCAATGTTTATCATCAGAAATCGAGTTTGGTGTGGGCATCGATTTTAACTCAAAATGTATAAATGCAGCTAATGCATTAAAGGCTGCAAAAGGTTTTAGTAATTTACATTTTTACTGCTTTGATTTGGATAAAGAAGACCTGTCATTGATAAGCAGCTTTTTGCTGGGGCAACAAATTGACATATGCCTTTTTTTAAACATTTCTCTGTGGGTTAAAAATTGGAAAAACTCTTTTCGCTTTTGCGCTGAGATTTCCCAAACCATATTATTTGAAGCTCATGGATCCGATACGCAGCGCAAAGAACAAGTTGAATTTATTCAATCTATTTACAAAACCGTACATCCGCTGTCGCTGGAGTCGAATGACGATCCAACATATAGCGCTAGAGAAATGTATATCTGTAGCGAGAAAGTAAATCAGCTTCTTGCTAGAGAAAATAGCATGGAACAAAAAATTAGCGACTCATTCAAAAAAGCATTTCCGCTAGAACCATTGTTTGCCATTAACTGCATTCCGGGAACACAAGGATCTTATGTTGCAGAAGTGAATGATACCTATATAGTCAAGCTGCCAAAAACTGATATTGATCGTGCGAAAGTTAAAAATGAAAAAAATATTCTTGATTTTTTTAAAAACAAGCTAGATATAACAATCCCGGAATTTATTTGCGGCTATAGCGCAAATTCTGAAACAATTTTTAAATATACGAAAATTTTGGGGTCGGTACTGACAAAACAGACTTATGAAAACCTCAATGAAACTCAAAAGCAACGCATAACCCAACAAATTGCTACCATTGTTTGTCAATTCCACGAGACATCATTAAACGAAATCACATATATGGGTATTGATGTTCCCAGTGCTTGGGAACTTTCACTGGATGTTATCGAAGAACAACATAGCAATTCAGGTATACGCTCAATAGATAGCATTTTGAAAGATGTGCTTCGCAACCACTCGCTATTGTCGGTGCCTGATTCAGATAAAGTTGTAGGGCATTTTGACTTGCATGGTGGAAATATCCTTGTAAGTGAAGACTTTGCAAATATCAATGGTCTCATAGACTTCGGAAATTTTGCTGTAGGTGATCTACACAAAGATTTAGCAAAGCTTTATTTTATTTCTCCTGATTGTGCCGACCGCGTATTTTCAATTTACGAACAGCAAATGGCAAGATCGTTGAATAGGCTGCTTATCAAGCACTACATCACAATTTACTATTTGGATCTTTTGGCGCGATTAAAATTAAGAAATGAAATGGATGCTTACCATAATTGGTTACGAGCATTTAATGCCTGGTACGATTATTTAGTCAAAGAAAAAGCAATCGCAAAGCTCGAAGCAGCCAAACCCATTTCAACAATTCCCGAAAACTGGAAACAATGGATTGCCGCTAATTTGATGCGCGACGCCCAAATCTCGACCTTACAAAGCATCTTACAAAAGCAAGGTTTTTCAGACGTAGATATTTATGCAGAGCTCTTAACTGCGGAGAAACACCCCTATATAACTGCGGCGAAAGAAATAAACAAAACGCTTAAAAAGCGTAATTGGCTGTTAAACACTATAGATAGTTTGGCAGCGCTAGATTCTCGCTACTCCACCAACATTGAAAAAATCGAAGTGCCTGCATTTGATATTTTTATTAAAAATTATTACAGCAAACATTTACCCGTAGTGTTAACAGGGGGAATGGATAAATGGCCTGCGCTAAACAAATGGACTCCGGAATACTTAAGCACCCATTTTGGCCATGTGGATGTGGAAGTTCAATTTGGCAGAGCGAGCGATCCACAATACGAAAGAAACTCTTTGGCACACAAGAAAATTATTAAATTGTCCGAATTTTCTAGCATGATCACCGAAGTCGAAGCGAGTAATGATTTTTACATGACCGCCAATAACGCCGCACAAAATATGAACGGACTTGCGGCCTTATTTGACGATGTAGCAGATTTTGGACATGGTTATAGAGAACAAGCCAACATCAAATCGCGAAATTTATTATGGTTTGGCCCAAAGGGTACCTACACACCCATGCATCACGATTTAATTAATAACATGCTTGTCCAAATATACGGCAGGAAAAAAGTTACATTAATTCCTGCATTACAAGTTCCGTTTATGTACAACGACACAGGTGTCTACACTGCTGCAACATACCCCAATTATGATAGAGAAAAGTATCCCATGCTAGAAAAAGTAACACCTATAGAATTTATTTTAGAACCAGGTGATGCGTTGTTTATTCCTATTGGGTGGTGGCATAGTGTGGAATCACTTAGCATATCTATTGGCCTTACGTTTAACAATTTCAACACGAGCAATGCTTATTCGGATGCTTTTCCAAAATAAGCTTATAAAAAGCTATCCCTGCACTTCGTTAAACCTTGAGAAAATTTGTTATTAAGTATGAACCATTCAGTCAAATACGAGCTTTGCATTATGAAACTTAAAAAACTATTACTTATTTTTTTTCTTCTACCAATTAGCTGCATGGCAAAAAAAGAAAGTGATTTTGAAAAAATGTTAGCTGGCTTTCCTCAGTGTATATTTGAAAATGTTTATGTGGATTATGGCACCCAAGAGCCGCAACATAAATATTTCAAAGATAGGAAAATGAAGCCTTACAAAGTCGAAAACGGTGCAGCTTATTTTAATGTGGATGAGCACTTTCATGGCCTGCATGTCACTCAAACCTTTATTTCTGCAGGATATGATGTTGTAGCAATAATATTTGACGAGCCAATATCTTCTGTTGAAATTAAACTAAAAAGTTTTCTTCGCCATGGATACAACGGGAATTGGCCAGCTGGTGGAGAAGTTCTGTTGCCATCACCATCATTAAAGGCTGACAAGACCTCGCCAAACCATACTATTTTATTTTGTGACTTCGAAGCCAATTATTAATTTTATTTTATTTTATTTTATTTAGGATGAAAAATTATGTCAGTTTATAATCCAGGACCCGCGTTTACCCCATCATCGCCCGTGTCAGAATCAAGATTAAGCCCCGTAGATGGCACCACCATTAGACCGCACAAGGGGCAAGATTGGCGAGCCCCAGCCGGTACAGATATACCCGTAGCGGCTGATGGGAAAGTGATTGCAAATAAAGTGATGTCTGGCTTCGGTAATGCTATTGTTGTTGAGCATGTCATTAATGGTGTAACAGTTCAAACACTTTACGGACATCTTCAATCGAAACCAAATTTAACAGTAGGCTCTCAAGTTAAAAAGGGAGATACGATTGGAAAAGTCGGGAGCACCGGAACTAGTTCCGGCAATCACTTGCATTTAGAAATTAAAGTAAATCCATCCACACCAGGCACATATGATTTTGCTGCAACACCTTCTGATCCACTGACTTTTGATTTTCCGGATGCGACAGGCGGCGGGGGATCAAGTACAGGCGGTGGGCGCACGTCTACGGTTATAATTCAAGACCCTGGGTATTCACCAATTCCGCCTGTAACTCCAACTCCACCTGTAACTCCAACTCCACCTGTAACTCCAACTCCACCCGTAACTCCAACTCCACCTGTAACTCCAACTCCACCAGTAACCCCGACTCCACCTGTAACTCCAACTCCGACCGATCCTTCAGCTGTTCGTATAGACATCAAAGTAGACGGGGTAATTTTTACGGGGACTGTTGCCGAGCTTGCTAAGAAATTTTGGGATCTTGATATTCGCGTAACTGTAAAAACCGACGTCAAAGGCAAAGAAACTATTATTCCTGACGTCAGAGATCACGACGGCAATGAAATTCCATCCCGCGTGACGCCGCCCGAGCCACCTGTGCCTGTTCCGCCTGTGCCTGTTCCGCCTGTGCCTGTTC
>JAZKFX010000039.1:57463-62169 GCA_040386215.1 Pseudomonadota bacterium
CACCTGTGCCTGTTCCACCTGTGCCTGTTCCACCTGTGCCTGTTCCACCTGTGCCTGTTCCACCTGTGCCGCCGGTTCCGTTGCCCCCAGTTCCACCATTGCCTCGCCGTGACCCATTAGTACTTGACCTTAGTGGCAATGGGACTGTAGACACATTATCTATTACAGCAGGTGTGCACTTTGATAGCGACAATAGTGGTTTTGCCGAACGTACCAGTTGGGTGGCACCCGATGATGCGCTTTTGGTATTGGATCGTAATAGCAATGGCTTTATTGATGGCGGAGCAGAGCTTTTCGGCACTGATACGTTGCTTAACAACGGCACTTTTGCAGTAAATGGTTTCGACGCTTTGGCAGAATTTGACTTAAATGAAGATGGTCAAATAGACGTAAATGACTCTATTTTTAGCGATTTACGCCTTTGGCAAGACACCAATAGTAATGGTGTGACCGATTCCGGTGAGGTGAAAACCTTAACTGCAATGGGCGTAACAGCTGTAGCAACCACATTTACAACTAATCGTTTTACGGATGCCAACCGTGTAGATCATCGCGAAGCTGGTGCCTTCACCAAAACTGATGGTACCACAGGGGTCACCAATAGCCTTTGGTTTGAGTCAGATAGGCGAGCTACTGTTGCCGTGCCGCAAACTCAAGGAGACAATATTGTTATTTCTGATGCGATAAAACGCCTACCAAATGCGCTTGGATCCGGCAATACCTACTCGCTTCACCAAGCGATAATGCTCGACCAAAGTGGCGAATTGCGCGCAAAAGTTGAAGCGTTTAGCGCCGAACCGGACCTCACTAAACGTCATGCGCTAGTGAAAGATATACTGGTGTTGTGGACGGGCAACCAAAATATTACCGCCGGCTCGCGTGGAACAGCAGTAGATGCTAAAGAAGTTAGCATTATGGAATCCTTTTGGGGACAAGCGGCTTTAATGCAAAACCCGAACGGACAATATGCACAATCAGTGAATGTTGCGTATTTAAAATTTGAGCAGTCAGTTTACGCCCAATTGATGGTTAGCGGCCCAGCCAAAGAATTGATTCGCATGATTACGTTTAGCAAAGTCAATGGCGTTTGGAATGGAGACTTCAGCAGCGTAAGCGCTTTGTTAGCAAGTGATTTTGCGTTTCGGAGTATATATGCTCCCACAGATTTAGCGGAGTTAATGGCGGTTGTTAGAGGCCTTAATCCTTATTCAACAGCGCTTTATGATCAATTTAAAACCTCTCTTGAAATTGAAGCAAAAAAACTGCCAGCAGACGAACAAAAAACTATGCAATCTGTTATCCGCACTGGCGATGACACACTTACCGGCGCTGAAACAGACGACCTGATTGTAGGCTACGAGGGACACGACACTATCAATGCTGCCGCGGGTAATGACGTTGTTTACGGTGGCCTAGGTAATGATACGCTTCACGGTAACAATGGCGATGATACTTTGCATGGTGGTACCGGCGAAGACATTATCTATGGCGGCGAAGGAAATGATTACCTTTACGGCGGCATAGAGAATGACAGAATCAGTGGCGGTAGCGGCAACGATATTCTTCGTGGAGGCATTGGTAACGACAGCCTAAGTGGCGATACTGGTAATGACACATACCAATTCGGTTATGGCGATGGTCAAGACACTATCAACAACTACGACTACAGCACCGGTCATAATGATGTGTTGCGTTTGCACAATGCTGTAACGGTTGCCGATGTGAAGTTAACTCGCTCAGGCGATACGCTGATCATTACTTTGATTAGCACTGGCGACAAAGTCACTGTCAATAGTCATTTTACTGGGGATGCGCCAAGTGCATATTCATTAACCAGTATTGAGTTCGGTGATGGCACCCTATGGGATTACGCCACTATACAAACCCTATCATCTACCGGTACAGATGGGGCTGATTACCTTGTAGGCGACCTGGGTAACAACAACCTAGATGGTTTGGCGGGTAACGATATCCTTCACGGCCGTGCGGGTAATGATGTGCTTCGCGGTGGTACTGGCAACGACACTTTAAGTGGTGATGCAGGCTCAGATACCTATCTGTTCGGCTATGGTGATGGGCAAGAAACTATCAACAACTATGACTATAGTGCTGGCCGCAGTGACATATTGAAATTAAATAATGATGTGGCTGTCAGCGATGTGAAGCTAACTCGCTCAGGCGACACGCTCACAGTCACCTTGATTAGCACTGGCGACAAAGTCACCGTTAACAGCCATTTCAATGGCGATGCACCAAGCGCTTATGCCTTAACAGCTATTGAGTTCGGTGATGGTACAGTTTGGAATTACGCAGCCATACAAACCATTTCATCCACGGGCTCAGCACTGGCAGACAACCTCTATGGTGATCTAGGTAACAACATCTTAAACGGCTTGGCTGGCAATGACTTCCTGTATGGCCGCGCGGCTAATGATGTGCTTCGTGGAGGTACGGGTAATGACACGCTAAGTGGAGATGCAGGTTCGGACACCTACCTGTTCGGCTATGGCGATGGCCAGGACATCATCAACAACTACGACACCAGCGCTCTTCACAGTGATCTCCTGAAATTGGATCCCAATGTAACGACTGCCGATGTGAAATTAACTCGTTCAGGTGATGCACTTATCGTTACCTTAATCAGCACCGGCGACAAAGTTACCGTTAGTTATCACTTCAATGGTGATGCACCCAGCGCATACTCTTTAGCAGGAATAGAGTTCGGTGATGGTACTGTATGGGATTACGCAACAATACAAACCATAGCTACCACCGGTACAAACCTGGCCGATACACTTATTGGCGACCTGGGTAACAATACCTTGGATGGCTTGGGTGGTAATGACAATCTATCAGGCCGTGCGGGTAATGATGTACTTCGCGGTGGTACTGGTAGTGACACGCTAAGTGGGGATGCAGGTTCAGACACCTATTTGTTCGGCTATGGCGATGGTCAAGATACTATCAACAACTATGACTACAGTGCTGGCCACAGTGATGTGCTGAGGTTAAATAATGATGTAGTTGTGAGTGATGTGAAGCTAACTCGCTCAGGCGATACGCTCATAGTTACATTGATTAGCACTGGCGATAACGTCACTATTAACAACCACTTCAACGGCGATGCAGCAGGTACATACTCTTTATCAAACATCACTTTTGGTGATGGGACAGTATGGAATTACGCAACAATACAAACCATAGCCTCTACTGGTACAAACCTTGCCGATACACTTATTGGCGACTTGGGTAACAATACCTTGGATGGCTTGGGTGGTAATGACAACCTATCGGGCCGTGCAGGTAATGATGTCCTTCGCGGTAATACCGGCAATGACACTTTAAGTGGTGATGCGGGTTCAGATATCTACTTGTTCGGCTACGGCGACGGTCAAGACACTATTAATAATTACGATAGCAGTGCCGATCACAAGGATGTATTGAGATTTAACAGTAATGTGACGACTGCCGATGTGAAATTAACTCGCTCGGGCGATGGACTCATCATCACTCTGATTAGTACGGGAGATAAAGTTACTGTTAACAATCATTTCTATAACGATGCACCGGGTAATTATTCATTAGCAAGCCTTGAGTTTACTGATGGCACAGTGTGGGATTACGCAGCTATACAAACCAAAGCATCCACCGGAACCAGTCTCGCTGATACACTCATTGGCGATCTGGGTAACAATACTCTGGATGGCTTGGATGGTAATGACACACTTTCCGGTCGTGCTGGTAATGACGTGCTACGCGGCGGTATAGGTAATGACACCTTGAGTGGTGACGCGGGTTCAGACACCTATGTGTTCGGTTACGACGATGGTCAAGACACGATCAACAACTACGATAGCAGCACTGGTCGCAATGATGTATTGAGATTACGCGACGGTATTGCAATTAATGATGTGAAAATTAGCCGCTTAAATAACGATCTTTTTGTAACACTACTCAGCACTGGAGATAAAGTTACTGTAAGTAACCACTTCTACACTGAAGCACCTAGTAGCTATTCATTGAATAGCATTGTGTTGGGCGACGGCACAGTATGGAATTACGCCCAAATAAAAACACTGGCATCAACAGGTTCTGAATTTGCTGATCATCTTTATGGTGATAGTGAAAACAACAATTTAAGTGGTTTGGGTGGTAATGACAATCTCTATGGTTTGGCCGGCAACGATACCCTTTTAGGGGGTTCAGGCAACGACACTCTTAATGGTGATACCGGTGAGGACATTCTGGATGGCGGCTTCGGCAACGACAATCTCACCGGGGCTTCGGGTAACGATACCTACCTATTTGGCAAAGGTGATGGTCAAGACACGATTAGCTATGAATATGACACCAGTAGCAGTAAATTTAACGTGCTGCAATTTAAAGATTCAGTTGCTCCAAGCGAAATTATTGCTAGCCGTATTAACGGAGATTTAATACTTTCCATTGCGGGTACAACAGATAAAGTCACTATTGGCTATTTCTTTAATAGTGATGAACTTGCAAATGCCTACAATCCCATTCAGCAAGTGAAATTTGCCGATGGCACCACTTGGGATATTGCCTTCCTCGCAACTAAAGTCTTTGAAGGTACAGTCGGCAATGACAATATTTCTGGTACCAAAAATGCCGACACCATTACTGGTGGTTTAGGTAACGACACGGTTTCCGGTATGGCCGGTAACGATACCCTTAACGGCGATGCC
>JAZKFX010000039.1:62269-150096 GCA_040386215.1 Pseudomonadota bacterium
CCGGCAATGACACCATTACCGGTACTCTCAATGCCGACACCATCAACGGCGGTGCCGGTCTCGACACGCTCAATGGCGGTAGCGGTAACGATACGCTGCTCGGCGGTGCCGACGTGGATACTCTCAACGGCGATGCCGGGAACGATACCCTCGATGGCGGACTGGGCAATGACAGCCTGACTGGCGGCGCGGGTAACGATACCTACCGGTTTGCCAAAGGTGATGGCCAGGACAGCATCAACTACGATTACGACACGGCCGTTGGCAAGCTGAATGTGCTGGAGTTCAAAGCCGGCATCAGTGCCAGCGAAGTGGTCGTGACAAGATCGGGCAGTAATCTGGTTCTGTCCATTGCCGGTACAACGGACAAGGTCACCGTGGGTTATTTCTTCAATGGCGATGACGCCGGCAATGCTTACAACGCTGTCCAGCAAGTGAAGTTTGCCGATGGCACTACCTGGGATACCACCGCCTTAACCACCAAAGCCCTTGAAGGCACTGCCGGTAATGACACCATTACCGGTACTGTCATCGCTGATGTGATCAATGCCGGTTCAGGTAACGACACGGTTTCCGGTATGGCCGGTAACGATACCCTTAACGGCGATGCCGGTACTGACACCCTCTATGGCGGTGACGGTGCAGACACCCTGTCAGGCGGTGCTGATGCGGACACTCTTACCGGCGAAGCGGGCAACGATACCCTCGACGGCGGGCTGGGTAACGACAGCCTCAGCGGCGGTACCGGCAACGATACCTACCTGTTTGGCAAGGGCGATGGCCAGGACACCATCACCAATGACTATGACCTCGGTACTGGCAAGCTCAACGTACTGCAATTCAAGGCCGGCATTACGCCGGGCGAGATTGTTGCCACCCGCCTCAACGGTGACCTGATTCTCACCATTGCCGGTACGACCGACAAAGTCACTGTGGGTTACTTCTTCAGCGGTGAAGACACGGCCAATGGCCATAACTCCATCCAGCAAGTCAAATTTGCCGATGGCACCAGCTGGGATATCGCTTTGCTCACCGCGAAAGTCTTTGCCGGCACCGCCGGCAATGACACCATTACCGGTACTCTCAATGCCGACACCATCAACGGCGGTGCTGGCCTGGACACCCTCAATGGCGGTAGCGGTAACGATACGTTGATTGGCAGCCAAGGTAACGATAACCTTACCGGCTCTACCGGCTCAGATATCTACACTTTTGCTCAAGGCGATGGACAAGACGTCATTAATAACTATGACACTAACTCAGCAAGTGTCGATGTGGCGCATTTTGACAATGCCACTATCGAAGACTTATGGTTTAGTAAAAGCGGGAATGATTTGCTCATTAGTCGAGTTGGTTTCGACGATAAAGTCACTGTTAGCAATTGGTATTCTGGTGCGGCTTATCAGCTCGATAAAATCGAAGCCGGTTCGGCTGTATTGATGAATGCACAGATTGCACAGTTGGTAACAGCCATGGCGGCGTTTGCGCCTCCTGCTGGAGCGGGTTCAATAATATCTCAAGATGTTAAAGACCAACTTCATCCTGTGTTAGCAGCATCCTGGCAATAACCCACAACCTCTAACTTGGGCACAAGCAATGTGCCCAAGTTAGTTTTACTCCCCCATCCTCCAACCCGATGTAATTGGATAACGACGGTCACGACCAAAACCCCGCTGACTGATTCGAATACCCACTGGCGCTTGCCTGCGCTTATATTCATTGATATCCACCAAACGCACTACCCGTTCCACTTGAGCGCGCGCGAAGCCTTGCGCGATTATGGCTTCTGCACTCAGATCCTGCTCTACGTATAACGCGAGAATCTGGTCGAGAATATTGTAGGGTGGCAAGCTATCTTCATCTTTTTGATCAGGTGCTAGCTCAGCAGAAGGAGGACGCGTAATGACTGTCGGGGGTATAACTTCTGCCAAACTATTGCGATAACCCGCTAGCGCAAACACCAGCATTTTCGGCACATCTTTCAAGGCATCAAACCCACCTGCCATATCGCCATATAGCGTTGAATAACCTACCGCCATTTCACTTTTATTGCCGGTCGTCAGCACCAATACGCCTTTTTTATTTGATATCGCCATTAGCACCACACCGCGGCAGCGCGCCTGTAAGTTTTCTTCCGTAGTGTCGCGTTTTGTACCGGCAAATTCAGTGTTCAAGGCCAACATAAAGGCTTCGTACATGGGCTCGATGCTAATGGAGCTATACTTTACGCCCATACGACGGGCCTGCTCGGCAGCATCGTCTTTGCTTAAGTCAGAGGTATAGCGAAATGGCATCATCACTGCCTCAACGCGCTCCGCACCCAGCGCATCTACGGCCATCGCCAAAGTGAGCGCGGAATCAATTCCTCCCGACAAACCCAACACCACACCTTTGAAACCATTCTTATTAACGTAATCCCGCATACCCACTACCAAGGCTTGATATACGCTTTGCAGTTTGGTGGTAATGGGCGTTAATGTTTGTGGAGGAACCTGAATATCCGCGGCAATAATATCGAGGCGCGCAGCAAACAATCCTTCAGTAAAAGCGGGGGCGCGACATTGAGTTTGGCCTTCAGCGTCCACCAGAACTGAACCACCATCAAACACCAACTCATCTTGTCCACCCACCAGATTGACATAGACCACCGGCATTGCGCCCTCACGTGCACGCAGGGCGACCACTGCTTCGCGCTCTGTTTGCTTGCCTTGGTGATAGGGCGATGCATTAAGATTTAACATCAACTTCGCACCCGCAGTTTTAGCTTGTGCCATCGGCTCGGGGTGCCAAATATCTTCGCAAATCGTTAGCGCCGTAGGTAAGCCTTTTAGATTGAAAATACAAGGCTGCAAACCCGCTGCAAAATAACGCTTCTCATCAAACACCTGATAATTCGGCAAGCACTGCTTGGCATATTCCGCAATTAAAATACCCGCTTGAATGACCCCTGCCATATTGAACAACTGGCCATTCACACGTTTTGGATAACCCACCACAATTGCAATGGGCAATTGGGCTGCCTGCAACTGCGCTAAGGCAGTCTCGATACGCAGATCAAGACTGGGACGCAACAGCAAATCTTCCGGCGGATAACCAGTGAGGGTTAACTCTGGAAAAACCACCACGTCAGCTTGCAATTCAGCCATTGCACGTTGCGCAAAAATAATAACCTGTTGAGTATTACCAGGAATATCGCCTACCAAAGTATTAAGTTGTGCTAGCGCGATGACTAGTGGAGACATGGAAAACCTCGTAAAAATGTCTTATCAAAAAATACAAATATAAATTCTGTAAAAAGAGATTACTGCTGAAGACTACAAAAAAACATCAAAAACAGCGTAAACTGAACCGCGCTTAAGTGGCCTTATAAAATATTTAACCAACAACATTTATAGGCGAATATAAAAAATCGCATTGTCGGCCAATCTCATTATTTAATCAAAGCCGAAATACCAATTAACAACTACCATTAAAACTAACAGTAAAAAAGTATCGTCAACATTATTCAGGGAACCACTATTCAGCCATCATGAAACCATTTATTCCGCTTCCCGCCAATTATAATCCTTACGACCTGCTGCGCATTTATACCTATTATCGCACCTTTCTCGGCGGTGTTCTGCTGTTAATGTTTCAAGGTCACGTTGCCGATAAAGTGTTGGGACAGGACAACCCAAAGATTTTTTTATACACCTCAATTGCCTACACCTTGCTGAATATCACCACACTTATAGCGCTATTACGAATTAAATTGTCGCCATCGCAAAGGCAATTATTTGCATTATTATTGCTCGATGTAGCATCCATCATTTTATTAATGCACAGCAGCGGCGGAGCACCCAGCGCGCTGGGATATTTATTGCTAATTGCTGCAGCAACGGGCGGCATACTCCTACGCAGCCGCACCGCGATTTTTTTAGCTGCGCTAGCCAGCATTGCTGTGATTGCAGAAAGTGTGTACCGCGTAATCAATCACACCATTGTCGACAGTGCCAGCGTATTTTTTTCTGCGGGAGCGCTCGGTGCACTGATATTTTTTACTACGATTATTTTTCGTTACCTCACTAAAAAGATTCATATCAGTAATGCGGAGGCCATCAACCAGGCAATTCGTGCAGCTAGCGTACAACAATTAGCGCAACAAATATTAGAGCGCATGCGCACCGGGATTATGGTACTCGACAAAGATAATAAAATTAGTTTATTCAATAATGCCGCTGCCAAATTGCTGACACTTGATGCTAACAAGGAACTGGGACTTGCCAGCATTCCTGACCTGCGAGAAAAAGTAACTCACTGGCAAAAAACGCAACAAAACCCTTCGCCAATTTTAAAAAAAATAAATGAAGGCAACGACGAAATTAAAGTCAACTTTGCCAAACTGGACCCAGGCAGAGACTCACATACGTTAATTTTCTTGGAAGATAATCGAGCCATTACGCAACATGCGCAGCAATTAAAACTGGCATCGCTCGGGCGCTTAACAGCTAGCATTGCTCACGAGATTCGCAACCCACTCGGCGCCATCAGTCACGCGAGTCAATTATTATCGGAAGATGCCGCGCTAATTCCCAGCAACAAACGCTTGGTCGACATTATCAATTCACACACCAAACGTGTTAATCAAATTATTGAAAATATTTTACAATTATCTCGCCGCCGCATAGCCACACCACAAACCATTCGCCTGGACGAATGGTTACCCGCCTTTATTACCGACTACTCGGCAAGTAAAAGCGATAACAATAAACCTAAGATTGATTGCTTAACTTCTGAGGTTATACTCGCAAAATTTGATATAGGGCAATTGCAACAAGTGTTAACGAATTTATGCGATAACGGTCTACGTTACAGCAATCCACCTGAAGGCTGTCCGCATTTAGTGATTGAAGCGGGGATCAATAATCAGCAACCATTTATTAAAGTGATAGACTTTGGTGTCGGGATAAGTGCAGAAAGTTTAACGCATTTATTTGAACCTTTTTTTACCACCGAAAATACTGGTTCAGGCTTGGGCTTATATATTTGCAAAGAACTCTGCGAAGCAAATCAAGCATTAATTTCTTACTCTCACGCGCACGAAGGATTAAGCTGTTTCCATATTCAATTAGCGCACCCGGATAAAGTATTGTGAGTAGTTTTAACTTATCTTCGCTCAACTATTAATTCAAAATTAATTATCCATCGTAAAAAAAGACCTGTTTTTTCAAACAAGTCTTTTTTATGCTTAACGAACTTTATAAATGTAAAATCTTTTTAATCACACAGACTACCTGACACCACAGGGATTTGCGCACTTGCAGCATTGCCTTTTGTACCATGAAAACCGAAATCAACGAATTGGCCTGGAGGAATTATAACGCTCCATTCCTCACTCAAATTTTTCGCTGTATAAGGGTTGCTGCCCGTGAGTACAGTATTCCATGAACTAGTGATTTTACTGCCGTCAGTGTAAGCCCAGTTTACGCTCCAACCGCTAATGGCATTAGCGCGATTATTGGTAAGGCGTATAACCGCAGAAAACCCTCCATCCCACTCACTACTTAAAATATATTGGCAATTGCTCACGGAAGGAAGACTGCTTGAAGCACTGCTGCGACTGCTGGAAAAATTTGATGCAGAACTCGTGCTAGACGACAGCGAACGCTGACTGGATGAACTTAAACTTACACTGCTTGCACTGCGAGAGGATGAACCCCCTTCGACAATTCCAAAAGGTGCTGGCTGCGCACTACAGGTACTTCTTGAGATACAACTTCTGTCATTTTCAAATCCCCATCCAGTCGTAGTAGTGACACAAAGTGGATAAATTGTGCCGTACCAATTACATTGCTGAGTACCATTGGGTGAGCTGGGATAAAAGCGCTGCGCCATTTCAATATCTGTTTCACTGAGATTACCATCGCCATTCCACGCCGGATTGCAATAATTCATTACCGAATCCAAATCCCACTCACCCACAATTGTATCGCCCGAAGTGCCTTGTGGATCCTGCGTACACGTAGATGGGGTGTCAGGACGATTTTGTTCATGAGCAAAGCCCAGCGCGTGGCCAAACTCATGCACTGCAATGACATCCGAACAATACTGCGCATTGTCAGCACAAAACCAGGCGCTCCAATTGTTGTAAGTAAAATTTAATACCATGCCCCCATCAACACCATCAAGCCAATCCCCTAAAGCAACTACATAGGGCCCAACATCTCTCACCGCGATATGAATCCCCGGCGCGCCAGCAGTACATTGTCCCCAACCCACAAACCGCACTGAAGAATTTGCTTCCCAAGTACGTGCCACCGCAGCCTGAACCCAACCTCGTTGCACCTCAGTTGATTCATTCAAATCATCCCAACACACGGAAATGGTACTGGTATCCCAAATAGTTTCTCTAAGGACGTACCCCTTATCGACAGCAAAAGAATTCATCGCGGTAAACATTAGCACTATCGAACATATCAAAAATTTAATTTTCATAGCTACTACCTCTTAAAAATTACGACCATTTAAGTGAACAATTAAAATCAAATTAATAAAAATGTACTGATACGAAAAGAAACAAAAATCCCATAAGCATTACAAATTTACACAATGAAGATGCCACACGTAACTTATTAACACAACAAATAATTTTTTATGATTTTTTATGTTAAATAAACTCACCATTAATTGCCGCCAATTGAATTAAAATTATTAGAAAAAAATGCGCCACAACATAAACATAAGCGACAACAAATTCATATTTGCACCAAACACACGCGCCTTAAATTGAAAAAGTTACAAAAAAAGGCACGGAAAAAATAATGGATAACATGCATAAAAAATTAAAATTGATACGGAGATGGCGCAAAAAAATTCCGACAAGATCAACACTTGGTACAAAGCGGCTGGAAAGAAATCATTAGAATTGAATTTATCAGGCAGGAAGATATGGCATTTCAGTTTTCAGGTGACGCCCTACATAGTGCCAGTCGCACTACGGCAAGAGCTTATAAAATTACTTTGAGCTGAAGTTAAAACACGCAGCATACAAAAGGAAAAGCATTAACAAAATCTTCTGTCGGCTACGGAAAATTTTTCTACATCAAAGCCTTGTATGAATTTTGAAGATCCAGCAGATTTTCAGCGTTTAACAGTGGCAATTCCAACGCAGCAGATGCTAAAGGTAGTTACAAAAAAACGACCTGAACGGATTTTTGCTTTAAGAAAATTTATCTAAACAAGAAACCTTTAGGGTAGATTGCGCCTTAAATCGTCATTTTATTTTGTCGATATTAAACCACAGCTCTGGTCGATCAAGCGGCGTCGCTTTAGGCAGATACGGGTTATTGAGCTTGTATACGCGGCGCTGACCTAATTTTGCATTTTTTATTCGTTGCGCGTGGTACTTGTTAAAAACCTTATCGAACTCACCATCCTTGATCATTGCCTCCAGACCGGTTTCAATATCCTGCGCCAGGGAAATGTTTTCAGTGCGGACAAAATAATAAAAAGCAGCGGGATAATGAATTAGAATCGTACTTTCTATTGCCAGATTCAGATCTTTATGCTCGTCAACTTCTGACCATATCTCCATAATTGATCGAGGAAAATAACGAAATCGCTTTTGTTTAAGCATTTTAAACATGCCGTCATAAGTAGAAACACCTTCGACATTAAATTGATTAGCACGCAATATAAACGTATCCGCCCAATCCTGCCCTTGCCCTAAACGAATATTACGCAAGTCATTAATTGATTTAACATCCGCAAATAATTTCGCGTCGTCTTTATTAATTAAAAGCAAACGCCAACCAATAAGCCCCTTATCAATTGGGATGCGGATAGCCCTTAAGGTTTTTTCTTTTTCGTCAGTTGACACGCTCCAGCCCACATCCACAGAGCCATCTGCAACAGTATATAACTGCCGCGAACCTGATAGACCGCGAGCGGCTTGCTCAAACGTATACTGCTTGCCAGTACGCGCCAAGGCTTTTTGTAGCAGCTCAATATAATAATCATTACGCTTATCCTCTCCCACAAGGGATCCCGGTCCGAGATAGCGAATCTTAATTTCAGGCGAATCGACCTGAATAGCTGCAGATGCAGCAGCAAAACAAAAGCAGAACAACGCGATAGCTGCTTTTATAAAAAAAATACCTTTGAAATAATTCATAAACCAAGATTACTCTAAGAGATTTTCAATAGGTCTGCACTGACCGCGAAGACCGATTCAGGTTTCTGGGGACAGCTCCATATATGAAGCTCAAGCCTTTTGCTGTGTAGCGAGGATGGTTCACTGCACTGCGTGGGCCTTGAACACTTCATATTGAATCAAGTATTGCATAAAGTAACCGCCAAGCTTAACCATAATAATAAGCTTGATCTATAATAATATGCACAATGCCTATAACGATAAATACAATTCATGAAAACTGCCCTGTTTAATATCCACGATTTAATTCTAGTGCTAACTCTCGCAGTTTGTCTGCTGCTAATGGTTTTTCAATTGCTCCTTTCCAGGCAAAAAACTATTGCGTCCTATTTATTATCTGGATTTTTTCTGTGTGTTGCTGCAAACGCATTGTGTAATTTGTTGTTGTGGAATAATTATATTCATCTGCACACTTCCCTGGCCAGGTATTTCGTCGTCTATGGATTGGTTATCAGTGTTATTGGAAAAGGTATTTTCTTATACTGGTACGTTGAAGCAATTACCCGTGAACATTTTTATCTTACGCCAAAAAAAATGCTGCACTCTATCGCCCTGGGAATTGTTCTGTTTATGTTGATTAGTGCGAATGTTGACAGTGATGCCTTACGGTTTTTATCAGCGACGCAAACATCGCCGAACAAGAAAGTTGTGCATTGGCTTTGGCACTTGTTAAAAATTATACCGGTAATTTACGCGATTGCTGCAGTGATTATTGCGCAACGTTATAAACAATATCTAAAGGATTATTATTCTAATTTACAGCTACAGGGACCTGAAGGGTTAATGCTACTAACTCTTGGCTTTGCGATAAGCTGGGGTTGGTCATTGTTGGTACATATTCTCGGTCAGTTTTTAAGTGCCGACCTGGCTGACAGCTTTGGCATTGCCGACAACTACATCACTTTTGTGCTGCTCAACGCGTTGTTTTTGTATAGCTTGCTGTATGCTCACGAGTTAATTGAAACCAAAGTAAAAATCAAAGAGAAGGAATCCCTACCTCTTTCCGCGCCAAATAAAAATGCAATTGAAAAGATTCAGCAAGCAATGGAAATTGACCAGCTGTATCTGCGACACAATTTAAATATTGAAACATTTTCAAAAAATATTGATATGAATTACCGCGAGGTTTCGAGCATTATTAATAATCACTTCGGCACAAATTTTTTTGAATTTGTAAATGAATATCGGGTAAATAAAGCGAAGGCTATGTTGATCGATCCAACATTTGCAGAGAAAACTATTTTGTATATTTTATTAGAATGTGGCTTTAACAGTAAATCATCCTTCCATCGGTTTTTTAAACGGTATGCAAAGATGACAGCGGCAGATTTTCGCAAAGAGTACACTAATAATGGCAGCATTGATTCTTGAATAAAACCTTTGAGTTAATCTTTGCGGGCGGCTATTAAAACGCTCGCAAAGATGTATCAACTCGATTTATGGCTTGCTCAAATTCTAGTAAATTTAATCCAATCAATATTGAAACCACCTGAGTTGGCGTAAATCGCTAAATTTTGCACGCCCGCTTGCAGATAAACATTGTGCGAAATTGTAGTGTAAGTTCCCCAGCCACCCGTATTGGGTACACCTATAGTGGCCAGCCCCACACCATTCCTATCTAACGTAAATTGTGCGGTCTGGAGAGCCGACGCTACTCGATATTCCACTCTGTATGTGCCGGTTTGTGGAATATTGACATTGGTGTATTTCAACCATTCTCTGGCATCGATATACCCCACTACACCCCCACTTACCACAACGCTGCCGCCTACCTCGTTATATTTTTCCGCTTCAATGAACACACTTGCTGAAGCAGTCGGCGCATCTGCAGGTACATTACCGGTAAAACCTGTGGCGCCCTCGCGTGTAAGCGCAAGCACCAGCGTGCCATCTTTTACCAGAGCATTCGCAGCGGCAAAGTCGGCGTAGTTTTCGGCAAATGTCCAATCCGCTTTCGCCCAACGATTGGTGTCAAAGCTATTGAAATCATCACGCCAACCTGCCACAAAACTATTTGTGGCAGCACTGTAAGGTTTGTATTCAATGTAATTTACAAACTGATAGACCGGCAAAATGCTGTCATTAAAAGTCCCCACCCAAGCCGATATATTAGCCGCCCAAATATTAAAACGCAGATCTTGGTTGCTCGTCAGACTGGAAACAAACTGTCCACCATTGATACGACGCACTTCGCGACCATCCATAAACCAGGCTATATAATTCGGCGTCCATTCCAATACATAGGTGTGGTAAGCATCGCCCAAGGATACTGCAGCCGTATGCACACCCTCTGCTTTAAGGGTTGGGCGCTGCGTGCCAATGATCACATTACTTTGCCATTGCGTAGCGTTGTTTTTACCGAAGACTTCAATGTCAATTTCTTCCCAAAAAGTATTGCCAACCTCTGAACCATTCTTGTAAGTAAAAAATGTCGATAAAACGCCGCTTCCTTTAGCCACTTTCATGCGTATTTCATAACGCCCGTATTTGTACGCTTGTTTAGAATAGATTTCTGCGGCTTTATAAGGCTTGGCTGAAACGCCGCAAACAAAGAAACTGGCAACGACCAGCACACCCCAACGGATAACATGAGAAAGTTTTAACATGTGAGTACCTTTATGATTATTTGACGACTCGGTTGTACGGCCAAAAACTGGCTCGCACGCAATAATCAATTACTCGCTCGATACTGTCGCACCACTTTGCTCAAACTGCCGAATATGGTCCATGGCGTTACGCCGAGAAACTGATACCCATTAACTTTTTCTTACATTTCAACTTGCAAATCCGATCTTACACTTGTAATCTATGATCGACTTACAAATGTAATCCCTAGTTTTCTCAACTTAATTTACAGGAAATACGCCATGGAACCAGACTTACAACTCACAGACAGCGAATGGGACTTAATGAAGATTCTTTGGGAAGCTGCCCCAGCTTCCGTCAATGCAATAGCAGAGCGAGCTCAACAAACCAACCAATGGCACCCTAAAACTGTTCGAACAATGCTGATCCGTCTAGATAAGAAAGGCTTGGTCAACTACTCAATACGCGATGGAATTCAACACTATCAGCCACTGTTTAGCCGGGAAGAGTGCGAATCTCAAGCAACACAATCGTTTCTTCAACGGGTATTTGATGGCGCGCTGACACCCATGGTTGCGCACTTTTCCAGCAAAAGAAAACTCACTCCAGAAGAAAAACGAGCGCTGCTAGCACTGCTGAATGATAGTGAAACTGCCGCGGGGGATGAAAAATGAATCTTATTTTAAATCTGGTACCAGCGATGAATAATATGGCTGAGTGGGTGGCAATTGCTTCACTAAAAACCATTCCCTTAATTGCGTTTATTGTTGTAGTAAAACATATTTTTCGCAAAAGATTGTCAGCTGCATCCATACATTTGTTATGGTTAAGTGTTTTTATGAGCCTAAGTATTCCTGTTGGTTGGGATATACAACTTGAGCGTTTTACTCTCGATAATTCACTTGTCGTAATATCATCAGAGCCCGACATAAAAAATAACAACACGCCAAAGTTTCAACGCCAGATTGTTATTGGCAATGAAATCATTAGCTCTCAGCCAGACTTTAATCCCACACAAACAGCTTCATGGATCGAGACTTATACTGTCGCACTGCGCCAAAATTATCGTCTTATTTTAGCCTGCCTCTGGTTGAGCGGGACGATAATACTGCTCGGTCTAACAGCCATAAGCACATTTCGTTTCCACCGCATTAAAACAAATTCATTGATAGTCACAACAGACTTAGCAAATTTATTTAATCTATGCAAAATGGAAATAGGACTCAGCAAATCCATTCAACTTTTATCCAGCCAGGAAATCCAAAGCCCAATCACGTTAGGTTGGCTGCGACCGGCTATATTACTTCCCCAAAATATTGAAAAAAACCTCTCGTCAGAAAACCTGAAATATATATTGCTACATGAACTGGGTCATATAAAAAGACATGATATTTTTTTCAACTGGATAGCATGCTTGATAAATATTCTGCATTGGTTTAATCCACTTGTTTGGTTAGCCTTCAAACGAATGCGAATGGATATGGAAATAGCTTGCGATGCATTGGTACTTAGCCACCTGCATCAATCACAGCGCAAAAACTATGGAGCAACCTTGATAGAGATTAGCGAAATACCACGCGTTTCACACCGGGCAATAACAACTCTCGGTATTTTAGAAAATCACACTGATCTAAAAGAGAGATTAAAAATGATTAAGGAATTTACGACTATGAACATAAAAAACACCACGTTTTTTGGCGCTATTTTAATGCTAGCAACCGTCACATCATTAGCCCAACCTATAGCATCTACCACAATCAAACCCACAGCAGCATTGGAATCAAAAGCCACTACCGATTCAGAATCAACCATTACACTGCAAGAATTTGCCGCTATTGCTGAAAAAGATTTAAAAATAAAAGTTTTAGTTGGGCAAGAAGATTCACCTAAAAAAATTCCATTTAGTCCAAGCAATGAACCGTTGAATTACGGGCAATTACTCACCCAGCTTAAGATTAATCAATTTACCGCCTATAAATCCAAAGACTACATTCAAATTGTTAAAATAAATGATGCGCGATATTTATCTATTCCAACAGTAGAAAAAAATGGAACCTATTATGACGATGAGATTGTTACTGATTATTTTAAAATGGAAAAAGCTTGCGCAGCGCAAATTCTCGTAGCAACAAGGCCTTTAGTACCACAGTACGGTCATCTTTCAACTTATGAAGATACCCGTACAATAATTATCGTTGATACTTATGGAAATATTCAGCGAGTAAGGGGGGCAATAAAAGCGATGGAAGACAATTTAGATAAACCGATGAATTGTTCCGCCGCAAAATTATCAACCAAAAATCCTTCTTAAAGCACCAAAAAGAAACAGGCCTTCGTCGGCCTGTTTTCGATAAATACTGATTTATTTACTGACCCATATTATCGAAAACAAACCGCCTATCGGAGGGGTTTTCCAATGGTGCATTTTTTACAGCAATACTTTTTACAGCAATACCATGCAATATTATTTATTGGCACGATCGGCAACTAGTTGTTCGACCACTGCTGGATCTGCAAGAGTTGAGGTATCGCCCAGGGTATCCAGTTCATTAGCGGCAATCTTGCGCAATATGCGACGCATAATTTTACCTGACCGGGTTTTGGGTAAACCTGGAGCCCACTGAATAATGTCTGGTCGCGCAATTGCACCAATTTCTTTCACCACCAGAGCCAGCAATTCTTTTTTTAATTCATCCGAAGGGTTTTCGCCACCCATCAAAGTTACATAGGCGTAAATACCTTGGCCTTTAATATCATGGGGATAACCCACCACGGCAGCTTCTGCTACTTTTTCATGCAGCACCAGCGCACTTTCAACTTCAGCAGTCCCCATACGATGGCCGGAAACATTGAGCACATCATCTACCCGACCGGTAATCCAGTAGTAGCCGTCCGCATCGCGACGTGCACCGTCGCCGGTGAAGTAATAACCAGGATAAGTAGTGTAATAAGTTTCCACACAGCGCTGATGATCGCCAAAAATACTGCGAATCTGGCTTGGCCACGCAGCCTTGATAACCAAGTTACCCGAGCCAGCACCAATGACTTCATTGCCATCAGCATCAATTAATGCAGGCTGCACGCCAAAAAATGGCACAGTCGCTGAGCCAGGCTTTAGATCTATAGCACCAGGTAAAGGTGTAAGCATGTGTGCGCCAGTTTCAGTTTGCCACCAGGTATCCATAATCGGACAACGGCTATCGCCAATTACGCGGTGGTACCATTCCCAGGCTTCAGGGTTTATCGGCTCACCTACGCTACCCAATAATTTCAAGCTGGCACGGGAAGTTCGCTTAACCCAATCATCGCCCGCCCCCATAAGCGCACGAATGGCAGTGGGTGCAGTGTAAAAAATATTAACCTGATGCTTGTCGATAATTTGCCAGCAACGCGAGGCATCCGGATAAGTAGGCACACCTTCAAACATTAAGGTAGTAGCGCCATTGGTAAGTGGGCCGTACAAACAATAACTGTGGCCAGTGACCCAACCTACATCTGCGGTACACCAATAAATATCGCCCTCCTGATAATCAAAAACATATTTATGGGTCATGGCTACTTGCAACAAATAGCCTGCAGTAGTGTGTAAAACGCCCTTGGGCTTGCCAGTGGAGCCAGAGGTATAAAGGATAAATAGTGGATCTTCCGCATCCATTACTTCAGGGTCACATTCCGTTTCTTGCTTGGCAATCAAATCGTGATACCAAAGATCGCGCTGGTTATGCCATTGGATTGAACCCGCGGTACGGCGTACAACGATACACGTATGCACATTAGGACACTGCGCCAATGCGATATCAGTATTCACTTTTAGCGGCACACGTTTGCTACCGCGCAAACCCTCGTCTGCAGTGATCACCACTTGGCAATCTGCGTCCAGTAGCCGATCTTTTAAAGCCTCCGGCGAAAACCCGCCAAACACCACCGAATGCACCGCACCGATACGCGTACAGGCGAGCATCGCATATGCAGCCTCAGGTATCATCGGCATATAAATACAAACGCGATCGCCTTTCTTTACACCGCGCGAGCGCAATCCATTGGCCAACCGACAAACTTCATCGTGTAATTCCTGATAGGTAATAAATTGTTCCTCATCAGGACTGTCACCTTCCCAAATAATGGCAACTTGATCGGCACGTGCTGGCAAATGGCGATCAATACAATTCACACTAACATTCAACTTGCCGCCAACAAACCATTCCACTTCACCCTTACGCAAATCACTTTTGGTAACTTCTGACCAAGGCGCATGCCAGGTTAAAAACGCATTCGCCTGTTCAGCCCAAAAAGTATCCGGGTCAGTAATAGATTGCTGATACATAGTGTTATAGCGATCAAGATCAATCGCAGCGTTGGCTTTGAAGTGTTCGGACACAGGATGGAGATGGACTTCTGACATGATTATTTTCTCTGCCGTTATCGCATTGTGGCTAGCTGCTTATCATTGAAACCACGGGTTCGTTGAAACTACGAATTTATTATTAATGCTAAGGGTTTATTAAAAAGGCCGCGAAAGCGACCTTGTTAAATTTATTTCATTTTTTTTGTACTGCTATGGAGTCTGAAGTGCGCTCCACTTTGTTGCGCTCATCCAGATAAACCAGCTTTGGCTTATGGTCAACTAATTCAGCATCATGAAAATAACCGTAAGTAGCAATAATGACACGATCGCCCACTTGTACTTTGCGCGCTGCAGCTCCGTTCATAGAGAAAGTGCCTGAGCCAGCCTCAGCGAGAATAATATAGGTATGGAAACGCTCGCCATTGCTTACGTTATAAATATCGATTTGTTCAAACTCACGCATTCCAGCAAGCGCAACTAAATCAGCATCAATAGCACAAGAACCATC
The DNA here is from genome assembly GCA_040386215.1 of Pseudomonadota bacterium. Classification (GTDB taxonomy): domain Bacteria; phylum Pseudomonadota; class Gammaproteobacteria; order Pseudomonadales; family Cellvibrionaceae; genus Cellvibrio. The sequence continues at coordinate 77,900 of JAZKFX010000039.1, forward strand.
ATACCAAAGCTCCGCCTGGGTCACTTTGGCCATGTGTAATTTCGCTTTAAGCATATGAGTGAGCATTAGAATTTCCTCAACAACAAACTGATACAGGTCTTAATTAACCTAGCACTACAGAAACATTATCAATCAACCTGGCGCTCTGTGTAAACATCGCACCCAAAATTGTGATTTCCTTGTCGTCATGGGCCGCCATTTCCAGACTGCGACTGTTACAAATACTGACGTAATCGGGTTTAAATCCAGCCGCGGTGATCTGTCCGCGCGCTGTTTCAATTAATGCACCAAAATCCCGGCGACCTTGTGCTATTTCTTGTTTTATCCAATTCAAACTGCGGTTAAGTTGCGCCACCTGTGAACGTTCACCAGGAGTGATGAAACCATTGCGCGAACTCATCGCCAAACCATCAGCTTCGCGCACTATATCGCCCGCTATTATTTTAATGGGGATACATAAGTCTTCAACCATCCGTCGAATGACCGCTAACTGTTGAAAATCTTTAATGCCAAATACAGCTTCATCCGGCTGAACAATATTAAACAACTTGGTAACAACAGTAGTAACACCTTCGAAATGTCCTGGACGACTTGCGCCACAGAGTACATCGGTCATGGTCGGCACAATCACGCGAGTTTGCTCAGCCATGCCGTTGGGATATATCTCCTTTTCGTTGGGGCAAAATAAATAATCGCAATGCACTGTTTCTAATTTAACGCTGTCAGCGGCGAGCGTCCGGGGATATTTATCCCAATCCTCATTTAGACCAAATTGCAGTGGGTTTACAAAAATGCTCGTTACCACCACATCGCAACTACGTTGGGCGATTTTCACCAATTCAATGTGCGCATCATGCAAGTTGCCCATGGTAGGCACAAAACCAATCCGCTTACCGGCTATACGGTCAGCAGCTAAAGCCGCACGCAATGAATGTATGTGGTGAAAAACCTGCATAGTTAACCTCAGCAGCATTGCAATAATGGCGCTCACGCGACTTGGCTTGAGAAAGATGGTGCACCCGACAGGAGTCGAACCTGTGACCAACGGCTTCGGAAGCCGCTACTCTATCCAACTGAGCTACGGATGCTGGAAATGATTTTACAAATACAACTCTCATTACTGCTAGTCTTGGCAGTGCTCCGCACTGCACGCTACTCCCTTCGCTTCGCTACGGCCCTGCCACGCAACAAGTTGCCTGGCGTTCGGCTGCGCAAAAAGCTGCGCTTTGTAAACGCTTGCCTCACCCAACTGAGCTACGGATGCTGGAATTTGATGTTCTTCAAATAATTGCAGTAATTGCGAGGGTGCGATTCTACTTGGCTAAGCTCGTCAAGTCTATGATTAGGCTGCAAGACTAGCTACAGCTTTTGTTAAAACCACTTATTACCCTGCGATAATTCCTAGCGTTATTCGGAGCTGCTTACTGCCAATTCGCGAATATTCAGGGTTTTGTTGACTTGAACAGAACCCAAACTTTCACTGATAGTGCCAAATTGGAAATCATCAATCATGTGTTCAAGACGGGGAAAACATCGTTTTAAATTAGTGTAATGGCGAAAATTACTAAACCAGCTGGCATTGGGTACTCGCGGCTGGCCTGGATCTATTTCCCAGGGATGTAAATAAAAAATTTGCGGTTTGGTTTGATTGAGACTGGCACGATCAAACAGCCAACGTGATAAAGCATAAGGGTATTGACGGAAATAACCACCACCCGCAGCAGGAACAGATTGGCCAAATACTCGCGCAGTAGTTAAAGGAAATTCGGTTAGCATCGCACCGCTATTGGTAACAATACGATAGGGCTCCTCCGGGCTACCGGGAATACCATAATTATCATGGCGAGTAGGAAAAATACTTGAATCCCAGGTAAAGCCCAACTCTGCCAATGTATCCAGTGCCCACAGCGACTTGCGGGTAATAGAGTAACTAGCCGCGCGATAACCTATTACCGGCGCCTGCCCTAAATCTTCCAGTATCTGTTTGGATTTCGCCGTTTCTGCGCGGAAAACTTCGGGCGTTTGGTTATAAATCAATTGATGACTAAAACCGTGCGAAGCAATTTCATGCCCTTGTGCACGAATTGTTTTTACTAATTCCGGATAACGTTCAGCCACCCAACCCAGGATAAAAAAAGTAATTTTGATATTTTTGTCAGTAAACAACTGCAGTAACTTGTGGGTGTTGGCTTCCACACGAGTTGGCCACTTATCCCAATCAGCGGGATTAATTGCTTTATTGAATGCGGCAACGTGGAAATAATCTTCTACATCAACAGTCATGGCGTGGGTGACGGTTTGAGTTTTCATAGGCGAATGTCAGCGAGAGTTATTGTTGGGTTAGATGTGCTATAAATTTTTCTATTGTTTGTAGTAGTCGCGATACCATTTCACAAAGTTTTCAATCCCTACTTCAATCGATGTACCGGGCTTATAACCCACATCCTTAATTAAACTTTCCACATCAGCATAAGTATCAGGAACATCGCCAAGCTGTAACGGAAGTAAATTTTTCACCGATTTTTTGCCGAGACAGTTCTCGAGTACCTCAATAAAACGTAGTAGCTGTACCGGATTATTGCCACCAATATTATAGATGCGATAGGGAGCCTTAGCCGTAGCTGGATCAGGTTGGTCACCGCTCCATAAAGGATTTGCTGAAGCAATTTGATCGAGGGTGCGCATCAAGCCTTCAACAATATCGTCAATATAGGTGAAGTCTCGGTGGTGATGGCCATAGTTAAATACATCAATAGGCTCCCCAGCCAAAATTTTCCTAGCGAAAATTATCGGCGACATGTCAGGGCGTCCCCAAGGACCATAAACCGTAAAAAACCGCAGCCCCGTAGTGGGAATATTAAATAAATGACTGTAGGTATGCGCCATTAATTCATTAGCTTTTTTACTAGCCGCATACAGACTAACCGGATGATCAACATTATGCTGCGTGGAGAAAGGCATAGCCGTGTTAGCACCATAAACCGAGCTACTAGACGCATAAACTAAATGCTCAATGCCGAAGTGGCGACAACCTTCAAGAATATTCAGGAAACCCGTAATATTGGAATCAACGTAAGCTTGAGGATTTTGTAGCGAATAGCGCACGCCTGCTTGAGCTGCCAAATTAACCACACGATCCGGGTGATGGGTTTTAAACACATGATCAATAGCAGCTTTGTCTTCCAAATTACAACGAATATCGGTAAAACCACTCTCGTCTGTTAACAGAGCCAGACGATCTTTTTTAAGCTGTACATCATAATAATCATTTAGGTTATCAACTCCGATAACCTCATCGCCGCGCGCCAACAAGCGCTTGGCGAGCGCGGCACCTATAAAACCAGCTGTACCTGTAACCAGAACTTTCATAAAGCCCCGTAAAAATTACAGGCGCGCATCAACGGTATCTTTTGGAAGTATGTGTTTAACATCGAACAACACGCTATTAGCTTTACCCAAGGCGCGTATGCCCGTTGCGCCCATTTCCCGAAACTTTTCATGTCCTACACAAATAATAATTGCGTCGTAAGTACCCGGTACTGGCTGACCAATAAGGCTCAGGCCATATTCGTGCTGAGCTTCTACGGGATCAGCCCATGGATCATAAATATCGACACTTGTATTGTATGTTTCTAACTCATGGATAATATCAACTACACCGGTGTTGCGCAGATCAGGGCAGTTTTCTTTAAAGGTTAAACCCATAATTAAAATTTTTGAATCAACCACATGCGCTTTACGCTTAGTCATCATTTTAATAACAGAGTCCGCGACAAAAGGCCCCATACTGTTATTGACACGACGCCCTGAAAGAATAACTTCCGGGTAATAACCTACTTGCTGCGCTTTATAGGTTAAATAGTAAGGATCTACACTGATACAGTGCCCACCAACAAGACCGGGACGAAAAGGCAGAAAGTTCCACTTGGAACCCGCAGCCTCGAGCACTTCAAGCGTATCAATCCCCAAACGATTAAAGATAAGAGCCAGCTCATTGATCAAGGCGATATTAATATCACGTTGTGTGTTTTCAATAACTTTGGCTGCTTCCGCGACTTTAATGCTACTGGCTTTATGAGTGCCCACTACCACGATTTTACGGTATAGCTGATCAACATAATCAGCCACCTCGGGGGTTGAGCCGGAAGTAATTTTAATAATATTGTGAACGCGGCGTTCCTTATCGCCTGGATTAATGCGCTCAGGGCTATAACCAGCAAAAAAATCTTTGTTGAAGATCATGCCCGAGATCTTTTCAATGATCGGCACGCAAACCTCTTCGGTACATCCGGGATATACAGTAGACTCATAAATGGCTATAGCATTTTTGCCCATCACACGACCAAGCAATGCTGAGGCTTTTTCAAGAGGCGACAAATCCGGCTGATTCCCGGCATTAATCGGGGTAGGAACTGTAACTATATACACATCGGCATTTTTGAGATCAGCTTCATTGGTGCTATACCGCAGAAACTTAGCTTCTTTTAATTCTGCAGCATTCAATTCGAGTGTGTGATCAACGCCGTTAAGCAAAGCATCAATACGCGGCTGATTGATATCAAAACCAATAGTATTGGTTTTTTTGCCAAACTCAACGGCCAAAGGTAAGCCTACATAGCCTAAACCGATAATACAAATTGTTGGATTGCTTGCAAACATGAGGTGATTCCTTAATAGGCCAATTAAATCCAAAAACAATAAATGAAAGGGGCTCTACGTTATCACAAGTGATATATCAATTTGACAGAAATGCGCAACAATTAACGAGTGTGCATATATATAAATATTCAGTGGCCTCACCCAACCGGGAAATTGCGTCGAAGATCAAGTATTTGTCATAAAATTGACTATAATGCCAGCCTGGCTTAATACTCATGTAATGAGTATTTATTAGTAGCCGGCACCGTCTTTACTAGCTTGCACTGCTTCTGCGTTGCCTGGCTTTTTTATTTTCCTACTTACGTACTTGAAGGAAACGGGTTTGTCATATATTCGTATCAATAAGCACTACGTGCATTTACCTTATTTATTTCTTGGAATGACAGAAGCAATGCTTCTGGGGTTGTCCGTTTGGCTGGCTCAACATTTATCTGGTGGCTCATCAGTTATTAACCTGGAATGGGGTTACCAGAATCCACATTGGCTCCCCATAGTGTTTTTTTCGGTGATATTTAGCTGCTGCACTCTGTCTATGGGAGTTTATACCGCTCTGGTGCGAGAAGGTTTCTCCAGTATGGTGCTGCGCACATTGGTAAGCTTCTTCTTGTTGGGCAGCTTATGCTTGATACTTATTAATTTAATATTCGGCAATGAATTTATTGAGCAGCAAGTGGGCTTTTGGGCAGTCATTATCGCTACAGCATTGGTCATTATTGCGCGTCGTGTTTTTGTTGCTATGGTTGATACGGCCAATTTAAAACGACGCGTTGTTATTTATGGTGCGGGCGTACGAGCAAAAAAGTTACTCGACGATCTTGAACCTGACAGAGCGGGTTTAGGCGTGGAAATTGTTGGGTGCATTCCCAGCACCGATGATAAAGTCATGGTTGACCCAGCGATAATACTGGCGGAACCCAAGAATTGGTTAGCCTTTGCAAAACAATCACAAATTTCAGAAATTGTTATCTCTCCTGATGAGCGTCGTCGCACTACTGGTGATGTATTCCCACTCAGTCAATTTTTAGACTGTAAACTGGCTGGAATCGCTTCTTGTGATGGCTTAACTTTTTACGAACGTGAGCTGGGCCGCGTGGACATTAGTTTATTACAGCCAAGCTGGATGTTATTTTCCGATGGGTTCAAATATTCGTTGCGCGGCAGAGTGATCAAAAGGCTGTTTGACATAATCCTCACTTCATTGTTTTTATTATTTTTATGGCCATTTATGCTGCTCACCGCCCTGGCAGTAAAATTGGAAAGCCCGGGTTCAATTCTCTATCATCAAGTAAGGGTTGGCCAAAACGGGAAAACGTTTCGCATTTACAAATTTAGAAGCATGCGTCAAGACGCTGAAAAAGCTGGCAAAGCTATTTGGGCGCAAAAAAATGACGCGCGCGTTACTCGTGTAGGTGCCTTCATTCGCAACACACGCCTGGATGAGTTACCGCAGCTTTATAATATACTGACCGGGCATATGAGCTTCGTGGGACCAAGACCCGAACGCCCGGAGTTTGTGAGTGATCTTGCCCGACAAATTCCGTTTTATGAAACTCGACATAAAGTCAAACCGGGGATGATGGGTTGGGCGCAATTGAAATATCCTTACGGCGCTTCAGTAGAGGACGCAAAAAACAAACTTCAATACGATCTTTACTACACCAAAAATCATAGTTTTCTAATGGATATTTTGATTATGATTCAAACCGTAGAAATTATTTTGTTAGGTAAAGGCGTACATTAAATTCCAGGTCCTAAAAAGAGTGCACTATGAAAAATTTAAGCATGATCATGCAAATAATAACGATTACTTTATTGCTTGCTTCCTGTAGCAGCAGCCGCCCGCAACCCACACCTCCAGCCTTGGGTGGCGGTGCTGTAGAAGAATATCGAATTGGCGTTGGCGATTCTATTGAAGTCAATATTTGGCGCAACCCCGAGTTATCACGCTCAGTACAAGTTAGACCTGACGGCAAAATATCCATGCCTTTGATTGGTGATCTTGTCGCCGCTGATTTAACTACCAGCCAATTATCCATGAACGTAACTAACGCACTGTCCGGGTATGTTAAAAGCCCGCAAGTAGCCATTATTCTGGGCAATTCAAGCAGCTCGGATTTTCAACGTCGCGTGCGAATTACGGGAGCGGTTAAAAGCCCCCAGTCTTTGCCCTATAGAGACGGCATGACTGTTTTGGATTTAGTATTGCTAGCCGGTGGGCCCAATGAATTTGCTTCTGCCAATAAAGCCAAGCTCTATCGAAAAGTGAATGGTGAGGTACAAGTCTATGCGATCAAGTTGGATAACTTATTAAATGATGGCGAAGTTGCTACTAATTACACCTTACAACCTTCCGACATCGTTACCGTACCAGAACGAATTTTTTAAACTATTTTAGCTGCAATCCGACCCTTTGCGGCTTAACCCATAACGGTACAATAAGAGCGTATTCATGGATAAAGGTTATCTAACCGATATATTAATCGCACTCAAAGCGGAGCTAATACGATTTCGTTTCTGGTGTGTTTTGTTGTTTTTAGGAACATCCTTTATGGTGTTGGGCTTGGGATTACTATGGCCCAAACATTACACGACTAGCGCAATACTCTTTGCCGATGAAACTAATATTTTGGAGCCGTTATTAAAGGGCACCGCTGAAGTTACGAAAATAGATAGATCTGAACAAGCAAGCGAAGTTATTTACACCAAAAGAATTATGCTGGCGGCAGCAAAAAAAGCAGGATTAATTAATGAAAACATGTCCGAACAGGATCAAGCAAAAACCGTAAGGCAACTGCAAAATAATGTTTCGGTTAAAAAAGAAAGAAATAATAACCATTTTACGGTGAGTTACACCTCAAAAATTCCTGATCAATCATTTGAAGTACTCAACGCCATTATTAATGTATTTATTGCAGATACCGCACGAAAAAAACGCGATGAAAGCGTTGGCGCATTTAATTTTATTGATTCTCAAGTTCAAATTTATAAAAAACAACTGGAAGCGGCTGAAGGAAAGTTAAAAATATTTAACTCGGCAAACACTGACGGAACCGAAGAATCCGTGGGCACCCGTATCGCCAGTTTGCGAGAAGAAATCGAAACATTAAAAATTTCGAATGACGAAGTTCAAGCGCGTATTGATACTATAAGACAACAAATTGGTTCAGAGGGTCAATACTTGCAAAGCAAGGGTGTCGCTGATGAATTAAAGGCGCGCCGCCAGTTATTAACAGAGCAATTACAGCAATTATTATTTACTTACGAAGAAGGTTATCCCGACATTATATCCATACGCTCACAAATTGCCGAGCTAGATAAGTCGATTAATAAATTGCAAGCTTCCGGTAGCAATTTTGGAAACTCGGGCAAAGTAGAGAATCCTTTATTTGAAGAATTACGTAAGCAACTTTCTGAAGCAGAATTAGAACAACGTACGCAAAAGCGTAGAGTAGAATCATTAAAATCATTACAGTTCAGTGAGGTCGAGCGGCAAAAACGTATTGCTGAAAATCAAGCGCAACTGTCAGAACTCACTCGCGACTATGACGTTACCCGCAAAGTATATGAGGAAATGTTACAACGTAAAGAAGCTGCACGACTTTCAATGACATTGGATATTGAAGGTCAAGGAGTCACCTATCGCATACAAGAGCCGGCCTCCTTCCCCCTGACGCCATCCGGTTTACATTTTCTTCACTTTGCAATATTGGGACCCATATTAGGATTACTATTGCCAATATGTTTATTAATCATGTATGTAGTTTTAGATCCGCATTTGCGATCCGCCAAAATATTACAACAACAGTTACCGCCCGATATTGAATTAATTGGTGTCATTCCCCATTTTAACTCACCCATTGGCGAGCGTTTATTAAGAAAAGATACGCTTTTCATTCTTGCGATTTCAGTGGCGGCAATGCTCTGTTATTTAGGTGTATCCATTTTTTGGCAGCTAACGCACGGCTAAAGAACTTCAGACAGGCGAACTTTTCATGGATAAAGGTAAAGAAAAAAATCTTAACAACATTGCAGACGATTTTGACTCGCTTGTCGAAAGCAGCCAAGAGTTAGTCAAAAAAGCTGTTAAAGATCATCGCAATCTTGGCAGAATTAAAAATATGGCGCTGCCCACATTATGGAGCCAGGAAGAATTTTACGAAAAAAAAATTATTTTCACGGGAATGCGCCAGCGTGAATTATTGAATGCGTATCGTGAGGTGCGCATTAAACTGTTGAAGAAAAGCCAAACTGACAATATGGTTGTTATTGTTTCTTCAGTTGCAAAAGCAACACCCTCGAATGATTTCAGTTTCAACCTGGCGGCAACTTTTGCGCTGGATCAACACAAAACTGCCCTCTTTGTAGACTGTAATCCTTATAATCCGAGTGCAGAAAAATATTTAATTTCAAAAATTGATCTAGGCCTTACCCAATACCTTAGCGATTATACGGTTCCGATTGAACGTATTATTTATCCTACCGGCATTGAAAGATTGCGGGTAATTCCTTCTGGTGGCGCAAGCGAATCAGCGGCCGAAATATTTAACTCCGATCGCATGCAAATTTTTGTGAGCGAAATTAAAGAGCGCTATCCAGACCGTTTTATTGTTCTTGACGCACCTTCCGTCCAACATTCCACCGAAGCCAGAATTTTAGCAAGATATTGCGATCATGCATTATTAGTAGTGCCCTTCGGCAAAGCAGTTACCGATGATGTTCTTGCCGCAGTCGACGCGGTAGGTAAAGAAAAATTTGCTGGTGTTGTGTTTAATAGCTAAACACAATCGAGAGAATCACTGATGAACATCAAAAAATATCGCCTGTTTCTCTGCATCCTATTTTGCCCAATGTTGGCCGAGCATAGCTATGCGGATAAATTTTTTGGTTCGGTTTCTGTCGCATCAGAAGAATCTAACAATGCTCGCAAAACGACGACAGATCCAATAAGTGAAAGGCAAGATCAATACAACCTACACCTAGGTGGAGAAGTCACTAATTCGCTGCTTGACTTTAATGCCGAGTATTTAGCAACAGCACGGAACTACGCAAAAGACACTCAGGAAAATAACAATCTTCTGGAAGGAAAATCAGCACTGCTTATTGGAAAAAATACTCAGCCAGCAGATTTACTAATAGAGCATTCACGAGTTACTGTCCTCAAAAAACCTGACGCTACCCCTTTGGCAGAGAATCAGGATGAAAGAGAAATAACTTCCGCTACACCAACGCTGAGGGGGCGACTTTCTCCTGTTGACTATATTTACCTTCAGGGAAAACTAACAAAAATTAATTATGCAGAAAATGGCAATAAAAATTCGCAACGTGAGGGCGGCATCCTTGGACTGGAACATAAAATTTCAACGACTGACAAAATACAACTATTTGCTCAGCAAACTGACATAGATTTCGATAGCTCACCCTTAGAGAATTATGTCTACCGCTCAGCAGAATTTGCCTACAGTACACAACTGCGCCAACTCTCTTACTCCGTTCAAGTAGGAATGAACCAGTCCATACCGGAGAATGAAGAAAAAGTTCTTAGGCCAAAATATGCATTTGAACTTATTTTCAATTCGGGCACGCAGACTTTTTCGTTAAGCTTACTTCAAGAACTAACCGACGCCTCCCTGGGTGGAGGCAACAAAGTAGCGGATGGACAGCCTCCATCCGAAAATGACAGCGCGCATAATTTGGATAGATTCGAGCGTAAAAATGTAACGGCATCATGGCGCACACAAGCTCTATGCGATTCATGTTCATTGGTAATCGGCGCATATCACATACGGGATCATTATTTGCCGCTTGAGCAACTCTCAACGCAGCAGGGTTGGAATGTCGGACTCAATTATTCGTTATCGCATCGCTCTCTCATTACAACATCGATCTTAAAAGGAGATAGCGCATTTACAGACTCTACTTTTGGCGAAGATTTCAAATCTACAAGTGTTCGAGTGGCATTTGTACACAAATTAAATAATGATTTTAGCCTTGGCTTTCATGTGAATAATGAAAAGCGAGACTCACGCTTGGATAGTGAAACCTACTCAGAAAGATTCATAGGTGCCAGCGTGAGTTATGAATTTTAATTGTGCTCTGTGAAACCCCACATAGAAATATTTAAAAGCGGATGACGTTGTGAAAATACTTACCAAGCTCCTACTCGAAAAACCATTAATATTAGTTTTTATTTTTTTGCTTTGCAGTTGTAGCGACAAACAAAAGCAACACAATGCAGAATTACTACGCCATGAAAATTCAGCAAAAATTTATCAAGAGCAGGGCCAAATAAAAGCGGCAACACTCGAAGCAAAAAGAATTATTCAGCTTGACCCCGAAAATCCAACAGGATATTTGTTGTTAGCGAAAATTTATAATGGAATTGGCGCTTACAGTGCCAGTCAGAACCTTTTAGAAAGTATCGTTATTAAAATACCCGCGCTGTCGACAGAGCTCGCTGAATCCTATATGGCCAGCAAAAAATATCACTCGGCAATTAAAACGATTACGCAGTATCCCGCTGCGCCTAACAATAATGCTGATTTAAAACGTCAAACTAGTATGGCCGCCTCAGCGTATTTTTATTTGGGGGATCATGCAAAATCTACCGAAATGCTGGATAAGTTTACTAGCCTCGGCGGGTCTTTAGAGGAACGGCAATATATAGAAGCCAGCAAGTTAGCATTTTCCGGAGAAATTGAAAGCGCACAAAAAATTCTTCTCAATATGCTGCAGGAAAAGCCTGAAAATATAGCGGCTCTTATACTTCTCAGTGAAACCTACGCAGCCCAGCAAGAATTCAACAAAGCAGAAAACCATCTGACAAAACTATTAAGTCTACTGCCTAACACAGACATTATCAGCACCGAACGCATAAAGGTATTATCGCAGCTCACAGAAGTTCTTATTAGGCAGGGGCGCTCTAGTGAAGCATATGTTTATCAAAAGATATTAGCCGAAGCAAATCCGGAAGGTAATACGGCGCAAGAACGCTTTAACGACGCAATGAAATTTTACCAACAAGGTAACTTTGTTGAAGCGGAAGCCATATTGAAAGCACTTCGTTCGCAATTTCCGCGCGACAAAAATACCGCGACTTTGTTAGGTATGATTGAATTTCAAAAAGGTGAAAATGAAAAAGCTTCACATTTATTTGATGAATTTATCGATGCCGAAACTACAGCTTCCACCGTAATTCAGGCTGCAGCGCTAGTTAAATATCGAAAAAATCAAGTGGATGAAGCGCTGGAGTTGTTAAAAAAGGCCGCCGAAAGCCAGCCAGGCAATGCAGCTATTTTGGCAACCTATGGTTTAGCATTGTTAGATCGCGACAATAAAAGTGCTGAGGGCGCTCTTATACTTGAAAAAAGCCTGACCTTAAATCCCGGGCAGCAACGCATCAGATTAGCGCTTGCAAAAAGATATATTGCGCTTGGAGAAACAAACCAGGCTTTAGCCCAATTAAACAAGGCCTATAAACAGACGCCGCTTGATTTTGTGCTGCAAGAAGCTTATTTAAAAGCGCTATTCGAGAATGGGCAAGCCGATAAAGTTAAGCAAGAGGTTGAGCTTTTCAAATCCCAATTTCCTGACAGTGCACGCGGTCCATTTGTTGAAGGTTGGTACCACATGGCACAAAAAAATTATGCTGCAGCTGAAAAAGCTTTTACACACGCACTGTCATTGCCTAACAACACGGAGAAACAACTTTCATATACCGGCTTGGCACAGCTTCACGGAATTCAAAAACAATCTGCTAAAGCAATCAATGCCTGGCAGCGCGCTATTGAAGCAGATCCAACCATTATTTCAGCATATGCTCATTGGTTTAATCAATTACTATTAAGTAACAAGCAAGAAGATGCTTTTAATTTTTTACTTGATATTGAAAGTAGAAACGTCACCACATGGCAACCTTCGATGATACTGGCACAACTTTATGCTAACAAAAAGCAATGGATTGCTGCCGAAAAGCACATAGATATTGCATTAAGCCGCAGCCCATCATCTGACAATATTAAAAAACTTGCTGCAGCAATCTACCAAATGGAAGGCCTGGATTTCCGTTCAATGGGCAAGCTTCAGGAAGCCAGAACATACTTTTTGAAGGCAATAAAATTAGTGCCAGATAACACCGATTATTTGGCAAATATGATTGAGACAGAACTCGCCGATAAAAAAATTGTAGAGGCGCAAAAACTTTTAAACGAGTATCCAAAAACTGAAAGCAACATGCACATCCATCAGTTTTTTCAAGGAGCTATACGACTCGCCGAGAACAAGCCCGATGAAGCAATCAAAGCCTATCTAGAATCATGGAAGTTGAAACCCACTGAAGCAGTAGCGTCCAGTATTTTTGGATATTATGAAAGAAATAACCAGCAGACTCAATTGGCAGCGTTTATCGATGACTGGGTACAAAAACTACCCAAAAGTGCCAAGGCATCCATGCTCAAAGCTTTGCAAGCGCAAAATATGAAAGATGATACTACAGCGATAAAATGGTATGAAAAAACCATAGAACTATCGCCCAATATGGCAGCAGCGTTAAATAATCTCGCATGGATGTATTATTTACATAAGGATGAACGAGCATTAAGCCTAGCCAAGAGAGCATTTGATGCGGAGCCCAATTCCATTTCAATACAAGATACTTATGGCTGGATTTTGGTTGAGCTTGGCAACGTTAAGGAAGGTATTGCGATACTTGAGCGTGCCGCCAAAGAAACGAATAATGTCGATATAAAAAATCATCTTAAGGAAGCAAAGTTGCGACTAAATTAAGCGCGAGTTAACGACACAAACAGATGCTGTTTACTCGCAAAAATATTGAATAAGTATCACATAATTGTTCAAAACTTTTATCCTCGATATCCTTTATCAGGGTATATGCTTAATGATTAGTGGTCCTATTATTTTTGTTAACCAAACCGGCATTAACTTCCATACATAAATAAACATTTTAAATTTCGGATTATCTGGATTGAGCTCAGGTTTCTGCTCACCCTCAGCTAGGACATAATACCAATAGTGTTGATAAGGTATCGCGCCCCACTGTTTTTTAAATTTATAAGTCCCCGCCCCCATTGTCGAACGACCAAAATCAAAAAACTTATAGCCTTCTTTGATCGCATAAGAAAGTATGCAGCGATACATCCACATATTAGCGTTTTTAACATTGGCACTTTGAATCGTAGAGGCCCACGGAATCTCAAGCATTAAATCGTTGCCCACCAGGAAACCAGCGGACACGGGCTTTTTATCCATATATACAATTAAGATGGCAGATTTTATTTCAGGTGCCGATAAAATATTGAAAAACCAATCCTTACTATAAACTGGCGTACCAAGATCACGCATATTCCGTGAAAAAACCTGGTAGAAATCGTTTAATAAATCCAATTTGCCGGTCTTGCACGTTGGCTTGTATTCTTCCGCCTTTTTATACTGTGCGCGCAATTTTGTGCCCAATTGCTTATCAAGAATTTCGTCTGTTTTAGGCAATTCCAAGACCATCGATACTTTTTTATCGAGCGCGTTTTCTGCTAACCCTGCCTGCATAGTTCTAATTTCTATGTGTGACAGCTTGTGTTCGGTGCAGATAGATTTGGATTTTTCTAAAAGCGCCACAGCAATATCGAAATAAAGCGATATTACTCCACCATAATTTAAAAAAGGAATTGAAACGGCGAAACTGCCAAATAGCTTACTAGAAAAAAAAGTTAGTGGAAGCCCACCTAAAATCTCTCTATTTTCGTCAACTGCTACCAACACTATACTGTCATGACCAAATGATTTTTTTATTACACTAAACCAAGCGCTGTAATGATAAGTTGTAGCGTGCGACTTCAGAAATTCATCCCAGCGATTGAATGCATTATCCGTTATGAGTTCAAAAGCAAATGGCTTATCCCAATTACTATCTATAGCAATGCTCGTAAATGGAGACGTTTTTAATTCGGGTTGTGTTGCGGTTGCTGGGGCAGAAATAGCAATAATTTTTATTTGCGCTTCTATTTTTTTGATCCGCTCTGAAACGTTTTGCATGGCAGCTAAAAGTGATGGGTACTCGGCAGCGGTTTTGTCCATGTGCTTAAACTTACTGGCGACCTCTCCTTTAAGAGACTTTTCAGTTTTTAATTGTTTTAAAAGCGATGCAACATCTGAATTCATAAGAGTGATTTTATAAGCGATTATTTAATAACACTAAGTGCACATCAATTGGATTGAAAATGAAGACACACCCTTAAGTGAGCTTGCTTCTAATAACTTCAAACCAGGATGAGTAGCGCGCAAACTGTGCCAATGTATTAGGAAAGGTATGACGCGTAATGGAATATAACGTTTGCTTAATGGATGCCAGGGTATTATTGCCTGGGTTTGCACTGACAGCTGCAATATAACCAAGCTCGCGAACTAATTCAGAGTGAACGCTTGAAAAATCTTTATTAGTGCCTGAGGGGAAGCAAAAAACTTGTGATGGCGAACTTAACTCAGTCTCAAGCCTATTTTTAGCGTGAATTAATTCTTCCCTTACCATGTCCAATGTCAGGGAACTAAACACCCGATGTGTACATGCATGTGAACCAACAGTTAAACCGAGACTTTCATAATGGCGTAATCTTTCCCAACTTGTAGACTTATAAGGTTCAGGCGGTGCGAGTGGAGTAGTCACCGCCAGTTCCTTTGCAACAACTGCCATAAAGTCGTTAAGCTCCTGGTTTGGAAGATATTTAGCGTATTTTACCAAGGCCCTTCGCGTTAATATTTTATTTTCTATTGAGCTGAAATTAAGCGGAAATTGAACGCCTTTAAATGATAGATAGTCTGCACAGCAGGAAGTGTTATTAACCATATATGCAATTTTGGAGTCCCAGGGCCAATCAATCCCATCAACAAAATTAGTCAAAACGAAGATTGTTGGCTTGGCATCGTATTTTAAAAGAATAGGGACGAGCTCTTCCACTTGATCGTTAAAGCCATCATCGATAGTAAAGCATAGCGTTGGCCTACTGGGAACTTGTCCATTAATAGCACGACTGACAATTTCATCGAGGGAAGCAAAATGATAATTTTGCTTTTTAGCGTAGATAAGGCATTGCTCTAATAGCTTGGAAGAAAGGCCATGATGTAAACCATCGTTAGTGGCGGGCCTATGAATCATGTAGATCGTGACGTAGTGGCCTAAAAGCTTATTAATGCAATTATTGACTACGTAAAACCCGAGCAATCCTAATAAAAATTTATCCACTTGAGCCATCCACATGTAATTATAAATTAAAGCCAACCAGCCAATCGAGCACCAAATAATTGACGACTGTGACTGATTTCTTCATGAACGCCAATACGGGTTAACTCATAATTAGTGCGAGAGTTTGCGTTAACTATGCCTTTTTGAGTTGTGACCGCGGCGAGATAGTTATCTTTAACAAGCTCTAGCGCTCTCGGACAGTAGTCACCGTTTGGAAAACAAAATAAGTCTACTTTTGATGATAGCTGAGTTTCGATAATTTTTTTGCTCGCGATTATTTCATGCACTAATTCTTCTTCACTCAACGCAACCGTAAGTCGTTTGTGATTGCATGTATGCGAGCCGATGGTTATCAAGCCTGACTGTTGCATATTCATCAATTGTTCCCAGCTCATCAACGCATTGGGCATTGCTACATTGAGTAACGAGCGCCATTGAATATCATACAACGCTGTAAAAATTTCACTATCAGAGAACTGTTTTAATTGAGAAATGTACGCCGCAACATATTCTCTATCAATTGATTTTAGCGGTTTAGGCAAGATTTGCGATAATTTGGTAAATAATGGATGTTTTTGCATTTCGCTTAAAGCAGATGGGTTACCCATTAACAATGCCATAATAATATTCGGCCAAAACTGAAAATTTGTTCCTATCTTTTCTGCTACCGCAAATACCGTTACGGGAATTTTTTCTGCTTGCATAACGGGAAAGGCGTGGTCGTAATTGTCTGCCCAACCATCATCAAAAGTAATAACGCAGGCTTTGCGCGGCAAGGGCAAACTCTGTTGTTTTAGATTAATCCACTCCGGCAATGAAATAACATCAAAATGCCGCTTGACTTCACTCATGTGCATGGCAAATGTTTCGGGAGTGACTACCATACCTGGCTCTTCAAGCTCAAAGCGGCTATCGTTTTTTGGCAGTACCCGGTGATACATCAGTACCCACAACTTTGGCGAAGAAGCCGATAACCTATGCGCACCCAATCGATTCGCAAAAGGAATTATAGTGGAGTGAAGCAATTTTTTAAGCGCAGGTTGCATAATCATTTCTTTCCTAAAATTTGACGTATATAGACCTTTAGCTCGTAAAGTGCTGGCCGGAAATCATTTACACGATTAATTTCATGTTTGGTTTTGAATCCAGGAGTTAAAAATTCAATGATGCGCCGCAGTTTTTGCCAACCAGAGTTGGTAGATTTTAAATACAAATACAGGCTATCCACATCACCCAACACCCAGCGTAAGCGCTGCCCAATGGTATAACTTTTTGGAATAGGCAACCCAAGCGCAAGCTCATTACTAATCATCAACGCAGGAAAATTAATGCCTGCATCTATGGCGAGCTGTAGCGAGCCCCAAAAACGCGTATTAACTTCCATTAAGTAAGCTATCCCGTCTGGCGCAATACGAAACTCCACCATTGCAACACCATGCCAATTGGCTGCCGCTAATAACTTTTCTGCATACAACTTAAGAGTTGGGTCGACCTTGGCACTTTCGCTTAACACGCTCACTCCACCTTGTGGAGGCTTTTCACGTAATCGCCGGTGAGCAAAAAAAGCAGTGGGTTGGCCATGATGATACAAACAAAAAATTCCCGCCCCATTTCCGGGAATGAACTCTTGAATCATAAATGGATACTCCTGCAGGTATATCTCTGACCTCAGCACCTTTTCCAAATCGGCAGGAGAGTGAATGATTTTAACGCATGTAGCGATCCACCCGGAGGGCGTAAATATTTTTGAAAGGCAGGGCTTAATCACACAGGGATAATTTAATGCTACTTCTGCGAGATTCGCTGAAGATGCCAGCAGCCGAGTCGCAGGTATTGGTATACCAAGAGCCTGTGCCAGCGCCATTAGGTTACCTTTGTCGGCTAGCTGTAAGACATTTTCGTAGGAAGCAAAGGGTAAGCGTACCTTAGGCAGACGCGCCATATTCATTAGCAGTAATTGACTAGTCACTTCAGTTACAGGGACAATCAACGCAAAATTATGATGTTGATTAAGATTTTCTAACCAGTTTATATAGTCCTCAGGTGCACTAATGGGGCTAGGGCTGGTAAAAAATTGCTGCGAGAAACTGGAGCAACCTGCTAAAGCTTGGGTTGCCGCCTCAGCAGTCATGACCTCTAACTGCGGTAATCTACCTAGAGACCGCGTAACAGCAAGAGCGCTACGTTGCGCGGCGTCCAACACTAAAATAAGTTGTGTCATTTTTCTGCCAATTTAATCCAGGCGATTGCAATACAATACAACTACATGGCATTCATTAAAGATATATTTGTTACACATGATAACGGATTGAGTTGCATTATAGTATTTTGACGAGATCTTTAAATTCTCATAAAGTAAAGATTAATTCTTGCTATGCTAACGACCTAAATACGAGCATTGAATGTAGCATGAGGATTGATAACAAAGGACTATTTTAGAGTAGTGGGTGTGCATAGCCGGCACCATCATTTCTAGTTAACTTATCAACTCTCTGTAAAAGATAATGCGGACTACAGCTGACTGGAAAGAAAACGGATGACTGAAAAACCAAAAACTATTCTTCACGCCATAGATACCACAGGTCCAGGTGGAGCAGAAACGGTCTTTTTAGATTTGGTGGAAAAGTTAACGCTGGATGGATATGAGAACTATGCCATTATAAAAGGCCCGGGCTGGGTTGAGAATCAACTAAAACAGCGCGGAGTCAAGTACTTTATTGTAAAACCCAGCGGCTTCTTATCGATTAAATATTACCTTGAATTGGGAAAGCTAATTCGTCAAAACAATACACGATTAGTACACGCGCACTTGTTAGGATCAACCTTAACCTACTCCATTCTTAGCATCTTCTTAGGCTTACCTGTCCTTGCAACACTTCATGGCCGTGTAGATGTTAATCCCAATGAGCGATTTGTTGCGATCAAAAATAGAATTATGAAGTTCGGAGTAAATACATTAATCGCTGTAAGTAAAGATTTGGCTGGTTACATCTCCGAACGAGAGCTATTTAACAAAAATGACATAAAGGTTATTTATAACGGAATAGATGAATTACGTTACGGAAAGCAGGAAACCAGAGAGCTTCGCCTTTCATTGGGAATTCCTGATGCCGCAATTCTCATAGGCAGCCTAGGCAATGTACGTCCTGCAAAAAGTTATGATGTTCTCGTAACAGCTGCGGCAAATTTGATTAATGAAAAAAAACAAAATGTACACTTCATCATAGCCGGCCATAAAAAGATGGAGTTAATGAATCCCCTTGATGAACTTATCGCGCAATACGGCATTTCCGACCGAGTGCATTTTATTGGGTTTCATGAAGATACCGCTCGCTTTTTAGGTCAATTAGATTTTTTTGCTCTTTCATCTTCATCAGAAGGATTTTCCATCGCCACTATCGAGGCAATGGCTACTGGCCTTCCGGTGGTAGTCACTCGTTGTGGCGGGCCACAAGAAATACTAGAGCATGGGGTTACCGGCTTTTTAGTAAACACCAATAACCCGCAAGAGCTCGCAAATGGCCTGCTGCATATGATGCAACACAAGGTCACCGCAGAAAAAATGGCAACGGCAGGAAAAACACATGTTAAAAATGTATTTTCTTTTGCTTCCATGCTAGAGGCTTATCGACATGAATACAAAAAACACTTACCCCAGTGAAATCTAGAATGAATACTCTAAACATTCAGGTGCAACAATAGAATGACGCTAAAACAATACATTGAAAATCGATTTGGTTCCAAGAGAGGACTGTTCAGGCTATGCCTTACTGAAATAATCCGCTGCTTAGGGTTTTATAAGCAATATGGCCAAATTGATTTTTTAAAAGTAAACCGGTTAATTTTTATATGTCATGGAAACATTTGTCGCAGCCCTCTTGGTGAGGCAGTAGCTAAAAATCGAGGGGCTCTGGCCGAATCTTATGGCTTGGATACTCGAGGTGGCGATAATGCAGATCCTCGCGCAATCGCATTTGCTATTCAACATAAACTAGTACTAAACAATCATAAGACACGTCACATCAAAGAATATTTACCAGAACCTGGTGATTTATTGATTGGCATGGAGCCGAAACATACCACTGCGCTAAAAGCGCTTTACGGTAATGATGTGCAAATTACTCTTGCAGGTTTATGGCTACAAAAACCTGTAGCTTATTTACATGATCCTTACAGTGCAAACATTTCATTTTTTAATCGTTGTGAATTATTGGTTGCATGCGCGGCAAAACAATTGGCATCGAAGATTAAATCAACCCAATGACAACAAAAATCTATACCACTGAAGATTTCTACGCTTTTAAAGTAGGCGCTATGTGGCAATACTTTAAAAGCCAACACTTTTCTTTTTGGATGATTTGCTGTTATTTGGTGTTTGAGTTTGTCAGGCCACAAGCGCTAATTCCCAGAATTGACTTTCTTCCTTGGGCTCAGTTATTCCTCGTTGGGTCACTTGCAGGAGTGGTGATGGATCCTACGGTAAAGTGGGTGTCTAGTCCCGCCAACAAATGGATCATTTTATTTCTAATAACAATTTGCATATCAATATCCACAGCGCAGTATCCTGAGGTTTCGAAGAAACATTTCATGGATTTTTTTAGCTGGTTCGTAATTTATTTTATAGTTATCAATATAATTAATACGAAAGAGCGATTTTATATTTTTGTTATTATTTTTCTTTTTGCTGCGGGAAAAATTGCATTTGGGACATCCAAAAGCTGGGCGTTTCGCGGTTTTTCATTCACTAATTGGGGCTTGATGGGCCCTAAAGGCTACTTTCAAAACTCTGGTGAGCTTGCCATACTTATGCTCATGCTATTTCCCTTAGCCTATTATTTATATCAGGCACAAAAGAACACTATCAAATCTTGGGAAAAATGGACGCTCATGCTGTTTTGGATTTGCCCGGTGTTTACAATCCTGGGAGCAAGCAGCCGCGGAGCCCAAATAGCTCTTGTTTGCCAGTTATTAGTAATGTTTAGAAAAAGTCTTGTCAAACCAAAGTTACTCATTGGAGTAGTAATTTTAAGTATGAGTTTATTTTATCTGCTGCCAGCAGAGCAAAAGGAGCGGTTCTCACAAACAGGAGGTGATAAAACATCGCAGCAGAGAATTTTATACTGGGGGCATGGCTGGGATATGATAAAAGAGTACCCATTAACAGGTGTTGGGTTTTTTAACTTTATTCCATATTACGAACAAAATTTTTCGCACGATATGCTATATGAATTTGCTGAACTACCGCACAACATTTTTATACAAGTTGGTACTGATGCGGGAATAGTTGCTGTTTTTTTCTTTATTCTCATTATCCTGTACTGTCTGTCGACCTCGCTAAAAATTGCAAACCGGCAGAATACTGAACCTACCTTAAAAGCAATAGCCGTAGGTTGTGGATATGGTGTTTTTGGGTTTCTCGTGGCGGGGCAGTTTGTTACAGTAAGCTACTATCCTTTTTTATGGATACACTTGGCATTTATAGCATCACTCGAAAATATTATAAAGTTTTCAAAGCCTCTCGCCAAATAGTTTTGCTATGTATAAATCAAGGTAAATTATTTTTATTTAGTAAAGAGCTTGGCCAAAATTACCACTTCAAAAATATTTACGGCTTAGCTGTGAAGACAAACAATTTAATATACACTTACTTAACAGGAATACTGCAGCAAGCCAAAGCATGATTACATCTCCGAAGTTTGGGTCACATTAATCGTTAACTTCGTGGATTTTTTTGAACTGGCTATTTTCATACTTTACAATAATTCAGTTAACGCAAATATCCTGGTTTTGTTGGGCGCATTCGCACCTTAAACTCAAAGTAATTATAGTTAGATTCTCCGGAAATGTTATGTCGCTTTCTATTGTTATACCCATATACAACGAAGAAAAATATATAAGTGAAACTATAGCGGTAATTACAGCGCTTTTAGAGAGCCTAATCGAGTTTGAAATCATAGCCGTTAATAACGCATCTTCAGATAACACCGCAGACTTACTGGCTGACATCAAGAATATAAAGTTATTAACGTTAAACGAAAAAGTAACTGTTGCAAAAGCAAGAAATATTGGTTGGCGAGAGGCGAAGTACAATCTGGTAGCATTTATTGATGGGGATATGATTATCACTCATGAATGGTCCAATGAAATAGTAAAAATGACTTCCTATTTAGAAGCAAATTCGCTAACTGTAACCGGCTGCAAATGTCATCCATCGCGAACACCATCCTGGATTGAAAATGTTTGGTTCACGAATGAAAATTATCGAAATAATAAAGAAAAGTACATAAACTCAGGTAATCTCATTACCACCAGATCGGTAATGGATATTACCGAAGGGTTTGATGAGCGGCTAATAACGGGTGAAGATGTTGATTTTTGTGGAAGAGCTCGAGCACTTAACGCGACTTTAGAAATAAATAAAAACTTTAAAATTCATCATGAAGGTTATCCAAAAACATTAAAAGGGTTTGTAAAAAGAGAGCGTTGGCATGGCGTTGGTGATGTTTCTTCTCTTGGCCACTTTATCAAGTCAAAAGTAGCGATTCTATCCATGGTAGTTTTAACGCTCTTAATTGCTACCATTACTTCGATGATTTTCAGCAGCAAGCTCTCAACACTACTCCTTCTTTCTTTGATTTTTATAATCATTGTAAGTGCGCATTACAAATTTAACGTTCAAAATAAAGTAATGTGGCTTCAAATTTATTTTTTACAATTTCTTTATTTTTTTGGCCGTTCATTATCGATAACAATTAGGCGCAATATTTAAATACTGAATTAGCGTTTGCTATTTTAGTCTGCGAATGAATATGAGGTATTTTTCTGTCGATTATTTTCATTAATAATCAAATATTCGTGCTTCGGTGTTAATTATGACTGACGCAATATAAACAAAATTTTAGGCATTATTTTTATGCATTAATAATTAGGTTCAATTATCGGACGTCTGAGCAGGAAAAATTACGCTACCACAGCAACGCAACTGTTTATACCTAGCATGATCTGGAGGAAAAATTCTTTTTCAGCTATTCCCCCTGTTTGACAAAATATGGAACCATTAAATGTCTTCTGCAAAAAAGAAATTTGATTCACTTCAAGTGTTTCGCGGATTAGCGGCGCTAGGGGTGGTAATTCGCCACACAGCAATAAGTACCGATAGCCATATTGCCAGCATCCCGGCTTGGCTAGATGGAATATTTAAAAATGGCTTCCTTGGCGTAGATTTTTTCTTTGTTTTATCTGGCTTCATTATTATGAGCAGCCACTTTAATGATGAGAAGTCAGTAGCTGCGTGGAAAACTTACGGATTTAAGCGGTTCGTACGCATATTTCCGCCTTACTGGCCCATCGCTATTGCGCTAATGCTTAGCTATATATTCCTGCCAAGTTTGGGTCAGGAGACACGACATTATAGTGTATTGAGTTCGTTATTATTGTTGCCTGATTATCAACCCCCCGCGCTAATAGTGGCTTGGACATTGATTCATGAGGTGCTGTTTTATTTGATTTTTTGTCTGTTTTTTATCTCAAATCGTGTCTTTTTGATTTTTTTGGCATGTTGGGTTTTTGCTATTGGCGTGACTGCATCGCATTTTAAAGCAGTGGCTTATTCTCCCTTTTTTACGGTTTTGTTGCACCCCATTAATTTGGAATTTGTGTTTGGAATGTGCACTGCATACCTAGCGACAAAAACTTCAAAACATCTCGGCATTCCTTTAATATTTCTCGGTTTTTCCACATTTGCTCTCCTATTACTGTGGCCGTTTGCCTACGAGTGCCGCTTCTTATTTGGCTTGTCTTTTTCTGCTTTGGTGCTTGGCTCGGTGTTGCTGGAACACGGCAAAGCCTTGCCTATCCCTCGCTGGATGGTGCTTATAGGTGATGCAAGCTATTCAATTTACCTCATTCACAATCCACTTAACTCAGTTACCGGTAGGCTTATAGGACGATTTCAGGGTTTCGCAACTTGGGGAGTGGGGATGCTCGTAGGTGTTATTTCCAGCATAATTGCCGGGGTGATATACCACTTTATTATCGAAAAGCCGCTGATTAGATTGTTTCGCAGGGGAAAAGAGGCACTCCTTAAGCGCCCCGTAAAAGCGGATTTAATATAGCTTTACAATTTCGCGCATCCTTTCTACTCGTATTAATACAACTCAAATCAAAATACGGTTAGCTTGCCGGGGAGTTCTCTTTAAAAAATAAGCGGTAAAAAAGTAATACTCGTTCCCGAGAAGCAATCAGAGGTGTTATTTAAACTGCCCCTATTTGGCAGAGTCCGCAACACCTTGATTAAAACCATCTTATTTTAATATCATGGACGGATTGCCAGGAGGCTCAGGATTGGCAGGGGCATTATTATTCTGACTAAAACCACCTGTTGTGATTTTAATGTCGTCATACCACAACTCAAAAGGAACGCTTCCACCTTGTGACCAATCAAAGATTGAAATGTTTTGAATAGGCTTGTTCAGATAGTGGCGATTAAATATGTTTTTCACATCTGCGTAAACTTTGCCGTCAATTTCAACATAAACTGCACCATCGGGAACTTCGTTCTCTTTTGTCGTACCGGAGTTAAACTTTAGATGAAATCTGAAATGATGCCACTCACTGCCCCAAGCTGATGACGGCCAAAATTTCCCTTGCGGAGTATTGATTATAGCTACACCTTGAGATCTACCGATCCAATCACGGTTCTCCCCATTAAATTTAACGACATTCTGCGCGTCATTTCCTACTGTGGTGCCATCTCCAAAACCGAATCCCCACATGCCAGCGTAATCAACGCCGGTATAATCCAGGAGAAAAGTCGTATTGGCATAGTGCTCACCTGCACCCGATACTCTCTGTCCAAACACTTTGAGAAACTTTACACCATATTTTGCATTTGGCATCTTTGCATAAAATTCAATGTATATATCTCGCAAATTAAGCGCGGCGATATCAAGTCCGCCCCAAATGTAAACACCCCCGGTGCCCGGCTTAGGATACACGCCTCTTATACTTCCTTTACTGCCATTGTGGTTCAAACTTGTATCAGCCGAAATGCTTACTTGTCCACCCTGCTGAGCACCAAAGCCCCAACCGTTGGTAGAAGGAAGAACACCCGACTCAAAATCCGCCTGCCCCAGAACCACAACTTCTGCTCTTGAGCTACCAACCGCGAACATACAAAACACTGCCATCAATAAGGAATAGAAGCAATGGGACAATTTGGATAATTTGGACAACTTCATAATCACCTCGACACATAAATTTACAATTGCATTTAGCTTGTTCAATATAGTCAAACAACACTCCGACCGCTCGTTCAAATTTTCTAACTGTGAATAGAGTCACTAAAGTGACTAATTTTTTTCCATTCGGCATAGCCAACATTTTAAATATTATGAAAACATAAAAAATGTAATTTAATTAGCATAAGATCTTATAGCAAGCTTGAGTAGATTGTGACATTTACGCTTTCGACATCGAATATGCATATGATATGAATGTGGAATTACTTTTCTACGCCCTCACAAACCGAAATATTTTCCCCAAACTCCATGGATCTAATCATCACATTTATCATAATGCGTTAAATCGGACGCCTGGATGCTATCAAAAAAATATGGCTTAAGGGAAACGACAATGCTTGTAGCAGTCTTCATAGCACACACAAAACCAAAATATTCGCTCCAACAGACAATGAAGCTGAATTCATTAATTATATCACGCGATATTCTGCTTATTGGCCATATCTCAAAATCAATTAGATTGATGCGAAGTATGAACGGCTCGCTTTGATCTATTTGGCCTTAAGAGCCACCAAACCTAGCGAGCCTGAAGTGCGCTGCAATGCGGAGGCTGTGTTTAGTATTGCCCGGCATGTAGAGTGTTCAGTCCGATCTATTTTGAATCCAGAGAAATAATTTTTTATAAAAATCAGGCTGTTTTGATCGCACTTAGATATCATCGCTATCATTCATATTTTGGCAAGCAAATTTTTAGATTTCGCAAAGTATATTCGAATAGCACCCGCTCTGAATAACGCGAAAGTGTATACTTAAAACGGCTTTTTTAATTGAGAATATATTATGTATGAGTTTGAAGTGGATCATGGGTCGCAAAAGGAATCCGATACACCCCAAGAAATCCTAGAGTCCTTTACACAATTTCCCTCTGATACAGAGGCATTATCAATACTACCTTGGGAAGAACATTGTACCGAATGCGCAATGCCAATGTGTTACAGCACTTGCAACCTCTACGAAGCGAGAAAAGACGGAAAATGTAGGCGTTTTGTAGGCGGAATAGTATCGGTATCGGGCGCAAAAAATCCTCAAGGCTACCTTACGCGTGTTTCATTTAAACGTTGGGGTCAATTGATGGCGTATGCCAATTTGCATCCTGTACCCATCCAACGCTTTAAATGGGTTGAAACAGCAGTACGGGTAATAGACGAAATTGCAGCACATATTCCAGATCGCCACCTTGCAATTCGCGGAAGGCGCGGCTTTAGTTCGCGCATGCAAAGAAGATTGAAACAGTTTGTTGCGGGAAGCGGAGTTTTTGCAACAAGTCATGATGCACCGCCAACATATTTACTGATTGAAGTGTTCAACCCAAATGATTTTGTTGTTAAGGTAACATTAACCCTGAATTCCTCTGATGCAAATGCATATAATGCGGGCTACCAGCAGCTATTGGCGATTGAAAAAGGATTCAATCAATTTAAGATAGCGCTTGCAGATATTTCTCAACGCGTAAACTTGCAGGAAAAATTCGGAATTTCACTCAATCCCAACATTCTTGATGAAAAAGATGAGGGATTAACGCTGTATTTTGGCATGCTAACTTTTGCATGGGAAAAACCCTCGGCGAGTAATGTGCAACCGACAACGGAAAGTACAGGCAAGCCGCATGTCAAAGTGCTGGTTTGGGACCTTGACAATACACTTTGGGACGGCGTCTTATTAGAGGTGGGTCTTGATAAGCTCAAATTGAAGCCTGGCATCATTGACGTTATCAAAGAATTAGATAAAAGAGGAATTTTAAACAGTGTTGCAAGTAAAAATAATTACGACGACGCAATACTGGCTTTACAACATTTTGGACTATCAGAATATATGCTGTACCCACAAATTGGTTGGGAGCAAAAAGGCTTGTATGTCAGAGAACTCATTAATCGATTCAATGTAGGTCAAAATACATTTGCGTTCATAGACGATCAGCCCTTTGAACGAGATGAAGTATTGTCCTTGAACCCTCAGGTGCGCGCCTATGATGCGACCGAATATAATTCATTGCTTAGCTTACCGGACTTTAATCCACCATTAAGCCTGGAGTCGCATTTGCGACGTGAATTTTACAGCTTGGATATTCAGCGAAAAGAAGCAATGACTTCGTTTGATGGCGAGTATTTTTCTTTTTTAAAAGACTGCCAGATTAAGCTCAATATCTATACGCCAACAATCGAAAATATTGACCGCATAATGGAGTTGGTTCAACGCACCAACCAACTGAATTTTTCTGGAAACAAGTACACACCGGAAGAAATTATCGCGATTCTTGAGCAAGACAAATACGAGGCTTTTTGTTTAGACTGTGAAGACAAGTATGGTCAATATGGCACTGTCGGTTTTGCCATAGTAAACAAGGAAAAATTTCAACTTATTGATTTGATGTTTAGCTGTCGCGTACAATCGAAAAGAGTGGAGCATGCCTTTCTTGCATTCCTGTTAAATCATTATAAGTCTTCAGCTGCAAATGAATTTTCAGCGGTATACATTAAAACTTCTCGAAATATGAAAGCAGGTTTAGTGTTTGATGACATGAAATTTATTGAACAAAAATTAGATTCAGAAACATCTAGCGAAAGCATATACAAAATCGATCTTACTGCAGAAGTCCCTAATGACAACATCATCACAGTTTTATGGAATGGTAAAATATGTTGAATTTAAAAACTGTAGTTCGCGAAGCAAAAACACATTTTTATCAATCTTTTGCAAATCATCGTGTTCCCATTAAGCTCAACCGAGCCATTATTAGTTTTACATTTGATGATGTGCCGAGAAGCGCATTTACAAACGCAGTGCCCCTACTCGATAAATACGGAATCAAGGCTACTTTTTATGTGTCAGCTGGATTAAGCAATCCTGACAACATCGCTAAGGAAAATGCATTAGATGAATACTTGCGTCCCGATGATTTGGTTAACTTAAATCAAAACAACCATCATTTAGCCTGCCATACCTACAGCCATTATCGGCTTACTGATGGCAATGCAAGCAAATTGTACCAAGACACACAAAGAAATATAGACAGCTTGCAGGTTATCTTAGGCGATGTTCCCATCGAGCATTTTTCTTATCCCTTTGGGCAAGTCAGTTTCGAGGAAAAACGCTTGCTCGCTCAACAGTATAAAACGATGCGTAGCTCTCGCCCCGGCTTAAATGCTGGTGCGACAGATCTTTATTTGCTGCGAGCGACGAGCCTTTACAGCTCAAGCTTTGACAAACAAGCAATTGAAAATATTATTAAAAAAGCCGTTGATCTTGGAGGCTGGCTCATCTTATATACTCACGGAGTTGAGACGAATCCAGATGCCTATGGCTGCAGTCCCGAACAGTTTGAGTGGGTGCTGAAACAATGCGTGGCTTCGGGAGCGGATATTCAGCCGATAGATAAAGCTTATCAACAGATAATTAACCAGCCGGCCTAAGCGGGAGCAGTAAGACCGTTTTGCTCGATTCGCTATGCAAGCTCGACTTCGGCTTTTTAAAGATATGTAGAACAAAGTAAGATAAATTTTTATCGCTGAGTAGGTAATCATAAACGTCAAAACTGATAGTCAGCAAACCTGGATTACTTATACACATTTCACGAAAACTATAATCGCTTTACCTTCCCGTCAATCATTGAAAAATCGTTAATAATACATAATGATCTTATTCCTGTGCTGG
Organism: Pseudomonadota bacterium; assembly: GCA_040386215.1. GTDB lineage: Bacteria > Pseudomonadota > Gammaproteobacteria > Pseudomonadales > Cellvibrionaceae > Cellvibrio. The sequence goes on from JAZKFX010000039.1 coordinate 106,757, forward strand.
CAGAATCAAAGCAAATTTTTGTGCCGGTTCTATCCCAGCGAGGATGAAAATCACATCGTCTTGCATGTCGAAATTTGAAAGGGATTTTGGATTTTTGCACTAAATAGCAGTCGCCGCTTTGTAAATTGCAGACGTATAAGCTTTGGATTCTCGATCTATCCGGGTAAGAGTCGGTAACCACAAATCTATCCTCATTGACTTGTGGGTGACCATCAACATTCGGGATGTTTAATAATACCGGCGTAGCAATCAATGTTTTAGCGCAAAGCGATAGGTAAGATGGCATATTTTTGTGCAGCCATCCGTAGATAAAAAGACGATCATTTCCATCCCAGGAAATATGTGAAGTGTCATAAATAGGGAAATAGCGAAGAGTGTGAGTTAATGAATCGCCAATATATAACCGAGAATAGAGCTTACCTATGACGGACTTCCAACGATGTAAAAAAACATAAGCATCGCCGCAACTGTTGTACATAGTATGCGTGACATAGTGATAAGCATTTGTCATAGATTCATTATTGTCTTTCGCTGAAAGCTCATCCAAGCTTACAATCAAATGTCGCCTGTCTAATTCAATGTCGATTGCCCATAAGCCGTCATCTACTGGAGCATTTTCCTCTAGATGTTGGGAATTAAAATATTGATAGCCGTACTCATCTGTTACTTTTCGAAGTCGCCCAAAACTAAATCCAAGTATTTTTTTCCCATCAGGGTGTGCGACACCCATGTGCCCATTGATCTCTTTAATTTTATCGCCGGCAGTATTATAAATTTGAATACATTCATGCTGATTATAATTATTAAAAGCAAATAGCCCCTCCCTTCCCAGCCATTGCAACATACTGCCTTGCTGCCAATTCCAACAGTTAGATTGTGCTATATATTGAAAAGACCCATCACTTTTTACAAAACCAATTTCTATCGGCAAGCTCTCGGCTTCAGCGGGCGATTTTTTTTTATCGTATCTATGTGCTAATAGATAAATATTGTTGTGTGACCATGGAACCTTGTCGTGAAATCCGTAAAAACATCCTTCAATAACTTTTAAATTATTAACGGGCTCGAAAATTTCCCCAGGGATAATAGAAAATAACTTTTGATAAATAGAGACAACCGCCTTTCGAATCCACGGATAATCGGCAATTACATTATATATTTTTCTTTCTAAAACGTTCATTTGTGTCCATCCTAAGTAATGATTTTCTTTATTCCCTGAAGATTTTTTTCAAACTCTTCGTTAAGAAATATTTTTAATTTTTCCATTTCCGCAACTAACATAATCCTATTTTTCATAGCTATTTCCGCAGCAGCAATAATATCAGGTGCGTTATTTTCAGTATAAGCAGCAGCAGCGCCTAGCATGTCCACCAACGATTTCTTTTTACTAGTTAAGTAAGCACTACCTGCCGCCATGGCCTCAAATCCAGCTGACTGAACACAAGAATCCTCCGTTGTTAAGGATATGATTAATGTTGCATCAGATAGCAGCGACTGGTACCTAGATTCATCTAGATATCCAGTAAAATTAATTTCGTTACTGTCTAGTATCCATCTATATTTTTTAGGGACATTTCCTGTCATATATATTTTACAAATCCTTGAAAGAGATTTTGCAGCACTTACCATTTCAGCAATCGGCTCATCTTTATCGTATGAGCACACAAAAACGATACTTTCTTCCACGAGAACTTTTCGCGTATCGTCTGAGGTAAAATTTCGGGAGAATATCGGAATCGGGTCGCGTAGCACTGTATAGCTTTTGCTGAAATTCAACACATCCAGTGACTGGTCAGGATTATGAATAATGCATAAAGTAGATTTTGTGAAACTCCATTTTTTTATTTTATGAAAGATATTTCCAAATCTTCCAGAAACTGATCTTTTAAGCGCTTTAGTATGACAATCGCAGATCAGTATTATGGGTCCTATATTAATCACTTTATAAATTGACAATATGGCCAACAATAAAAACGAATATTGTATGACAATTATTTTTGGACGTTTTGCTAATAGATGAAATATAGTCCAAATTGCGCATTTAACAAATCTGTAGAGGGCGAGCCCCTCCGGCTGAATCGCCAGAAGGTTTAAGGACAACTTTTCCGCTAAGTTACGAGATCGTTGCGATTTGTGCCAAGACATAAAAACATTCCTAAATTTCTCCTTTTTCATATAACCTGATTCCAATGAATTTTAATAGCAATGTACAACACATTATAAAGAGAGAATATACCATTTATTTATCCCCCATAAATCCTTTTTCCATTAGATCCTGGAATTGTTTATTTGATCGCATAAGCTCCACGTAAGAACCTTCGGCGCTAATAATCCCATCAGTGATGATGCATATTTTATCGGATAACTTGATGGCAGCTGGACGATGCGAGATAACAATAGTGAGAACATCTTTTTTTAACTTTTCTAACAAGGTCATCAGCTCAAACTCTGATTCAATATCAAGTGCGCTGGTAGGCTCATCTAATATGAGCACTTTATTGTCCCGATAAAGCGCTCGGGCAATTCCTATCCGCTGCCTTTGACCCCCACTCAGTAGTTTACCGTCCTGACCTAAACTTGAGTTAATACCAAGCGGAAGCTTCTCCACAAATTCCATTGCATTGGCTTGCCTCAACGCATTTGTAGCTTTTTCAATATCAATTTCATTAACCTCCATACCAAATGCTACATTCGCTATAACGGTATCATCTAAAATAAATATATGTTGCGGTACGTAGCCAATGCTATGTTGGTAATTACTAAGTGCTTGACCAGTTAGCAATTTATTATCTGCTTCTATATGACCCGACATTGGCTCCAGAAGGCCAAGCATAATATCAGCTAATGTAGACTTGCCTGAGCCTGAGGGCCCCGCGATTGTATTTAATTCTCCCTTGTTAAACTCTATGCTGATTTCATTTAAGACGGGGCCTATTGCACGCGGATATTTATATACAATTTTGCAAAGTTTAATTTGATTAATGGAAGCTAGTGGCTCATGCGAATGGGGAGTAGGAGGATCTATGTGCTGATCTAGTTGCAATTTAAGTTCTGCTACAACACTACCATTCGCGCTTATATTGGCAGCAGATTTATATATCTGCTGCATAGTTGGAAGCAGCTTATAACCTGCGATGGCATAAATACTAAGAATGGCAACAACACTTCCGTCATTTCCCTTGGCCAACAAAAGTACAATTGCAAACGCAAGAATTGCTCCAAAAGATATTGCCTCTATAGCAAATTTTGGAAGATCCCCCGCTAAAACAATATACGCAGAAGAATTAAGACCCGAGAAATTAGCTTTTTGGTAAATGCTGCTGTACTTACTTTCAAGCATATTAAGCTTGATATCTTTAATACCTATAAAAGACTCAGAAAGAACTGATTGAATAGCTTCATGCCGATCAGTCACTGTCTTACCATGCTTAAGTAACGATTTTTTGATAATCCAATAGATAGCAAGATAGGCGCCGCCAATAATTAATGCCGACGCCATTGCAATTATTGGATTAAGAAGAAAGAGGCCAATTAAAATAATAAATGCAATAAAAAGATTACTGCAAAGCAAGAGATAGGGCTGCAAAACCATATATACAAATCGAGGAGCTTCCTGGGCGATGGTAGCTATGAGCTGCGTATAATTAGTGCTTTTATGAAATAAATAATTTCTATTCAAAAAGTTACTGTACAACCTATATTGCAGATCGCTCCCGATGGCTATTGAGAATTTTAGTAAAAACCATAGCGTGGCCGCGGAAACAGCATTTGATAAAAAAATCATACTTATTGATAATATTGCAAATGCGATAATGAAATCCTGGTCGTTATTTACCGGAAGAAAATCATATAAAAATTGTAAATGTTGATTGGTGTGAATGGTTTCAGAATTCGATATTATTCCGATAAAGGGGGCGATGCTAGCGGCACCCACCACTTGAACTATAGCGGAGAAAACAAAAAATAACTGCAATAACAGCATTTTTGATTTCTGTTCTGGCGGCAATAATTTAAAAATATTACGAATTATTTGGAAAATGTACATCGAATAAGACCCTATAATTTGTCGTCTGTGTTAGGCACCGCTTTGCACTTTGGATATAAAATGCCTACTCACGAATTGTTTCTTATTAAATTTGAAAAATTTTCAATTTGATTTTTGATGGAAAATAATTTTTCAGCCCTAAGCCTGGAAGCCAATGAAAACTGCCTAGCCAATTCGGAGTGCGATATAAGCATGCTTATTCTATGGCAAAGCTCCTGATAATCCCCTGGCACAATAAGAAATCCATTTTTTTCATGCTCAATGGTTTCAGATAGTCCCTGCAAATTGGAGACAATCAAAGGAAGCCCAGAGGCCATCATTTCTATACTAGACATAGTAAATGAATCCCATCCCGTTGATGCAATAACACCTATGTGTGAACCGCGCATTAATTCAGGAATGTCTAATCTGTACCCTGCAAAAGTCACATGCTTAGAAGCTTGTTTGTTTTCAAGTAATGCCTTGTACAAATCTGCCTCATTGTGTTTGTTCCCACAAATAACAAAATGAACATCTAAAAAATTTAATTGGTCGACCATGTGTATAGCAGCTTGAACAATAACCCTTACGCCTTTGCGCTCTTCCATATGACCGGAATAAAAAACAATTTTTCGATTGGCTGGAATATTTAAAGCTTCATAGGTGTAACTTTCTTGATTATAGTTCGGTTTAAATTTATTGGTATCAACGCCAAGATAGATAATATCCGTTACATTTCTTTTTACTCCTCTTCCGTGAGTGGCAGTTTGACGCATAGCTTCAGATTCAAAAATAAAGATATCAGGTTTGTTTGTAGTGAGCTGGCACTCCAGCTTTTTTAGTCCTAGTTTAATTCCCGAATTAATGCTACTCATACTTGCCCCTTGGTACGAGATAATTCTTTTTACTCCAGCACGTTTTAAAACCGGTATTACCGGGCAAGGAAATCCGAGATCAAAAGCTAACACAATAACAATATTATTTTTTTCGATGAGCTGTTTTAATGTCTTGTGGGATTTTTTGTCACGATAATCACATTCAATGATGTGTGGGTTGTTTTTAGTTATCGTTGTTTTGAATGACCAAAAAATCTGATCATCGGAAAATCCTGCGTTTTTCGCTGCAGCTAAAAATACCGCCTCTAAGGATGCAATTGCATAGCCCGTATTTTCAGCGCAATGAATCATAATTAAGATGGATTTTTTATTCACTTGGAAAATATCCATAATCTGATAAAAGTTAAATGCTTTAAGATGTTCAGGTAGTGGTAAAATCGTTCAGGCTTTTTCCCTGTAATTTGGTAATAGACACTGAGAGCGCATGATCTCGCCAGCGCTATCAAATTATCAATAATCGCTCGTACTGGACGCCCTAGAAAGGTTTTTCTCGCCATAATTTTTGCGATGTGGTGCGTAGAGTAAGCACCATCAATGAATTGCTTTTTTATATTTTCAGCCAAGTATTCCCTATCTTTCAATCTATGACCAACAGGCGCATCAGGGAAATACAGAAGACGTTTTTTTTGCTCCACCATTCTTCTGTAAAGCAGAGTTTCTTCCCCGGCGATTAATTTAGCCCCACTTCTGCCAAGTGCAGGATCAAACCCGCCCAACTCAAGTACCAATGATTTTTTTATACAGAAATTTTTCCCATAAAACTCTTTGTGAATATCAGAAATAATGATTGATTGATCACCGTAATCTACTCCGACAAAACAAGGCGTGTATTCTGGCAAAAACCACCAAGGCTTATCCTTTGCCCAAATAATATTGATTCGACTGTAAAGGCAGTCTGGACTATTTTTTTCAATATGCTGCAAATAGGAATCCAGCCAGTGTGGCGGAATATCTGCATCGTCATCAGTAAATAAAATATATTCACCGCGAGCCTTAGCAACACCCGTATTACGTGCGTGCGACAAACCTTGGCGCGGCTCAAAAAAGTAGGAGCTGGTAATCGCCTGGTCTTGGGCGAAATTAAGATATACTTTTTTTGTATGGTCCGGTGAATTGTTGTCCACCACGATAATTTCAAAATTTTCTTTATGCTGCGTGACTTGCGCCGATAATTGTTGTAGCGTAATCGCTAGTGAATCTGCGTTATTATACGTGCAGATTACCACGCTGATAATGGGCTTCGGGTTCATGTGGCATCTCAGTAAAAATGTGCAAATTTATTCAACAAATTTCATGTTCGGTATGCTTCTGGATTAAAGTCTTTTCATTAAATTTTCCATCCAAAATTCCAATGCTGCTAATATTTCTCTTATGCTTGTTGGAATAGATTGCCAACGTATTTTCTTTAGCCAGGCAATAACATAGGCTTTGCGAGTCCCTGGCTTTAAAAGTCGTTTTGCAAAATAGGCACCCCTACCTTTATCGTATTGTTTCGACAAACTCAGCGCATCACTTTGCAGTCTTCGTCTATGATGATGAAATATTACCACCCTTGGATCATAGACACCTTGCCAGCCAAGCCGCAGAGCTTCTGCCATGATATCTACATCCTCACAAGGGTATTTTCTACCAGCACCAAAACGCTCATCAAAACCACCAGTAGCTAAGAGAGCCGTTCGCCTAAAAGTAAAATTGGCACCGTGAATGATTCCGGCCGCTAAATAACTTGAAGGCTTAAATTCTATTCTTGAATTGTGGGTCTGGATTGTTATTGGAATATCCTGAGGATCGAAAAGTAAAACCTTACCACCAACAAAGCCCAATTGTTTATCTTCATTCAGAACTGCAACAATTGCATCCACGAAGTCTGCTTGCGGATAACAATCATCATCAGTAAATGCAATATATTCACCTTTAGCAAGCTTACATCCTGTATTTTTTGCAGCACTGGAACCCCTAGTTGTTTCTATTGTGGCCTGAACAGGAATGTCGGCGTAACGCTTAAAAGCTTCGATAACCTCCTGCGTGTGGTCTTCCGAATTATTATCTACAATAATTAATTCCCAACTAAACACACTTTGAATTTTGCTGATGCTCTTCAAGCAAACTTTAAGCTGCTCGGCTCTATTCTTTGTACAAAGGACTAATGAGACTTTTGGGCAGGTGTTCATACCTAAACTCTCATAATTTTTTGTATAAGCTTAAGGTGTCAATGAAATTTCTATGAGCGGTATATTTTTCATTCAAACTAACGACTACTTTGTTCTTTGAGAGCAATTTACTCACCTTTTCGGCATAGCCTTCCGGAGAATGGTTTGCAACTAATAATGCAGGGTAGTCTTGTAAGATATCGGTTAGCCCACCCGTATCATGGGCAACTAAAGGTGTTCCTACCGCCATCGCTTCTAACGCCGACATAGGCGTACCCTCATGATCAGAACACATAACCATAATATCAAGCGACTTAATGCATGATGCCATATCCTGCCTGTGCCCATGAAAATAAATATTTTCAGTTAAACCGAGCTGTTTTACCTTCAGCTCCATTGTAGCTCTTAACTTACCATCGCCAATAATATGAAACTTAAATGCTTGCGACTCGGATATTTGATTCATGAGCATAGCCGCCATATCCAAAAAAATATCGATACGCTTTACCGGCTCAATTCTCCCCACGATTCCTATATGCTTATGGTGTGGTGCTCTGGTAAGAAAATCAGCCTCGCCCGCTTGAGCAAGAAGTGCAGCCCGATCAACGCCATTACGAATAACATGAATTTTTTTTTCAGGAAAGATATTGACCAGTTGGGATGCCAGCTCCTGTGATACGGCGATAATCGCATGCTGAAGAAAGCGGCCAGTCCAGTTATCTAACCAAATCTGGATCCGCTGCTTACCCGCTGGAATAAATTCAGGGGCTCCATGACTGGTACGCACCGACTTCGTATACTTGCCTGTCAGGAGCATTGTCATGCAGTTAGCTATAGAGCTCAAAATATTTTCTTTTCGCCGATGTGTATGCAGCACATCTGGCTTAAAGCTCCGAATAAGGCGGGCAATTTCTCGAGTAATATCAAGGCTGCCGTGGTTTGATTCCAGCAATAAAGTAACTGGTATGTTTAGGCTTTGTAATCTCTGCGCCAGCTCACCATGATTCATAATAACTACGTGCAGCTGCACTGCAGTATGCAAATGCGACAGCAACGTAAAGGCTTGCACCTCGGCACCGGCCCAAAGATCACCAGAAATGATGTGCATTACACGTAATGGGCGGTTTAGAATTGGCATTGATAACGCATCCTTAGCTAAGCTGCTTAACTGCGCACTCAGAGGTGAGATATTAACGGTTCCTGATCTGTAGGAAAAGGGGCTTCATAGAAGACATTGAGGAATAAAAATGTTGACGATTTTATTTTGGATTTTAGGAATTGCCGCTGTTTACAGCTATTTTTTGTACCCCCTAGTATTAAAAGTCGTAGCGATGATTCGTGGCATCCAGACGGTTCAACCAATCGAGTCAAATACTCCTGTTTTTATGACATTGATTGTGACTGCTTATAACGAAGAGAAACGTATTCGCGAAAAAATTGAAAATACTTTAGCCATTCATTTTGATGCAGAGCGACTCGAATTGATAGTCGCTTCAGATTGTTCGGAAGATGCAACCGATTCGATTGTGGCGGAATATGCAGATCGCGGTGTTCGACTGGTTCGTGCGGCCGAACGTTTGGGTAAAGAAAATGCACAATTAACAGCGATCAAACAAGCAAAGGGAAATGTGTTAGTTTTCTCTGATGTTGCCACGCAAATCCCTAAAGACGCACTGATTAAATTGGAACGCTATTTTTTAGATACTTCTATAGGAGCAGTTTCTAGCGAAGATCGTTTTGTCAGTAAAGATGGCTCGGTGGCAGGCGAAGGAGCCTACGTAAAATACGAAATGTGGCTACGCAAACAAGAGTCGCAACTGGCGGGCTTGGTGGGCTTGAGTGGTTCCTTTTTTGCGGCGCGCAAAGAAATTTGCCAGGAATGGGATATTCATTGCCCCAGCGATTTTAATACGGCATTAAACGCGGTTAAAGGGAAGTTAAGAGCCGTTAGCGCACCTGATGTTTTAGGTTTTTACCAGGATTTACAAGATCCCACCAAGGAATATCAACGCAAAATCCGCACGGTAATAAGAGGCATGACCGGCTTGTCGCGCCACAGACAAGTAATGAATATTAACCAATATGGCTTTTTTGCTTTGCAAGTTATTTCGCATAAATTAATGCGCTGGCTAGCGCCTTGGTTTTTTATTTTGTTTTTTATCATTTCTGCGTTGGTCGCAAACCAGGGATTTATTTATGCTTTAGCTCTTATTGGACAGATTTTGTTTTATGGCATAGCTTTAGCCGCACAGTTTTTACCGAATCTACGCGAAGTAGGTTCGATTAAATTAATTTATTTTTTCGTACAAGTTAATATTGCTTTGCTGGATGCTGCGGTTAAGTTTCTTGCTGGGCAGAGAATGACAACATGGAAACCTTCTGCGCGTTAATTCGCGGTGATTTAGCCCCTGCGGGCAATAAAATTTTGTTAGCAAAAAATGCTAATTCACTTGCCTACCAGATCGCGGGCTACTACGCCGCATGGGTAGACTCTGGAACTTCTGCGTTAGCCTTGGCACTTGCCGACGCGAAGGCTAAAGCTCCGCATATAAAAAATCCGAGAGTTATTATTCCCGGTTACTGTTGCCCTGATTTGGTTGCAGCCGCAGTTTACGCAGGAGTAAGGCCACTTGCGGTAGACATCGATGGTGCTGATGCAGGTTACAATTTGGATGCATTAAAAAGTGCTTTAAATTCAGACATAGTTGCTATTATTGCTGTAAATTTTTTAGGCATTAAAGAGCGATTGGCAGATATTCGTGCAATGTTGGCGAACACGCACACCAAACTTATCGAAGATAACGCACAGTGGTTTCCCGCAAGCGCAGAGCAACATGACTTTTCATCAGACTATGTTTTATTTTCATTTGGCAGGGGGAAGCCCTTAAGCTTACTTGGTGGTGGTGTATTGTTTTCGAAACAAAAAATTATTACCGCGGCTTTAGTGCAACAAGTCCCTAATACTTCATTCACTAACGCGCAGCATGCGATAAAACTACGTGCCTTTAATTTACTCTTACAACCGCATTTATATTGTTTTTTGAATCGTGCACCGTTTTTGCGATTAGGCGAAACTTTATATCATCCGCTAGCAACAATTAGTGCTATGGATGAATTTCGCAATGCATTATTTTCCGCGAACTTACATTTTCATCAACGTAAAAATAAAAATATTGAGCGGGCTTATGATGAAATATGTACAGCCTCTAAAACGCAGCAATTACAATCCTTAAAAACACTGCGGAGGCAACAACTATTACGTTATCCATTATTATGCAGCGATTCCAACAGTCGGGACAATTTATTACGTAAAGTAAATATGGCTGGGCTTGGCGGGTCACCCTTGTATCAACGGTCTATTGTCGAAATTCCCGGCATTAGTGAATTGATTGATGTACATGAAGAACTTAACAATGCACAGCAATTTGCAAAGCGTCTTTTAACTTTACCTACTCACGAATACGTTTCTCCAAAGCATATTCAGCGTATTAAAAATATTTTCGACCAACAGTTATGTAATTAATTATTCAGCAAGCTCTCTACATTTTGCGTTCGTTAAATTTATTGAGCTGCCAATCTTGTGTAACCTTTTTTATTGCAACGATTTCCTCACTGCAATCTACCGCGCACCTAGCTTGAACTACTACCAACCCAAAAAAGTTTTCTCCCAATAATTTTGCTTTTAATTGTAGCAACTTCGCCAGCCTATATGAATCCGTAGCACTATAGCCAACATTGAATTGATATAATAACAATATTTTTTGCGACGAATTAATATTTTTAAGCAACATTAATTCAAAGTCATGAATTTCAATAAGATGAGTTTGATCTGTTCGCACCCAGTCCTCTGTGGGATACACACTTTGTAGATAAGGAACTAATTTTTCCGAGGGAGATAAAGGAGTATATTTTGCCAGGTCCATTCGTATTAAAACTCCATCGACAGAAAAAATACGCCTGGAGTTTTCAGTCTGCTCTGGAAAGCTAACAGGAATCCAAGCTGCTGACTTTTCACCTATGTCATTTAAAGTTAAACCATGCAAGTTAATTTTATTGCTGGATAATTCAGCCTGCAACGTACCCCAAAACAGCAGCGGTCCTAGCAACAAAGCCAATGTTGGCACTAACGGCTTACACTTGGAGACCCTGACACTAAATTCAATATTCTTCCGAACAATGGGCGCCCAGTAGATGGCGGGCATGATGATGAGCATAAATAAAATCCAACCAAACATTTCATGATCATGCATCAACTTACTTTGCATATCAGAATGGTAACCTATCAATACCAGTAAAAATATTCTTATCCAGTTGGTGAGTAACCCCAATCCAATAGCACATAAAATTGTAAGGATACCCTGGCGTCGACTGTAACCGTTCATTAAACAAATAATGTAAGCCAACAACAACGTGATGCTTAAATAACGTAACCCCGAACAACCTTCTGCGATGGTTATTCGACCGCTTGGGATCAAAATATTATTACCCTCAATAACTGCAGTTAATTTGACTGCGTCAACCAATGCACCTACAACAAAACTACTCAGTAAGACTAACTGATCAGTAAGTGATGATAGGATTGGAACAACAAATAAAAGCAAACCAAGAAAGGGGAAAAGATCTATCGCTGTTTTTACAGAAAAGCATGCTGCCAAATAAATTGTCAGTACCGCAATTAACAACAATGCGCTAATAAGCTGTATGTTAATACTCTGAAATAAGTACCAAATAAATGAAAATAGAGCGAGGGCTGCGGTTAAAAACCAATAAATACTGTCTGAATTTCTTGTCTGTGATATTGGTCTAACCCGCCAAATTAAAAAAACAAAAATGACAAGCGTGGGCAAACCATGACTTAAATCTTGATTTAATTTAAGCCATCGAACAAAGAGAGGAGCAATGGAGGGGGAAAAAAGACAACTTACTAAAACGACTAAAGTAAGTATAGTGAGGCTGGCTTGCTTCTCTTGCAACTTCGTAAGCAAACCCATAGTGCCACCTTAAAAATCATGAATATTGCTATACTCGATCATTAATGGCAACCTGACTAAAGACCTAAGGCAACAAAAATAGATTAGAGAAAATACACATTTAAGTATTTTCTCATTTAACATCAATAATTCTAGCTAGTTTATTGTGACAAAGTCGCTATAGAGGCCGGACTCGTCATATACAGCGATTTCAAATTTCAAACCTATAGCAGATTTATCAAATACATATTTTGTTGTCGAGTTTCCTTCAATTGTAATGTAGCTGAACGTCGTAGCTGTAGGTGCTTTATAGCGAATTTGGTAGCCGCCTATCTCTGATAACTCCAGGTAATCTCCATTTTTACGAGCCGCCGGTTGTCTCCACTCTATGGTTGCTCCTAAAGCGCCTGCCTGCTTACTGCTTGCAGATTTACTACTTAAGGCAATACTGCTTGCCGCTCTACTACTTAAAGCGGTACTACTTGTTGCTCTACTACTCAAAGCGGTACTACTTGTTGCTCTACTACTCAAAGCGGTACTACTTGCTGCTCTACTACTCAAAGCGGTACTACTTGCTGCTCTACTACTCAAAGCGGTACTACTTGCTGCACTGCTACTTAAAACCAGAACATCAGCAGCTTTACCAATCACGGCACTGTTAATGCTCGCCTGGTTATTTGAAACGACATTTACGATTGATTTACTAACCTGGCTACTAGGTGAGGTACTAGTTGCAGCTTTACTTGATTTACTACTTGCGAAAGCGATAACTGGGCTGCTACTAGCTGGGATATTAGATTTGCTGCCAACAGCTGCACTTTTCGAAGCAAGGTTTATGGGCGAAACCGATCTTTGAAGCGAGCCCACCCCTAGCGAAACCTCCGCGACTGGATCTTCAGTATCTCGTGCTTTCTCGCCACCACAAGCAGCAAGAACAAGCGACATTAGTATGCTAACACTGACAACTTTAACGCGAGCAAAAGTACGAGGATCCATTTTTTATACCTAAACTAGTAAATTTTACCTGTCCGACTTAAGCCAACTTCAGCTGCCTTAATCCTATAAATATCGGTATAGCAGTGTATCGAATGATCTAACATGCAATTGCTAGCTATTTCACAATTTCGAGAATGAGTATTCAAAATTTGTGATAAACATGTCAGATACCAATTGAACTAGTTATTTCGATTTGATATATAGCGTGTTTTTTACAAGTGGTCAGAGTTGCCTTCTGAGTCGGAAACGCTAGGTAACAACATATCGAATTTCTTAATTAGATCGTAAAATGTTGGGCGAGTAATGCCGAGCAGCTTAGCCGCTGCAGATATGTTGTTGTCGGTCATGCTAAGCGCTCGTAAAATTGCATTCCTTTCCGCTTCCTGACGCACATGACGCAAATTTAGCGATAAGTTTTCCGCTTCAGCCAAACCGAGATCCTCTCGTCCGATATTTTTGCTATCAGCCATAATCACCGCGCGCTTTATTTTATTCTCCATCTCGCGAATATTGCCGGGCCAGCTGTAACCTTCAATGGCTTCAATAGCGTCAGGGGTAAATCCAGTAATGTGCTGGGCGTGCTCTTTAGCAAATTTGTTTTTAAAGTGGCGAGCCAGCAGCACCTTATCGCCCTGCCGAAACCTCAAAGGTGGAATTTCCACGGTCATTTCGCAAATACGGTAAAAAAGATCTTCACGGAAGCTGCCGTCGCCAACCATTTTTTGTAGATTCTTATTTGTCGCACAAATCACACGTACGTCAACCGGAATTTCGTTGCGCCCACCGACTCGCTCAATAACTCGCTCTTGTAAAAAACGCAATAATTTTGCCTGAAGATTCAGCGGCATGTCGCCAATTTCATCGAGAAACAGAGTACCTTCATGAGCCGTTTCAACCTTGCCAATGGTTAGCTTATTAGCACCGGTGAAGGCACCTTTTTCGTAACCAAACAGCTCGCTTTCAATTAAATTCTCCGGTACTGCAGCACAATTGATGGCGATAAACCGTTTATTTTTTCGTGGGCTCAGCTGATGAATTCCACGCGCCATAACTTCCTTGCCAGTGCCGCTCTCACCTAAAAGGGTACAGGTAACCGTCGTAGGGGAAATTTTTTCTAGTTGTCGGCAGATCTTGAGCATATGGGGATCATTGGTAATAAGACCCTCAAGTGGTTTTTGAGCAGTAATTTTAAGGCGTCTGTTCTCAGTTTCTAAAGCAAAAATGGTAAATGCACGCTGCACAATTAAATCAAGTGTGTGCGAATCTACCGGCTTTTGATAAAAATCATAAGCACCTAAGCCCACCGCTCTAATTGCATTTTCGTGATCAGTTTTGCCAGTCATCACGATGATTTTGCATGTCGGGGCAATTCGTAAAATATCCTGAATGCATTTGAAGCCTTCATCAACACCGTCTTCGTCGGGAGGCAAGCCTAAATCTTGAATGATCACCGAAGCCTCATGTAACCGTAAAGCGGCAATGGCGTCCTGACGATTTTCAGCAAACACAGTTTCATACTGATCAAAATGCCAACGTAATTGACTTTGCAGCCCCAGATCATCTTCGATAATTAAAAGAATGGGTTTTTGATTAAGCTCTTTGTTCATTGAGATGACTATTCCAACTTATTAAGTGGTATTGATATGGTTATGGTGGTGCCTTCGCCAACGCTACTCATTACATTCAACGTACCCTTGAGCTCACTAATATATTCCCGGGATAAGTAAACACCTATTCCCATGCCCTTACCCGACTTAGTGGTTTCAAACGGTTTAAACAAGCGGTTCTGAATAAAATCCCAATCCATACCCGAACCATTATCTTCGATAGTAATCACAGCCCAATCATCAAGGCACGCGAGTGTAACATGCACCTCTCCCTCTCCTTCTGTAGCTTCCTGCGCATTTTTGATGAAGTTCGTAATAGTCATCACCAAACGCACTTGATCTGCATTGAGTGTGCGTGAGTATTGCTTAATTTTCGCATTGATCTTTAAGTTACTGTGGCGACACTCAGAGACCGCCTGCTCAACAACATCCGTAATATTTATGCGTTTTACTAAATCAGATTCATCGCGTCGCAACTTCTTCAACAAATTATTCATCCGGTCAACGGAATTGCTAATAGTCTTAAAAGCATCCTCTACAAAAGCAGGGTTGTCCTTATGCCTTTCCGCATTTTTTAACATGAGTGCTTGTTGCGCGATGAGGTTGTTTAGATCATGAATAATGAAGGCAACCAACTTATTGTATGTATCAAACTGTTTACTTTCTGCTAACTGTTCTGCTTGTTGATACCGCTTTAAATAACTAGCCAACTGCCGACCGATGGTCTTAAGTAGGTCAAGATCTTCCCAATTGAGGGCCGTGTCATCCTGGGGATTGGTTAGTGCCATAAACCCAACCAATTCTTCACCCACAACGAGCGGAAATATTAGCCATAAATTGGGAAAGCTGCGAGCCCAAGAGGGGAGCAAATTATTATTATGACCAATAGCAGCGTTGTCACTACCGTCAGGGAAGTAAACCCACTCAGACTCCAACAGCTCACGGCAAAAGGGGCTATTAGCTGGCTCCTCTTGTAAAACCACCAAGCTCGATAAATTGAGCTGATATACGGGTTCGTAAAAGCCCTGCTTTAACAGCCAGATAGCGCCACCTGGAGCGTGAGTGGTAGAGGCGACCGCAAAAAATGCACGCTCATTCACTTCACTGCTCTCGGCCGGTTCCGCTAAATAATTGATAATCCTTAACCATTCACTCCGATAATCATATTTATGATGAAATAAATGTTTATTTATGAATACTGAAAGCTGCAATCGGAGCCGGTCAGAAACAAAAACCGTTGCCATTATGAGGGCTACTATCACGAGCGCAAAACCGTAAATAGCCGCGCCCCAGTTACCTCCGTATAGCTGTATGTAATATCCCACAACAGAAAATAGCGTAATTAATATGCAGATGGCGATTAAAGAGGTGGTATAAAAAGCAATAGGCCGCGAAATGTTGAAATTAGCTGTTCTGGTTGATTGTTGCAAAGGCACTAATCCACCCAAAGCCATAAACAAGCAAGTGACAATGGACACCGCTGCTCGCGACTGCCACAAGGGTGGATAAACCTCCTCCTGAAAAATAAGGAGATGTGTATATCGGTACACGTCATAAATAAAAATTGCCCCCAAATTCATGCAAAGTAATTTAATTTGGCGATCATTTACTGCGGCGTAACGATAAAGTTGCTCAACACTTACCAAGCTTATGACCGCAAGAACTAGTGCACACCACGGCGCCAACAAAAATACTTTCTCATTAGCAACCAACGTAACAATCAAAATTATTACTGTCAGTGGCCAACCTAAACCGAATAGCAGCTGAAGACTGGGGGGCAAATGTTGTTGGTTGCTGTGATTACGTAACGAGAGAGCTATAGCCAAAATCCAGCCGTTATAATGTAAACACTCCAAAAAAGGTAAGTATTTTGGCGAAAGCATATCGCCATTGAAAGACATGACTATGGCTATCAAATATAAAGTGTGTAGCGCTGCGGCAAGGGTAAATGCATAACCACGCTGACGATGACAGAATTGATAAAAATAAATTATCGTAAGTAACGCAGCGACAATGGCGGCACTGAAGTAGGCAGTGAAAGTGACGCTAGCAAATTCCATAACTTTGACCAAACTCTTAGTTTTTATTTTCTGCAGCATAGCATTGAGGCGAGATAGAACAAAATCTCGCTTTGAAGCAACATAATCTCTTTCCAAGCTTAAAGATTGGCACATATTTAATAAATAATTGGTTATAATGCCCCCGTCGCGCCCACTCTAAAAGCGCAAATCATAACCATGAGGAAAAAGACGTGAAAAAGTTATTAAGTATGTTGATGGTTGCTAGCGTAATGACCCTTTCGGGCATTGCTTACGGCGAAACTAAAGCGCCTGACTCTAAATCGACAGACGCTGTGAAAGAACGTATAGCTCCAGTGGGCAAAACATGTAAGGCGGGCGAAGCTTGTGCTGGCGCACCCGCTGCTGCTGCAGCTCCGGCCAAATCAGGTAAAGATGTTTACACCGCATCATGCGCTATGTGCCACAACCCTGGATTAATGAACGCGCCGAAATTTGGCAACGCGGCTGATTGGGCTCCCCGCATTGCAAAGGGTATTGAAACTTTGAATACTCACGCTATTTCCGGTTTTAATACTATGCCTCCAAAAGGCACTTGTGCAGCATGTACCGATGCCGAACTTAAAGCTGCTGTTAAATATATGGTAGATGGCAGCAAAAAATAATTAGTCATAATTAATAAAAGCTAGTTAATAAGGCCAAGAGTGCGAACTCCTGGCCTTATTTGTATGTGTTTTGCATAATTAATCAAACAAATTTAGCAAATTTGAAATCGTTTCTTCACCCTTGGCAACATTTTTTTCCTGACTTGCAATACCAAATCCCTCTCTCTCCACATCGTCTACCGGCAACTCATCCAAAAAGCGACTGGGCACAGTTTCGCTATATTCGCCGAATTGTTTGCGCTTGCCTGCTAGCGTCATCGTCAAGGTTCGCTGCGCACGCGTAATGCCCACATAGGTAAGACGGCGCTCTTCTTCAATATTGTTAGCATCAATGCTGTTGCGATGCGGCAATAAATCTTCTTCCATACCGACGATAAAAACGTGGGGGAATTCCAACCCTTTAGACGCATGCAATGTCATTAGCTGCACTTGATCACTTAGATCCTCTTCTTCCTGCCGCTCAAGCAAATCACGTAATACCAATTTGGCTATGGCATCTTCAATTCGCGGTTCTTCCTCATCATCAGCAGTTTTGTTTAAACTTTTTTGCAGTGAGTCAATTAAATAAAAAACATTATCAATGCGCTTTTCTGCGGCTTTACTGCTAGGGGAGTTTTGATGCAGCCAACCGACGTAATCTATATCTTCAACCATTTCACGCACAGCACCTACCGGGTCGGAAGTTGCACAATTAACCGAAACTTGCTTTAACCAATGCGCAAAACGAAGTAACCGATCAAGGTTTTTCTCAGCAATGTGGCTGCCTAAGCCAACCTCTTCAATGGCAGCAAATAAACTTATTTCACGCTGGCTAGCGTAACCACCCAAAGCTTCAAGCGTACTTGTGCCAATGTGACGACGCGGCGTATTAATAACCCGCAAGAACGCATTATCGTCATCAGGATTCACCAATAAACGCAAATATCCCATCACATCTTTAATTTCAGTTTTGGCAAAAAAAGACGAGCCGCCACTGATCTTGTAAGGTATTTGGTGTTGCTGTAACTTCATTTCCAGCAACCTTGACTGATGATTGCCACGATACAAAACAGCATAATCACGGAACTTACTTTGTTTACGCATACGCTGCGTTAAAATTTCTGTGGCAATACGCTCTGCTTCAGCGTCCTCATTATTACAACGCAGCACGCGAATCAAATCGCCTAAACCCATTTCACTCCAAAGTGCTTTGTCAAACTCATGGGGATTGTTAGCAATTAAATGGTTCGCTACGCGCAAAATGCGGCTGGTGGAACGATAATTTTGCTCCAGCTTAATAATTTTTAACTGTGGGTAATCCTGCTTCAACTGCAATAGATTTTCCGGCCGAGCTCCGCGCCAGGCATAAATAGATTGGTCGTCGTCCCCCACTACCGTAAGCGTGGCTCGATTACCCACCAATAACTTCACTAACAAGTATTGACTGGAATTAGTGTCTTGGTATTCATCCACTAATAAATAGCGAATCTTCCGCTGCCAACGCAATAGAATCTCACTGTGCTGCTGAAACAAATCAACAGGTATTAAAATAAGATCGTCGAAGTCAACCGCATTATAAGCACGCAATGCTTGATTATATTGTTGATAAACAAGAGCGATAGTTTGTTCGGCAGGGTTTTGGTTCACGGCACTTTGTACCATCTCAAGTGCACGTTTGGGAGTGATTAGATCATTTTTCCAATTGGATATTTGGCTCTGCACTAAATTCAAGTGGTCTTTATCAAGATCACCGTCTTTCATCATCAACTCCTTTAACAATGAACGTGCATCTTCAGCATCAAATATAGAAAAGCCTGGCTTGAAACCCAGACTTTTATATTCGCGACGAATGATATTAAGGCCTAGATTATGGAAAGTTGAAACCGTTAACCCTTTAGCAGCGCTTCCCTTTACCAAGTTCGCCACTCGTTCTTTCATTTCACGCGCGGCCTTATTGGTAAAAGTAAGGGCGGCTATGTGGCGTGCCGGAATGTCACACTTTTGAATCAAGTAGGCTATTTTACGGGTAATTACACTGGTCTTACCGCTACCAGCGCCCGCAAGTACCAAGCAAGGACCATCAATGTATAAAACAGCTTCGTTTTGGCGAGCATTTAACTGGGTCACGATACCTCGGAATACTTTTCGGAATACTTTTTTAAGAGCTATATTGTAACAAGGGCAAACCGACCTGTGGCCCAGTAGTTTTTATAACTACAACTTTTAAAAAACAGCCAAGTGACTTTGTTTGCTATATAGGAATAAATCTTATTTATTATAGT
Source organism: Pseudomonadota bacterium (assembly GCA_040386215.1). Lineage (GTDB taxonomy): Bacteria > Pseudomonadota > Gammaproteobacteria > Pseudomonadales > Cellvibrionaceae > Cellvibrio. Next base: position 126,344 of record JAZKFX010000039.1, read on the forward strand.
GGGAGTGAGGTGTAGAGTCACATCTGACAAATACCGCGTCTAAAAAGCGCAATGCTGAGAATATTGTATGAAAATAGGGATTAGGCGGTATGGAAAAAGCAATTAAAATTTTATTCATTGACCGTGAATACGGCGAATATTTGTTAATCGCAGATATATTGTCGCAGGTGCGGCATGTTAATTATGAAGTAATTTGGTGTAACCAGCTTGATGCTGCCCTGCCACAAATCTTATCCAATGAATTCGATGTAGCCTTGCTCGATTTCTTTTGGGGTGATCTTAGTGCTCGCGATCTGTTAAATGCCGCAAAAGTACAAGCCAATATCACCCCCATTGTTGTAATGACCGATGAAATGGAAATTGAAGTTGATCGCGATATAATTCGCGCAGGCGCCTCTGATTATCTCATCAAAGGTCAGATTGGCCATCAATTACTAGAGCGCACATTGCGTTATGCGATTGAGCGCAAACAAACAGAGCAACATTTGGCACGCTTAGCCCACTACGATCAACTCACCGATATTCCCAACCGAATTTTATTTCGCGATCGATTGGAACACGTGCTTAATTTGGCAAACCGCGATAAAACATCGTTCGCGCTTATGTTTATTGATTTAAATGGATTTAAGTTAGTGAATGATAATTTTGGCCATGATGTTGGGGATGTCATTATCCGCATTTGCGCTGAGCGACTAAACGCATGTTTACGGCGCAGTGATTCAGTCGCACGTATTGGCGGGGACGAATTTACATTACTTTTGACGCATATTGAAAACAGTACTGATGTTGCACATATTGCTGAAAAAATTATTGAAATAATTTCGGAACCAGCAACCATAAATGGTTATGAAGTAGCCGTGGGCTGTAGTATTGGCATAGCGATTTATCCACAAGCGGGACATGACGCTGAAGGTTTGTTAAAAAATGCCGACATGGCTATGTATAAAGCTAAACAGGAAGACGGTAGCAGCTTCTGCTTTTTTACCGATGCTATGAATAAAAATGTGCATCGCCAATTAAAGCTGGAAGCAAATTTACGCAAGGCATTAAAAAAAGATCAATTTTTTCTGCAATATCAGCCGCGCGTGGACATGCACACGAACGAAATTATTGGGCTTGAAGCCTTGTTGCGCTGGAACAACCCGGATAGCGGTGCACTTGATGCCAGTGAATTTATTTCAGTTGCGGAAGACACGGGGTTAATTACCGCAATTGGTTACTGGGCAATTCGTCAAGCTTGCACAGATTTAAAAAAAATTCATGCTCAATTTGATAAAAATTTAGTTATGTCTATCAATATTTCCATGCGTCAATTTAAGGATGAGCGCTTGGTACAAGAGATATCAGCCATTTTTGAAGAATTAGACATTCACGCAGGAGATGTAGAATTGGAATTAACTGAATCTTCCATGATGGAAAATATAGATTTGGTAAGTTTGTGTATGCGACCACTCGCATTTTTCGGCATTAACTTCGCACTTGATAATTTCGGCACTGGCAGCTCATCATTTCTACATCTACAGCGGCTACCTATTAGTACCGTAAAATTATCGTCACGGTTTATGTCTGAGCTACAACGCAATGCTAGCGATCGTCGTTTGGTCGCTGCAATGATCACCCTTGCGCATAATTTAGGTAAAATTGTTGTAGCAGATGGTGTTGAAACTTTCGAACAAAAACACTGGCTGCAAGAGGCTGGCTGTGATCATATGCAAGGCTATTATTTTGCTCCACCTCAATCCATAGAAGAGATATGTAAAACATTACTCGAACATCAAAGAGTCCATAGCAGCGCCGACATATTAAATTAAAAGTTAAACTTCTCTCTATCAGTGTATAAAGCATCGGATTTACTTTCGTATAACATCACAATACTTATCCTAAACTTTCCAAACATCTTCCTTGATAATTCCTGACAAAGACAAAGCACATACTATGCATCCTAATACTATCGACCAAGTACTTATTCATTCTCTTTAGAAAAAACTTCAACGCAAGAATTTATTGCCGATCCAAAGTGCGGTAACTCAATGCTTCACTCACTTCCTCAGTTCCTGGTTGTTCTTTATTTCGCATATCAGCCAGTGTGCGCGCTACTTTTAATACGCGATGGTAAGCACGCGTAGATAATCCCAATCTATTAATAGCATGTTCTAATAAAGCTTTATCCGCGTCACTCAACAAACAATATTTTTCTAATTCCGGAGCGTTCAATTGCTGATTTGCTTTTCCCTGCCTTTGTAATTGCAATGCACGCGCCGCTTCAACCCGCATTCGGATTATTTGGCTATTTTCTCCCACCGTTTTGCTGTGAATTTCACCCTGACGTAATGCTAGCACTGGCACGTGTAGGTCAATGCGGTCGAGCATAGGGCCGGATATTCGATCTCGATAACGGCGGACTTGATCAGCGGTACAACGGCACCGATTATCGTTATTACCATAATAGCCGCATGGGCATGGATTCATTGCTGCCACCAATTGGAAGCGAGCAGGAAAACAAATTTGCGCACGCGCACGTGATATACGGATTTCCCCACTTTCCAACGGTTCACGTAACACTTCCAATACGGCACGCGGAAATTCAGGTAGCTCATCCAAAAACAACACTCCGCAGTGGGCGAGCGAGACCTCACCAGGTTTCGGGTTACTGCCCCCTCCCACCAAAGCGGCTGCTGAAGCAGTATGATGAGGCGAGCGAAACGGGCGCTTATGCCATGAATGCATAAGTGTTTGCGCAGCAACTGAATAAACAGTAGCTACCTCAATCATCTCTCTCTCATCAAGCTTCGGAAGTATGCTGGGCAAGCGGCTAGCAAGCATAGTTTTACCGGTGCCGGGAGGACCATAAAGTAGTAAATTATGGCCTCCACTGGCAGCTATTTCTAACGCACGCTTCGCTTGGGCCTGTCCTTTTACATCACCCAAGTCCAGAGTTTGATCATCATTTACCGCCTCTAATGCACTTGCTTGAAACAGGTGCTCACGATCATGTAGATGCGCGCAAACTTGTAACAAATTTTGCGCACCAAAAATGCGTATTTTACTCAATGCTGCTTCACTGGCACTTGCGCAACTAATAATTAGTTCGCGCTTAGCATCGCCACATGAAAGTGCAGCCGGTAATGCACCGGTTACTGAGCGTAACTCACCGGATAATGCTAGCTCCCCTAAAAACTCATAACGACTTAGGATGGGCGCGGGTATTTGCCCCGAAGCGGCGAGAATTCCCAATGCTATAGCTAAATCATAACGACCACCTTCTTTTGGAAGGTCAGCTGGTGCGAGATTGACGGTAATACGGCGCGCGGGAAACTCAAGATAGCTATTTAAGATAGCGCTACGGACCCGATCTTTGCTTTCCTTAACCGCAGTTTCGGGCAAGCCAACAATGGCCAGACAGGGTAATCCAGCGGAAATATGGACTTCAACAGTAACTAATGGGGCATTTACACCTAGCTTGGCACGAGTATAGATAACGGCGAGTGACATAGGCGTTCCTTGCTGAATAATATTTAATGGCTCATCGCCGATAATGACTAAACTTGATCCATAGCTTTATCTATGCACAGAATATAAACAATCCAAACCCATAAAGCAAAACGAGCTCACTTAGGTTCGAACGTTTCCATGCTGTCTACGTTTCTATCTGTACTATATTTTTCCAGTTGGGTGCAACGCTGCTCAAGAGCTTCAAGCTTCATTCTGGTACGTTGCAACACTGCCGCCTGGGCATCAAATTCGTCGCGAGTTACCAAGTCTAAGCGCGTCAATATCGATTGTAAGCTAGCTTGCAATTCACGTTTCGGAATTAAGTTACCAAGTATAGGTAAGGCTTGCTGTAGCTCTTGGTTAAGCCTCTTGGCTAGTTCACTAATCATAAAAAGCTCCTCAAAAAAAATTCTAATGCAGTGTACCGACTGTTCAATGCCGGGTCATTAATGACAATGATAATTTTTTGGTGCCTCCTAAATTTTTGACGAATAAAGGTTTCATCCCAAAACAGTGCTTTGTGCCCGCACCAATGCTCTAAATTGGTGCCAGCACTATTGTTACACTCAAACTTTACCTTATCCAATACGTACTTACATTCCCTATATGTTTGAATTTTAAGGAGTAATTTTTTTTGGCCTATAAAATGCAAAATCAGTTCTGAATAAAAAGTTTAATCAATTTGCCAATCAAACGGCGTAATTGATTTGGCTTTTGTGGTTTCCATGCTGAAGAAAGTTGTATTTCAGTGCTTCCTACATAAATATGTAGGATTTTGAGGGGTGCAGATATGAAGTTAATTGCGGCAGTTATAAAACCATTCAAGCTAGATGCAGTGCGTGAGGCTCTATCCGAGATTGGCGTACATGGAATGACAGTTACCGAAGTTAAAGGCTTTGGTCGGCAAAAAGGCCATTCCGAGTTGTATCGCGGAGCTGAATATGTTGTCGACTTTTTACCAAAAACTAAAGTGGAAATTGCCGTCGCTGACAGCGAGGTGGATCGCGTAGTAGAGGCCATTACCAAAGCTGCCAACAGCAGCAAAATCGGCGATGGAAAAATATTTGTTTCCAATCTTGAACAGGTAGTGCGTATTCGCACTGGCGAAACAGGTGAAGAAGCTCTTTAATCAATAACAAATTAAAGTTGGATAATCAACTAACTAGCGTTCCATAAATTTACTCAGGAGTATTCATCCGTGAACAAACTTTTCAAAAAGGGCCGCTGGCTCGCACCACTCGGCCTTGTCACATTATTGGTATTGGCAACCTGCAACGTTTTTGCACAAGATACTGTTCCTGTCGTGACCGAAGCAGTTAGCGAAGCTGCCCCAACTGCTGTCGCGACCCCCGAGGCAGCTGCACCAGAAGCAGCTGCCTATGTAGCACCCAACTTTAATAAAGGCGATATTGCCTGGATGCTAACTAGTACTTTGCTAGTGTTATTTATGGTATTGCCAGGCTTAGCGTTGTTTTATGGCGGTATGGTTCGCTCCAAAAACATATTGTCAATTTCTATGCAGATATTTGTAACCTTTTGCTTAATCAGTATTCTATGGGCAATTTATGGTTACTCTCTGGCATTTACCAGCGGCAATAGCATGATCGGCGGCTTTGATCGCTTGTTCTTGAAGGGTATGCTTGACTCAGCTGGAAATCTCACAGCAGCGGCCACTTTTAGTAAAGGCGTCTACATTCCTGAATATCTCTATTGTGTATTTCAAATGACTTTCGCAGCATTAACGCCGTGCTTGATTGTCGGCGCTTTTGCGGAACGCATTAAGTTTTCAGCCGTGCTTTTGTTTATGGTGCTTTGGTTTACCTTCTCCTATTTACCAATTGCTCACATGGTTTGGTTTTGGGCGGGTCCGGATGCCTACACTACTGTTGAGGCCGCTGCTACCGCAGTTGCTGGAGCTGGATTGCTGTTTCAGTGGGGTGCTTTAGATTTCGCTGGTGGTACCGTAGTACATATTAATGCGGGTATTGCGGGCTTGGTTGGGTGCTTGGTTATTGGTAAACGTAAAGGCTTTGGTACCATGTCCCTGGCTCCTCACAATGTTCCATACACGATGATCGGTGCTGCCTTACTGTGGGTAGGCTGGTTTGGCTTCAACGTCGGTTCCAACCTTGAAGCTAATGCTTTTGCTGCCCAAGTATTCATCAACACCTTTCTCGCGACCGCTGCCGCGGTATTAGCGTGGACCTTTGGCGAGTGGGCCGTGCGTGGCAAACCCACTATGTTAGGTGCTGCATCGGGTGCTGTAGCCGGTTTAGTAGCCATTACGCCCGCCTGCGGCTGGGTAGGTCCAATGGGTAGTATTGCGATAGGGTTGATCGGAGGAATTGTATGTATGGTTTGCGTATTAAAATTAAAAGCAGCCTTAGGTTACGATGATAGTCTCGATGTTTTTGGCGTACATTGTGTTGGCGGTATTTTGGGTGCGCTTTTAACAGGCGTATTTAACAGCCCGGATTTAGGCGGTACCGGAGTTTATGATTATGTTACAGGCACCTGGGGTTTTATTGGTATTGGCCCACAAGTATGGATCCAAGCAAAGGCTGTTGGCTTAACATTACTGTGGTCTGGCGTTGTCTCTTTCATAGCATTTAAATTGGTTGATATAGTAATAGGCTTACGCGCAAGCGAAGAAGTCGAGACCGAAGGTCTTGACACCGCGGAGCACGGTGAGCGCGCTTATCACATATAGTTAGCGCGTCCTTAAAGCTCCTTGTAACTTACAAGGAGCTTTTTTTCTTCAACGAATATGAAGATACGCATGAATCAGATATCCTATTGCCTTACAACAAAATAGTGCATGGCAAAAGGTGCTTTTCATAAACCCAGCGTGTATCTTAGAAAGACGAAATAACAGACGAACGACAAGTGCCAAGCCTTTTTAAGATGTACTAGACTTAAATCATGCCGCACACTTTAAGAACCATCACAAAGAATAAAGGAACAAGCAATGAAACTTATTACTGCTGTTGTTAAGCCTTTTAAATTAGACGACGTGCGCACTGCGCTTTCTGAAGTAGGCGTACAAGGTATGACTGTTACAGAAGTTAAGGGGTTCGGTCGTCAAAAAGGTCACACCGAATTGTATCGTGGTGCCGAATATGTAGTAGATTTTTTACCTAAGGTAAAACTTGAGCTAGCAGTAGATGACGCTATGGTGGAACAAGCCGTAGAAGCCATTAGTAAGGCTGCCCACACTGGTAAAATCGGTGACGGTAAAATTTTTATCACGCCGCTTGAAGAAATTATTCGTATTCGTACTGGTGAAACCGGCTCAGATGCAATCTAATTAAGCTTGCTAATAAAAAAGCGCACTTTATGTGCGCTTTTTTATTGTTCAATATTATGTGCCCTTTGCATTCCTTTTTTCTGGTCGCGAATTTAAGTAACACTTTTGGATAAAAACCAAGCATTAAAAAGTATCCGTTACTTATTGAGTGACTTAAATGAATGCGATAAAATTTTTCCCCGCAATAAGCATTGCACCGGCGCTCACGCACAGTAGAATGCATTGATATGCAAATTAAAGATAACGATTTTATAAGTGCCTCGGCTTAAATATAAATAAATTGAAAATTAATGTGTTCAATGATGACGTTTTGTAAACTCTGAGCTATAAATTAGGCATAGTCGGTTGTGTGAATGATCCCAACTGCGACCAAACATAGTATTTAATGAAATGCAGGTGAAAATTATGAGTGTTGACCCCACAAGTGAAGAAGACGATATCGAAGAGCCTATTGATGACGAGGAGGACGAGGTCGATGAAGAACTGCCAAGCAGTGATGATGTCAGTTATTCTGTAAGTACTAAAGCTCCGGTTGAGGCTATTGAAGATTTTAGCATCGCCTCACGCCAAAAAATTCGTGCTGAATTAGAAGCGCAAATGGCTGCTTTTTTAGCACGCGGCGGTAAAATTGATGAGGTGAAGCCTAATGTTACGGCTGACCCTCCGAAAAAACCAGCTCCGGATTATGGCGGTCGCCCTATCTAGCTCTTCAATTTGGCCTCGCATTGCGGGGCCAAATTATCTCCACCCCGCATTGATATATTTGTCACCCATCATTAATTATTTCTACCATTTTATTTCACCGAACTAGATTTAAAAAATTTTCCGGATCTTGGCGATACATGCTTATTGCTGGATTTTTGTTGCTTTGTGTGAGTAAAATGCCACACTTTTTCTTCTGATTGTGGCGCAAATTTAAACGCCACAACGTTAACTTGCGCTTGTATATTCAGTACAAGGCTTTGTCTCACCATCACACAGGAGCACTCACGAGTTGAACGAGCCGCGTTCGTTGTTAATACTTAACAATTTATCCAAAGCTTATCGCGACAATGTGGTATTGAGTGATTTCAGCCTGACCATTTATGATGGCGAATTTTTTACATTACTAGGCCCCTCTGGCTGCGGCAAAACAACCGTATTAAGAATAATTGCCGGGTTAGAAAATGCTGACATTGGCGAAATTCATTTGGCCGGGGAGGAAATAAGCTTTTTGCCTGCAGAAAAACGCCCCGTAAATACAGTGTTCCAAAGCTATGCATTGTTCCCTCACATGAGCGTATTTGAAAACGTCGCTTTCGGTTTAAAAATGAGTGGCGTAGCCAAAGAAGAAATAAAATCGCGCGTAATTGAAGCATTGGAAATGGTGCGTCTCGCCGAATTTTCTGACCGCAAGCCTGCACAATTATCTGGTGGCCAACAGCAGCGCGTTGCTATTGCCCGAGCGGTGGTAAATCGTCCAAAGCTGCTCTTACTTGATGAATCTTTATCTGCACTCGATTATAAATTGCGTCAACAGATGCAAATTGAATTGAAGCGCTTACAGCGCAAATTAGGCATCACATTCGTATATGTAACTCACGATCAAGAAGAAGCCTTATCAATGTCAGATCGCGTGTTGGTAATGCATAAAGGGATAGTGCAACAATTAGGTACACCTCGTGAAATTTACGAACAGCCAGCCAATTTATTTGTGGCAAGATTTATTGGCGAAATAAACCAACTCGACGGGATTATTGTCGCAATTGATGGTAATCATCAATACGAAGTAAAAGTTGAAGGTATGCAATGGGCACTGCATGCTGAGCATAATTTCAAAGTGGGCGATAGAGTCAACGTATTGTTAAGGCCCGAAGATTTGCGTGTGGAATATATTGACGATCCTCATGCTGACCAAGTTCTTGTAGGCACGATTGTTGAGCGAAATTACAAAGGTAAAACCCTGGACTCCATTATCCGCTTACCCTCAGGCGCGGAATTAATTACCAGCGAATTTTTTGACGAGGATGATCCCTCCTTCGATTACAGCCTAAATCAAACTGTTGCCGTAAAATGGGTTCCTGGTTGGGAAGTGGTGTTGCCCTATGAAGCCGCTTAATTTATTAAAGCATGTTAACCAATTTCGCTTCTGGGCTATAGGTCTCGCCAGCGTTTGGCTAACTCTGTTTGTATTTCTGCCCAACCTGTTAGTTGTTATCACCAGCTTTTTAACACGTGATGTTACAGCGACTGTTAGTTTACCCATCAGCGGCAATAGCTATTTACGCACATTGGACCCACTTTATTTGCAGGTCCTGTGGGACTCATTGTTGATGTCTATACAAACCATGTTGGTGTGTTTAATTATCGGTTACCCCTTCGCAATGTGCATTGCAAAACTACCCAAAAAATGGCAACCGATTATTTTATTTTTGGTTATTTTGCCGTTTTGGACTAATTCCCTCGTACGCACTTACGCACTGCAATTTATTTTGGGCAACAAAGGCATCATCAATAATTCGTTAGTGGGCCTGGGCATTATTAATGAGCCATTGCAGTTGCTTTATACACAATTTGCAGTGATCGTTGGGCTTAGCTATATCTGCATTCCTTTTATGATATTGCCATTGTATTCTGCCATAGAAAAATTAGACCTACGCCTGTATCAGGCCGCGCAAGATCTGGGCGCAGGTGCATGGAGTCGCTTCTGGCACATTACAATCCCTTTAACATCGCCCGGCATCATCGCTGGCTGCTTAATGGTGCTAATACCCGCAATGGGAATGTTTTATATTTCCGATTTATTAGGCGGTGCAAAAAATTTATTGTTAGGAAATGTTATCAAAACCCAATTTTTGCTTGCGCGTGATTGGCCTTTTGGCTCGGCACTTAGCGTGATGTTAATTGTTTTGCTTGGTTTTATGTTGTGGCTTTATTACAAAGCCGCTAATTTCGTTAGCAAGCAAGGAGGCATCAATGGCTCGGACTTCTAAAGCGCTACGATTGCTTCGCTTCAGTTATCTTATAAGCATTCTATTGCTATTGTATTTACCCATTGCAGTCTTAGTTATCAACTCCTTTAATGAATCAAAATATGGCATTCATTGGGCGGGCTTCACCTGGAAGTGGTATGTAAAATTATTTGCCAATGAAAGTCTGATGCAAGCTGCAGGGCATTCTTTGTTAATTGCAGTCACCTCGGCTAGTATCGCAACCATCATTGGCACACTTGCTGCGGTAGCTTTACATCGCTACCAATTTAAAGGTAAAGCAATTTTGTCTTCGATGGTTTTTATTAGCATGCTCACACCGGAAATTGTATTAGCGATTGCATTACTTATTATTTTTATCCTGGTAGGTATTGAATTGGGTTTTTGGTCGCTATTGCTAGGGCACATTACATTTTGTTTACCCTTTGTCATTGTTGCGGTCTATTCGCGATTAAAAGGGTTTGACATGAAAATGCTGGAGGCTGCACGCGATTTAGGTGCAACTGAAGGGCAAGTATTTATGAAAATAATTTTACCTTTGGCCTTACCAGCGGTAGCCGCAGGTTGGCTGTTAAGTTTTACGCTGTCGCTCGATGATGTCATTGTAAGTGCATTTGTAACCGGCCCTGGTTACGAAATTTTACCGCTCAAGGTGTATTCCATGGTGCGTGTTGGCGTGTCCCCGGAAGTGAACTCTATTTCTACAGTTTTATTAGTGATATCTTTAGTTTTAGTTATCATTTCTCAACTTTTATTGCGGGAGAAAAATTAAATGAAAAAGTGGTTAGCTTTACTTTCAATAATATTAATGGGCGCTTGCTCCAAGCAAGAGTCACAAGCTCCAGCTGCTGATGCAAATATTGCAACATCCCCTGCCGTATCAGAAGCGGCACTGGCAGGCGAAAAACAAAAACTGGTTATTTATAATTGGACTGAATATTTACCTGAAACAGTCCTTGAAGCTTTTACTAAAGAAACCGGTATTGAAGTTGAATACGCTACCTATGAAAGTAATGAGGCAATGTATGCCAAATTAAAATTGTTGGATGGAAAAGGCTACGACATAGTGGTTCCCTCCACGTTCTACGTTGAAAAAATGCGTAAAGAAGGTCTGTTACAACCTATCGATAAAACCATGCTAAAAAATTATGGCAATTTGGACACATCGGCCATGAACAAAATGCACGACCCCGACAATCAATACAGCATACCTTACTTATGGGGCAGCACAGCTATCGCTATAAATGGTAAGGATGTTGATGCCAGTCAAATTAAAAAGTGGGCGGATTTATGGAAACCGGAATACAAAGGAAAAATTATGTTAATGGATGACGTGCGCGATAATTTTTATGTTGGTTTGCGCGTGTGCGGCTTCAATGATAACAGCACTAATGAAGCTGAAATAAAATGCGCCTACGAAAAATTAAAAAGCCTTATGCCCAGCGTGAAAACATTTAATTCCGATTCACCCAAGACACCTTTAATTCAGAGTAACGTTAGCATAGGCGTGATCTGGAACGGTGAAGCTTACAAAGCTTCAGAAGAAATGGAAAATTTACAGTATGTTTACCCCGAAGAAGGCGCGGTTATATGGATTGATAGTTTTGCAATTCCTAAAGGCGCGGTAAACACTGCAGCTGCACATAAATTTATTGATTTTATGTTGCGCGCTGAAAGCGGTAAAGCCTGTATAGAAGAACTTGGCTATCCTGCACCAAATACTGCCGCAGCTCTTTTGTTGGATGAAAAATTACGCAACAACAAAATCATATTTCCCAACAAAGAAGATGTTGCCAAGGGCAGTATTCACACAGACATAGGTGACGCAAATTTAATTTATCTAAAATATTGGGATCTATTAAAAGCCGGTAAATAATTTTTACAAAAAAAAGCCAGAGCTTTTGCTCTGGCTTTTTTTTGTAAAAATATCGGGAGCGTTTTATTTCTTCCTTTCGTATTGCCCCCTCAACCCATAAACATCAATAAACATCAATAAACAATAACCTAATCAGCGACAGATAGTTCCTCTTACTGCAAGCATCGCAGCAGCAGACGTTGGCTTATTTGCCTGAAAGCCAAAGCTAACTCGTTGACCTGGCGCTATGTTGCCATTCCAATCATAATTTCTGGCGCTAAATCCAGCTGGACTAGACGATGATGTAACCGCATTCCAGGCATTGACAATATTATATGACTGTAAAAACTGAACTTGTACTTGCCAGCCGGCAATGGTTTGTGAGCTCAAGTTTTCAATTTCAACATCTGCATTAAATCCTTGCCCCCACTCAGAATTTATTCTAATTCTGCAAGCAGCTTGCGCGAGCCCACTTACAGAACTCGCTGTGGAAGATCTGATACTCGAAAGATTGCTGGAAGCTCTGCTTGAAAGCGCACTAGAAGAACCCGGAACACTGCTGGATATTCTACTTGAAGAAATCATCAAAGAACTTACCGCAACACTGGACGCAATACTTGAAGAAATCATTGCCGAACTAGGAGTAATACTGGATGCCCTACTTGAAGCAATCATCGAAGAACCTGGAGTAATACTCGACGCCCTGCTTGAAGAAATCATCGAAGAACCTGGAGTAATACTCGACGCTCTGCTCGAAGCAATCACTGAAGAACTTGAAGCAATACTCGACGCTCTGCTCGAAGAAATCCCCGAAGAACTTGGAGTGATGCTTGACGCTCTGCTCGAAGAAATCATCGAAGAACCTGGAGTAATACTTGACGCTCTGCTTGAAGCAATGCTGGAGGAACTACTCGAAGGAGCACTAGCTCGCGCAAATGTCACCTTAAATTTACCGCCTGTTCCGGCAGGTAACTGCAGCGTTCGAGTGGTGCCGTTGAATGCTGTATAGGGAACACCATCGCGCTCAACTGCCGTGACAATTAATTGATCGTCTTGAATATCAATTGGCGTTAATTTAATAGCACGCGCCTGCGCAGATATTGGATATTTGTAATAAAGCTGTACCGGCTGCAATTGATAATAAAGTTTACCGTACATATAGGTGTAATAGCCAAGTTCGATAGAATGATAACCCGCCGAAAACAAGCCACCTTTATCTGCATCGACTACTACAGTCCCATCTTTATTTACTTCCGCCCAGATATCACCAAAAACAGTATCTCTTATATGAGTCATAAAAAAATCGAGAGAACCATCGGCAACTTGTAAATAAATATCTTTGTCAGATTGATTAGTCGCCGTGTAATAGTTAATCATGCCCGAATTAAATCCCTGCTCAAGTTTCCAGTGATTTTTATTGCTACTCGTGAGCGCTCCCGTTTTCCAATTAAGCGTGGAATAAATGCCCCCATTCACTTTATCAAAAGTATTAGCATTAGCCAGATCCAGAAAAATCGCATGTGCTGTATCACGATATTCAGAACGTGTTGGATTGTTTAAATAAGCACGTAATAAAACCCACGAAGTTTTGTATAAATGCCCGATATCCGCCTCCTCTGTGTCAGAAACAACTTTCCAATCCGTATCAAAAACTTCGGGAAAGCCGACTGCTGCCTGATTCATATTGCCTGCAAACCGAGTAACAATAATATCAGCGAGATCGCGCAATCGTTGTTCATGCATGGGATCATCGTATAAGGTTGCCAACATTGCCGCGTGAGTCGTTATAGCGTCAACTGTTGGCGTAAATCCTTTACCGGTACCGTTCGTCCAGTTCCTGTCAATATATTCAAAGTAGCCCAACCGCGATGGATCAGCGTCCCAAAGGCGATTGTAATTACTACTAACACCACGGTTTAGCCAGGTCAAATCTGTCTCTGCTCCATCTCCCCATGAAACCTCCCCTCCAGTTGCTTCCACCATCGCGCCCATACCCAGCAGAGCATAGTGTTGTTGGAAACTCCACCAACGCACGTTTGCAAATTGATTTGCAACGGGCACACCTCTGTCGTCAGTGACAAAATACCAACCTTCTTGCCAGGCATGGTCGTATAAAAAACGCAGCGCATGATGTGCATGCTCTAAATATTTATCATCACCTGTTAGTTGAAAAGCGCGCGTAAATCCATAAGCCAAACGCGACTGGCCATTCATTGATTTTTGATTTGCACCTGAAGGTGTTCCATCACGATTAATAAAAGTATGGAACCCACCATTTACATTGTCGCGAGTAGACAAACGAAATTCTGCTATGTCACGAACAAAATCAATCATTAATTCAGGGTGAATTAAAAAATTACTTTTGGGTTGATAACCTACAACAGTACCTGCAGGCACACCATTACCACTAAGGTTGATTAACAATTGCGGTTGATTTTGCGCATTACTATCAATTCGTAAAGAGCCTGCAAACTCGCCTAAAAAACCCGGACGATAGTTAACATTAATTGTTGTACTAGAACCTGCCGGTACACTTAAAAGGCTTTGCCCTTCCAGTGTAAAAATAGAGCTGCTGGTGCTGATACTCGTAATATTTAGAGTTGCTCCACCAGAATTGATAAGCGTTAAGGTTAGAGTTTTGCTTTCACCGAGGGGAACAGATCCGAACATCAAGGCAGTAGCGGAGGCATTCACTTCCGGCAATGGGCTCACCACCTCCTGCAGGCTAACATTATCTAGATATAAACTACCCGTATTTAAACCCGCGTTAAATTCAATCCGCGCGCCAGTATCCGTGGATTGATTCATCGTAAATAAAAAAGAATAACGCGTAGAAGCTGAGGTCAAAGTCACTAATTTATTGGGGAAAGAGGAGTAAGACGTGTAAGCACCGGACGCTTGACCTATATTGACCTCAACCTGCTGCAAACCGGAGTTTTCCGGACCTTTAAAGGCGTCAAAGCTGAACCTATACTGTTTTCCCTGCTGTAATAATTGGCCACCCTGCTGCAATTGAACATTCCACCAGGTAGATCCCGCTTGGCTAACGAGTATTTTGTAGCGAGCATTATCAATACTCCCTGCAGAAGTACCGCCATATCGACCCAAAGTCCAATTAGCCGTACCTGCCGAAAAATCACCATTTTGCACTACCGCAAATGCGTATTGATTTATGGTTAAGGTTGTTACAACAACTAAAAAAGCTGCAATAGACTTTGCAAACTTACATAAAACAGTCCTGGACATATCTTCTCCTCTTGCGCCAAAAAAAGCGTTAACAAATTAAAAATTTACACTGTTGGATAAAAGCGGCAACAATCTGGCGTTAATAGCCAGTAAAGCAGGCTAACATTTATCCATAACAGTGGCGTTAAAATAGATGCAAAGTGAGTAATCGCACCCGTAAAGAAATGTAAACTCAAGATTATCAAATGGTCAAAACGAATATAACGGCACAGCAATTCACTCCTTTTAATTAACAATAAACAGCAAAACAATTCGCTAATTTTAATTTACCGGGGGAAATTTAAATTTGTAGTCAATGCCACAATTACACGTAGAAAAAATTATTGCGATGAGTATTGCGATGAATAGAACAGAAGAAACTTGAAAATACAACTCAACTTAACATTTAAAAATTAATATGAGAAATAATTTATTAACATAAATTTGTTTTTGCGTAGTTATATAAAAAATACTCATACCTTATAGCGTCAAAAATAAATGGGACGTCAATCTAACAGATTTAATTTCTAAATAATTTTTAGTGCGACTTCAGGCGCAACATATTTTTCGCCCAAGGCTTCAGCCACCGCATAACAGGTATAAACATTTCGATAGACGTTCAATCCATTTCGCAAGTGAATATTGTCTATCATTGCCTGGCGCGCGCCTTTCCGCGCTAGCTCCATAATAAATGGTAAAGTAGCATTGGTGAGTGCCATAGTTGATGTACGTGCAACAGCTCCAGGAATATTTGCAACACAATAATGAATAATTCCGTCAATAACATAAGTTGGGTTTTCGTGTGTAGTTGCATGACTGGTTGCAAAACATCCGCCTTGATCAATGGCAACATCCACTAATACAGAGCCTTTTTTCATTAGTGATAGCATCTCGCGCGTCACTAGTTTAGGTGCAGCAGCACCTGGAATTAATACGGCACCAATAACTGCATCAGCATTTCGCAACTGCGCTTCGATAGCAGCTTTGTTAGAAAATAATGTTTTAATGCGCCCATTAAAGTTTTCATCAATAATTTTTAACCTTGACAAGTTACGATCAAGAATAGTTACATCAGCACCCAATCCCATTGCCATACGCGCGGCATGAATACCCACCACACCTCCGCCAATTATTACCACTCTGCCTGGTTCCACCCCAGGCACTCCACCCAGCAAAACGCCGCGTCCACCTTGCGCTTTCTCCAAACAATGGGCCGCAGCCTGAATCGCCATTCGGCCTGCAACTTCACTCATAGGTGCTAACAATGGCAAGCCGCCTGCCGCATCGGTAACCGTTTCGTATGCAATACAAGTGGCACCGGAAGCGAGCAATAATTTCGCTTGCGCAGGATCGGGGGCAAGATGAAGATAGGTAAATATTATTTGGTCATAGCGCAAACGTTTACATTCTTCCGGTTGTGGTTCCTTCACTTTCACAATCATTTCCGCACGTAGAAAAATTTCTGCTGCCGACGCCAAAAGCGTTGCACCAGCATCATGGTAATCCTGGTCACTGAAGCCTATGGCATCTCCACATCCCGTTTCCACAATAAGGGTGTGACCTGCTATCACCAACTCTTGCACGCCTGCGGGTGTCATACCCACCCGATATTCATGATTCTTAATTTCTTTGGGCACACCTATTAACATAGAAAATCTCCGAAATTTTTTACTAACTGATTATCAACAATAGATTACGTTAAGCATTATCGCACAGCCAGGATCTACGCAAGCTCATTGATAAATAAAATAGCTATTTCAATATTAAAACTTATCTTAACTACTCCACTATTTTCAAATACCAGATGGCCTAAATAATTTGTTAGCTAGCAATCAATGAATATGTTAGAAATTTTTTTAAAACAGATCACTTTATTGTAAATAAATCAGAAAATGATACTGGCATCTGGTTAAATTTCTATGTGACAAATAATTATCTAATTAAATAATTATTAGCACACGAAAAATAATTAAACGAGCGTTTAAATATTTCTGAATATAAAATTTATCGAATAAATGTTTACAAAAAATAGAAAAAATTATCTAGATGCTCGATAACTTGAAATGATTGCAAACCGAATTTTTTTAGCTGCTTACGAAAGGAAAATAAGAAATAAACTCAGCAATAAATTGGCTCCAGGCACATTCTTCGAACCCACTCTAAATTGATCCGACGAAACGCGTCTGCGCAACACCTGCTCAACTTCCGTCATCTTTAAAAACACCCAGGTTAACCTCAACCAGCAACATAACCGGGTGACCGACATTGACTTTAAGATTTAATCCAATAGTCACTTTGCTCCCCACAACCCACCAGTAAGCTTGCTAATACACAAGCTATAACCATAACGATAAACAATATAAACACAGACTGGAGACGGGTTTTCATACATCGGCTTCCTTGTAACGACTAGAAATGGAAATTAATAAAGCAATTTTTATAGCTAATAGGACAGTATATTGCCAGTGATTCTCCACTTTTTTATGTGAAATAAAAAGCTGCCCCAACGCCGAACAGTTTTATTTGCAAAAATTAACAATCGTACCGGCAGAACAAAGTAGATCACTTGACCCTTTAGGTTATTTGTCGGCACAGTAACAGCTAGCTACATAGTTTCGAAAACGTTACGAAAACGAAAATCTCAAACCAGCAAGCTGACATTGGGACTCTTACGTGCAAGTAAATCTCAGGAAATAAAATTGCAACTAAGGTACAGTTTGTGATGCTAATAATGTTTAAATATAAGTTAGTATCCTCAGAAGCTCACTAATGTGTACCCGAAAAATGCACAATTAAATTCACCTTAATCAATAGCAGATAGGTTATGCAAAAGACATCAATACACCAGGTTCGCTCCCCTATCGTTTTAAAACCAGGTGAGGGCAGGCGTTACGAAATGGGAAAAATATCGGCAATGTTCAAAGCCGATGCCACTGAGACCAATCATAAATACTCTATCTCTGAGTGGTGGCTGGAACCTCACACAAAAGGCCCCGGCGCTCACTCCCACGATGAAGACGATGTGTTCTATGTAATAGCAGGCACTATGAGCATTCTAGTGAATGATGAATGGCATGATGCAGCCAGGGGTTCATTTATTTTAGTCCCGGCAGGAGTTACCCATGATTTTGAAAATCGCGGTTCCGTCACAGCAGGCGTGCTAAATTTTTCAGCACCAGGTGACTTCGAACAAAATATGCCGTCTATCGTAGAATGGTTTTCTGAGCATCCTCCAGGCAGCACCGAGAATTAATTGCATTGCCTCTTTGCATAAAAATTATTATGGAATAAATGCGCACTTGCACCACACAACTAAATCTTAATTTAATGAATTTTATGGAGAAAATAAATGAAACTTATCCTTTATACACTACTGCTAGCCGCTCTATCGCAACATGCTATCGCTGGTGATATTGTTCATTCACCTTTGAGTATCGTTAACCAAAGAATGGATTCTTACAATAGGCATGATTTGAAATCTTTTTTGTCCACCTACTCGGAGGAAATTCAAGTCTATACTTACCCGGACAAGCAGCTAGCAAAAGGAAAAGAAAATCTCGCATCAATTTTTGCACCTATGTTTAAAGAGCAAAGTGTGCACGTGACTATTCACTATCAGATCGAAAAAGACAGTTATGTCATTAATCATGAAACCGTTGAGTACGCAGGCAAAAAAACAAAGTATGTATCAATTTATAAAGTTGTAAATGGCCTTATAACGGAAGTTCGTTTTGTAAGAGATTAAAAATAAAACAGGGCTTCAATATCAATATTTAATTTTCGAAGTGGTTGTTCCCTATGAATAGAGTTGATGCAAAACATGTGCAATGTCCTTATTGTGGCGAGATTATAGAAGTGCTAATCGATTGTTCAGTACCGGAACAAAATTATATTGAAGATTGCCAGGTATGTTGCTGTCCAATAAATTTCGACGTTGTGGTAGACGAAGATGGTGAATCTACTGTGTATCTCTCAACTGACAATGAATAAAAATTAATTTTTTATTAAATACTAAAACAGCAATGCGGCCCCTTTCTAAAGGCCGCACGCTGAATTAAAAACAATTACAACATACTAGGCAACATCAGAAGTTTTACCGGACAAGCGTTTCAATCTCTCCAGTGCAGTCTCACCTGCTGTATCTGCTTGCGCTACAGACTTACGAATTGCATCCAACTCAGCTTGTTGATCAAGCGGTTTTTGATTAAGGTTGGCAACAATTTTTAAACCTTCTGCTTCATTACTCACCTTTTGTGCGCGGCGGGATAATGCATCCAGCGCTGTTGAACGACCTTTGAGCCCACCTATATTTGCAAGTTGCTGCTGGCGCTCTGCACGCAGCTCTTGCAAGTCGCGTTGCGCGTTGGCCGACGCTAAGGCTTTCAGGGCCTTTTTCGCCGCCGCATCAAACTCCATTAATTGTTTTGACAAGGCCTCAACCACTGCCTGTAGTTCTTTCATATACTCTTCAGCGTCTGCTTCTTCCTGCATCTCCACTGGCAAACGCGCCTTATTCGTCTCTAATTCATCGCAGAACATATTAACCGTTGCTTCACTGATAGTACCGGCAGCTAAACGTGCAGCTAATGTATCAAATGCTTTTTCATCAGTTTCAATGAGCGAACGCAATTTCACAACATCCTGGTGTTCTTTATCATAATCAGCTCGTGCTGCAGCTAATTTTTGCGCGGTTTCACGCAGAGTTTCCGCCAAACGGTCACGATCTGCTTCGGTCGCCGTTTCCGGGTCAAAGTTAGCAATAGCTTCTGATATTTTATCGCCCAACACGCCAAAATGTTTGGTAATCAAACGTGCGGTTAAACCCCAACCTTTTAAAGTACTCATTCTATTATTCCTCTCTTTGTAAATTAAATTATTTAGAAAAATCTTATCAAAACCATACCGAAAAATTACGCATAAAAATTATAAAATCGTTACTCGTTCAAGATCTACAGGAATACCTACCATGAAATCAACATGAATTTGGCGTTTACTATTATCCCCATTTTGGCTTTGAACAATTTCCGTGGTAATAAATAAATACTCTACATTGTCTTTTTCCTCCCTGCCCTTAATTTCTCGTTGATAGGGCATGTAATAAATTTCCTGTTTTACTCCATGCATACCTTGCGCATCATCCAAACGCGTTTCGGAACCAACAAAAGGCTGCACAAATTCTTGTTCTGGATCTCCAGCATCGCGCCAATATTCGATGGATTCTTCGCTGCCAAATGCTGCGCGCAAATCGGCCTCTGCATAACCCAACTCCGCCAATTGTTCACGCCATAAACAATAACTTCGGTCACCCAAGCCATAGCCCGAAAGCCCCATAAATACGTTTTGATCCTCTTCGGTTTCGGGAATAATGCGCGTAAGTTGCGAGCAATAAATTACATCCTTCACCGCGCCTTCTGCATCCGAATAAACTTGTAAAAATATTTCTTTTTTTCCGCCGTCACCTACGACTAGATAGTAACGGTAGATGCTGCCAGAAAGCGTTAAATTCACGCGACTAATCGCCTTAATAATGTTTTGCGAATCTGTCGGCATTTCAATAAATGAGCCATTAGTTATTGCATGAATAAATGGCGTTTTTTGCAACTGAATAATGCCACCAATACGTGCGCCCAATGGCAAATTTAAATCCTGCTGCGCCTGTCCCCCCGCTCCTTTCTTTTCAGTGATGCCTTTTGCATATTGAAGTGCATCTTTCCAGCCCATGCTATTAATTCCCAAAGGTGTAATTAGGTTTTTTGTTCAGGTTATTTTTCTTCGCGCGCATAACATTTGTTACTAATTTATATAGTCCGAAAATAATTGCGGCCCATAATGCCAAGCGCAGGAAGCTCATAAAAAATGATTCTTTTTCTTCCACTGGTGGCGACAGGTCGGCCAATGGCTCAGCAACCGGACCATCAACATTGCTTAGGCTGCTCTCATCACCGGGATTTGCTACCTTGCCCTGATGATTTTCATTTTGTGTATTTTGATTTGCCGCTGGCTGATGACTTCTCGCCAGAGAACTACCTAACATAAACCACATAGCATTATTCAAAAAACCACCACCACCGCGCTGTTGCATTGCGCTCGGTTGTGCGGCCGATTGTACTGGTGCCGATTTTGCACCAGCTGGGTTGCCCGAACGAAACCAACCAGAGTTGCTTGCACCGGCTGCGGTGCCAGCTACACCTGCAGTACCTGTAGCAGTGCGCGCATCATTAGCTTTTAAGGCGTTACCTTGTGCCGCATTAGTATTTAAGTCCTTGCTCATGTTTAACGGTTGCCCGTTCTGAGGTGCTGCAGCTGCAGGCTTGTCGCGACCAAAGGACCCGAACATACTTCTGGGCTGGGTAGCTTGGGCGGCCGGCGCAGCTTGGGCCGGTGGCGCAGCTTGAGGTTGCGGTGCACGCTGCACTCTGGGTGCGGGCGCCATACGTTGTGAACGAAAGCCACCGCCGAAGGAACGACCTTTAGCTTCACTGTAGCTGGCGAAGCCCAACGACAAAATTATTAAGCATGTTAGTGTTTTAATAGGTTTCATTTTTTACCTCTTATAAAATGTAGAACTATCGTTCCAAATGGGGCGACGATGTTAACAGGCTTTGAACTCGGATATGATTGCTTCCCATTCAAATCTACAAATACCTTCGATGACGCAGCATAGGTACCGTCCCGCAAACGTGCATCGGTAATAAATAGGAAGAATCACCATGACTCGCCGTTATTCGGATATGAACCAGCACGATGCACTTTATAAAATCGCTCGCGCCTACCCTGGTGGAATAGATGCGTTAGCGATCAAACTGAATATCTCAGCCAATGTTTTGCGCAATAAATTAGCACCGGGGATTGCCTCCCATTACCCATCATTTGAAGAAGTGTCGATGATTATTGGCTTGTGTCAGGAAACTGGTGTAAAGGAAGCATTACTGCCGCTCCACGCGTTATTAAGTCGCCACGGTATGGCGGCTTTTGTAGTCCCCGAACCCGATCAGGTGAGCAACGACGATTTATCGCAGACTGTTTGCCGAGTGATGAGTCAAGTGGGCAACGTGGCCGAAGCAGTTTCCGAAGCATTAATTGACAATGTGATTACCGAACGCGAAGCTGATTTAATTGAGCGGGAGTTTCAGGGAGCGCTGAGCGCACTGGGTGATTGGCGAGCGCGCATTCGCTTGCATAAAGAAAAAACCAATTCCAAATAGAAAATCCGTCACTGACATCTACGAGCATAACGCTTCGCATGACTAGACAACTGAAAAACCCGCAATAAATCTTGCGCGTAAAACTCCACCTGACAATTCGCAATATTTTACTAACCCTGTACTAAAGATATTTTCAAGGCTTGAATCCAGATTGGTGTTCAAATGGATCTAAGAGCTATTGGGGCAACCAATAATAGCCACTTATGTGCACACGAACCTAACAATAAGGAGAGGCGCTTATGCCAGCAATTTCAACCGATAGAATAATAACCTTAGACGCATTGCGCGGGCTTGCGCTATTTGGAATACTCTACGCACATATGATATTTTGGTACGCGGGTGGCGCTTTGCCCGAACAGCTTTACAAGGAAAATTACGGAATCCCTAGCGGTATCACTCTGGGATTTTATTTTATTTTTATCCTGGCAAAAATCTTTTCAATTTTTTCCTTTCTCTTCGGCTTGAGTTTTTATATTCAACTTAAAAGTTTGATGAAGCGCAATGATAATTTTATTCTGCGCTTTAGTTGGCGATTATTTATTCTTGGCATCATCGGATTTATCCATCACGCGCTATGGCGCGCCGATATACTGTCAATTTATGTTCCGCTTGGATTTTTACTTATTTTTGCACGCAACCTTAGCAACCGCACACTTTTAATTATCGGATTTACGATGATTCTGAACCTCCCCACAAAAATATATGAAATTATTTTTCTCTCTATCAATGGCCAATTGCCATTTTCCAACGCACCTATAGCGGAGGAAGGAGCACGCTACTATGAGATTATGAAAAGCGCTCCATTTTTTGAAGTTGTTGTGGATAATATTAAAGCACTGCCGGCAAAATTAGATTACCAAATAAGTAGCGGTCGCTTACTAATTACTTTCGGATTTTTTCTGCTGGGTATGTTTGCTGGGCGCATGCAATGGTTCGAAAACCTCAACGAGACTAAACCTGTATTTCAAAAAATCTGGAAAAAAACGGGATTGACTTTGCTTGCCGCCATCGCCATTGCAATATTGCTCGGGGCATTAAGCTTTAGTCTTGGATTAGATTTGAAGAAAAATTTATGGGCAATGTGGATCGCCGGACTTTTTGCAGACATTTTTAATTCTGGCCTAACTTTATTTTATATCAGCGGATTTACGTTGCTGATGTATCGTGAAAAATGGAATCGGTTTTTATCACCCTTAGCAAGCGTTGGCAAAATGGCATTAACTTCCTATCTTATGCAAACATTATTTGGCCTGCTTTTATTCTTCAGTTTCGGTCTCGGCCTCTTTACCCAAACAACACCCGCTATCAATACCCTTATCAGCTTTTGCATATTCGGCTTGCAAATTATTTTTAGCCACTGCTGGCTTCAACGTTTTCACTACGGGCCCATCGAATGGCTGTGGCGCTCGGCAACCTATCTGAAGCCACAGAAAATGCTGAAATCTAACACTCTAACGACACTTACAACAAACCAGGTTTGGCAATTAGAGCAACCCGACTCCAAGCGTTTAGCAAAACCTGGCGATAGGCTTGATTAATAGCCCACCGGATTCCTGAACAACAGCTCCCCGGAATAAAGAATGTCGCAATAATGTTCAACTCCTTGCCTTTTGTGTTGGGTGTGGTTGCAGAGCATTGTACAATGGCGGCCAACTTATTCCGGTGGAGAGCATCCATGAACGAACCTAAGACAACGCATT
>JAZKFX010000040.1:0-165851 GCA_040386215.1 Pseudomonadota bacterium
AAAATAGTCTGCGTTAAAAACTATTTTTTATATTGCGGATTCTAAAACATAGAATTGCCGCCATACCCAGAATTAATAACATAACCGGGTTAGGCTCTGCCACTGATACTCCCTCCGTTGCAACATATCCATATTCATATGATTCGGTAAGCGTATCATCCTTACTTAGATTCAAATGATTTTCAAAGCAATTGCTCAGATCCAGATTTGCTAATGTAGAACCAATTGCTTCTAATAGATCTCCGCCAAAATAAAGAGAAAAGGAATCTCTTCTACCTATATCGCTATTGAACATAGTCCCTGTTGCTCTAAAGCTGGAGTGTCGCGGAGATTGCGTATTAAATTGGGTGGTGAACTCAACTGGCACGTCCGTATCAATATCGTAGCGAATGCCGCTTAAAAACATATAACCACTTTTAATTGGATTTAGAAATTTTCCGTCAAACGGATTTGAATCAATATCTTTAACTCCATCATCGAAAACCAAGGACACTAAACCGGTCATATCCACCGGCCAATTTGTGGGAGAGGGAGGAGCATAAAAATTACGATACTCCAATTGCATGAGCGAGGCTGATGATTCATGCGACAGCAGAAGTAATAGAACAAGAAGTTTTAATTTATTCATAATAAACATCCTATTAAAATGTTTAAACGCGTCAACGTATCGATTTGTTTTACTCTATTCCTTCAATAAAACCAAAAAATAAAGCACCACTATGCTAGCTTTAATAATTTTGTAACGCTAGTAAATTCTTTATATCATTTTTTACCAAAATAAGTTTATGAAGAATTTAGTCTTTGGGAATCTGCATTAACACAGTCGCACCAACCATCAACTGCTAATAACGAAATAAAGTCATTACGTGGTGAGTGTTGCCACATAATATTGTTTTGGAAATTAGCAAAATTTAATCTGAAACTCAGTGCGTAAGATTACGAACAATTAGAGAAGGTAATCACATTTCACAAAAAAATACGTCTGAAAATATAGCAAACTATTCTTTGCGTATTGCGCGCTCGGATATATCAGGCTATGCCTGGATTATTTGGCAGTCATCAGAAAGTGTGCATTACATAATGTATATTTCTACGCTTTGTCGCATTATTGGATAATCATCCATGTAACATCTTTTATTGATTTTATAATGCTCTTTAAAAACTTCGAACATTTTCTGGTAAATTTTATTATTCTGCGAATACTGCTATCAGCGTTAATACGGCAGCGCTTTTTTTATTGTGAGCCGTTAACTAATTCAGCGTGTCCCATAAACACCGCTTTGTAATTTTTAGCTTCAGCAATTAGTCCATATTTTTTCGGCTTTATGGTTGCATTACGACAACGCACATTACTCATTTGCAACAATTTGAACGCCATATCCATGTATAAAAACATCAATTCTCTCCACATAAAAATTCAATACTTTTTGGGGACGTTTAGAGTACTTCTGATTTCTTAAATTTCGGTAAGACATTTAGCTCCTCTCAAGAAATATAAAAAAAGGGTTGATTCTCTCGAATCAACCCTTTTTTTAATCTTTTAAAAATTTCTTAACACCTTCAAACCACCGCGATTGCTTGGGCGAATATTTTCCGCCTTTCATAGTTGCCTGAAAATCTCGCAATAATTCTTTTTGCTTACCAGTGAGGTTAACTGGCGTCTCAACCACCACTCTACAAAGCAAATCACCTTGCGCACCACCGCGTACTGGCGTTACGCCTTTACCACGCAATTTAAATAATTTACCAGTTTGCGTTTCGGGTGGAATTTTTAAATTCACACGACCATCCAGTGTAGGCACTTCCAGCTCTCCACCGAGAGCGGCGTCCACGAAATCCATTGGTACTTCACAATATAAATCCGCGCCTTCACGTTTAAAAATACTATGCTCACGAACATTTACTTGGACGTACAAATCGCCCGCTGGACCGCCATCTGCTCCAGCTTCACCTTCGCCCGTAAGCCGAATGCGATCACCGGTATCCACACCCGCCGGCACTTTAACAGCGAGAGTTTTCGTTTCTTCTACTCGACCTTGGCCATGACAGGATTTACAAGGATCAGAAATGATGGTGCCGCGTCCACGACAGCTGGGGCAAGTTTGTTGGACCGAGAAAAAACCTTGCTGCATGCGCACTTGGCCATGGCCACCGCAAGTAGTACAGCTCACCGGTTTACTACCTGGTTTTGCGCCCGAACCGCTACACACTTTACAGGAGACCAGTGTAGGCACTTTGATTTGCGTGCTAGTACCCTTCACCGCTTCTTCTAAAGTTAAATCGAGATTGTAACGTAAGTCGGAACCGCGACTTGGACCACCGCGACCACGGCCGCCGCCACCAAAAATATCACCGAAGACATCGCCAAAAATATCGCTGAAATTTCCAGCTCCACCCATGCCAGCTTGTTGCTCTACGCCAGCATGACCATGACGATCATAAGCCGCACGCTTTTGTTCATCTGATAATACTTCGTAGGCCTCATTAGCTTCCTTGAACTTATCTTCTGCAGATTTATCATCAGGGTTGCGGTCGGGGTGATGCTTCATCGCCACACGACGATAAGCTTTTTTTAATTCTGCCGCGTCTGCACCGCGCTCGACACCAAGAATTTCGTAATAATCACGCTTTGCCATGCTTACACCAGTTACAGAAATAGTTTATTAATACGCAACCATTTCAAAAATAAAATTGATTCTTCTGACATGATAAATGCGGGCAAGCCCGCATTTGTTGTTTACATCTTTTGGGCGCGACAAGCAGCGCCCCTACACATTATTTATTTTCTTTTACTTCTTCAAACTCTGCATCTACTGCACCATCGTCGGCGGCTTTGCTCGAACTACCACCCTCAGCGCCACCAGAGCCTTGTGCACCCGCAGCTTGTTGCTCTGCATAAAGTTTTTGCGCAAGAGAACTGGAAGCTTCGGTGAGCTTGGTTGTTGCCGCTTCGATTTTACCTATGTCTTCACCTTTCACGACAGATTGAGCTTCTTTAATAGCAGCTTCAATTGCAGATTTTTCATCGGCAGTAGCTTTATCACCCGCTTCTTTCAAGGTTTTTTCAGTTGCGTGAATTAAACCTTCAAGGGTATTACGTGCAGCAACTGTTTCAGTAAATTTACGATCTGCTTCTGCATTTGCTTCAGCATCTTTTACCATTTTGTCAATTTCCGCATCACTTAAACCAGATGAGGCCTTAATGACAATTGATTGCTCTTTGCCGGTAGCTTTATCTTTCGCGCTTACGTTCAAAATACCGTTCGCATCTATATCAAAAGTTACTTCAATTTGTGGCATGCCGCGCTGAGCAGGTGGAATATCACTTAAATCAAAACGACCAAGTGATTTATTTTGCGATGCTTGTTTGCGCTCACCCTGAACCACATGAATTGTCACTGCTGATTGGTTATCTTCTGCAGTTGAAAACACTTGCGATTTTTTCGTTGGTATAGTGGTATTTTTGTCGATCAAAGAAGTTGCAACACCACCCATGGTTTCAATACCAAGAGTTAATGGGGTTACATCCAACAACAACACGTCTTTAACATCACCAGACAATACCGCACCCTGAATAGCTGCACCAATGGCTACGGCTTCATCCGGGTTTACATCTTTGCGTGGCTCTTTGCCGAAGAAATCAGCAACTGCTTTTTGCACCATTGGCATACGAGTTTGACCACCAACAAGAATAATGTCGGTGATAGCGCTAAGTGCAATGCCAGAATCCTTAATTGCCATCTTCACGGGTTCCATAGTACGGGCAACTAAATCTTCAACTAAAGATTCTAGTTTGGCGCGAGTCAGCTTCATCACCAAATGTTTTGGGCCAGTATTATCCGCAGTGATATAAGGCAAATTGATGTCAGTTTGTTGACTGGATGACAATTCAATTTTTGCCTTCTCAGCAGCTTCTTTTAAACGTTGCAAAGCTACTGAATCGTGATGTAAATCTATACCTGATTCTTTCTTGAAAACTTCTGCAAGATGCTCAATTAAACGCATATCGAAATCTTCACCACCAAGGAATGTATCGCCGTTGGTAGAAAGAACTTCAAATTGGTGTTCGCCATCAACATCAGCAATTTCAATAATAGAAATATCGAACGTACCACCACCTAAATCGTACACTGCGATAGTGCGATCGCCCACGCCTTTATCCAAACCATAAGCGAGTGCTGCTGCAGTAGGTTCGTTGATAATGCGTTTTACATCAAGGCCTGCAATACGGCCAGCATCTTTGGTAGCTTGACGTTGTGAATCATTAAAATAAGCCGGTACGGTAATAACTGCTTCTGTCACAGCTTCGCCGAGATAATCTTCAGCAGTTTTCTTCATTTTTTTCAAAACTTCTGCAGAAATTTGTGGTGGAGCACGCTTCTCACCTTTCACTTCTACCCATGCATCACCATTATCGGCAGCGATAATTTTGTAAGGCACCATCTTAATATCTTTTTGTACAACGTCATCTTTAAACTTACGACCAATCAAACGTTTTACCGCGTACAAAGTATTGTGCGGGTTAGTTACTGATTGGCGTTTGGCAGATTGGCCAACCAAAATTTCGCCTTCATTGGTGAAAGCAATAATTGATGGAGTTGTGCGATCGCCTTCCGCATTTTCGATTACTTTTGGCTTGCCGCCTTCCAATATAGATACGCAGGAATTGGTAGTGCCCAAGTCAATACCGATAATTTTACCCATGGTGCTTCTCCTAATTTCAAAATCTTTTAAAAAATATTTCACAAGTATGACTACTAACCTTGCACGAATTTGTTGAAACATTAATAAGATGAATATTAAGTTTCTCTCAACATTGCTTTCTGTCTACGTGAATCTCTATATTGGCGCAGCTATAAATAATTCAAGCCCGCCACTTAAAAAAACCTACAAATTTAAGGGCTATACATTAGCTTAGCTAATAAACTACATTTTTTATCTAAGATGCTTTCGACACTACAACCATTGCCGGGCGCACGAGACGACCATGAAGTGTGTAGCCTTTTTGAAATACATTGATAACAGTATTTGGCTCTACTTCCACATTAACGACTGCTGATACCGCTTGATGTAATTGCGGATCAAATGGCTCACCCTGTGGATCAACAGCCACGACTTGATAGCGTGCAAGAGCATCTACTAATGACTTATGAGTTAGCTGAATACCTTCAACAACTGAGGCAAAAGACGTGTTATCGGTATCTATAGCCGCCAGCGAGCGCTCTAAATTGTCAACTACGGGCAACAAATCATTTACCAGCTTTTCCAAGCCAAATTTATGGGCTTTTTCAATGTCTTGTTCTGCACGACGGCGTACATTTTGCGCTTCCGCTTGCGAACGCAAAGATTGCTCTTTAGCAGATTCAAGAGCAGCAGCCAAAGTTGCTAACTGACCCTTTAAGGACTCAACAGTAACTTCATTTTGGGATTCTTGAGCTGACTCTTGCTGCTCATCAGTTGCTTGCTGAATTTCAGTATATTCTTCGTGGGACACGTTTTTCTCCTATAGCTTTTGCAAGTTGCCAGTTTCGCGGTAATTGCCCACAAAACTTATCAGTGTTCGCTATATGGGGATGACTCTGACTTATTCAAGCGCGGAAAATGTTAATCGCAACATTTTTTTAGTTGAATTTTAGGGTAAGATTTTTCCTCAAAGACTAGTCCAAATCACAGAAATGCTGTATAAAAACACAGATAATTTATTGAATTTTTGTTGGAGCTCCTATGCTTACTCATCTCAGCATTCAAAACTTTACCCTCGTTGATCGCCTCGATCTCGACATGCGCGCAGGCATGACGGTTATTACCGGCGAAACTGGTGCGGGTAAATCGATTTTGCTCGGTGCGCTTGGACAAACCCTGGGCGATAAGGCTGATGGCGAGCGCGTAAGGTCAGGGGCGGCACGTGCGGATATCACCGCAACCTTTGATACCGCCGCTATTGCTGACGCGCAGGACTGGTTAGTCAGTAACGATTTACAACAATCCGAGTCACCACAGGAATGCTTATTGCGACGCGTGATCAATAGCGATGGTAAATCCAAGTCCTATATCAATGGCCAGCCTGTTACTTTGCAACAACTGCGGATGCTCGGCGAGATGCTAATTGATATTCACAGCCAGCATGAACATCAGTCACTCCTGCTCAAAGATACTCATCGTCGCCTGCTGGATGAATTTGCCGGCCAGATCGAACCCGCCAAACAAGTGCGCCTGGCGTTTAGCGAGTGGCACAGTCGCTTACAGCATTACTTACACCTACGCGATAACGCAGCTGAAGTAAGCGCTCGCTTTCAGCTGTTAAGTTATCAGGTAAATGAGCTGGAATTATTGGGATTACAATTTGGCGAGCTGGAAAAGTTGGAGACCGAGCAACGCAGTCTTGCTAACGCCGGCGATATATTGCAGGGAAGTCATGAGCTTATAGCCCTGTGTAACGATGACGAACAGGGTTTGAATATCAATTTACATCGTGCGCTGCATATTCTGCGCGATATGCCGGAAAAGACGGCGTCCTTGCAAGCAGCTGAAGAGCTGTTGCTTAGCGCACAAATTCAGGTAGAGGAAGCTTGCCATGAAATCGACCATCACATAGATACTTTTAACCTCGACCCGGCGCGACTGCAACAAGTCGAAGAACGCCTCACCGCCATTTACGATATAGCGCGCAAACATCGCATTAAAGCGGAAGAATTACCGGAGTTAATCGCACGTTTAAGCAACGAACTTGAACAGCTACAAGGCGGCGATACCAAGCTTGATATCCTTGCGCAACAAGTGGCGAGCGCGCAAAAGGCATACCTTCAGTTGGCTGAGAAACTTTCAGAGCAACGCCGCAAAGCTGCTGTTAATCTCAGTAAAAAAGTGAACGCGCAGCTTAAGTTATTAGCCATGGAGCATGCTCAACTGACCGTTAGCCTCACCCCGCTTACGGATAAGGCCAGTGCTAACGGCTTGGAAGATATAGAGTTTTTAATCAGCACCAACCCTGGTCAAACGCCACGGGCACTCGCCAAAGTCGCTTCTGGCGGCGAGCTTTCACGGATCAGCCTCGCCATTCAAGTTATTACCGCACAAACCTCTGCCACCCCCACCTTGGTATTCGATGAAGTGGATGTGGGAATCGGCGGTGCCACTGCCGATGTCGTTGGTAAACTATTGCGTCAATTAGGAGAAAATGGTCAGGTTATTTGCGTCACCCATTTGGCACAGGTAGCGAGTAAAGGGCATCAACATTTGTTGGTTAGCAAAAAATCTACCGCGGCCAGCGCAGAATCGACCCTGGAGCTTTTGGAAGGTGAAGAGAAAGTTGCAGAAATAGCGCGCATGCTGGGCGGTGCAAAGGTTACGGAGCAATCTTTAGCGCATGCGCGCGAGATTTTAAATTCGTAGCAGAACATGTAACTGAATTATTTTATCCGTCGATAAAGACCGTGCTTAGGCGATATAGCACTGTAATACGACACAAACGGCGCCACCTCGATATAGTCGGACCCGACAATACTTAATATGCCAAAGGTAGGCAGACTGTCATAGAACAGCTGGAGCGCGCGGCGGCGCAACCTGGATGCGTAGTTAGCCAGCCCGCCACGACAGATAATAAGTTCAAATTCGTTAAATGACGCATCGGTAGTTAAATTATATTGCGCCCAAGTGATGTTACTGCCCAGCGCAGGGAGAAATGCTATAGCCCCATTCACTTGTTCATAATAATTCGCCAATGATTGGGTACCGCCCGCGAGCAAGTAATTCTTTTCATAGTCGCCCAACTTCTCAAGCGGAAATTTGCCCTCGCGTGCCTCGCTTAACAGCGTGGCGTTGGCGCCTGTAGCGAAAATTTGGGTTTTATGGCTAAGGTTTTCTTCAGCTAACAAAATCGCTAGAGCAAACACATCTTCAGAGCTGGTGCATTCGGCTATCCACACCTTAGGCGCCGGGCAAGAGCGCAGCCAAGGTACCAACACCCTACGCAATTCAAGCATATATTCAGGGTGATCGAATAATCCAGCCTGACGCGCATCCAACGCTCGCAGCAAAGCTTCAATGTAAGTCGAGTCGTGTAACACACGATCCTGCAGGGACGACACTGTTGCAATATCGTGCGCTTGCATAAAAGCATGTAGCTTACGGCGAATGAGCTCCCGTTGATGACCGCGAAAATCGTCGCCAAAGCGAAGCACAATCGCTTCGAGTAGCAAGGTGATTTCGAGATCTTCGAGCATCTTCAGTGTTCCCACTTGGCTAGGTTTCCTACGGCAGCCAAACACGCATAAGCGATAGCAACTGGGCCACATCAACCGGCTTGGTAATGTAATCCGAGGCGCCCGCCGCAATGCACTTATCCCGGTCACCTTTCATCGCCTTGGCGGTTAAGGTGATAATCGGCAATGTTTTGAAACGCGGGATGCGGCGAATTGCGCGCATAGTGTCGTAACCATCCATCTCCGGCATCATAATGTCCATCAGGACAATTTCGATGGAGGAATCTTTTTCCAGCACTTCAATGCCATCGCGTCCGTTCTCAGCAAAGGAAACTTTCATCTTCTGCCGCTCAAGTACCGAACTTAACGCAAAGATGTTGCGCAAGTCATCATCGACAATCAATACATTGCGCCCGGCCAGCCCGTCATCAGCTGCCTGCATTGCATCTATCATCCGGCGTTGCTGTGCTGGCATGCTGGCATGAGCGCGATGGAGAAATAACGAGGTTTCATCAAGCAGCCGTTCTGGTGAACGCGCATCTTTTACTACCACCGTTTTACCAACGCGTTTTAATTTGGTAATTTCCTTGCGATTGAGATCGCGCGCGGTATAAACCACCACCGGCAAATCACGCAAATATTCATCTTTGCTCATGGTGTCAAGGACATCGAACCCATTCATGTCCGGTAAGCTGAGATCCAGCACAACACAATCAAATCGTGATTTGGCGAGTGCTTCAAGTGCCTCGTTACCACTGCCCACAGCCACGATATGCACGTCCGATGTACCAATCAATTCGACTATACCGTCGCGTTGCAATGGGTCATCTTCTACTACCAACAAACTACGTTTACCGCGCATCAAATACTGCTGAATGCGCAAGAATTCGTGTTGCAAACGCTCACCACTAATCGGGCCGCTTAGATAGGCAATAGCGCCATGACGGAGGCAACGCTCTCGCTCTTCATTCTGCAATTCCGCATCCGCCAAGGGTAAGTTTGACAAAATATGCACTGGAATATGCCGCGTAGCAGGATCGCGTTTTAAGCGTTCAAGGATGGTAAAACCATCGATATCGGCCAATTGCATATTGAGCAAAATGGCTGACGGAAGATAATCCCGAGCCAAGGTAAGTACCGCATCACCGGTAGTAGTCACTATGCCTTTAAAGTTTTTCTCGCGTGCGGCATTTAATAATAACTTGGCAAAATTTTGGTCATCTTCAACGATTAAGATGGCAGGATCGCCTTCAGCAATCAGTGCCCTGTCATCGAAATTTTGCTCTGGCAAGCTGGCAGCTGGAGCAACAATATTTTTTTGTTCAAGCGTTAAGTCATTCGCCGAAGTAACGGGGGAGACTTCGGGGCGGGTGTAAATAACATTGGGGGGCAAGGCCGGCAAGTTTAAGCTATTTGCGGACCTGGACACGTCATTACGACTAATTCCGCGATGGTAGGGCAAGAACAAGGTAAAGGTACTACCCATATCAACTTCACTTTCCACGCGAATTTCACCACCCAACAAGCGCGCCAATTCACGGCTAATGGAAAGTCCTAAACCAGTGCCACCGTAACGACGCGCAGTACTGCCATCGGCTTGCTGGAAAGCTTCGAAAATCAACTGCAGCTTATCGCTGGCGATACCTACCCCGGAATCGCTCACCGCAAATGCAAGTACGGCATCGGCCTCGGATAACGTAGGGTGATCTACAGTCCAGCCAGCGCTCATTAGACCAATGCGCAGCGTGACACTTCCTCGTGTCGTAAATTTGAAGGCATTGGACAGCAAGTTTTTCAAAATTTGTTGCAGACGTGTAGTGTCTGTCATCATTGCTGCCGGCAAGGTTTCCGCAAGTTCAATCGTAAAACCAAGCTGCTTGGCCTCCGCCATATGACGGAAGGTACGCTCTACATAACTGCGGATAGTTTGGAAACGATATTCGCTAACTTCCAGGGTCACAGTTCCTGATTCAATTTTCGACAAATCGAGAATGTCGTTAATCAGTGTTAACAAGTCACTACCCGAGCCGTGAATTGTCCGCGCGAATTCAACTTGTTTGTCGGACAAGTTGCCGCTGGGGTTATCACCCAATTGTTGCGCCAGAATCAATAAGCTATTCAAAGGTGTACGCAGTTCGTGGGACATATTCGCCAAAAATTCTGATTTATATTTGGACGATAGCGCCAACTGACTGGCCTTTTCTTCGAGCGCTAATTTGGCTTGTTCCACTTCGGTATTTTTACGTTCTACTTCGATGTTTTGATCGGAGAGCAAACGCGCTTTTTCAGCTAGCTCAAGGTTAGTTTGCTGTAGCTCTTGTGCCAGTGATTGGGATTGCGTTAAGAGACTTTCAGTTCTGCTGTTGGCTTCAATCGTATTCAATACTGCACCGATAGATTCCATCAGCTGGTCAAGGAAAGACAAATGAGTTTCGGTAAAGCGATCAAGCGAGGCGATTTCAATTACCGCCTTGACTTGTTGTTCAAACAGAATGGGCAAGACCACAATATTATTCGGTGGTGCCGAGCCTAATCCTGATGAGATCTGAATATAGTTACTGGGTACATCCGTCAGCCAGATGCGCAATTTCTCTAATGCACACTGACCTACCAGACCTTCGCCCGGCAGGAAGGAGGTCGGCAGTTTGCGGTTAGGGCGATAACCGTAACTTGCGATCATGTTCAGCCGGGAATCTTTACTACTGCTCGCATCCATCATGTAAAACACGCCGTGGTGTGCAGTCACCAAGGGTGCCAACTCAGACAAAATCAGCGATGCGACCGCAGTGAGGTCGCGTTGGCCTTGCAGTAAGCGAGTAAAGCGCGCCAGGTTGGTTTTGAGCCAATCTTGCTGGGCATTTTTCTGCGTGGTTTCTTTGAGGTTGCGAATCATCTCGTTGATATTGTCTTTAAGATCCGACACTTCGCCCAGCGCTTCTACCTGAATCGACCGCGATAAGTCGCCCCGCGTTACCGCCGTCGCCACTTCAGCAATAGCACGTACCTGGGTGGATAAGTTTGCCGCTAGCTGGTTTACGTTTTCCGTCAGTGCTTTCCAGGTACCCGCAGCGCCCGGCACGCTGGCCTGTCCGCCGAGCTTACCTTCGACGCCCACCTCACGTGCTACCGTTGTTGCCTGGTCCGCGAACACCGCGAGCGTATCAGTCATTTCGTTAATGGTATTCGCCAACGCCGCGATCTCGCCGCGCGCAGCCACGGTGAGTTTTTTCTTCAAATCGCCGTTAGCTACTGCGGTTACCACACCCGCGATACCGCGCACCTGCGCAGTCAAATTCGCTGCCATGAAGTTCACGTTATCGGTCAAATCTTTCCAGGTTCCGGCGGCCCCTTCTACCTGCGCCTGGCCGCCGAGCTTACCTTCGGTACCTACTTCCCGCGCTACCCGGGTCACTTCAGATGCAAACGAGGACAGCTGATCCACCATCACGTTGATGGTGTTTTTCAATTCGAGAATTTCACCTTTTACATCCACGGTAATTTTTTTCGACAAGTCACCCCGCGCCACCGCTGTGGTTACCGCCGCAATGTTCCGCACCTGTCCGGTAAGGTTAGAAGCCATGAAATTTACGTTATCGGTCAAATCTTTCCAGGTTCCGGATGCGCCGGGCACGTTTGCCTGGCCGCCGAGACGCCCCTCGGTTCCCACCTCCCGCGCTACCCGCGTTACTTCGGATGCGAAGGATCGCAACTGGTCCACCATGGTGTTGATGGTATCTTTCAATTGCAAAATTTCGCCGCGCACGTCCACCGTGATTTTCTTCGAGAGATCGCCGTTGGCCACCGCAGTGGTTACGTCGGCAATGTTCCTTACCTGTGACGTTAAGTTCCCCGCCATGGAGTTCACCGAGTCGGTCAAATCCTTCCAGGTTCCCGCAACTCCCGGTACGTTAGCTTGACCACCGAGCTTACCTTCGGTACCTACCTCTCTTGCCACCCGTGTTACTTCCGAAGCGAACGAGGAAAGCTGATCCACCATCACGTTGATGGTGTCTTTTAGTTCGAGAATCTCGCCTTTAGCGTCCGCCGTAATTTTCTTGGATAAGTCGCCCCGCGCTACCGCCGTGGTTACATCGGCAATATTCCGCACCTGACCGGTGAGGTTCGAGGCCATAAAGTTCACGTTATCCGTTAAATCTTTCCAGGTTCCGCCCACGCCTTTTACCTGCGCCTGACCACCGAGCTTACCTTCGGTACCTACCTCCCGCGCCACCCGTGTTACCTCGGAAGCAAAGGAGTTCAACTGATCCACCATCACGTTGATGGTGTTTTTTAATTCAAAAATTTCGCCCTTCACGTCCACCGTGATTTTCTTCGACAAATCGCCCCGCGCTACCGCTGTGGTTACCTCGGCAATGTTCCGCACCTGACCGGTGAGGTTCGAGGCCATGAAATTTACGTTATCGGTCAAATCTTTCCAGGTTCCACCCACCCCTTTTACCTGCGCTTGCCCACCGAGCTTACCTTCAGTGCCCACTTCCCGTGCTACCCGCGTTACTTCGGAAGCAAACGAGGACAACTGGTCCACCATCACGTTGATGGTGTTTTTCAATTCGAGAATTTCACCTTTTACGTCCACCGTGATTTTCTTCGACAGATCTCCCGTCGCCACCGCTGTAGTTACGTCGGCAATGTTCCGCACTTGCGAGGTCAAGTTACCGGCCATGGAGTTCACCGAGTCGGTCAAATCCTTCCAGGTTCCCGCCACGCCTTTAACCTGCGCCTGACCGCCGAGCTTACCTTCGGTACCTACCTCTCTTGCTAC
Organism: Pseudomonadota bacterium; assembly: GCA_040386215.1. GTDB lineage: Bacteria > Pseudomonadota > Gammaproteobacteria > Pseudomonadales > Cellvibrionaceae > Cellvibrio. The sequence continues at coordinate 12,985 of JAZKFX010000040.1, forward strand.
CCGCGTTACTTCCGATGCAAACGAATTCAACTGGTCCACCATCACGTTGATGGTGTTTTTCAATTCGAAAATTTCGCCTTTTACATCCACCGTGATTTTCTTGGAAAGGTCGCCGTTGGCCACCGCCGTGGTTACTTCCGCAATGTTCCGTACCTGACCCGTTAAGTTACCGGCCATGGAGTTCACCGAGTCGGTCAAATCCTTCCAGGTTCCCGCAACACCTAATACGTTGGCCTGACCGCCGAGCTTACCTTCGGTACCTACTTCTCTTGCCACACGCGTTACTTCCGATGCAAACGAGGACAGCTGATCCACCATCACGTTGATGGTGTCTTTCAATTCCAGAATTTCACCTTTTACGTCCACCGTAATCTTTTTGGACAGGTCACCCCGCGCCACCGCCGTGGTTACTTCCGCAATGTTTCGTACCTGACCGGTGAGATTCGAAGCCATGAAGTTCACGTTATCAGTTAAATCTTTCCAGGTGCCGCCCACGCCTTTTACCTGCGCCTGCCCGCCGAGCTTACCTTCAGTACCCACCTCCCTCGCTACTCGCGTTACTTCCGATGCAAACGAGGACAGCTGATCCACCATCACGTTAATGGTGTTTTTCAATTCGAGAATCTCGCCTTTTACGTCCACCGTGATTTTCTTCGACAAGTCTCCCGTGGCCACCGCTGTGGTTACGTCGGCAATGTTCCGCACTTGCGAGGTCAAGTTACCGGCCATGGAGTTCACCGAGTCGGTCAAATCCTTCCAGGTTCCCGCCACGCCTTTTACCTGCGCCTGACCGCCGAGCTTACCTTCGGTACCTACTTCTCTCGCCACCCGCGTTACTTCCGATGCGAATGAAGAGAGCTGATCCACCATCACGTTGATGGTGTCTTTCAATTGCAAAATCTCGCCTTTTACGTCCACCGTGATTTTCTTGGATAAATCACCATTGGCCACCGCCGTGGTTACCTCCGCAATATTCCGCACCTGACCGGTCAGGTTCGAGGCCATAAAGTTCACGTTATCGGTTAAGTCTTTCCAGGTTCCACCGACCCCGGGCACATAAGCCTGACCGCCAAGCTTACCTTCGGTACCTACCTCTCTTGCCACACGCGTTACTTCTGATGCGAAGGACCGCAATTGGTCCACCATGGTATTGATGGTGTCTTTAAGCTGGAGGATTTCGCCACGCACGTCCACCGTGATTTTTTTGGATAAGTCGCCGTTGGCCACCGCAGTGGTTACGTCGGCAATGTTCCGCACTTGCGAGGTCAAGTTGCCCGCCATGGAGTTTACTGAGTCAGTCAAATCTTTCCAGGTTCCGGCAACCCCGGGCACGTTCGCCTGACCACCAAGCTTACCTTCGGTACCCACTTCACGGGCTACCCGGGTTACTTCCGAGGCAAATGAGGAGAGCTGTTCCACCATGGTGTTAGCAGTGGAAGCGGCGCGCAAGAATTGTCCTTTAAGGGGACGGCCATCGACGTCCAGGGCCATGTTCTGCGACAAATCACCTTTTGCCACAGCACCGATAACGCGGGCCATTTCTGTGGTAGGACGCACGAGATCGTCGATTAAGGTATTCACAGATTTAACAATAGTGGCCCACCCACCCGCCATAGAGGGAATGACCGCACGCTGCGTCAGTCGCCCTTCCCGTCCCACCACCCGACTTACGTCGGTGATGCCCTTGGATAAGAGCTCGTTCGATTCAATAATATCGTTGAGTGTATCGGCTATTTTTCCAGCCAGCCCGGTCAAGTCTGCTGGCATACGCGCCGAAAAATCACCTTTTTTAAGCGCTGTTAATACCTGCAATAATTCCTTGGCATCAAGCTCTTCTTCTAGTTGTGCAACTGTACCCATAATAAATCTCCGTACTTTTTAGCATTCAATCTACGTGGTTATAGTATTCAATCTATCAAGTATTCAAGGTAAATAAGATCAGCCAGTAGCCACAACCACCCGCTGGTAATTAAACACTTAAGTTAAGAAACCTTTGCCTGCAAACGCTTTAGCAGCATATCTGCCTGCAGCGGTGCGCTAAAAAACACGCCTTGGTATTCATCACATCCCAGGGCTTTTAAAGTGTCAAATTGCTGTTCTGTCTCTACACCTTCGGCAACTATTCGTAAACGAAAGGCGCGTGCCATGGATAACATAGCTGAAACCAGAGTTGTATCGTTTGGGAAAACAGTAATAACGGACGTGTTCCCTGTCTCGCCTGAACCGGTCATAAAGCATGGATCAATTTTCAAAATGCTAATCGGCAACGTCTTCAATATGGCGAGAGACGAAAATCCCGTACCAAAACCATCTATGGCAATGCCAATACCTAATGCGCTGATTTCTCGCAACACCGTCGAAATCTTGCTGATATCACGCACCGCCATAGATTCAGTAACTTCAAGCTGAAGACACGAAGGCTGCATATCGTACTTGGCAAGGGCACTGGAAATGGTATTGAGCAGTTCGGGTTGCAATTGGGAAATATCGACATTGATGGCAATCGGCAAGGCGAAAGGTACTTCGTTCTTTTGCCAATGCTGCGCCTGCGCGCAAGCGGCATAAATCACCCACTCGCCAAGCTGTGAAGCCTGGCCGCTCTGAGCTACACGAGGTAAAAATTCACTTGGACCAATCAATCCCAGCTGTGGATGGTGCCAATGTAAAATTGCTTCTAAACCGGTCGCTCGGCCCGACGCAATATCAATCATGGGTTGATAAAAAAGTTCGAATTCATCATTGGCGAGGGCGTGCTTTACCTCATTCTCAAATTGGATACGCTGGCGCTCGGTAGCATTCAACTCCTCATGAAAAAATTGAATAGAACCACGTTCCTGCTGTTTGGCATGGTACATGGCGACGTCTGCGTTTTTGAGTAAAACCTCCGCAGTATTGCCGTCTTTGGGGTAAAAGCTTATGCCTATAGTGGCAGACGCTACAACCGAATGTCCTTTGATGATGTGGGGTGCGGCATTAGCGTTGATAATTTTCCTGGCCACTTTCATCACGTCAGTGGTGTCCGGAAAGCCCTCCAGCAACACGACAAATTCATCACCGCCAAGCCGTGCGACCATATCAGTTTCACGCACCGCCGCGGTCAGATGTGCGACAACTTGTTTCAATAATTCGTCGCCTGCTTCATGGCCCAGCGTATCGTTAACTTCTTTGAAATGATCCAGATCCAGGAACATCAATGCCAGCCCCTCCTTGCGGCGCGCTGCCCGAGCAATGGCATGCTTCATCCGTTCCAATAAGGAACGCCGGTTAAGTAATCCAGTGAGCGCGTCACGGGTAGCAAGTTCAGTAGCACGATGCTCTGCCACACGACGTTCCAGTACCTCTACCTCTAACGCGGTATTCATCCGTTCCAGGTCTTGTAAACGTTGTACGCGCAGATCACTGTTTAGCGCTTCCAGCTCTAAGGTTTTTTGCTCCAGCTCGAGGTTTTTTTGGCTTAACTCAACGAACACGGCCACTTTTGCCAAGACTACTTTGGGTATGACGGGAGCAAACAAATAATCTGCAGCGCCCCTTTGATAGCCCTTGAGGCGGTTTAATTCGTCGCCGTAGTGAGCGGTGATAAAAATGATAGGAACCGACGCTGAGCGGGGATGCGAATGAATTGCTTCTGCTGTTTCAAATCCATCCATGATCGGCATACTCACATCGAGCAGAATAACTGCGAAGTTGTGTTTGAGAACCTTCCGTAGCGCTTCTTCGCCGGATTGCACAGTGATAACTTCATACTTCGGGCTGTCGGCTGACCCTGTTAATAAACTTGCGAGCGCCAACAAGGTAGACGCATCATCATTAACGACTAAAACTTTCGGAAGCGGTACGCTCGAAACCATTCAACATTCACTCACAAAAGAAAGAGCGACTCTATGTCGCGCCAGGCTTGGTACGGTACTTGAGTTGGAAGTTATTTTCCACGAAAAGTGTTCATAAAACCCCACCAAAACCGCATCGGGGCACATGCAAAAAGGACCTTTTAAGGGGTCCTTTTTTTTGGATTGGCATTACCAGTTTTTTATAGGTTGTTAGACGTCAATTACCCTATTTTAAATGCTTTGCCTAAGCTGATGCTTGCACTTAAAGAGCTGGTGCGGTCACTGCACTTGCGTCTAGTGTAATAGCCGTTTGCGCCAGAGCTCTGCCATTCAGTATGGCACCAGTTTCTAATATTACCTGTGTTTGACTCAGGATAATGCCTTTGAAATCTGCGGTAGTACCAAGCGTTGCTTTGCCCGCTACTTGCCAGAAAACATTTTTCGCCAGAGCGCCGCCATCCAACGTTACGATTACACCGCTGGCTACCGTCAAATTATTCGCAATTTGGAAAATCCAAACATCATTTGCACCACCAGAAAGGGTGACATTCGTGTTAGCCGAAACACCCGTACCCCATTTGTAAAGACCTGGAACCAGTGTCATACCACTAATATCGCCCGCACCACGCTCAGTAAAGTCAGGCAAGCTTCTGCCAGCCGCATCGGTGTATGCAATTTCCATATCGCCAATGGCAGTAGTCATGATTGTAGGCGTCGGAGCTGCCATGTTCGCAGCGTAAAGATTGCCGGTCACCATGCTGGCTATTGAGAACTCATTAGTCGCGTCACGGGTCTGGCTAAAGCCGGTGATAAAACTTTCCGCAGCTGGGCTCAGCCCTATATTTCCTGTGACGGTCGTACCAACAGTAGCTGATACAGCAGATTTTGCCAGAATCACATAATTAATTGCGGTGCCCAGATTAACCGGCTCAGGACCTTGGGCGAGCTCTGCAGCTGTGGTAAAGGTCCATACGGAATCGGTCGCCAATCCGGTAGCTGGAACTGCCAGATTTTTAACAATCGATTTAATCGTAACTGTGTATGAAGTGTTAGTTTGAAGATCACTGTCAGGATTAAACGTGGCCACCATATCAGCATAGGTTACTACACCTGGTACAAGAGTATCGTTTGGCCCGGTAACAACAAAAGTTTCGGTAGTGATAGTTGAATCATCCATCGCCGCGTTGAAAGTAGCGCTGATGTTTCTGTCTACCCGAATGCCAACAGCTACATTAGAAGGACTTTTTGCAGCAACCACAGTGAGAACAACTGCACTACTACTCAGCGCGGAACTACTAGCAATGCTATTAGCAACACTGCTAGCACTACTCACAGCAACACTACTTTGCATTTTGCTGCTACCGGCACTGCTCCTCTTATTATTGTTGTTGCTGCCACCACACCCAGTCATAAAAGCGGTGGCGAGCACGAGTGAAAAACATAAAGCTTTAGTGGAATATTTCCCGAAAATTTTCATTTTTTTACCTAAGGTAATTTGTGTTGATCGCGATTAATAGTTAATGGCAATCGAGATAGTGAAAGATAAATTTTTCACAAAGATATTGCGCCACGACCTAAATTTCTTTTGGCGTTTTAAAATTTTTTACTGAGCATTAAATTGGAATTGAGGCTTCACAGAGCCAGTCAAATCTATTAAAACGAGCATAAAGATGAGTGACCTTGTGATCACAAACTACGCGGTCAGATTGCAAAGGAATTCCCCATCGCCATCTGCTTTTATAAATCATGATATTTATTCCCGTTAGATTCGTCTGCACGCTATGGCATCCGATAAGCCATAGTGGACGATTAGGGGATGAGTATCGGTACGCCAGCGAACTCCTGATAGACCGAGTTCTGCGCAAATAACAAAAGCTTAGACTTTATATTTAATTTAGATGAAGCCTGGTATTAGTGATTTTGTGAATTCAGGTTATATGCGCAGTGCATTTTTTTACAAAGTATTTGTGGAGTATTTAAAAGTAACGAAAAGAAAATTATCGTTAAATTTTTGAAGTTATGCAGAAATTACATTGGGCGATATTGTTGAAAGAAATTGGCGATGAGTAGAAGAATTGTATTGGAAAGTGTGTAAAGCAGTACAAATACGTTTTTTTATCGAAGTTATAAGCCCAGACCAGCTGGGCCAATATACTTTTTGCTACCGTTTTAATGCTTTTACATAAAGCACCAGGCTATGTTCTTTTAATTCATAACCATGTTCTGCAGCAATTTTCTTTTGCAGAGCTTCGATTTCATCATTATGGAACTCAATGACCTTCCCGCTATCTATATCGACCATGTGATCATGATGCTCACCGCGGGCGATCTCAAATACCGAGTGGCCGCCGTCGAAATTGTGCCTGACCACCAAGCCGGCAGTTTCAAATTGAGTCAATACGCGATATACCGTAGCCAGGCCAACGTCATCACCTTGTTCGATTAATGTCTTATAAACATCTTCGGCGCTCATGTGATGCCGCTCAGCGGATTCAAGCATTTGCAGAATTTTGATGCGCGGTAAAGTGACCTTTAAGCCCACTTTGCGCAGTTCTCGGTTTTCATCTGCCATTTTTCCTCCAAAACATTCTCAGTATTCCCGTGGTTCGGGTATTATCCGTGTTCAAATTATTTAGTGGAAGCCCTCTTATGAAATTAGCCAGTCGTGTTTTACTGGTCACCTTATGTGTGTTTAGCCTTGCCAGTTGTCGATTTTTCCCCGGTGTTCACAAACTTAACATTCAACAAGGCCATATTATTACCCCGGAAATGGTCAGTAAGCTTAATTTGGGTATGAATAAACGTCAGGTTCGTTTCGTGTTGGGTAACACTCTATTACCCAACACCTTCAATGACAATCGTTGGGATTATTACTACAGTCTGAAACGCGGCAGAGACGGGACAACCACTACCCACTTGTTTACCGCTTATTTTGAAGGCGATAAATTAATCAAAACCGAAGGCGATTATTTGCCTGGCCCAGCACCTATTAGCGGAGATAAATCTGAACGCTATCTGGATGATGTGAGGCGCGATATGCCCTTGCCAACTAGCGACACGCCTGCGCCTCCCGCTGACGCACCGGCGCCGAAGGAAGATGTACCTTTGCCAACTAATACTAATTAAGCCTTTATCAGGCGCGATGATCCAGGGATGGATTACCTAAGCATTTCATATTCTTGATATTCTTCTCCCCGCCCAGATTACTCCTTATATATTACCTCCTTTAAAATCAACAGCTTGCTTGACAGCTTTTGATGCTCAACTAGTCTGAGAGTATCTGACTCATAGATTTTCCCTAATTTTCGCTTATGAGTTCCAACCGACTTACAACAAGGTGCATTCCCCAACAAAATGGGTTCCTCTTCTAAAAATGGCTATTTTTTAAATTGGCGTTTTCTGTTAGGCATTATTAAAAAGCAATTTAAAATTTACGAAGCTGAACCTGGCGTTGCGGCGTTTTTCCGCGCGCAACAATTACAAGCCATCATCAAGTTGACGCCCTTAACAATGCTGTCAAATACGGTTAATGCAACCGTACTTTTATTCGCTTTTTTTCATACGCCACACTTTCCAGGTTTAGTCATTTGGGCCATGTTTTTAAGCTACTGTGTTTATAGCAGTACCAAAGCCTGGCTTTTGCAGCGTAAAAAGCCACCGCTTGAACATGTCTCTGAGCGCGCATTAACTCGCGCGGCACTCCACGCTGTTATTCTGGGCAGCATCTGGGCGGCGGCTCCGATTATTGCATTTCAAAATGAAGATCCACGTCTTACGCTTATATTAACAACGATTTGCACCGGCATGCTCTGCGGTGGCGGATTTGCATTAGCCACTGTTCCCCAAGCTGCTATTGCTTTTGTTGGTATTCTTACATTGGGCTGTGAAATTGCACTGCTTAGAAGTCCGGTCGAGAATTGGGACATAGCAATACTACTTTTAATTTATGCTCTTATTATTTGCGCTACCGTTATTTCTACTGCAAAAACATTTGGGGCACGCTTAATGGCTGAAGCGGAAGCATCGCATCAGCAACAATTAGTAAGCTTACTTTTACACGATTTTGAAGCGCACACTAGCGATTGGCTATGGGAATTAAACGAACAAGGACTGTTAAAAAACCCTTCCAAAAAATTATCGACGTTGCTCGATCGCAACGAAGCTATATTAGATTCCACTGTATTTGTCGATTTATTTGATGTAACTTTTGTTCATAATTCTGACAGCAGTTTACCTACGCATTCCGCTGCGCATTTGCGCAATTTGTTGAGTGGCACTGTACCCTTTAGCGATATAACCCTACCCATAATTATCAATCAGAGTCGTCAATGGTGGCAGCTTACCGCTAAGCCACTTTTTGATAACAAAGGTAAAGTTATTGGCTGGCGCGGTGTAGGTTCTGATGTTACGCAAACGCATACTGTTGAGCTGGAAATGCGCCGGCTTGTCAATATAGATACCCTAACCGGTTTGACGAATCGGTACCATTTCAATGAACACATTGAAAAAATTCGCCAACACAATGCCCAGGAAACTTTTGCGCTGTTTCTTTTGGACCTGGATAATTTTAAACATATTAATGATTCGTTGGGTCACGATGTGGGTGATCGTGTACTGCAAACAATTGCTGAACGGCTACAAAAAACCATTCGTAGTACCGACTTAATGGCACGCTTGGGCGGCGATGAATTTGCTTTGCTAAGCTATGTAGATGATTCGAATATTAAGGCAAGTCTTCTCGCGCAAAGATTACTCGATGCGTTTAGCACACCTTGCTACATTGATGGTTTTAGCTTACCCGTTAGCTGTAGCATTGGGATAGCACTCGCACCGGAGCATGGGCATGAGCCAGGTGTACTGTTAAAAAATGCTGATATGGCACTCTACGCGGCGAAAGCTGCCGGGCGAAATACTTTTCGTTTCCATGAAATCGGCATGGAAATTATTGCACAGAAAAAACTACATTTACTGAACGATATGCGCTCCGCTTTAGAAGAAAATTCAGTCACGCATCAACTGCTGAACAAACGCTTTGCGCAAGACCTGGCTTGGCCAAGCGAACCCGTCACAGGGCAATTTGAAATTTATTTTCAACCGCAAATTACCTTATCCACGCAACAAATTGTTGGTTTCGAAGCTCTACTCCGCTGGCATCACCCGGAGCAGGGATTAATCTTGCCGGCGCAATTTATTCCACTGGCAGAAGAATCTAATTTAATCATTCCTCTTGGTAGCTGGATATTAATTGAGTCCTGCAAATATGCCGCCAAATGGAAAAATAATTGGCGTATGGCGGTCAATCTTTCTGCTGTGCAATTTCGTGAAGGGAATATTGTTGAACTAGTGAGTTGGGCGCTACGCATTAGCGGGCTAGCACCTGCGCGTTTGGAATTAGAGATTACCGAATCATTATTGATTCAGGATAATGTTTCCGCCAAACAAACCCTGACGGCACTGCGAGCTTTAGGTGTGCGTATTGCGCTCGATGATTTTGGTACGGGGTACTCATCGCTTGCATATCTGCGCAGCTATCCACTGGATACTTTAAAAATTGATCGTACTTTTGTCAGCGCATTAAACGAGGACACCACTGCACTAGCCATTGTGACCGCGATTATTCAATTAGCTCACGCCTTAAAGCTGGACACCACCGCAGAAGGCGTTGAGTCACAAATCGAGGCCGATATTCTGCAAAAATGTGGCTGCACCGAAGCTCAGGGATATTATTTTGGTAAACCGGTACCGCTCCTCAAAGCCATCGCTTATGCACAAATTTATGATCTGAAACCGAAAATTCAGCGCGATATTTAAGCCCTCATTATTTTGTGCACAGCCAAACATTACCTATACTAAAATCTGAATTAATCATGTAATGCCATCATTCGAGGCCATCTGCGATGTTGAAGCGTATTGCCGCAAAAGATTTGCGTTTAGGTATGTTCATCGCAGAACTGTGTGGTTCATGGATGGAGCATCCCTTTTCCAAAACTCAATTTCTTTTAGATGACGAGAAAGATCGCGAGAGTATTTGCACAAGTGGCATCAGGGAGGTGTGGATAGATACTAGCAGAGGAAGCGATGAAGCCTCGCACCCCACGAAAAGTGCTAGCGATATCAATCAGGAAACCGAGAATCTATTGCTGCGTGTTGCCAATGCACAAAAAGTAATTCAGGTAAGTATCCAGCAAGAGCTCACATTAGCTACCAAGGTGTGTGACCGCGCTAAAGAAGCGGTGATGCAAATCTTCACCGAAGCACGTCTGGGTAAAACTATAGAAGTCAGCTATGCGCAAACAATTGTTGAAGAAATTTCCACATCGGTATTCCGCCAACCTCATGCACTGATTAGTTTAGCGCGATTAAAAAATAATAATATGGAATACACTTATATGCACTCGGTTGCGGTCTGTGCGCTAATGGTTGCGCTCGCGCGTCACATGGATTTAGACAATAACATGGTGCGTGAAGCCGGTCTTGCAGGTCTGCTTCATGATATTGGCAAAATTGGTATTTCGCATAAAATTTTAAACAAACCAGGCAAGCTCACCGACAGTGAATTTAATACCGTTAAAAATCATCCCGAGATAGGTTGGAAATTATTATTAGATAATCCCATGATTAGTGCATCGGTGGTAGATGTGGTATTACATCATCATGAAAAAGTCGATGGTAACGGTTACCCTCATCGTTTAAAAGGCGATGCGATTAGTTTGTTTGCCAAAATGGGAGCTGTGTGTGATGTTTATGATGCAATTACTTCCAACCGTCCTTATAAAAAAGGTTGGCCTCCCGCTGAAGCTATTCGCAAAATGGCGGAATGGAGTAAGAATCACTTTGATGAAATGGTGTTTCAATCATTTGTAAAAACTGTCGGCATCTATCCAACCGGTTCATTGGTGAGATTGGAAAGTGACCGTTTGGGTGTTGTACTTGAACAAAACGAACATTCCTTGCTAACGCCTAATGTAAAAGTATTTTTTTCCGCAAAATTTAAAGCACCCATTTTGCAAGAAATAATTAATTTATCGCTTATGGTGGGTAAAGATAAAATTGTCGGTCGTGAAGCGCCGGAAGACTGGGGATTTCGCAATTTGGATGCACTGTGGATGGACGAATAATCATTCCTGAAATTAACGCTGAATAGGGGTAGTTAAGGTTCATCGTGTAGCGCTATTGTTTTGATTGGTTGTTAGAGCTGCTATCAAAATTATTGAAGAGCGAAATTTACTAGTGGATTTTTTCCCAAATATCGCGAAGTTGATCAGCCAGGATCATGGGGTCAAAAGGTTTTGCAATAACACCTACAGCACCCAAACTAATATATTTTTGCACTTCCTGTGGCTGTACTTTGGCGGTCATAAATACCACTGGAGTAGACGCTAGCGAAGCAAGCTTGCGCAATTCTGCAAAAGTTTCCGGGCCATTTATTCCCGGCATCATCACATCCAACAATATTAAATCCGGTTTAAATGCTACAGCTTTGAGCAATGCTTCATGGCCCGATGAACAGGCTTCCAGTGTAAACCCATTAATCGTTTGCAAAACCATGATCGTAATAGCCTGAATATCAAGGTCATCTTCAATATATAAAATTCTTTGCAGTGCTTGCTTCATTGTTTTTCCCCTTGATCTAAACAGCCAAACCTTGAATGACAGATACAGCTTGGGCTAGATAAAAACTTCTTTAAATTCTGCGTAAAAATATGCACCTGCGTTAGACTTACTCACAAAACCGATTCTGCCACCCATGTGCTCCACCAATTCTTTACTGATGGCCAAGCCCAAACCTGCACCACTGTGCTGACGCGAATCCGATGAATCCGCCTGAGAAAATTTTTCAAACATATGCTCTTTAAATTCTTCTGGAATCCCGACACCATAATCACGCACTGAAATTCTTATCCAACTGCTCACTCGCGTAAGAACTAGTTCTACCTGTCCCCCTCGCGGCGAATACTTTGCAGCATTGGATATAAAGCTACTTAATATTTGCTGCAGCCGAAAGCTATCAATGTGAATTAATGCTTGCTCAACATGATTTTCAATAACAAAAGTTACTGCGTAATGATCAGCATAAGGTTTGTTTTCAAGCATCGCTTGCTGCACCAGTGGAAACAATGGGAAAAATTTCATATCAAAATGCATTTTGCCCGCAATTAATTTTTCCATATCCAATAAATCGTTTATTAACATAGTTAAGCGCTGACTATTTTTATAGGCGATAGTTAACATCGTCATGGCTTTTTCTGGCAGTGTCCCTAGCATACTATTTGCAATTAAACCCAATGCCCCTGAAATCGATGTGAGCGGTGTACGCAATTCATGGCTGACGGTAGAAATGAATTCGGTTTTCATTTGCTCTAAACGTTTACGTTCAGTGATGTCGACAGCAACTTCATACACCCCTAGTGTTCTGGTAACACCATCCAAGCCTTTTTCATGGCGCGGCAAATAATTAATTGCTAATACAGTCCCTGCTGCCAGAATGATTTCAATATTAACAATTTCGCCTTGCAAGCACAGGCTAATAGCCGCTGTTATTCTTTTTGCAATATCGCCAGATAATAGTTCAGCCGGTGCTTTGCCAATCATATCTATCGCATTAATTCCCAGCCAGTTTTGGTATTTTTTGTTAATAAAAGTGTAGCGTTGTTGCGCATCTAACTCACCGATATAAATTGGTACCGCATCGGCCAGCGCTTGCATGCGCACAGAATATTGTTGCATAGCGTCGTGGGTTTTTTTTAATCGCAACAATTGCATAACTTGACGAGCCAGTGCTCGCAGCGAATCAATTTGGCCGGCACTTAATTGTCGCGGTTTATAGTCTATAACGCACAGTGTACCCAGAGCTACGCCCTCATCTGTCACTAAAGGTGCACCGGCGTAAAAACGAATGTAAGGTGGACCCTGAACTAAATCATTGTCACTAAATCGGCTGTCTGCAGTGGCATCTTCAACAACCAACACTTCGTCAGGTGCGAGGATAGCATGCGCACAAAAAGCAACATCGCGTGGAGTTTCATTAACATCCAGGCCAAAACAACTTTTAAACCATTGACGATTAATATCAACTAACGAAACTATTGCAATAGGTACATCGCATAACTGCATTGCCACTTGCGCTACATCATCAAAACTTTGCTCGCGCGAGCTGTCTAATATTGCTAAATCCTGCAGCGCTTTTATCCGAATGATCTCATTCACTGGCAGTGCGGCTTTCATACTTTGATCTCAAGAAGGAACCTGGGTAGATGCCGCTAATGCGATAATGATGGCCGCAATAATATTTGCAGCCTCAATTGGCTTTTCTAACCATTGAATATTGCTATACATAGAATCATTTTTAATTTCCTGACGCAGCTCATCGAAGTGCGATGAAATAACGACAATGGGAATGCGTTGGGTACTGCCATCCGAGCGCAGCTGGCGAATAAGTTTTATTCCGCTGATATCCGCCAAATGCAAATCTATTGTTATCGCCTGATAAGAGTAAAGTGCCAGACGCTCCAAGGCTATTTGGCCACTGTGAGCAATATCAACCCGATAATTATTAGTCCGCAACATCATGGCAGTTAATTCTGCCGCATCGTAATCACCTTCGACGACTAGAATTCTTTTCCCGGTTGGCATGCGTTCATTTTGTTTTTCAATATAACGCAGCTGCATTTCTTCACATGGCAACTCAAAGTAAAATTGCGCACCTTGTCCAGCAATTGACTCAAACCCTATGTTGCCGCCCATTCGCTCAATCATTTCTTTACCAATGGCTAAACCTAAACCAGTCCCACCTTTTTGTCGCGCATCGGGCCCATCGGCTTGATTGAATTTTTGGAAAATCTTGCTGCGAAATTCTTCCGGAATGCCAGGACCTTTATCAATAATGGTTACCCGCGCTACGCCAAAGTTTTTTTCAATTTTAATTTTTACCACTTCATTTAATGGCGAAAATTTTGCGGCATTGGATAACAAATTTGCCAGCACTTGCAATAACCGCTGGCCATCAGCATTGATTTTTATATCTTCCGCCCATTGGCTATTAAGTTGGTAAGTTACATTGTACTGCGCAGCGTAAGCAGTATTAGTTTCAATAGCTTGTTGCACAATCGGTAATAATAATTGCGGCTGCATATCAAAATTTGCTTTGCCTGCAATTAATTTGTCCATGTCTAACAAATCATTGACCAAATGAATTAAACGTAAACTATTTTTGTGGGCAATATTCAGCATTTTTATGGCGGTATCGGGTAAGGCTCCAGCGGCACCACTCTTTATGATACCCAGCGCGCCGCTGATGGAAGTTAAGGGCGTACGCAGTTCATGGCTTACGGTTGATATAAATTCTGTTTTCATTTGATCAATGCGTTTTAATTCACTGATGTCGCGACCTAATTGCAAATAGCCAATAATATCGCCGGCTGAATTACGCAATGCCGTTACGCTGAGTAAAACGGGGAAAGTTGAGCCATCTCTACGAACGTAGGTCCATTCATTTTCATCCTCATCGCCTTCGCGCGCTCTTGCGATAAATACGTCAAAGCCTGGCGCTATTAGCGAACCAAACTCGCGTGACAACACCTCAGATGCTTTAGCAATTTCTGCTGGCAAATGCAAACGTACGGGTGTATTGAGGTTAATCATATCTTGCGCATCCCAGCCCAGCAGCGTTTCTGCACTGTGATTAAAAGTTTTGATTAAGCCGTGCTGATCCGTTGAAATAATGGCAATACTGGCAGCATCAAAAATTGCTTCTCTAAGCGCATTAGTTTCTTGCAACTTAAGTTCTGCACGTTTTGCTGCGGTCACGTCGGATTGAAAGCCATGCCACAAAGTACTGCCGTCACCTAAACGTTCAGGATGAGCGATGGAATGCACCCAAATTTCTCCGCGGGATGGATGGGTTACACGAAAAGTTGCTGCCCAAGGAGTTAATTTAGTGGCCGAGGTGGACATGGTTTCGCTCATCCAACCCATATCCTCCGCGTGAATACGGCGAAAAAATTTCACTGCGCTATCTTTTATTTCATCAGGATTAACACTATAAATTGCACTGACGCCTGCGCTGGCATAGGGAAATAAACTTCTCCCATCAGCGTGCAATTGCAATTGAAAAACAAAACCCGGCAAATTTTCACTCAGCTTGGTAAATCTATCGAGCAATGTCTGTTGCTCAGTTTGATGTTGCCAGCGCTCTAAAGTGACGCCTACCCAGCGCGCAAAAAGCCGCATGAAATTTTTATCTAAATCATCATAAGACTGATGACGAATGTTCGGCGAAATAAAACTCAGGGTGCCGTAAGGCTGGTCGTTAAGCCAAATAGGTGCGCCAATGTAGCTGGTTATGTTGTTATTGCGGTACATGTTGTGGGTGCTGTAAACGCTCGTGGCAAGATCGTCGCAAGCAAAAACATCTTTCGATCTATAGGCGTGTTCACACAAATAATTCGATAGGGGATTAACAGTATCTTCCGCATTGCTGTTATCGGATGTGACTTGCACTTTGACGATGTATTGATGGCCTTTAATAGCACTGACCGTACCAATGGGTAAACCTAAATATCGCGAACCTATGACTAAGGCTTTTTGCAATTGATCTTTTGCATCCACCGCAGAAGCCGAGGCAATTTCATTCAATGCTTGCAGTGCTGCTTGTTGGCGAAGAACAATAATTTCATTATTTTTACGTTCAGTAATATCGCTGTAAATTCCCAAAATTAACAAGGCTCGACCATCGGGTTGCCATTCAACAACTTTACCGCGCGTTAAAATCCATTTGTAACTACCATCGGCAACGCGCAGCCGATATTCACTTTCCAGCATGGGTGTTTCGCCTTTGATATGGCGAATCATTTCAGCGTAGCTCACGCGTTTATCGCTAGGGTGAATTCGCTCCAGCCACTCCTCTGTGTCAATATCACCGCCATCATTTTCCGGTAACCCACACAACTCTCGCCACTCTTTTGATAAACGCGCGCGATTGGTAGCAATGTTCCACTCCCAAAAACCCGACTCTTTACTCACCATGGCTAAGGTTAAGCGATGCCTGGAATGTTCACTTGCGCCACGCTCTTGCTGAACCTGCTCTTTGTAGCTGGTCACGACATGGGCTAAGCGTCGATGATTACTGTAGAACAAAATCAGGAGTGCCAGCTCTGCCAGAATAAGCTCAAGCAAATATTGATGAATTAGTGCACTACGTTCAGCCTTCTGCGTTGCCAGGCCTGCTGTAATATCACTCCACGTGAGCACCATTACTTTGGATGACAATAGTTGCGCCTGTTCGTCAGAATAATCTCTTGGATTCGTAGGGGAAAATAAATAGTCTTTGCCATTGTCGTGCATTATCCAGGGTGTTTTTCGCTCACCGATTGGATTAGGTAAAAGGCCCTTAGTGACCCATTCTTTAGCTTGGGAATGCGTAAAGGTTTCAAGCCCC
The DNA here is from genome assembly GCA_040386215.1 of Pseudomonadota bacterium. Lineage (GTDB taxonomy): Bacteria > Pseudomonadota > Gammaproteobacteria > Pseudomonadales > Cellvibrionaceae > Cellvibrio. Next base: position 29,251 of record JAZKFX010000040.1, read on the forward strand.
CATTGCCCTGAAGACAGATTGGTATTTGCCTGGATTTTTACCCGCATCTCATCCAGAAGCACTTGATTGACCAGCGATGGATGTAATAGAACTGCTTGCCCTTGATCACTCTGCTCGTTTTGAAGGGCGGCTGGAGACAGCAATGCCAAGCTAACTTCAACACCTGCTATAGCACTACTCCCCTCGGGTTTGTCCAATGCAAACACGGGTACTACCGCACGATAACCGCTGCCAAAGCGCCCAACTTCCATGCCGGATGTCGGTATCCCCTGCTTTATGGAGTTAGCGACCATCGGCCTGTCCTGAGCCAGGCTATCACCAAAGCGATCCAGTTTTTGCGCACGGAAAAACACCGTCGCATTAGCGCCCAAATAAATGTTGAGCTGCTTAACGCCTGCAGCTTCCATCCTCCGCCAGTAGGGTTGAAGGACAGTATTAAGCTGGCTGCGCAACTGCATAGTGGTCAAGACACCGCCGTTAATGCGCTCTTCTTCATCAGCTATATAGGCTGCACGAATCAGCTTTGTCACCGCTTGGTCTTCGGTTACCAACTGTGCTAACAGCATTGCTTGCTGCATTACGTCCGCCTGATTGGCCAGCAAGGATGCCTGTAACGCACTTTGTTGCAGGAACAATTGTTCCTGCCATTCCTGCTCATGACGGGCTAACTCACCCCGTAAAAAAAACATGAATAGACATAAGAGTGCCACGGCCAAAACCCCTGGCAAGCTTTTGTATATTCGTTTGTTTTCTATATCCATTCATGTCTCGCAGGAAAAAACCGCCCATTTGCGGGATAACGCTTTTATCCAGTGTAGTGCAGTTTTTTTCAACAGCAGGGGAATTGCGAGGAATAGCAGGGGTTTGGGTACTATCTTTTCAGCAGACGCGAGCTACTCATCAGACACAGCATTTTTTTCGGCGCGCTTGCGACGCGCATCTTTAGGATCGCAAATCAGTGGACGATATATTTCCACGCGATCACCTTGATGCAAAATATGACTGGCCGCAGTGTTTTCGCCTTTATTGCCTAATGACTGACCGAAAATGCCTAGCTTCAGGTCACTCATATTAATGTCGGGGAAAAATGTAACTATGCCCGAACGCTCAACTGCTTGCAGCGCTGTTGTACCTGGTTTGACTAGCAAGGCTATTATTTTTTGCTGATGTGGTAAGGCATAGGCCACTTCAACACTGATTAAATCGAAATCTGCCATGAGCCACCCACTTATTTATTTCGTTAATGCCAAATTTAGCTTGCGCTTATGGTGTGTATTCTTCTATTTTTCCCAGCGCCTTGCTGCACTTTTTTTCGCGCATGCAATGCAGATCGCATTATAAAAGTATCGCCAACAACATTGCGACGGGTTTAGAATTAACATCGCAACAGCGACAATTAACTGAACGCGACATTTAAAGGACTAAAGGACGATGAACCAACCCCGGTATTCCACGAACCATTTCACAAGCCATTCCAAAAAATTCTACATCGCTGGCACAGGTATGATTACGCCCATAGGCGGTAATGTGGCCATGACGGCAGCCGTGGTAGCGACAGGCATTAGTGCTTACACAGTGTCAGATTTTTATAATCGGGAAGACCAGCCGATTACCATGGCGTCAGTGCCTAATATTATTTTTGATGAACTGGAAGCGGATATAGATGAAGGCGACCGCTTTAATGCCCTGCATGATCGCCTTACCAAAATGGCTATCATCGCTATTCGCGAGGCGTGTGCCCAACAAACCACTGAACATCCAATACCCTTAATCTTGGCGATGTCAGAAACCTACCTCAAGCCGGATAACTTAAGCCTCCTGACGCAAGACATTGAAAGGAATTGCAAACCCTGGGTTAGCCCTAGCCTCAGCCGTAGTATTCGCAGCGGTAGGGCGGCTGGGATGGAAGCGCTTGAGTTTGCATTTCGCTACCTCTACGACTCAGCAAACGATTTCCTATTGCTTGGTGGTAGTGACTCTTATCAGGACGAATATCTCCTTGCACCACTTCATCAAGCCGGGCGGTTATTAACGGCCGGCAATTCTGATAGTTTTGCCCCAGGTGAAGCCGCGTGTTTTTTATTGCTCACGCGTTACCCGGAGCTGGCACTGGTCCGCAATGGTCATATGATTGCGCTTAACCAACCTGGAATTGCCGATGAACATGGACACCTGTATAGCGAAGTACCCTATCGCGGTGATGGCCTGGATCAGGCTTTTAAAAAAGCCCTCATCAACCATCCAGAACAAAGTATTCACAGTATTTACAGCAGCATGAATGGCGAAAACCATTGGGCAAAAGAATACGGCGTTGCTTTTTTACGCAGCCGCAAAATGTTTCAAGACCCGGTGGGGTTGAAACATCCTGCCGACTGTTACGGCGATTTAGGTTCGGCCACTGCAACAACCTTAATTGCCTTAGCAGTAGAGCATTTGTTTAAAAGCGCTAAGGCGCAAGCTCATTTAGTTTACAGCTCGTCGGATACTGCAAAGCGCGGTGCAGTAGTGGTTGAAAAAATTGCAGTTGGCACATGAGTTACAAACTCAGTACACAACACTTACATAATTCATAGGAGGTAGTGATCGTGGCAGAACTGATGGAAGGTGTCCAACCACCGGCGGTAGAGCAGGCGGAAGAAAAGCTGGATGATAAATTGCCACTTAAAATCCGCATTGCTTTATTTTTTGATGGAACCTTAAACAACCGTTTCAATATCGACGAACGTGAAGGGGCAACAGAAATATATAAAGCCAATGCGCCTAAGAAAGGTCCCAATAGTTACGATAATGGTCGAACCAACGTTGCCATTATGGAACAAAATATACGAGATACTGCAAGCGGCTACGACGTCGCACTTAAACACTATATTGAAGGGCAAGGTACATTTAACTTAGAAAAAGACAGCGGTTCAGGTTATGCGCTAGGTGCTGGTGATTCCGGTGTTGCCGGAAGGGCGGAAAAAGGTGTTAAGTCGGTAGTAACTTTAATTCAGAATGATAAAAGAATTAAGGTTGATCAATATTACATTGAAAAATTAACGATTGACGTGTTTGGCTTTAGCCGTGGCTCAGCAACCGCACGCTATGCTATCCATTTACTACTCAAAGATAAAAAGAAACCCATCTATAAATGCCTACAAACAGCTGGCTACACCATCACCGAAGATGCTGTAAAAGTTTGCTTTGCGGGTCTGTACGATACGGTGCTGTCGTATTATGGCAGCCAATATTTAAAATCCACCAGCAATGTTCTACAACAAAAGGCCGTGCAATTTGTTGACAAAAAAGTTATTCACCTTACCGCCGCCGAAGAACACCGCAAGGATTTCCCACTGCACAACATACGCAGTGCCGGAGCTAAAGGGTTTGAGTTTTTTCTACCAGGTGTGCATTCAGATGTGGGCGGTAGTTACAACACAGCCAGCGATAAAGAATTAGAAGTGCAAACCGACGAAAGCAAAAAAATATATATGAAGCCCACGGATGAAATTGAGATGGACATCAACGAAGGCGACCTTCAGAAGCTGGAAAAAGATCGTCTTTATTTAAAAACACAAGGCTGGTATACAGATAGTGAAATGACCATAACACCCCTTGTCACTGATGAAAACGACCAACCTACCTACGCAGCATTAACGGTAAACCGAAAAGGCATTCGCAGTGCCTACAGTAATATCCCGTTAAAAATAATGGCAGAGTTTGCGAAAGACCCGGAAATCAATATCAATTTCAATGAAAAATTAGAAGACAAGGCCAATATTATTTTGAAAGCAGAGCCTGATTTACAAATTTTAGAGAGTAAAATCCTAAGCTATGTGGGCGCCAAAAAAGGCTCAAAAGATTCAAAGCCTGCAGATTGGCTAAACGATGCATCATTGTTTGATATCAGGCACAAACACCTACACTTTTCTGCTAAGGTCGGCGTTGGCTATTCACCGCGTTTTTCAAAAGGCGTACGCACTAGGTATGAGTATGATGCATAAAAAAATTTGGCAACACAGCATTACCACTTTTCTACTTTTTATTACAGGTTGTACAAACGCTATGAGCAAAAATGCGATTAAGTTTGAATGGGAGGCGACAGAAAGTGCGCCAAAACACTACCCCATGGAGATTATTAAAGGTACTTTTATCTTTCACGGGGAAACGGAAAAGGGTTTGTATATTCCGAGCGGTGGTACCTTGAACGCTGGTTGGGGCTATCCGATATCTAGTCATAGCTCAGGCGACAAACCACTGCCACTGCCTGATCGTTTGAAGATTATTTTTTTTTCCTTTGGTGAAAAACAATTTTATAAGGGTGAGTTTGAGTTACCCTATGAAAAAATACTGACCTTGTTTCGCGAGGGTGTTACAGCGAACAAGGAAAACCCTACTTATCGTAGAATAATGGTGGGTGTAGCCCCAGGTGGCACTGTCACTGTTTGGCTAACTGGAATAGACACTAAAGAAATTTTTTTTGGACAAGCTCAAAAAGTAGAGCTAAATCTCAGTGCAGCATTTGGCTTACCCTTTGAAAGTGAAGAGCAAAAAAACTCGTATTTAGCAAAACAGCTAGTAAATGTTTTAAGCCAGGAAGAGCTCGATTCGCTAAAAAAAGATGGTATACCTTTTGGTCTGTGGTCGCGTTATCGTAATTTGTATCACTGGATTCCAACCTTAACAGAAAGTTATAGTTCTAATAAGTTTTCTATTATCTATGTTAATGGTGAAAATAGTGATTTAGCTTTGAGCCAAGATGAAGTGACCGATGTACGGCCAGTCCCTACTAACATCGGATTTCATACAATGATAAACGGAAAGAAATACGTATATGTCACTGACTTCAATGAATTCGAGATGATGGAAGCTTTCGAAAAACTGGGAACAAATCAACAAATGGTACGTATCGAATTCAATCCACAATTGCCGCGATCACATACCAAAATACGCATGTACAATGATAAAGAGTCAATCGAGTTGAAAAAATTTACGATAAAAGATTAAAAGATTTTAAATGTAGCTATACATATTTAACGTAGAACTAAACAAAAACCTTAACGGCGAAAGCTATTAAGGTTGTTGTTTACTTGATTCGAATAAACCCCTCGTTTATCAAAGTATCCACGGTCGGTGTAAATACGATGCATAAATCATGCTGGCAACACAGCATCACCACGCCCTTGCTTTTTTCACAGAGTGAAACAACGCTATAATCAAAAATGCGAAGAACCCTAAAGAATTTTATTACGATAGAAAGTTTCACATGAATCCATAACAAGTTGAAACATTTCAAAAAAAAAAGGCGAGCATTTTTAACTCGCCGTTTTTTATTTAAAGATGCATCAGAACATTATTCTTCCAGCTGAGTGCGATACACCTGCTTTGCCCGCAAGCACAACGCATCCACTTGTTTACTGGCAACTGATTCAAACAATTTGCCAACCGCCAGACCCAGAAATTTATTTTGCAGCTCAAACTCTAATTCGAAACTCACTTTACAAGCATCCACGGCTAAAGGCGTAAATTGCCAGCAACCTTCCAACCTTTTAAACGGCCCATCAACCAATGTCATCGTCATTCGTTCGGGCGGTTGCAAGTAATTGCGAGTGACGAAACTTTGGCTGACGCCGGCTTTGCTGAGCTCCAATCGCGCTTCCAGCCAATCACCCTCACGCTTGAGAATTTTAGCGCTGCTACAGCCATCCATATATTGTGGATAGGCTTCAATATCATTTACCAACGCAAACATTTGCTGGGTTGAAAAGGTAACCAATGCCGAACGTTTTACTGAATGAGACAAACAAATTTACTCCGTGACAACTAACAGCGACAAAACCGGATACACGCCATTCACAATAATCACTAGCACCGCCAAAGGTGCAAAATAACGCAATAAAAACCGCCAGGCGACAAATAAGCGCGGTGAATCCTGTTGCATTTCATGCTTGGCCATTTCCGCTTTCATTACCCAGCCAACAAATATCGCAACCAATAAGCCGCCGATGGGTAAGAGTATATTCGCCGTGAAAAAATCGATACTGGTCCGGAAATTCATACCCCAGATAAGCTCTTGATCGGACCATTCATTAAACGATAAGACTGAACCCAGGCCTAGCAACCAAGCTCCTCCAGCTATAATCAAGCAAGCGCTAATGCGATGAAAGTCAAAGCGTTCATTGAGATAAGCAACAGCGGGTTCAAGCAGTGAAATGGTAGAAACCCAAGCAGACAAAATGACCATTAAGAAAAATGCTGAGCCAATATACAAACCCGCTGGCATGGAGCCAAAGGCAACGGGCAATGTTACAAATATCAGGCCAGGCCCTTGGCTAGCTTCTATTCCTGGTGTCGAAAAGACCACTGAAAATACAAACAGGCTGGTTAGTATCGCCACAATAACGTCCAGCACCGCCACTATGACTACAGTTTTACCGATTGCGGCCGTGCTGGGCATATATGCACCATAGGCCATAATGGCACCCATGCCTAAACTCAGAGTGAAAAAGGCATGCCCCAACGCAATCAGCGTGGCATTCCAGGACAAATCTTCCACGTTAAAACTAAACAAAAACCGCGCGCTGGTGAGTAGCTCACCGGTAGTGTAGGCATAACCCAGTAGCACCAGTAATAAAATAAATAATATCGGCATGGTCCAGCGGATAACATTTTCCAAGCCTTTATTAACACCAAACATCAACACCAAAGCTGTCATTGCCATAAATAAGGTATGGGATTGCACTAAACGGCTGCGGTCAGCCAACAAGGTATCAAACAATTTATTGGAGCTTTCGCCATCCAAACCGGCAAATTGGTTTTGCTGTGCTAGCACAAAATAATCCAGCGTCCAACCGGCAATGACGGTGTAGTAAGACAGGATCAGGAAGCCTGCTATTACTCCGAGCCAACCGATTGATGCCCAAAACCAGGATGCCCCGGCTTCTTCACGAATATTGTTCATGGTGGTAATGGGGTTGGCGCGACCACGACGGCCCAGCATAATTTCCGCCATCATGATCGGAATCCCGACCAAAACAACGCACGCTAAATAAAGCAGCACAAATGCTGCACCACCGTTTTCACCAGCGATGTAGGGGAATTTCCAAATGTTACCCAACCCGACTGCAGACCCTGTCGCGGCTAAAATAAAGCTGCCGCGTCGACCCCAAATAGTATGTTGTTTTAGTCTTTTCACTAGGAAAACCCTGCGAGAATGGTTGGCACTGATTGTAACGGGAATATACTGCCAACATAAGCCTAGGCGGTCACAGCGGCAAAGGAATAGTTATGGCATAGAGCTGGCTCAATGTGACTCGTTTCTGCGTATAATGGCCTTCAGTTTAATAGAGACAACACAGATACATGGCTAAGAAACCGCAAAAAACCAATGGCACCACTATCGCCGTCAACCGCAAGGCTAAGTTTGATTATCACCTTTCGGATCGTTTTGAGGCCGGCATGGTATTGCTGGGGTGGGAAGTGAAAAGCTTGCGTGCGGGTAAAACGCAGCTAACCGATTGTTATGTGATTTTTAAAAATGATGAGGCATGGCTGTTTGGGGCGCAAATTAATCCCCTGCAAACAGTGAGCACGCATTTCGTCGTTGACCCTACGCGTAGCCGTAAACTGCTACTCAATCGCCGCGAGATCACCCGCCTGCAGGAAGCGTCGCAACAAAAAGGTTACACCGTAGTTGCCACCTCTATGTATTGGAAAGAGCATTTGGTGAAGTGTGAGATTGCGCTTGCCAAAGGTAAGCAAGAGCATGATAAGCGCGAGACTGAGAAAGATCGCGACTGGCAGCGCCAGAAACAGCGAGTTTTTCAAACCGGAAATAAAGCCTAGATTTTGTTTGTAGGTGTTTTTAATCACGGAGCCGAGGAAAACCATGAACTCAACCATCCACAACACTGCGTCCCCGCTTCCCGTAACGGACGCGCTATGGGAATCCATTCGCAGCCAAACCCGTAAACAGGCCGAACACGAACCCGTACTAGCGAGCTTTTTATATTCCACCATTCTGAATCACGACACCCTGGAAGCAGCGCTCAGCTTTCACCTGGCAAATAAACTGGATAGCCCCGCGCTACCCGCTATGCTGGTGCGCGAAGTCATTGAGCAAGCCTTGGCTGCTGATGCGAACATTAGCCGCGCGGTACGTGCCGATCTGCTCGCGGTGAGTGAACGCGACTCAGCTTGCTGCTCACTGGTTACCCCATTTTTATTTTTTAAAGGCTTTCACGCCTTGCAAGCTTATCGCGTAGCTCACTGGCTCTGGTTGCAGGGCCGCAATTCACTGGCTTTATTTTTACAAAATCGTATTTCCTGCGTTTTCGCGGTAGATATTCACCCTGCCGCTAAGATTGGCCAAGGGATTATGTTTGACCATGCCACTGGCATAGTGATTGGTGAAACAGCCGTGGTGGAAGATAACGTTTCCATTATGCAGTCCGTCACCCTCGGCGGCACTGGCAAAGCCCATGGTGACCGGCATCCTAAAGTACGCAGTGGCGTACTCATTAGTGCAGGGGCAAAAGTATTGGGGAATATTGAAATTGGTGAATGTGCCAAAATTGGTGCTGGCAGTGTGGTGTTAAGAAACGTTGCGCCGCGAACCACCGTAGCCGGCGTGCCTGCTAAAGAAATTGGTGCGGCAGGCTGTACCCAACCCGCACGGGACATGAATCATCAAATCAATTAATTTCTGCTAAAGATCAGGTCATTTCTTCATACTAAAGTAAGCCAGACTTTAAGATCGGAGCTAAAATCCAGCGCTTGGGCCCATGAGGCACTTTCGTAAGTTCCCATCTTAAAGTCGTCAAATTAAACGTTAATACCCCAAGCACCTCCTCCCACTTAAAGCAACACCTTCTCATTCAAACGCGCTATTAATTCCCTCTCCATAGCTAAACGCAAACGCCTTCTTTGAAACCAACTACACTGATACACATAACCAGTTAACTAATATCTTTCCAACCGACCTGTTTAGGTTTAATGGCTCAATAATCTATGCTCATGCCTTTCAAAAAATCACTTCACCTTCGAAGTTATTCTCTGCATGTATTATTTGCGTTTAGTTTGATAATCACGATTTCGTTCAACCCGGTCAATGCCGCTAACATTCCCGCTCAAATCGACTTTCAACATATTTTAGAAAACAATGACATTGCTTTAGGTGAAGTGCCTGCGATATTTCAAGACAGCGAAGGCTACCTGTGGTTTGGAGGCGAAAATGCCCTCATTCGCTACGATGGCTATGAGTCGCGTGAAATCAGGCTGGATACAACTGATGAAACGACTCGTGAAAAGACCGCAGTAAAATTTGTTACGGATATCATTGAAGATAGCCATCGCAATTTATGGATTGCAACCCGAGATGGGCTGTATCAATTCAATCCTTACCAGGAAAAACTGAGCAAAATTAAGGACGATGATAACCAAAAATTAAAAATCTCGATCAGCAACATTCGTCACGTCATAGAACTACCCAGCGGTGAAATCCTTGCTGGATCCGTTGCCGGTCTTTTTGTGGTGGACGCAAAATCACAGACATACTCGGTGATTGTTGCCGATGCAACGAAAAAAAATTGGTTGCAAAGCATGCGCATTAATACTGCTCTTATCGATGGTAACAATGTTTGGTTAGGTACTGAAGCAGGGCTCGAAAAGATCGACTGGAAAACCAAAACTTTTTCGCTTTACAAACCCTACGCAGAAAGATCGGATTTAGTTCCGGATAATCGTGTTATGGATATTGTGGCGGATCAACGGGGTAAATTTTGGGTAGCCACATCCAACGGACTGGTTCATTTTGATCCGCAAACCCAACAGACAGTTCGCTACGTCAATGATCCGAAGGATCGCTTTAGTCTTGGCAATAATGATCTTTGGAGTTTACTCCTGGATTCCGAAGGTGTGCTTTGGGTGGCATCAGACGGTGGTGGAGTATCGGTTTTCGATAAAGAAAATAATCGCTTTATCAATCATAAATTTGAAGCGGGTCGCATAGGTTCGGTTAGTTCAAATCAAATACGAACGCTGTTTGAAGATAAGGTTGGCGATATCTGGGTTGGCACATATCCTGTCGGTATTAATTTTTTTGATCGCTCCGCCGCTCCCATTATTACTTATACCAATGACAGTGCTAACCGCAACAGTCTTAGTCACAATTCCGTCTTATCTGTGGCCGAAGATAACAAGGGAAATTTGTGGATTGGCACTGACGGTGGCGGCCTAAATTATTTGGATCGCGAAACCGGCGAATTTACCCATTTTAAAAACGATCCCGATAATGCCGCCACTATCAGCGGTAACGCGGCCCTCGGCGTTTATATCGATTCCACAGGTTTGATATGGAATGGGAGCTGGGGCGGAGGGATCTCAAGTTACAACCCAGCCAATAAGACCTTTACGCGCTATCCATTTGTAATGCAGCGTGAAAACGCGGAACGCGTTCGAACCTCCGCGGCGCTTAACAATAGTTACATCTGGAACATTAGGGAGGATAAAAATAAAGATATCTGGATCACCACTCATTTTGGGGGTATCAGTAAATACAATCGCAAAACAAAATTATTTACGCACTATATGCACGTTGCCAATGATCCTGAATCTTTATCAGGAAATTTAGTGTGGAGTACATTCGAAGACTCGCAGGGTAATTTTTGGGTGGGCGCAAACTCCGGTTTAAATCTTATGAACCGCGAAAAGGGAACATTTACGCATTACGTAAAAGATCCCAATGATCCATCAAGCATCAGCAATTCATCTGTGCTCGTAATTTTTGAAGACAGCAAACAGCGACTTTGGCTAGGCACAGATGCGGGACTGAATCTTTTTAATTCCACCACGCAAAACTTTACGGCTTATGACAAAAAAAATGGCCTTGCGGACGACACTATACGCAATATTTTAGAAGACTCCGAAGGTAACTTATGGTTAAGCACCAACAATGGATTTTCTTCTTTTAATCCAGAGTCAAAGGAAATCAAAAACTACACTCGTCTTAATGGTCGCTTGATTGGAGGATTTGCAACCAAAGCCGGAATAGTCAGTCATCGCGGAGAAATTATTTTTGGTGGCATCAATGGTCTGCGGATATTTGACAAGAGAGATCTCGTTGAAAATAAAAATGTACCGCCGGTGGTATTAACAAATTTTAAAATATTTTCTGATTCTGTTGACGTCAATGGACCTGATGGAATTTTGAAAAAAGGTATTAACTTCACGGATACTATCGAACTTGATCACAAAAAAATAATGTTTGAAGTTGCCTTTTCTGCGCTTAATTTTCGCGATTCCGAAAAAAACAAATATGCTTATAAATTAGAAGGTTTCGATAAAGACTGGCTGGATGCAGGCAGTCAGCGCCTTGCCAAATACACTAACCTTAATCCCGGAAAATACGTTTTTAAAGTAAAGGGAAGCAACAATGACGGCGTATGGAACGAAACCGGTAAATCAATCACTATTATTCAATTGCCACCACCTTGGAAAACCTGGTGGGCCTATGCGCTTTATATACTCGCGGTGACCTGCGGTTTACTTTATTACGTGCGCGGGCAACAAATAAAAATATCTCGAGAAAGAGCTATCAACTCTCAATTGCGCTATGTTGATAAATTAAAAGATGATTTTCTGGCAAACACTTCACATGAATTGCGCACTCCGCTACATGGCATTATTGGTTTGTCCACCTCGCTGATGGAAGGCGCGGCCGGCGAGATATCGAAAGACATGAAAGACAATTTGCAGATGATAGCCACCAGCGGAAAACGTTTGGCTACCTTGGTGAATGAGATTTTGGATTTTTCCCGGTTAAAAAATAGCGTAGTTAACATTCAACAAAAACCTCTGAATCTACGCCATGTTGTGGACACAGTCACCACCATGAGCAGGGCTCTGCTCGACAATAAAGAAATAGACCTAACCAATACTGTGGACGAACTCTTGCCTGCCATATATGCGGATGAAGATCGATTACAACAAATTCTTTTTAACTTGATCGGCAACGCGATTAAGTTTACTGAATCAGGTTTAATTACCATTTCAGCAGAACATAATCACAATAGAATTTTGGTGCACATTAAAGATACGGGAATTGGCATTGACTCGGGAATGTTCACTAAAATATTCGAATCGTTTGAGCAGGTAGAAAGCCATCGCGACCGAAAATACGGCGGAACCGGGTTAGGTTTAGCGGTTACTAAACAGTTGGTAGAGTTACACGGCGGGGAGATAAGCGTTCATTCCGTTATAGGTCATGGCTCTACCTTTAGCTTTTCTATGCCAAGCACAGATCAACCGGCGCCGCAGGAAAATATGATTACCGAGTTGAATTCCGTCGTCATGCCTGCCGAATCTAATGACAATTATGAACTGATTAAATCGCCCAATGAATCTTTCGCTAAACTTGAATCTCTAGCAATCTCATCGCAGAAATATAACGAAGCAAATAAAATTGAAAATTCTCAATTTAAAATATTAGTTGTCGATGACGAACCCATCAATCGGCAGGTTTTGCATAACCAATTAGGATTGCAAGGCTACCAGATAGAAGAAGCTGCAAGTGGCACAGAAGCGCTCGAGATGATAGGTGCACGCGACCCTTATGACCTCATTCTTTTAGATGTCATGATGCCGCGCATGAGTGGCTACGAAGTGTGTTCGCGAATTCGTGAAAAATTTACCATGCATGAGTTGCCGGTCATTTTTTTAACGGCAAAAAACCTCATCTCCGATCTGGTAGATGGCTTTGATGTAGGAGCCAACGATTTTCTAACTAAGCCGATTGCCAAAGGAGAACTTTTATCCAGGGTGAAAACCCACTTACAACTGTTGGATACTAACCGGAATCTGGAAGAAAAAATTCGCATTCGCACACATCAGGTCGACGCGGCGAATCGTGTTTTGGAAACGCTTGATGGCATAGTAGCTACAATCAACCAGGAGGTCGTTTTCGAAAAATTATTGGATGTTTTATTACACGAAGCCCAGCACCTTTTTGCCGCGACAGAACACGCTGTTTACTGGAGCCTTAATGAAAGTTTGGATATTTTTGAGCCCCTGGCCGCACATGGCTATCCGCTTTCAGATTTACAAAAAATTAAACTAAACAAAGAATTAGCATTTACTCGAATTTATCAGGAAAGCAAACCGCTGGGCAAGGATATCTACTTATTAAAACCTACCATAACAACACCCGGATACTTGGCGTTAATGCCAACCATAGCACTCCAAGCTGAACTTATTTTAATTATTCAGGATGGACCTGTGGTCATAGGATTTTTGTCACTCATCAATGTAAATTCTCAAGGTGCTTTTGATGACATTGATATGCAAACATTGCCGCGCTTTCATGCTCATGCGAAGTCAGCCATATTAAAAGCACAATTAATGCAAGAATTAAAAGTTAAAAACGAAACCCTGGAAAATATAAGTTTAACGGATCAACTGACTGGATTGCGCAATCGTCACTATTTAGTAAAATTCCTGGATTCGGATATTGCACTTGCATTGCGATCTCACTCTGGCCAGCCGGCTTTGGCGCGCCTTCCTGAAGACTCGAATTTATTATTCTTTATGCTCGACATAGATTTTTTCAAAGCGGTTAACGATGAACACGGCCACTCTGCTGGCGATCAAATATTAATTAACATGAAAGCTATTCTTGAAACTATTTTTCGCCATTCGGATTTTTTAATTCGTTGGGGCGGCGAAGAATTTTTAATAATCTCACGGTTTAGCCATCGCAGTGCAGCACCTGTGGTGGCAGAACGGCTAAGGTTAGCGGTCGAAAATTTTGAATTCACGTTAAATAACGGGTTGGTGATCAAAAAAACATGTTCCATAGGCTTTGCCAGCTTTCCTTTTTTCCTGAGTGGCCCCTTGGCACTTGACTGGATGCAAGTCGTCGACATCGCCGATATGTGTTTGTATGCCGCAAAAAAAAGCCAACGCAATTGTTGGGTGGGGATTGAATCAAATTCCGACCAGGAGAAAGGGATGACGTATCACACTGTCATCACCCAACCTGGTCAGTTAATTGCTGAGAATAAACTTCAATTGCATACTTCTATTCCACCCGACAAACTCATCAAATGGTGATGCGGCTTTATTATTGATAAGCCCTGGGTTGGGCGTAAACCCCGTCGCAATGGTCAATCAACTCAACAGCAGCGACAATCAAATGATAAAGCGTGCTGGCAGGAGCGACATCCACTACCACTTCATCTTCTGCACCGCGCTGATCTATATAAGACCCAGGTGTTGCTGCGCAAAGATAATAATCAAACAAATCGTTGACAGCTTTTATCGCGATCTTTTCTGCACCTGGGTTACCTTCCCTTACTTGTATCAAACTCGCTTTGATTAATTCTGTAATGCCCCAGCAACGTTTATTTTTGTCAATGACGCGACCATCAGCTGCGACAGCGTCAAATAGCAAACCCGATTTATCCATGCCGATGGCTATGCCCTTTTCAAACAGCACTTTTGTGTATTGGCTTACCGGGCGCCCACTGCGGCGACCATACCAATCAAGCAACCAAACCCACTCCATCATGTGGCCAGGTTCAACGACATCGCCTTTAGCGTCAGCGCATCGCTGCCAATCATTTTGAAAAAACTCGAACAATACCTGCTGCTCGGGATCGAAAAAGCGGCTTTGGAATAATGCGAATAATTCCCCTACCCGCGCCAGCCATTTGGCATCGCCGGTCGCATCGTACAGCGCAAGAAATGCCTCGAATAAATGCATATGGGGGTTCTGCCGGCGACAGGGGTATTCATAATCACCTTCAATCCAGCCGCCATATATGGAGCCAAAGCGCGCATCTAAATGCGCTACTAATTTTTCTGCCGTCGCTAATGCTGCTTTATCGCCAAACGCACGGTAATACCATGCGTTGGCAAGAATAGAAAAGGCGTGATCGTAAATATCTTGCTTAATGTCTACGACTTTAAAATTTTTATCCATCAAATGCGTGTAGCCACCACCCGCCGTTGGGTGGGCAGCATGCTTTTGCACAAAGCCCAACAGGTTTTGGGCAACTTGCTGCCCTTGGTCACACCAGCCACGATCCGCCGCCAGAGTAAAAAAGAATGCCTGCCGCGCTTGTACTCTAACGCGGACACTGGCCTCTAAGTCAGGTGCGCCACTTGGCAACAAACGTTCATAATGCGCTTGGGTTTTGGGGTCCATTCCACGCTCCAACCACAAGGGTATAGCGTCATTTTTTAGCCAATGTTGTAAGCGATTTGCAGCTGCTCTTAATTCTGCAGACATATGATTTTCCTGGTAATTTTAAGCGGGAGTGTTGACGTGCGCTACTATAACGAGATTTTTCAGAAGGGAGTAATTTTCTCATAAAAAAAGCCCCAACCAAGCTGGGGCTAAACCAACAACAACGGATAACTCCAATCAACATGCTCACAATGCCAAAACTACTTATTAAGCAATTCCAACGCGTCTATGAAAAACATAGAGGAGAACAGATAGACTGCCTGAATATATTGCCAATAAATGTAATCGGTTACAATACTTAACGAAGTTTTTCAGCTAAATTGGCGGTTGCGACTTAATTATTGTGACTTAAGCCGCATTGCCTTACTAATGAGCCAACTCTTTTTCAATGGCTTGTTTCAACTTATCAGAATCCGGGCTGGTCATGCTACCGAAATGTTCGACAACTTTGCCATTTTTGTCGAGCAAATATTTGTTGAAATTCCATTTTGGCGCGCCCGCTTCACGATTTAAGTATTTAAATAAATTGTTAGCTTCGTCGCCCCGAACATGCGTAGGCGCTAACATAGTGAAAGTAACACCAAAATTCAGAAAACAAATACCTGCTGCTTTTTCTTCATCCTTATCTTCTTGATTAAAGTCATCACTGGCGAAACCTACAACAACTAATCCCTTATCTTTATAAGTTTTGTGCAAGGCTTCCAAACCTTTAAATTGCGATGTAAAACCACAATGGCTGGCAGTATTAACGACTAATAAGGTTTTGTTTTCAGCTAACTGACAAAGAGTTACTTTTTCATTGGAGTGCAATTTGCGATACTCACCCTGCAAGTAATCGGAACAAACCGCGCTTACAGCACTCGATAATAAGCCCATGATAAATAACACCCCTAGTTTTATGATCTTGTTCATACGGTTAACTCCAATAATGTTTGCCTGTTATACGGTACTAATTTAAATTTGGATGGCGGCAAAGCAGCCAAAGTCAGCAACACAGTAACTGACTTTGACTATAAACAAATGGATTGTAAAGCAGATAGTTTTTTAAGTGGCAGGTTAAAACCAGAAAGATAGATAAAAACGGAGGACGTCGGCGTCAAGACTATAAAGATTCTCATCCCCTTCTTCGAAGCCGCCTTCCTTCATAAAATTATTAAAATCATGGAAATTATCGTAATCGATTTTCATATGATCCCAATAAAAGTTAGCGGTGCTTTTATCAAAGCCAGGTATGGCCCAAGGCATTTTATAGGTTACCCCCAAGCCAATACTTTGCGATGAAAACTGGCTCAACTCTTTGTCGCGCGCCAGAAAATCCTGTGCATTTCTATAGGGGAATAAGTCGCTGTAAAAGTCAGCTGCTGTTTGACTATAAACTCGATATTTCACTTCGACTAAAACATCTTTATACACTTCCTGGGTATAACGCAGCTCGGCATTTTTTGCTTCTACTCCCCAATTATCCGTAAATCTACGAATGTCCGCGCGAATAGATGCGCGATAGGGTAAATGATAAATAGCCCGCAAGCCTATGGCATCGGTATTATGAGTGAGCGGATATTTTTCTGCCTGCCAATCAAAGCCCTTGGCGGAGTTGGATACATATCGAACCTGGCGTTGCGGATTGTTAAGGCAGCTATCGTTTTCCAGCGGGTTGGTGCAATGATCGGAGCCCGCATCGATACTTAAATCAGCAATAAGATTTTTCGTAATAATTTGTGAAAGCCCGAGGGTATATTTGCGGCGATCTTTTTCTAACACACGAAATGCCGGATCCGGTTTACCATTTTGGTTTTTTCCTACCTGATCCTGACCAAAACCCAAACCAAAACTCAAGGTCGTTAAGTCACCAAAAAAAGCCTGGCTCACACCAAAGTTATAGGTTTTCGCGTTGTAATCATTTTCTTCACTGGTGGTATAACCCAAGTTGAATGTCGAGCGATCATGAATATATTCAACACTAATGTTTTTTTCAAGACGCTCTTCACTGTACTTACTCGCGCCGGATATTAAATCTTGAGCTGATTTGCTGTATTGAACATCAATTGAAGCACTGCTCACCATATCCACATAATAATGCCCGGATACGGAAACCACACCGCCAAAATTTTTACGTACTAAAACAGATGGTCCGGATACTTGAATACCCCCACCGTCATACACATGCCCCAATAAGTCAACGCGCTCATCAGGCAACACCGTTGCACGAACAGAAACAATACTGCCTGAGGCCATTATCGCTGCGCCAATAACTAGAGCGCGCAACCAACCATAAACTAATTTTATTTTTTTTGATTTATTAGTTACAACCACAACCGCCTCCTGCACCGCCATCTGCACCACTGGCACCCTCACGAGCATCGCGCACGTGCGAAAGATAGCTATCAGAAATCGGATCACGACTAAAACTCATAATCGGATCTGCAATATTCTGCCGCTCATAGGGCTTCACCCAAGGCTTGATGGGTTTTATATAACCACATGCTGATAGTGTGCCAAGCAACAACAGGCCAAAGGAAACTCGCTTTAAATTCATTCGCGAATTAACTCCATAATATGCGCGCGATATTTTTCTTCATCGCCAGGCTTATATCCCTTAGCAATAAAACGCAACTGACCTTTTTTATCAATGAAGACACTGGTAGGCATAGCATCGATGTTATATAGGCCGCTTAACTTACTCTCGGTATCAAACAATATTGGAAAATTGACTCCAAGATCTTTTAGCATTTTTTTTGCGTCGGTATTATCTTCTTCAACATTAACGCCATACAACACAAAACCCATTTTGCTGTATTTTTTGGAAATGCCATCCAGTAACGGCATTTCTTGCCGGCACGGGCCACACCAGGAAGCCCAAAAATTTAACATCACCACTTGACCACGCAGCTCCGCCAAGCGAACGTTTTCGCCAGTTGCGCTTTTTAAAGTGAAATCCGGGGCCGGTACTGGTGCTGCTGCAGAGACAAATGCATTCATCATCAACGCAACTGCTAAACCACCGATTAATTTTTTAATGCAAGATGTTATTAACATAGATACCTCAAAATTAAATGTTACGAAGAATATTTAACGCAACCCATAACAATTCATCAAAAATAAATCGACATACCAAAGCGGCCTTCCAGATTATTAGTGTTTTTGCGAATTCCAAATAATTCATGCGTAAACGCATAATCACGCATACTTAAATCCATTGAAAACCAGTCAGTGGCATAAAAACGCAGCCCTGCGCCGAAGTTGTAAGTGAAGTAATTTTTGTCCGCAAAATTAGTATTGCCGGCACCGGCAATAAAATAAATATTGGTATCAAAATGCCAATTTTTCGTAATGTAGACCTGGCCCGGCATTAAATTATAACCTAGCGATAAATTATAGTAGGTAAGATTGCGCTGATCATCGGTCAACAATGGAATACCGCCACTCAACAGTTCATAGCTGGTTTTTTGTAGTGTGCTTAGACCATAGGCAGCTTCAGTAAAAAAGTTTTCGGTAATGTGATAAGAAAACGTTACACCGGAAACTTCGTTAGTGCCAAAATCTTCCACGGCGAGTAAGCCATAAAACAAACCCACCTCAAAATTTTCACTATTTAAATCCGCTTCTTTAATAGTGCGGCGTTTAATATCGGGGGTAATGATCTTCCCCAATTCACCATCTTCGTTATCAGTCGTTTCTAGTGCATACACAGATACACTGCATGCACCTAACACACTGACTAATAACGATGTCACTAAAAAAATACGCTGAAACCGACTTTCCATTCCTTAACCTCTTCGTTGGTATTACGGCTAGTAAGCACGTAATTGTTGACGAGTTCTACCCGCAGAAAAAAACGACTCGTTACATGCACATACGCACCTATGCTAGCTTGCAATAAATTATCTTCACGATCTTCGGTTTGCACGAGTGTTGCGCTGGGCATGGTTTTCATAGTCCCTGCACCTATGCCAACGAAAGGCGATACCGGCCACTCTGGAAAGGGCTGATGTAAAATTGCTACGGCAATAATTTGGTTATCAGAAAATTCACCAGTGTTTTGCGCCAAGCGTAATTCGGTCGATAGATTTTTAGTGAAACGATAACCGATATTTACATCAAATGCTTTGGCGCCAGCGAAATCGCCAAATCCTGCACCCATTTCGAATCGATCGACGAGATAATCCGATTGATTATCTTTTTTAAATTCGGGAACGGCGCCATCGGAGCTCAGTGTTAATAGAATATCGTTACGTTTTATCCAACCCTCAAGATCGCGCGATGTTTTTATTTTGATCCAATCGGTATGCATCTTTAACAGTGTGATAATTTCACCGCGCTCAAGCACATGGAAAATGGGATACCCACCCCCAGGGCCATTATGAACATTAATAAATGCATCGTTGACCGTGACCTGTAAGGGCTCATCGGCCAAAGCTGAAAAACTGAGTGCAATAAAAAGGAAGCCAATAAACGACTTCCTCCAACACAGCATTTTTTTTAATTGTTGTTTTAGCTCACTCGACACAAATCAGCTCATTTTAAAATTAAGGTTCAACCGAATCGAACGGGTTATTGTAATAATTCGCGCGCAAATCTAACCATTCTGATAAAAGTTTAAGTTCACTCTTATTAAGATAGTTGCTATGAGCGCCGCCAGCATTAAATCTATTAAAAAATCTTGAATTTGCTCGCGCGCCGTTACGGTTCATAGGTGCGGCAAGTTGTGCTGTGGTGGTAAGAGGTATGGGATTACCTGTCGCAACATCTATTAATACCGCTCCGGTTATTGCATCTTGATCAAAGGGGCAATCGGTAACACCAACGCAGGTAGGTAAATTATTAGCATCCAGAGTAACGACGCATTCAGGAACATCATCAACATCTACTACAAATTCACATACTGGAATAAGCGTAGTCAGTGTTCCGCCATCATTCAAAATCTGTTCATCACGCGCATTGAGCAACTGATCATAAGAAAGCATTGGGTCATTTGCTGGATTAGCTTTTGCTCTGCCGAAATCCAATTGTCCTGCTGGCACCCTTGCGCTAGTAACCTCATCAACCGTCACCGACGGAGAGTGGCAACTAATGCAAGCCCCTGTTGGCCGCTCCCGCTCCCAAATGGGTTGAATATGCTGCTCATAGTTAATGATGATGCGGCACAAACTTGTCCATCCATCAAAGGTTGCGCAGGCCTCTGAAGTGGGCGCTTGTTTATTGATAAAAACTGCAGGATCCAAGTTACTGTAGCCGCTTTCTGCAGATAAATCGACACTGAGGGTGCGTTTTAGGTTTTCGTTTGCAACCAGATTATTGATAGCGGGCAATTCAGCATCGCTACGTCCGTGGCCAGAGGTAAGATTGGTCGCTAGATGGCAGCCCTTACATTCACGAACTTCGCCAGGACGCAGCTGCAGCCAATGGCGTTTTGTAGCATTGTTATTGATGCGCTTGCCATCTTTATCGAGCACTTCAATTGTAAAAGCTACATCCGCAGTAACTTCGGCAAAAATTGAACCATCTGCTTCAACAGGAGCGTAACCGAGTATTTCCTTGCGGTTATCGAAGTCACCGAATATTTCGCCATAAGTATTATCGCCTAGAGAGTCCTGAGTATCCTCGTCTGGAATTGATACCGCCTTGATAAAGCGTACAAAGTGCGCAGGTCGATCATCTGCAACTGCCTGAGTCATCGCCACCAAGCTGTTTGGCGCATTGGGAGTACCATAATTTGAAAATACCCCGTCGAAATCGTAAACGCTTTGAATATATAACGCACCCACGCCTTCTTTGGCGAGGTTCAAATCTATCTTGGGCTGGTAATAAGTCAGTGGTGTGCGTACCTCTATGGTCACAGGATCAGTAAACATTTTTCCCTCTTGCGCTAAAACGACTGGCCTCTGGGATTGGTCCGCCATGTTATAAATCCAGATTCCGTATAAGGCTGGAGCTTCTAAAATTCCGGGAGTGGCTAACATGGCATCCGTACAAGCTACAAATTTCGTGGGTGTTGCGGGAGCAGGATCGGTTGGATCAATCAAGCGGCACTGACTCCAGCTAACCAGCAAACGATTAGTACCGTCATAGAGCGGAGCAAGCGCAGCAAACCGCCCATGTTTCGAGAATTCTGGCGCTTCAGCCGTACCTATGTTGATATTGACCGGCAAAATAGAAATTGGATTTTGTGCTGAACCCGTGCCGCCACCCGCAGGAATTTGTAAATCATTTTCGAAAAAGTGTGCCGCATCCACTACGACCATATCGCCACCGAGAAGCGCGGCGTCAGGTTTAAGAATGGCAGCGATGCGACCATCATTCATTTCCTGAGGTTTGAACAGACGATTCATTGGTGCGTCAGTTGCTGCCGGATTCATACTGAAATAACCATAGCTACGCTCAACCTGAGTACCGTCGGGGTTTGCTGTATAAAAGCTAAGTTTATTAGTACCAAATTGATCCCAATGGGTGTAAAGCACACGTCCATTTTGCAGCACTGTAGGCTGCAAATCGTGACTTTGGTTATAGGTGATCTGCTGGATATCAGTGCCGTCAGCCTTGACAGTATGCAGCTCATAAGCAGGCATCTCGCCGTCTTCTTCCAATGCTGAGAACTGCGGCTTACCATCATCTAGCAAAATCGCTTTGCTACGTGTTTGACGTGTGGAGCTAAACAAAATACTACCATCGGCTAAATAACGAGGGCTTAAATCCTGCCCCGCTTCCGCCACTATGTCGGAGCTAATAATGCGGTGAAGTGTTTTCGTAGTGAGGTTGTATTCCCAAATATTCCAGGTAGGTTGATCCTCGGGGTCTGCACCTTCAATATTCGGTGCGTGCATAGCAAAGACTAGTTTTTTACCGTCGGCACTCGCCGATAAATCTTTTACGTCATACCCTTTGGTGGGGTCCGCCGGATCATAATTAGGATCATCTTTGAAAGCATCCTGAGTGATATCGATAGTAGCAGCAAGAGCAGTGGCGCGATCTTTAAACAGAATTTTTGCGCCGGGGTTAAACGCAGCGGGATCAAGCAAATAGGGATATACGGGATTGCCGTCTTCATCCAAAGGAATGGGACGCTCTACATACGCAATGGGTAAATCTACCGCTACTGGATCAGGTTTTTGCCCCTCTCCTTTACTGCCAGAACCACCGCCACCGCAAGAGGAAAGTAGCAAAACTCCGATTACGATCAACGGCGGCATAAACAATAGCGGCGGTTTGACAGAAAATGTTTTTAAGCTGAGCTTCATACTCAATTACCTTATTTTTTATGGCTTTGTTTAGCACTTTGGAAGAATAGCGCAATTTTGATAAGCCGATTACTTAGCTATGGCGTCGCTTGCATTGCATTGTCAGCTAACTCGCTTATGCATTCTCTCGATTTAATCACGAAACATCTTCTCGCACGGTCAGAAACTGTTAAGCGGGCAAAAGAGCCTGTCGAGTGGACGGCTATAAGGTGATTATTCAGCCATTATTAAACGTGTAATTTGTAATTAATGCGCAAAACTTCGCTCCCGCGGCGGCAAAATACTAAAACAATTACAGTTATGTGATTCAGTTGACAGACACATTTGCTAACCGGCCACAGGTTTGAACCGTTCAGCCACCTATAATGAATTATCGGCCTCGTCGCCTGCTAGACTGAAAATCCGACGCCACTTCACCTCAATGTTATTTTTGCACACACCTTTTAGGGAGCAGCCGTGACTCTATCAACCATCACCAGAGGCCTCTCAACCGCCTTGCCACACTGGCTATCTAGTCAGCGCATTGGGCTCAAAGCAATTATTTTAGGTGTCGGGGTTTTAGCTTCCACCGCTTACGCTGGACCCCGTGAACAAGCTCTGGAAATTCATAAGCGAATTGCAGGAATCCCACCGACAGAGGACGCGTTTAACTACATGGTTACACGTCTTAGTGTCAACGACTCCAGCACCAGAGCACAGAATGTGGCGGACGCGGTCAATAAGGCCATGGAAAATGAAGCTTTTTACAGTGTCGTGCTGAAAAACATGATCACACCCGCGACCAACCGCGAACAAACTGTCTTTGCGCCGCTTAACGATTACACGGCCACCGTTATAGGTGTAGTTCGCGATGATGTGGATTTTCGCGGCATACTTTCCGAGGATATTCTTTATGTTGGTGCCGATGGCTTGGGCTTACCCGCCTATGCCAATAACAATAATCTTCATTATGCAGCGCTGGAAACCAGCGGAATTGAACTTAACGATAAGACAAAGTTTATACGCATAGCACAATCAGCAAAAAATCCTGCGCTTGCCGGTGCAACCGCAGGTGTTATGACCAGCCGCGCTGCTGCTGCCGCTTTTTTTAAGGCAGGGACCAACCGCGCCATGTTTCGCTTTACCCTAATGAATCATATGTGTCGCGATCTTGAGCAAGTACATGACACTACGCGCATCCCCGACTTTATACGACAGGATGTCAGCCGCAGTCCCGGTGGTGACAGTCGCGTATACCTCAATGGTTGTATGGGTTGCCACAGCGGGATGGACCCTCTGGCGAAAGCTTTTGCTTATTATGACTATGAATTTACCCCAACCGACGAAGATCCCGACGGCTTATTGAGTGGCAGCATTCATTACAATAAAGTTGCTGATCCAGTTACCGGCAGCTTGGTCGAAGCAAAATACCTGCAAAACAGCGCCACATTTCCTTACGGTTATGTCACCACAGATGACAGCTGGCAAAATTACTGGCGTGCCGGTATCAACGCCAATCTCGGTTGGGGCTGGGGAGGTAATGCACCAACTAGCAGATCCGGTGCCAGCTCTATGGGTCAGGAACTGGCTAACAGCCGTGCTTTTGCCAGCTGCCAGGTAGAGAAAGTCTTCAAACATGTTTGCCTACGTAAACCCGCCAGTGAAGATGATCACAAAGCAATTACACAATTTACCGACAATTTTAAAAGTAAAGGCTTCAAGCTAAAACAGGTCTTTACTGACACCGCGGGATATTGCCTTGCAGGGATACCACTACTATGAAAACAACAGCATTTTTCCTTCGCCCTGCGATGATTATTTCAGCTTTGCTAGCAATGAGTTTATTAATGGCAGGTTGCGGCTCAGGTAGTTCGGCTAAAAACCCAGCCAAGCCTAATACTAATGTCGGTGGCACCGGCGGAGGTTTTGTTTACAAAGGTGAAAAGCCCGCTGCCACTGGTGATGTGCAAAAATTCCAGGAAAAGCTCTGGATAAATCTTGCGCCCAACGACCGCTGCGGCGGCTGCCATAGCGAGCAGTCTCCTGGCCAATCGCCCATGTTTGTGCGCGGCGATGACATTAACCTCGCTTACACAGCGGCCTCCGCGATTGTAAACTTACAAAGCCCTGACCTATCACGCATGGTAGAAAAGGTGCGCGGTGGCCATAATTGCTGGCAGGCAGATGCAGGGGCTTGCGCTGATATTATCGCTACTTATATCAAAGCCTGGGCAGGTGACGCTGCCACCAGTGCGAATACCATTGCACTTACCGCGCCTGTAGAAAAGAGCGTTGAAAATAGCAAAAGCTTTCCTGCAGAACCGCCAGCAAGCTACTCCGACGGACTCTACGTATTACTCAAAGAATATTGTTCAAGCTGCCACTCAGAAAGTGCAGTTACGAAACAACAACCCTATTTCGCCAGCGCTAATATAGACGTTGCCTACGCTGCCGTTAAAACTAAAATTCGTTTGGATAATCCTGCCGCTTCGCGCCTTGTACAGCGCTTAAGCGCAGACTTTCACAATTGCTGGAGTGATTGCACTGTTAACGCTCAAAAAATGGAAGCTGCCATTCAGGCTTTTTATGACGCTCTACCAGCACCAGCGCAAATAGACCTTAGTTTAAAAACAAGTTTGGCTGTAGGCTTAGCAGACGCTTTCGTATTGAGCAGTGGCGGGCGTATTGATACAGATCTCATCGCCAAATATGAATTCAAAACAGGCAAAGGCTCCATTGCTTATGACACTAGCGGTGTAGAACCTGCTGCTAACCTCAGTATTTATAACGATATTGGCTGGAGTAGCGCTTGGGGTATCAAAGTAAAAGATACTGGTCGGGCGCAAGCTACTACAACCAGTAGCCGTAAATTTTATGATCTGATACGCGGTTCTGGCGAATACAGTATTGAAACCTGGGTTATTCCAGAAAATGTCACCCAGGGTGAGAATGACAACGATCCAGCGCGCATAGTTACCTATGCTGGAAGTGATGCAAGCCGTAACTTCACCCTGGGTCAATATGAATACAATTACAGTTTCCTTAACCGCACGGACAAAAGTGATGGCAATGGCCTGGTTGAACTTCATACCGCAGATGACGATGAACGCCTGCAAGCCACGCTACAACATGTGGTAGTCACTTTTGATCAAACCAACGGTCGCCGTATTTATGTCAATGGCGAATATACGAAAGACGATGACGAGGATAAAGGCGCAGCTCTAAAAGATTGGGACCCGGATTATGCCTTCGCCATCGGTAATGAAGTGGGCGGTGTTACCGGTCAATGGCTAGGCAGCATTCGCTTTGTCGCAATTCATAAGCGCGCCATGAGCCTTACCGACATCAAGGCTAATTACAAAGTGGGGGTAGGTGCAAAATACCTGTTGCTGTTTAACGTATCCTCCTTGATAGGTACGCCAAATAGTTTTGTGGTTTTCGAAGTACAACAACTTGACGACTATGGTTACTTATTTGCCAATCCCTTCTTTACCAATTTGGATGGCACTGCTGTCTCCAATGTTGATTTGAAAGGCTTACGCATTGGCATTAACGGCGAAGAGGTTTCGACCGGCCAAGTCTTTGCCAATCTGAATACCGTTCTTAATTCCAGCGCCATGGTTAATGGCCGCCAATCCCTATCGACCTTGGGAACAGTTATAGAACTTAAGAGCGGACCGGAACTGGATCAATTCTTCCTTACCTTTGATCAGATTAATGGCGGAGAGGCCTATGATCGCAAGGAGCCTGACGCTCCCCCTGTAGTTGACCCTGCTTATACTGATCTCCCATCGCTTATCGGTATTCATACCTTTGCGGAAATTAATGCGACTTTGTCTTATTTAACAGGCGTACCGCAAAATTACAACAATGGCGCCATTCATAATTTGTACATGAAGGTTCAACAGGCCCTACCTATCCTGAGTGATATGAACGGCTTTGTCGCAGCGCAACAAATGGGTATTACGCAATTGGCTGTCGGTTATTGCAATGCGTTGATAGGGGATGCTGCTCTACGCAAGCCTTACTTTAGAGTTGGCAACACTTATCTAGTGGACACTTTAACTAATGATCTAAATAGCCTCGACAAACGCAATGCGATTAACAACGTATTTCTGAAGCAATTAGTCGCCCATGACCCCGACGACGGAGCGTTGAATAATCAGGCTCCGCCTGGCGAATTGTTGTCAATACTAGATCGACTAATGCTTGATATAACGGCAGCGCCCTGTCCTACAGGGGCCAGTTGTTCCGAACAGGAAAGAGTGTTAACAGCGTTAAAAGCCAGCTGTTCTGCCGTTTTTGGCAGTGCAGTGATGCTGGTGAAGTAAACGATTCCGGTCAACGCCTGACAATAGACTCCCGTAACCATGGGAATTACTGAACAAAAACTCCAAGCCTAGGGTAGGAACAACATGGCCAAGTACAAAGCTCCACTTCATCTGGATGCACCGCTTCTGCACAATGATCACCCGCGCCCGGTAACGCGCCGTGAACTTATTTCGCAAGGATTTATGGCGGGCGCTGCGACCTTGGTAGGCGGTCCACTCTTGGGTATGTTTGCACCCTCAGCCCAGGCCATTTTGACAGACATGCTCGAAACCTGTGATATTCAAGAGTCAGGCGCCGATAAAATCCCCTTTATTTGTTTTGATCTTTCCGGCGGAGCCAATATTGCCGGCTCCAATGTGTTGATTGGTCAACGCGGCGGCCAACTGGATTTACTTAGCGCTGGCGGCTATAGCAAGCAAGGCCTGCCAGCGGATATGACGCCAGCCTCATCGACCACTAATTTTGTCGATCAAAGCCTCGGCCTAGCTTTTCATAGCCGTAGTGCTCTATTGCGTGGCATTAAATCCAAAATTCAAACCACCACTGCTGACAATATTAATGGTGCGGTAATACCCGCACGATCTGAAAATGACACAGCCAATAATCCGCACAATCCAATGTATGGTATTTACAAAGCGGGGGCCAACGGTTTGTTGCTGCCTTTAGTGGGATCGCGCAATAGCGACTCGGGGGGGAACTCCATGTCTCCTGCCAGTATGATTAATTTGGAGGTTAGGCCAACCAAAGTTGACAATCGCAATGATGTGACAGGCTTGGTAGATGTGGGTGATTTGGTAAGCTTAATGAGTCCGGAAGAGACGGTTAAAGTAATGGAATCCATGTACCACATCAGCAACAGAAAACTTGATAGCGTATCTACAGGTCTTGGTACTCTTAAAAACCTCGGACGGGATAAAGAGCTCAAGGACATGATGCGTTGCGGCTATGTAAAAAGTGCGTTTATGGCTGAAAAATTCGGTGTGATCGCTGATATTGACCCAGCGGAAGACGGAGATATGATAGGCATTTTCACTCAACAAGAAGTGACAGGTGGTGGTGAATTCGCCAAAACAGCAGCCGTCATGAAATTAGTATTGGATAAAAAAGGCTATGCAGGAGCAGGCACTATCCAAATGGGTGGGTTTGACTATCACACGGGTGACCGCGCCACAGGTGAAGGGCGTGACGAACGTGCCGGCCAATGTATAGGTGCTTGCCTCGAATATGCAGCGCGTAAAGGCAAACCCTTAATGATCTACGTATTCAGCGATGGCTCGGTATTTAGCAACGGTATGATCGATACTAGCGAGGTCGGCTTGGGTAAAGGTGTATGGACCGGCGATGACCAGCAAACCGCCTCATCCTTCTTTCTGGTTTACAACCCAACAAAGCGTCCCATATTAATGGGCGCTACTGCTGCGGAACAAGCCACGCATCAACAAATTGGCTATATGCGCGCTAGTGGCGATGTAGAAACAGCTTCTAGCCCTGCGGCCAACAATGTTAACTTGCTAGTGGAAACTGTTGTGCTTAACTATATGGCACTGCATGGTGAGCAAGCTAAATTTAAAGAGAAGTTCATCCTTAGCTCCCTTGCAGGTAGTAGTAACGCTACGCTCGACAAACTTATCGCTTTTCAACCAATTTGCGACGAAAAAATTACCTCCCCAGTTTAGATTTGTTCTTTAAAACCGACGTGCTTTGTGTGTCGGTTTTAAAGTAGTACACTCGATAAGTATTACCGCAAAATTACAAGATTAAAGAACCCCACAGCTCAATAGCTCGCAATAAATAACTCAAAATGTAATATTATGTGACAGACACCTAGGTTTACTGCGCAACTTATGGTTAAAATGCGCCCGTCATTAGAGTTTTATTTTATAACAGCAAGGAAATAGCTAGGATCTGGTCAGAAAATCGCTTACAAAAATTTTAACTCCTTCGTTTTGTAAACCTGCCATCTCTATTCCCTTGCGCTGCGAACATTCCGCGTTGCCTGCGCTTTTATTGGGATTTAGTACGCCATGGTTAATACCCGTCGTTTTTACCGTTTAGTTCTTTTAACTTTATTAACGTCAATATTGCCCGCATGCGGTGGCGGCGGAAGTGGCGGCGACAAAAATCCACCCGTTACGTCTACCAAGTCTATTGCAACGTCTCAAGCTAGTGCCTCATCAGCACCTGCCAAGTCTACCGATCCTGAGATTCCTGTATTCGAAACTACACTGACTTTGGGCGCCCCTACGTCCAACCCGATCGTTATACCGCCGTCACCAACAGGGGTACCTGTTAAATTTCTCGCTGTTGTCAGGGGTACTTTTTATCCTGAGCAGCTTGCCATGGATGAGGTAGATAAAAGCGGTGCAATTGTGCAAGCCAATGTGCTGCAGTTGAAAGATGACGGTGTGGACTCAGATGCTTTTCGCGGTGACCGCACCTATTCCGGCCAATTAATACTGAACAGCGTGTTCTCGGCAGAAAAAATGTATCGCGTTCATGCCTCACACAAAGGTGCCGAAGTCACCTCGGGCACAGGGCGCTTTTGGGTTAGCGGCTGCCCTTCGGTTGCACGTCCCTCCAATCCCGCCAGGGCCGTGCTGGATACGCAATCCGGCGCATACGTGTTTGCCAATGAGATGCTGGTTACCCTGGCGGACTCAGTCCCGCCGGATCTCGGCGAGATCAACGCCATAATGTCCGATGTGCAGGGTCAAGTGGTGGGTTGCATACCCGCACTGCGTCAGTACCTGGTGGAGATTGCTGGCAGTACTACCAGCAACGCCCTTTACTCCGCCATCAGCACCTTAAAAAATAACGCCAATGTTGTTGATGCTACGCCGAACGCCTTAGTGTTGAACATGCCGGAGAGCGGCAAAGTCGCCTGCGATGGGTTGGAATGCCAATGGTATCTCGACCGCATCCGCGCACCCCAGGCCTGGTCCCTCGTGGGTGGTGGCGATGAACAAGCCAGCGTCGCAGTCATTGATTTTGGAGTGAACTGCAATAACCCGGAATTGAATTGCAACAGCAGTATCGTCTCTGAAGACACGATTGACCATGGTACCGGAGTCGCCAGTTTGATTGGCGCGCGCAAAGGCGATGGAACCGCCATGGTGGGCGTGGCCTGGAATACCGAGCTTTACCCTTTTAGTTTTATCGGTAGTGGCGGAAGCCAATACAAAATGAGCGAATTGATTACCTTGAGCATGGCGCGGGAAAGCATCCGTGTAATCAATATCAGCGCTGCAACTGCGACCGACCCAGGCAACCAGATTCGCAATGCCATGTGTAGCGCCATTGACAGCGGACGTTTGATAATCGCCGCAGCTGGTAACGCCAGCACGGCCAATAATTGCCAATTGGCTAGCGTCTACCCGGCCTTTTACAACGGTGTGGGGCAATGCGCTAACGGTGCCAATTTAGCGAAAGGCTTGCTGGTGGTAGGCGCTACTGATGCCGACAATAATCTCGCCCAATGGGAGGACAATAGCCTCTGTTCTAACACTCTCTATGTAGATATTTTTGCGCCAGGAAAAGACATCTATGCCGCAAACGCCACCAGTGGCGGCTATTCCGCTAAAAATGGCACCAGCTTTGCGGCACCCTTGGTAGCCGGTAGCGCCGCTGTTTTATGGGCGGCACAACCCACTCTTACTGTGGCAGGAATTCACGACAAGTTAGTAGCGAGCGCCGCCACCTTTAGCCAAACCGCAACTGCCGTTCGTAGCAAGACAATGGACGCTCGACTTGAAGGCAAGCAGCTAATCGATCTCTATGCTGCCGTAGGTGGAAAAGACAGCCAGGTGAATCCAGATGTGACGCCAGAGGTTTTCACTATCCCTGAAAATAACCAGGCAGATCGTAATGCCGAGGTTAAATCAGCTCCTATTATTGTCACTGGCATTGATGCAACTGTTCCTATAGATATTAGCGGCGGTTTTTATTCCATTGATAATGGTCCTTTTACCAGTGCTGCGGGAACTGTAGGCCCCAATCAATCAGTCGTAGTGCTGTTGCACAGCGCCGACTCAGCACTCGCCAATACCGAAGCGACTCTCACCATTGGCACTATCAGCAAAACCTTTCAGGTCACCACCGTTGTCGCGGCAGCACCGCAACCCGATAACTTTGATTTTTATGATGTTATCCAGGCGCAGCCCAGTGCCTCGGTCACGTCCAATATTCTCCGCATTGCTGGAATAACTGCGGCGACGACTATAGCCGTCACCAGTGGTGAATACGCTATTGATGGCGGCGCCTTTACCAGCGCAAGTGGCACTGTCGGTCCCAATCAAGACATTCAAATTCGCACTACAGCAGCATCTACCCCGGCCACTACCGTAACTACTGTAGTGACTATTGGCGGGGTAAGCGATAACTTTAACGTTATCACCCGCTCGGTAGATACCAATCCTGAACCCTTTATATTCACTGGCTTGACCAATGTCAGCCCCGGCATTCAGGTCGAATCAAACACCATAACCCTGGCAGGAATTAATAGCGCCGCACTCATCAGCATCAGTGGTGGCGAATACGCCATCGACGGCGGCAGCTTCAGCGCTACCGCCAGCACTATTGTGGCCGGTCAAACTGTCAAAGTACGTCACAGGAGTGCAACAGCGTTTGCCTCAGACAGTTATAGCACGCTTACTATCGGCGGTTACAGCGCCACATTCCACTCGGTTACCTTGGGTAATACCGCGCCAGTCGCTACCGCCGTCAACATCCTCGATAGTAACGGCGACACGGCCGAAGTCGGAGACAACCTTACTGGCAGCTACACTTACGCGGATGCTGACCTTGACCCTCAAGGTGCCACCAGCTTCCGCTGGTTGCGCAATGGCGCCGCGATTAGCGGTGCAACTTCAGTGAATTACACACTGGTTGTCAGCGACACTGGTAAGGATATCCGGTTTGAAGTCACGCCCCGCGCCACCACCGGAGTGCTGTTAGGCACAGCAAAACTGTCCACTGCTATTACCACAACCAATAGCGCCCCCAGGGCCAGCAATATCATTGTCACCGATACCAACGGCACTCCCCTAATTACCGGCGACACCCTCAGCGTTAGCTACAGCTATCAAGATGCCGATAACGATCTTCAGGGAATCAGCAGCTATCGTTGGCTGCGCAGCGGTACCGCGATTTCAGGTGCAACCAGTGCCAGTTATAGAGTCACCAGTACTGACGTGGGTCAGATGCTCACCGTTGAAATTACTCCCGTTGCCTTAACCGGCAAACTCACGGGCACTGCCGTAGTTTCCAACGCAATCCTATTGGGCAACACGGCCCCCCAAGTTACCGGTGTCAGTATTTCAGGCGCGACCGCAGGGAAGTCTGTGGTGGGCGCTAACCTGACCGGAACCTACAATTTCAGTGATGTGGATGGGGATTTGGAAGGTAGCAGCAGCTATCGGTGGTTCCGCAATGGCACGGCCATCAGCGGTGCCACCTCGGTGACTTATTCAGTCACTGCAGCTGACAGCGGCCAGTTATTGGCATTTGAAGTTAGCCCCATTGCGCTGACGGGTACGGTTCAAGGCTTAAATGTACGTTCAGGCAATGTCGCAATTAACGCAATTCCTGTAGCTCAGCTTGCCACCATCGTTGATAGTAACGGTGGCAGCCTGGTTGTGGGCGACAGTCTGACCGGCAGTTACACTTATTTCGACAGCGACAGCGATGCTCAAGGTGTCAGTAAATACCGCTGGTTGCGCAATGGCGCCGCTATCAGTGGCGCGACCTCAGCGACCTATGTGCTTACCGGCGCTGATTCCGGGCAGAGTATTGTATTTGAAGTAACGCCCGTGGCAAGTACAGGTAGTCTCTCAGGTATAGCCGTAAAATCAGCGGCCCTAACCACAAGTAACAGTGCTCCTGTGGCTGCCAATGTCGCGCTTGTTGATACTAACGGCGGTACTGCCACGCTCGGCGATGTCCTCAACGGAACCTATAGCTACAGCGATAGCGATGGCGACAGCCAGGGCGCAACCACTTTCCGCTGGCTTCGCAATGGCACAACTGTCATAAGCAGTTCACAAAGCTATACCCTGACTGCAGCAGATAGTGGCCAAAACATTCAGTTTCGGGTTACTCCCAGGGCGTCCAGTGGTGTAGTGCTGGGCACTGAAGTCGCTTCAACGTCGCTCGCGGTACTTTCATACGTCCCTAACGCTTTCGCCTTTACCGCCGCGACTAATGCCGCGCTCAATACAACCATTATTTCTAACACAATCACCATTTCGGGCATCAACACTGCGGCACCTGTCAGTATCAGTGGTGGCCAATATTCTGTCAGCGGCGGAGCCTATACCAGCGCTGCGGGGAGTGTAACCAATGGACAAACGGTAACCGTGAGATTAACCAGTTCCGCCACGAGCAACACAGCTACTCAGGCGGTTCTGACTATTGGTGGGGTTACAAGTGTATTTTCAGTCACCACCTTAGTCGCAGATACTACGCCCGACACCTTCACTTTTACCGCTGTCACCAATGCGGCGGTGAGCACTGCAATAACTTCCAATGCCATCACCATATCCGGTATAAATTCGCCTGCAGCTATCAGCATCAGCGGTGGCCAGTATTCAATTAATGGCGGCACTTTTACCAGCACTGCGGGCACGGTAAGCAACGGTCAAATAGTGACTGTTAGAGTAACAAGTTCGGCCAGTGCCAATACTGCTACGCAAGCAACATTGAGCATAGGCGGGGCAACGGGAACATTCAGCGTTACCACCGCTGTGGCACCTGACACCACCCCTGACGTTTTTACCTTCGCTGCGGTCAGCAATGCCACCGTCGGCACGGTAGTAATCTCAAGCCCAATTACTGTTTCAGGCATTAATACTGCCGCCTCTATCAGCATTGCGGGCGGCGAGTACTCCATTAACGGTGGGACTTATACCAGCACCGCAGGAACTGTATCCAATGGGCAAACCGTAACAATCAGGCTGACTAGCTCAGCGATTACCAATACAACCGTTCAGGCTGTCCTAACCATTAGCGGTATTGCAGCGACTTTTTCTGTCACTACAGTTTTGCCAGATACTACACCTGATACGTTTAGCTTCACCGCAGCGACCAACTCACCACTTAACACAGCCGTCACATCCAATGCAATTACCGTTTCAGGTATCAATACTGCTACCTCAATTAGCATCACCGGTGGTCAGTATTCTATTGCTGGCGGCGCCTATATCAGTACATCAGGCACGGTGACAAATGGTCAAACGGTAACTGTCAAAGTGACCGCTTCCGGGATACCAGATTCGACAACCCAAGCTGTCCTGACAATAGGCGGTGTAACAGCCACTTTTTCAGCTACTACAGTAGTAGCTGACACCGTACCGAATACTTTTAGTTTCACTGCGGTCACAAGTGCAGCGCTGAACTCAAGTGTGACTTCTACTGCAATCACTGTTTCAGGCATCAACGCAGCAGCATCCATCAGTATTACCAATGGTCAATATTCTATTGCTGGTGGTGCTTTTACCAGCGCAACAGGCACGGTGACCAATGGTCAAACAGTTATAGTCAGAGTTACCGCTTCGGCGACGCCAAACACCGCAACCCTAGCTGTCTTAACGATAAGCGGTATCGCAGGAACTTTCTCGGCTACCACATTATTGACAGATACCACGCCTGACATATTTAGTTTTGCGCCAGTAATCAATGCTAAGGCTAATATCTTAATTACTTCCGCAACGATCACAGTAACGGGTATCAATGGACCCGCAACAATAACCATCACCGGCGGCGAATACGCCATTGAAAGTGGTGCGTTCACCAATGTAAATGGCACGGTAACTAATGCTCAAAGCGTCAAGGTGCGGTTAACCAGCATGGCGGGCAGCAATGCGGCGACAGCGGCAACCTTAACCATTGGAGGAGTAAGTACCGCTTTTAGCGTAACCACTCTAACCGATACCACCGCCCCAACAGCACAAATCATATTCCCGGCAGCTACTTCAATAACGAATGACCTTGCGGTATTGGTGCGCGGCACAGCGGCGGATAATGCCAACAATATTGCCAGCGTAAAAGTGAATGGTTTATTAGCAACTACAGGAGATGGTTTCGCTACCTGGCAAGTAAGCGTACCGTTGGTACAAGGCGCTAATAACCTAGCGGTGGATGTAAAAGATGCCGCTAATAACACTGCGCTGAATGCGGCAACAGCTAGCATAACCAATAACTTTATTATGCGGACGCTTGCCAGCATCGCCATTGACAGCCTGCGCAACCGCGCACTGGTACTGGACAATGTTCTTAAAGCCGTAATAGCGGTAGATTTAACCAGCGGAGCGCGGACTGTTTTATCTAACTCGAGCACGCCGTCGAGTGCAAATAGTTTTAGTATTCCGCTTGGCATGGAGTTGGACGCGGCTAACAACCGCGCCTTGGTGGTGGACGATGGTCTTGACGCCGTGGTGGCGGTAGATTTGGTCAGTGGAGCGCGCACTATCTTGTCTAACGCAAGCACGCCATCGAGCGTGAATGGTTTTAGTGCTCCGGTTGACATCACGCTAGACGCCGCTCGCAACCGCGCCTTAGTAATCGACAATGGTCTTAACGCATTGTTAGCGGTGGATTTAACCAGTGGAGCGCGGACGATGTTGTCTACCAACAGCACACCGTCGAATGCGAATAAATTTAGTGCTCCACGGGGAGTTACGCTAGACACGGCTAATAACCGCGCCTTGGTGGTGGACTATCTTCTTGACACCGTGTTTGCGGTAGATTTAACCAGCGGAGCGCGGACGATCTTGTCTAATGCAAGTACGCCGTCGAGTGCGAATAGCTTTATTTATCCAGTTAACATCACCCTAGACCCAACTCGCAACCGCGCCTTGGTGGCTGACTATGATCTTAAAGCCGTGGTAGCGGTAGATTTAACCAGCGGAGCACGAACGATCTTGTCTAACGTGAGCACACCGTCGAGTGCGAATGGCTTTAGTCATCCTGGAAGCATCAAGCTAGACGTTGTTAACAACCGTGCTTTGGTGGCAGATGTTAATCCTCCATCCGTCATAGCAGTAGATTTGAATAGTGGAGCGCGGACGATTTTGTCTAATTAATGCAAGCACACCATTATTGCGAATGGTTTTAATATTTAAATTGACGCGGTAAACCCGAGAGCTTCATTTATTCGTAACTTATTTAATATTGTACTTTGCAGTAACTCGGGATAGCATCGCTTGTATGGATTAATGTTTACAGTCAACTTTGCAATTATATTTTAGGAGAATTTCATGATGAAGATTATTAAAACAGTTGGGAAAAATTGCGCAAATGAAAGTACAGATGTTAGAGTCGTTCAAGCCTGTTTAAATGCGCACGTTAAGTTTCATAATGCGTCTTTGAAGCCCGTAGAAGAAGATGGCCGTTGCGGCCCCAAAACCATAGAAGCTATAGGAGTTTTTCAAAAAAATTATGTTGGCATGATTCATCCCGATTTTCGCATCGACCCCAACGGAAAAACGATTCGATATCTTACAATGTATATAAATAAAGATTCGCCTGCGATATCAAAATCGCCTACTGCTATTGGTGCCTCATCACTGATAATAAAAGGAATGGATAATATTGCAGTTAGCTACTCCAACAACATCAAACCCGATCGAAAATTAGTTTCTGCGTATTCCATTTCAATTGTAAAAATGGCACTAAAAGAGTCTGGGATGAATCACGCTGTTATCACTTCTACGTTAAGGACTCCAGAAGATCAAGCCACCATCATGTTACAGAATGCAAAAGTAAGCTTATCGGAGCAAAAAAAATTATATGCTGCTGCGGGAAGAAAAGTTCTTGATGTTTATGAAAAGAACAAATCGAAAAAAGATAGTGAAATTATTACCTTAATGGCAGAAAAAATTCAGGCACTTATGGATGAAAACATTTCAGTATCAAATCACTGTTTCTCATTGGCCAATTATGCATCAAAAAATGTCTTTGATATTGGCGTTAACTCCACAAAATCAAAAAGCAAAAATTTTAATAGAACGAAATTTACTGATGCGCTAAATGATCTTTGCTCAGATGGCTACATTAGTAAAGTTCTGGACGAAACAGCTAAGAGCAACAACTGTTGGCACTTAGAAATCATTCCGAATTCAAAGCAGATACAACTTTTCGATAAAAACTCCATGTTATTCCCCATCAAATACATTAACGGTATGTTCGCATGAAAATTATACTCATTGCACTTGCACTATTAACTTCGAGCTGTTTTGCTGCTGAAAAGCCGGCCACCAGCACAACAAACTCTTGTAGCTTTACAAAGGAATCATTGAAATTTTCAGCGCTTAAAGATCCCGCAATAATTAATAGTTATTGGCAACATACACAAGATCCAGAAACTGAAGAATTTGTTGATAGATTATTCATTGCTTACCGCAATGGCGATTCGGCCGTAATAGAACATAAGTACTGCCTTATTTATAATTTCAAAGCATCCTATTACTCCACTGCTGGCGAACACACACAAAGCATAGAAAAACTTGATCAACTTCTTTTCAATTTGCAGGATTTGAATGCACTGGCGACTAAGCTCTCTGTTATCCCAAACAAAAAAATTATTGCTGAATTAAAAAAACTTACGTTTAATCCAGAGAAGCCTTCTAGAGTAAATTTTAATGCCGCCGATAAAGAAGCGGTAAACGATGTAACTTATTCCTTTTCATATGATCCTTTAGGAAGCTTGGGTATGCTTGGAAGTATGGTTTCACTCTATGTGGCCTATGGTAGCAATTAGTGCATATTTTGATATTACTATTGATGCTGCTCTTTTTAAGTACAAATGCTCAAGCTGAAGTAAATCACTTCGAACCTGGAGCTTATGAAAACCTATTGTTAGCCGTCAATAAAAATGGCTTTGTCACTGGTTACTATCGCGAAGTGCAAGGCGAAGGAGTTAAAAAAACCTGCTCTTTTTTTCTTCAGGGCGAAGCTAAAGACGGCATAGCAAATATTACTACCTGGGCAGACAAACCATTTTCTGGTGTGCTCAAAGCCGGAGCAACTGAAGTTAATTTGAAAATTGAAAAGGGACAGGAACATCCAGGTTGCGGCCTTGTGATGATGCCTGAAATAGCAACCGGATTGAGCTTTGACTTGCGAGCCAAAGTTCCCTGGAATGAGCTGCGAACTATTGCCAATGAAAAGTCCTATTTCCACTCTGAGCCAAATGGTGCCAAGCGTTTGAAATCGTATCTTGTAAGAGGCGATGTGGTTGGAGTAGTCGCCAGCAAAGATGGTTGGTTGCAAATTGATTATTATTCTTCTGCTGGGAAGATGTCTCGTGGATGGATCTGCAGCCAAGATACAGCGATTTTTCAGCCAATCCATTAACACTCTCGTTTACCAATTTCTATTCTAGATAATTTTAAATTTGTTGCGCCAAATGGAAAAATAAACAATATTTCTCCTAATATTTTCATCCACAAAATCCAAATATTTACTGGGAAATTTTGTGGGTGAAGATTAAAATAATTTTGATATTGACCTGCTTATTAGTTAGGCGCGATGTTGGCCCAACACACAAAATATCTTGTAAAGTAATCAAATTAGCTTTTCCTAAAAATATAATTTGCTAAGTAAAAGAAAATTTTAGGGTAATGAAAATGAAAAAAATTATAAAATTGCTGAAGCATTGCCTATATCTTCAAGTCATTTTTTGCTGCTATGCAGATGCAGCTCCAAAAGAAACAATTTCTGAACTGGCATGTCCTTACATACTACCAGCCGAAAAAGATTTTCCCGCTAGCTGGGTGACTTTAGGAAAAATTACGGCTGATAGATTGCAGCTTAGAGAAATGGGCATAATTGATGGAAACGCCGCCGAAGAAAAACAGAGGGTATTAGAAGCTAAGGAAAGAATGTTTACCGACGATATGATTGACGAATGGGAAACCTTCGGAGACAGATCCGAATCTGTAGCAGAATACGATGAAACCCACAGAGAAAACGCGCTGAAATGCACTTATGGCAAAACTCAAGAAGAATCTTTTGATGTTAATTTGAATGTTGTATTACTTATTCCATTACCACCAAAGAAATATGTAACTTGCTTATTAGTTCGTCGCGATATCGACCCGACGCACAAGATATCTTGTAAAGTAAAGTAACTGACTTAAAAAACCCGAACAACTTATTGTTCGGGTTTTTTATTGCAAGATAAAAAAATTAGTTACAGATACTTAGCTACGCACATTCCTACAACTCAAACCTCATCCCCGCACTAGCAATAAAACTATCATACTGATCATTTCCTACAAGTGTTTGCACATTAATAAACGCCTGAGTACCGTTTTTAAATACAAAAACGCTGCCAGCACTCAGTTCAAAAAAATCGGCATCCAGTGCGTCTGTCTGATAAGCGAATTTTGTTGCCGCTGTATCATCCGTAAAACTCACCTTGATATTTCGCGCATCGCTTTCGAGTTCGTGCCGCCAGCTTGCAGAAAATTGTGGAATAAAAGCGCCGTAGCTGGTACCAACAGCGAAACTGCTTAAAAAGCCGAGCGTAGTCTGTAAGGATTTTTTTGCATCGTTATGAAAGCTGAGTTCGAGCCCGGAGCTTCCTT
Source organism: Pseudomonadota bacterium (assembly GCA_040386215.1). Lineage (GTDB taxonomy): Bacteria > Pseudomonadota > Gammaproteobacteria > Pseudomonadales > Cellvibrionaceae > Cellvibrio. Next base: position 68,604 of record JAZKFX010000040.1, read on the forward strand.
GTTCGCTGTAAGTGTCGTAGGCGCTATTGCTCCAGTCCACGCCAATTTGCGGTGAAAAACTTAAACGGCCAACATTGAATTCATAGGCAGTACGCGCACTCAAACCGAGTTGGTTGTAAGTGTAATCCGCAAGCGGTTTGCCATTGACTGCAAAAATAGATGCATTATTAAAAAGATCATTGAAGCTCGATATACGCTGCCGCTTTGCTGCAACATCGTCATAAGCGGCAGCTAGTTGAACTGAAAGTTTTTCGGTGGGTTTAAATGAACCCAACAAGCGGAGGCCTTTAGTATCAAAGCTGAAATCACCACCATTTTGAAAATCACCATCATGCTTACTCATATTCAAGGCGATGCTAAAGGCGGCATTTGCACTGGCAAGGTAGCTAGTGCCGAGCACAAGTCGATCGAGACTAGAGTCAAAGCCCCCTTCAGAAATACTTGCATTGCGGTCTAGTGATTCATTTTCGGCGGTCAGGAAAAAATTCCACTTGCCAGAGTTTGCGCTAAGCTCATGCTTAGGTTTAGCGGACTTTTGTGCCGCAGTCAGCAAACCAGAATCCGCATTGGGATTAGCTGTTGGAGTTGCCGAGCCACCGCCCGTTGTCGACGGTGTCGAACCCACAGGCACTGCCCGTGCGCAAATTGTCTCCAGACTGCCTGTTAAAACAGCGCCTGCTGTTAGCAGTCGAGCGCAAGGGCCGCCGCCGGGTGTATTTTCAAGTTGTAAATTAACGGCTTTATCAAGCGATATCGCCTGAACGTCAGCCAGGCAAAACATCAGCGCTGGCAGTGCGAGTTTCGCTATCAGTGCCGGGCGAATTGCTAATATTTTTTGCATTGTTCCTTTTCCTTCTGCTTGGATAGTGACTTGGGTTTAAAGCGTAGCTTATGTTTGAATCGTAGCTTGTGTTTTAAAAACGTAGCTGGCGTTTCGGTAGTAAATTGGGGCCCGTGTACTTATGATGCCGTCATGTCCGCCAGCGATGCCAAACGGCTGGTAATTATAAGGGTTATTTAAAAAATAATCGTCTTCAAGCTTCGGTAACGGCACTTAATAAATATGCAAAATGATGATGATAAGACCCGCCCTCTTTCTGATAAAACCCAGGTTAAAAAAGCCGGGTCTGATAAAACGCGGCAACTTGATAACCACGCGCAAGTTATTACCAAGACACCCACTGCGCAAAGCAACATTCCCTATTTATCCCGCGACCTGAACTTTCAATCGAGTGAACCCATTGAGTCAATTGCAGACTTAATTCCTGGCGCAATCATCAAGCAACGATTTAAGTTAGAAAAATGTATTGGCCAAGGCGGTATGGGCACCATTTTTCTCGCTCTGGATCTGCGTAAGGAGGAGTTAAATGATAGCGATCCTTATGTGGCGATCAAATTTCTGAATGAGGAATTGCACAATAGCCTGGGAGCCATTGTTGCGTTACAGCGGGAGGCACGAAAATCGCAAACCTTGTCACACCCCAACATAGTCACGGTTTATGATTTTGATCGCGAAAATGATATTTTTTATTTGAGTATGGAATATTTACGCGGAGAGTCCTTCGATCAATATATTTCGCGTAAGGCTAATCGCAACGAAAAGCACACGACTCTGATGCGTCATATCGAGTTTATGGCGAGAGGCTTGGCTTATGCCCATCAGGAAGGTTTTGTGCACGCCGATTTTAAACCTGCGAACGTGTTTCTTACTGAACAAGAACAGGTCAAGATTTTAGACTTTGGCATCGCCCAGGCGGTGCGCCACAATCTTGCCGCGGAGCATCCCGACGATTCACTTTTTGACCCGGTATTAATGGGTGCTATGACCCCGAACTATGCCAGTCTGGAAATGCTCAATTATGAGCGGCCCGTCCCTGCCGATGATGTTTATGCACTCGCTGTAGTAGCTTATGAATTGCTCGGTGGAGTTGCACCCTATCGCCAGGATGGTAAACGCATCAATGCCAAACAAGCTTTTACCCAAGGCATTCAAGCTCAGCCAATCCCAGGCGTGCCCAAAAGAGTTATGACCGCTATACTCAAAGGCCTGTCTTTCAAGCGCGAAGATAGATTCACCGACGCTGGAAAATTTATTGATGCAATAAAACCCAGAGTTAAAATACGGCAATCGATAGTCGCACTGATTGCCGTGCTGATTATTGCGGTATTGGTTTCCTGGGGCATTACAGTGAATAAAACTGAAGCAGTTATTGGCTTTGATGATCTGCCCCCGACAATGAATTCGATGGTTGAAACCATTAAAACCGCAGACACCATTTACGCGCAAGGCGATATAGATCAAGCGCACAAGCTGTATGTCCAAGCCTGGGAAGCTGCGGTGGATAATCTGCGCGCAGATTCGCGCGATTTGTTTAAATTAAAAGTTATTCTCGATAGGCGCATCGATAAAATTATTGAAAATTTTATCGCCCGGGCGGAAGCAAAAGATTTGACTCTTTTCTCTGCCATGCAGCTACAAATGACCTTGGAGTTTTTACAACAAAGTGAGTTGGGCACTCTCGATCCCACAATCGCAGCGGCACTGGTTAAGCTGCAAAAAAACATTGATAGCAAAGAAAGTCAGTAGCTGTTTTGTAACAAGTATCAATAATTTAAAAATTCACTTTAAAAAACTCGCAGCAACAGCGCGATATATTTTTGTAACAAAATCTATTCCATGGCAAGCCATGGAAATTTAACTTCGCTTGCGCACAAAGGAGCATTCAATGAAGGGTAGTTTTTTCAACACCGCAATAACAACTGCCGCATTAACGGCAATATTCATTGCTATTTTAGTGGGCTGCAACACAGCAAAAATAAAACCCACTGGCAGCGCAACGGCTGGTTATAAACCGCTTGCGGAATTACAAATTGTCGATTGCGCATTACCGGGTCAGGTTAATCGTTTGGGTAACATGACTTATGTTAGCGAGCGACGGGCAACACGCACTACCGCATCAGATTGCAATTTGCGCGGCGGCGAATATGTTGCCTATGATCGCGCAGACTATAGGTCAGCATTAAATGTATGGCTAAAAAATGCAGAACAAGGGAATCCGGAAGCACAAACCTATGTCGGTGAAATTTTTGAAAAAGGTTTAGGTCAGGAAGCTGATTATGCAACGGCTGCGCTTTGGTATAGCAAAGCCGCTGAGCAAGGTTATCAACGCGCGCAAATCAATTTGGGATTTTTGTATGAAAAAGGTTTGGGTGTCGCAAAAGATGTTGCTAAAGCTTTATCTTACTATCGTCTTTCTGCCGGGGGCGAAACGCTGGTGTTGGAGTCAGATGCCAAGCAAGCGGTGGCAGAGGCGCGCAGCGAGCTGGAAAACAAAATGCAGCAGTCGCAGCAGGAATCGACCTATCTACACTCTCAGCTGAAAGAGCTACAGAAAAAAACAGCTGCAACAAACAACAACAATCAGTTGGCACTGTTGCAGAATCTTTACGATAAATCGCAGCTTGAAGTGCAAACACTTACGCAAAAAATCGCCAGCCTCCCCAAGTCTACCTATCGCAGCATCGACTCGACTAAACTTTTACAACCCGTAACTTTAAAAATGGCAGCGCCGCTGGAATTTAACGATGTGGAATTTGGGCGCTATTTTGCGTTAATTATTGGCAATCAGGATTATCTCTACATTCCTGATTTACAGTCTCCACGTAAAGATGCCCTGCGCATTCAGCAAGTTTTGGAGCAGCGTTATGGCTTCAGTACAGTTGCACTATTTGATGCTGGCGAAAAGGAAATCCTGAATGCATTTAATGATTTATATAATCAAATCGGCCCCAAAGATAATCTCGTGGTTTTTTATGCCGGGCACGGAAATTTATCGCAAGGCTCGGCACGCAAGCGTGGCTATTGGTTACCGGCAAATGCAGAACAGGATGTACTCACCAATTGGATTAATAACAACGTTATTAGCGATCACCTGGATCGTATTAAGGCGAGATCTATTTTAGTCATTGCCGATTCCTGTTTTGCCGGAAATCTTGCTTCTGAAAACAGCGCATTTTTATTGGGTGGGGCCAGTGTCAACTTATCCAAACAATCAATAACCCAAGGCATCTCACGACGCTCACGTATTGTTATTTCTTCCGGTGGCGAGCGGCCCGTATTGGATGGAACCAATGGCGAGCATTCCATTTTTGCTAATGCTCTAATTAATTTGTTAGAAAAAAATGAAGGTGTGCTGCGCGAGGACATGTTGTTTGCGCAAGTCGCCGTCAATGTTCGCCAGCAAGCAAAAGCGAATAAGCTGGAGCAGACACCCGAAATGCGACCCATACGCGCAGCAGGTCACGAAGGCGGCGATTTTTATTTTATTCCCAGAAATGCGAAAGCACTTGGCGAGTTGAGCAATTCTTATAGCACTCACCACTTAGCCGTGAAATAAATGTTACAGGCTGATTGTATTATTGTTTTACCGATGCAAAAAAAGCCGTTATGAATACTGCATCGGCTTTTTTATTTCTGCGTTTTATTAGCAGTAAGATTAAGGTAACAGCTCGCGCTTACCTATAACCCTCTGTGTGCTAGCACGCATTTTTAAAACACTTGGCGCGAGTGATTGGGGTTGACTCAATGCACCCGCGATACTGGCATTAGCCGTGCCGTTAAAATAGGTACTAGCGAAATCATTATTAAATGCATGACTCTCAACGAAGAGTGCTAAACGAATAAACCCCTCTTGTTTCACCATATGATAATCAAAGCCATCATTTAAAAATATAGTCTCGCCAACCATTGGGTTAGTAACCCGCCATTGAATCGCACTTTCATCTGCCGTTAGATGTGGCAGGTTTATTGGGTTCCAGGTACCGGTACCGGTCAGCACAAGTTGATTGCCATCATCCAACCGATAAAAGCGAGCTGTTTTATCGGTATTATTGATCAGTTGCACATGCGAACCATAAACGCTCAAGGTTTTGAAGCCGACAACATTCGGCTCTACATCGGCAGAAAAAATAGCCGTAAATTCCGTGACAGCGCCTAATGAAGTTTGATTTTCTGCAAACAGTTCCACCAGATTACAATTTCCCGCCACATCATCAATAGCCACATTTTTAATACTAAAGTAGGAAGCACAGTTACCTTGGGCATCAATTTCGCGATCCAGATTCAAGCTGTGAAACCCATCAAGATATGAAGACTTTAACCGAAAGCCCTTCGCGCCGGTCGCAAATATTTCGGTGGGGCCAACCAAATCCGCCAAAGCCATAAGTTCACGTTCAGAACTGACAAAATCTTTGATATTGCGACCCGATAAATCAAAAGTTTGCTGCGTTTCCAGTTTTACGTTATACCCATCGGCACTTGGATTTTGCAAAATAACTGAGCCGTCATAGTTATAGCTGCTAACCCGAATGTCCGCGATCTTCATAGCCGCCCAACCATTGCTACTTAAGACTAGAAAATCATCCTCTGTGCTGGCTGGCACTAGCTGAAACGCGCCATTAACATATTCATAATCAAGTAAGGGTGATGTGCCTATGAGCGATTGAAAACTAATTGGCTCTTCGGAAGCATCATAAAAATGCATACCGCCATCATCTCGAATAAGATTTACAGCACTGCCTGTTACCGGGCTTTTGAGATTCAGGATTTCTTGCTTGACAATCGCGACGACCCGCGTGTTTATCTTGGTCAACGCCGTATCAAGGGTATCAGTAACAAAGTAATAATCGTCGTTAACAATATCCTGGATATTGTCTATCAAGTTTTCCAAAGCATTAATTTTTTCTGAGCTGACAGGGTCAACATCTACACTGGAAAATGTACCCAAGCCTCCTAACGCCAACATAAAGTTTTTATAGGCAGAGGTTGAGGCTACATCTACATCTATGTAGCTCGCAGTCACAGGAGCATACACAAAATTACTTTGGTAGATATTGTCGCCGACAGTCAATTCAATCGGTTTCGTTAGGTCCACCACTAGCACGCAATCCGCACGCGGACTAATCAATAAATCAAGGGTCCAGGTAGCTTCGGTAGTTTTAGTGATGTTACCGCTGTTAAACGCTATTTTTTGCAGCACATTACCCGCTAAGTCCACGAGAACAATGGCCATATTAGCCCCTGTTAAATTGCCCGTAGCTATATTTGCCACCTGGGGCGGATGGGAATTTTCATCTTTAATTCTTAGGGTATAGAGGGTATGAGCAACAGCGGACGCAGCTGCACTATTTGTTGATGAGCTATTAACTACACTGGTACTACTCGCCGCTGCACTGTTAGTACTAACCGACGATGACGCTGGTGTTGAAGGGGTATGGTCATTCTTGCTACAGGCAACAATGCTACAGATAAATGCCAATAATAATGTATTGCGAAGTATGTTAATCATAGGATCTCTTCCGTTAGATTTGGAATATCGAGGTTTAAACGCCGAGGCATAATACACTAGCTGCTACCAACTAAACCATCAGCGCCCCTTGAACTTCTCCAGCTATGCCCCCAACAAGGTTGCTTAGCTAGATTGCGATTTTCTTCCATGCTCTTGTGAGCATTTCACGGCGACTAATAATTAAGACATTTTTATGAATCAGATTTTTATTCTGCAAAATCAAGACAAGCTCTTTTTTGGCAAAAATAAAGAATGGCTGGATGGCTACGATGCTAGCAATCTATTCAAAACGATTTATAAAGACGAAGCCATCAATCAGATGGTGGAAATTAGCGCTAAAGATTATCAGCAACGCGTTAAAATTATTTCCTGCGCTGCCGATGAAAAAGGCCTGCCTTGTATTGATATTAAAATAATGCCATCGCCACTCGCTAAAGCACCCAAGACGGTAAAAATTGCTGACGATCTACCAACGACTGCAGTAGAGGAATAGATTTTGTCATTGACTCATCCTGTCCGTTGGCAAGAGCGTCTTAACGCTTTTGCGCAAGCCCCTGCTAATGCTTCCCTCAGTGGCATCTTACGTGGGCTTGAAAAAGAAAGCCTGCGAGTTACACCGCAAGGCAAGCTAGCACAAACTCAGCACCCTGACAGCCTCGGCTCAGCATTCAAACATCCGCATATCACCACCGATTACAGTGAAGCCTTACTCGAATTTATCACCGAGCCTTTTAATAACATAGGCGATCTTTTGCAGCAGTTGAGTGATATACATAGATTTACTTATCAACAATTAGCTAACAACGAAGAGCGTCTTTGGCCTGCCAGCATGCCTTGTGCACTACCTGCCGACACTGATATTCCTGTAGCACGTTATGGCAGCACCAACAGCGGCATGATGAAAACCATTTATCGCGTTGGCCTCGGTCATCGTTACGGTCGCAGCATGCAAACCATTGCCGGCATCCATTATAATTTTTCCATGCCCGATGATTTTTGGCGCGAGCTGCAAGCTTTGGAAGGCGATGCCCAAACACTCGATAATTTTAAAACAGAACGTTATTTTTCTTTAATCCGCAATTTTCGCCGCAATTTTTGGCTGCTGATTTATCTCTTTGGCGCGGCGCCTGCGGTCAGTGATAGTTTTGTTGCAGATCGTCCGCATCGCCTCAAGCCCCTCGGTGATGCACAGCAAACTCAATACTTACCCTACGCAACCTCATTGCGGATGGGCGATTTAGGTTACCAAAGTGATGCACAACAGGCGCTCTTTGTTTGCTACAACAACTTAACGAGTTATCTGAAAACTCTTTGCGGTGCCATTACTCATGCGCATCCCGCTTATGAATCTATAGGTGTTAAAGATAGCGATGGAAATTATCGTCAACTCAGCACTAATCTACTGCAGATTGAAAACGAATTTTACAGCAGCATCCGTCCCAAACGTACTACGCAATCCGGGGAAACGGCTCTACAAGCGCTACGTTTACGCGGTGTGGAATATATCGAAGTTCGCTGTGTAGACTTAAACCCCTACGAGCCACTCGGCATTACTGCCGAGCAAATGCACTTTCTGGACGCTTTTTTGCTTCATTGTTTACTCAGCGACAGTCCGCAAACTTCTGATGAAGAATACGCAGAGGGCCAGGAAAATCAAAAACGCATAGTTTATGTTGGACGGGATCCACAACTGAAATTAATCCGTGCGGGACAAGAAGTTAATTTTCAGGAATGGGCCAATGAGCTTCTCGATGCAGCTATGGCATCCGCCGCTCTACTTAACCAAGCCAATCACGATGATGCTTACGTCACATCAGTAAAGCAACAATATGCAAAGCTAACAAACCCTGATCTAACACCATCCGCTCAAGTGCTGGCCGACTTACAAAAGCAAGGTAAAAGTTTTTTTGAGCACACTCAGGCACTGGCTGAGCAACATCGAAAATATTTCGAACAACACCCATTAAGCGCGCAAAAGACCGAGGAATTTCACCAACAAGCAGCAAAGTCATTGGCTGAACAATATCGATTGGAAAGTGAGTCACAAATTAACTTTGATGAATATCTCGCAAATTATTACGCCCAATATCGTGGCTGCAGCTGCGCGTAACAAGACTCTTTTTATTTCTGGACCACTAAATTATCAAAGAATAAATCTGACACTGGCTCAGGTTTATTGGCAGAACGTTTAGTTTTTGCAAGCTCATCTTTCGCCTCATCGACCTTTTGTTCTTCAGCCTGGTGGGCGGCACTAACTTGTAATGCTATTACCTCATTTATTTTCGCCAGGGCTTGCTGACGCATGAGCTCTTTGCCTTCTCCACTGCTTATTTGTTCATCTGTCATACCGCTTAGAAACATAATCAATGTATCTCGAATTAACGGCATATGATGTGCCACCGCGGTCGCATTGGGGCTATTTTCAACACGCATTGAAATTTCCACTTTAATAAATTTAATCTTGCCTATGCCACCGTAATTAACAATGAGAGGAGGTTTGATCGATAAATAATTTACTCCCTCCGCAAACTTTTCACCTCCGCCGGCAGCAACTGCAACAGGCACAAAAAATGAGCCCAAAATAAATAGTCCTAGTTTGATATTACGAGCAAAATCAATATTTAACACTTTTGCGACTCCTGAAATATTCCATCGCCAGCATGGCAGGGCTTTATTACAGCATAGACGATTTGTTGAAAACGTCTGGCGTTGCAAGGGGATTTTTGCTTACCATAGGGCACTTATTTTTTAGCAGGGTACAACCATGAATCGTTCCATAAACACACCTATGATTTCTTCCGTTCGGGGGATCAACTTTATGATTTTTATCAGCTGTGCATTGCTGATTCTCATAGGTATATATATGGAGCATGTAATGCGATTGATTCCCTGCCCGCTCTGTATTACGCAAAGAGCTTTTATTAACTTAACCGGAATTTTGGCACTTGTCGCATTTATCCACAACCCCGAGACAAAAGGCCGTCGTATTTATGCAGCTTTAGGTACAGTCGCGGCACTGGGCGGAGCTTATTTTGCCGGACATCATGTTTGGCTGCAAAGTTTACCAGCCGATCAAGCACCAGCTTGCGGACCAGGGCTTGCCTATATGTTTGAGACATTTCCTTTAATGGAAGCGTTTACCCTATTACTCCAGGGTGATGGCTCTTGTGCCGTGTCTCATCCTTTTTTAGGGTGGACTATTCCGGGATGGACACTGATTGCTTTTATCGGGTTAGCCTTGATTAATCTTTACCAGCTAATGCGGAAAAACTAAGTAAACATCTTGTCGCAAGCAGCGAGGTATATATTTTTATTACTGAATATGTTGCACGGTAAGTCACGGACAATTTAACCCTGGCTTGCGATTAACTATTGCTGCTGTCGCTGAGATAGCCTATTGTGGCAGCTGAACATTTTCACAATGAATTACTCCCTAAACCAGAGCCAGTAGTCTTCAGGAATTAATAACCATGTTAGAGAATTGCCAAAATGCCAAAGAACGCTGGGGAGGGGTGAGTGAAATCATCGACCGCTGGCTTCAGGAACGCCAGGATATGCTAGTGCAATATTGCACCTTGAGCGGTCTTGATAACGATAATAACAACAGTGAACTTCGCGGCGAAAAATTGCGCAAGCTTTGTCAAATTTTAGTGGATTATGTTTCTGCCGGGCACTTCGAAATCTATGACCAACTGATGAAAGAAGGTCGCGAATTTGAGGATGATGAAGCATTACAGGAAGCTGGCAATTTATTTACTACTATTGATAACACTACCGAACAGCTACTCGATTTCAACGATAAATATCTTGAAACTGACGACTTAAATAGCCTGGACAATGATTTGTCTGAATTAGGTCAAACGTTAGAAGTGCGCTTCAGTGCTGAAGACCGCATGATTTCCGTACTTCATACCTGCCATAAAGATCTCGTTAGCTAATCACGCGAGTCATGCAAACTAGCAATATTAGTGTGAAATAAAGCTTAAAAAAAACCCCGCATTGCGGGGTTTTTTTTAGTTTAAATTTGCCAACTTATTTCTTTTTCGCCGGGGCTACTTTAGCAGCCGCTGGCGCAGCTTTAACTTCCAACAACTCTACTTCAAAAATCAAGGTAGCTGCGGCTGGGATTGGACCAGTACCCGCTGGGCCATAGGCTAAATCAGAAGGGATATACAATTCCCACTTTGAACCTTGTGGCATTAATTGCAAAGCTTCAGTCCAACCAGGGATCACACCGCCTACCTCAAACGTAACAGGTTGATCGCCGTGTTTACGCGAACTATCAAATTCAGTTCCATTTACCAACTTGCCAAGATAATGAACGGTTACGGTATCAGTTGCTTTTGGTTTTACACCAGTGCCTTCAGTGATGACTTTATACTGTAAACCAGTAGCGGTAACTTGAACGCCTGGCTTGGTTTTATTTTCCTCAAGAAATTTCTTACCTTCAGCAATATTGGTCTCGCTTGCTTTTTTATTTTCCTCTTCCTTTTTAGCCATCACTTTTTGTTGCATTTCTTGCATTACTTTTTGGCCATCTTCTTCAGAAATTCGGGTAGGCGTATTGCTTTTCACATCGCTTACAGCCAATAGAAATGAATCCGTCTCTAACACAACACCATTTTGTTGCAGACTTTTTGCCATATTTTGGCCAATCAAATAGCTCACTTTTTGTTCGGTAGTTACAATTTTTGTACTGTCATCTTGCTTTTTAGGTTCTTCTTTACCTTTACAGCCTGTAACCAGCACAGCAGAAGCTACTAAACCAGCAATTATTAGATGTTTATTAATCATGTTGCACCTTAGTCGTATGAATTTTTTAAGAGGAATATTTGGCTTAAGTAGCGCCACGCTTGTAATGGGTACCAGTGATTATAACCACCAATGTAACAACCCTAACGGGCGCTAATGGTAACCCAAATATCGTATGATGTGCGTTATTTTGTCTTATTAATCAGCTAGCAACAAAAATAATAATTGGCGTGAGCGCGCCGTGGATTGCGAAATTATCCAGTGGAAATAGTTTTCTACAAACGTTAAATATGATATTTTTTTGTAAATTGGAATTTAGTCAAATAGAGAGTTTATTTGAAATGCCAAGGTTATAATTAATAGAATATATTGCACTGTGAATAACTTTTTACACTTAAATAGGATTTCATTATGGCTACTACCAAGATTACTTCGCTCAGCATTGCGGATATTGAAAAACAAATAGCAAAGATCGGCGCTGAAATTGAGAAAGCGCGCGAGCAAGAATTGAAAACTGCAGAAAAAACATTGGCCGCCGCTAAAAAATCTGCCGCCGCCGCGAAAGCTCAGCTTGCCAAGTTGATGAGCAAAGATGCAACCAATGCCACTGAAAAAGCCCGCATAGCAGCCGCCAAAAAGACTGATGCAGATCAAGATAAAGCCCTCACCACCGCCAAACAAACCTTCGATGCATTAACGGTTAGAAATAAAGCAGCAGAAAAACTCGCCAAAACAGTTAGCAAAACTCTTGCTAGCGCTAATAAAGTCAAAAAGGCAAAAAAGCTAACAAGCCCAAAACCGATGAAAGAAACAACTAAAGAAACAAATAAAGAAGCAAAGAAAGAATCATCAAATAAAGAAACAAAGAAACTTGAACAGCCACAAGAAGCTGCCAAAAAAATAGTTCGGCGCAAGAAAACAGCTGCTGTAGATACCGAGCAAACTGCTGACATACCAAAAGCTAACACCGATGTCTCTGATGTTGCTGCGCCCATGACAGCGAAACCTAGAGACAATATCGAGGAATCCAAGCCTGTGCCACACCAGCATAATGATGCCCCGGAAAAAAGTGACGCTCTTGATACAGAGTCCGAGGGGAAAATTTTATCAACAAATATTGAACAACCCTCTAACAACTCTACTATTTAAAATTTTTAGTTGGCTGACAGCGTCATTATCGACCTGTCAGTTACTGTCATGCTTCACCTTCGATTTTATTTGCTCGATTAATAGCTGCGGCAACTGCAAATAGTTCAAATAGAACGCTTGATTTTCCCCCTCAGCAAGTTGAACAGATTCTGCGCTCCAGTTTTCGGCAAGTTTTTCCAACCAATCCTGCTCTCTTTTTTCAGCCTTCAATTCTGCCCCCTTAATACTCTCGCGAACAACTGCAACCAATTTTAAATCTTGCGCAAACTCATGCTTCATTTTGCGCCTTAACTGGCGGAGTACCTGTACATATTCCACATCCCACTGTTGAATAAGTTCAAGCGCGGCGGCCAGCCTGGCATCCGTTAAGCGTACTTGACGCTGCCCTAACCAAATCGACCATAAGAATAAGTTCACATTACCGGCATAGCGATCTTGCAATTGCAGACAACAATCAGCAACTTCCGGTTGCGCATAAAGCGAAAGTGAGAAATCCCAAAAAGTGAGACCTTTGGTCATGGTAAACCCTGTAACAATGTTCGTTAAATTCGATGAGGAAGACTAGGCATTAAGTCTGCTAGAATGCGCGCCATGATTCAATTACAAAATATTTCCCTACAACGCGGTGCCAAATTTTTGTTGGATACTGCCGACTTAACCATCTATCCAGGTCAAAAAATTGGCCTGATTGGTGCGAATGGCAGTGGCAAATCGACCCTGTTTAACATGCTGCTCGGCAAACTGCCAAGCGACACCGGCACTGTCGACATTCCCAAGCAGTGGCGTACTGCACATATGGCGCAAGAGGTTGGTCACACCAGCCGTAGCGCACTTGATTACGTGCTTGATGGCGATAGTGAGCTGCGCCGACTCGAACGCGACATTGTCATTGCGGGCAATAATGACGCGGACAATGGCGATAAACTTGCCCACCTTTACGGTGAAATGGAAAATATCTTTGCCTATTCTGCACCTTCTCGCGCGCAACAACTATTGAGCGGTTTAGGTTTTGCTGCTGGTGATGATGCACGTCCGGTAACAGATTTTTCCGGTGGCTGGCGGATTCGTTTAAATTTGGCGCAAGCGCTTATGTGCCCCTCCGATTTATTGCTGCTCGATGAGCCAACTAACCACCTGGATTTAGATGCGACTCTCTGGCTGGAAGAATGGTTGAAACGTTACGCCGGGACACTGATTATTATTTCCCATGACCGCGATTTTCTCGACAATATCGTCGATAGAATTGTCAATATCGAAAGACAAAAGCTCGATAATTACAGCGGCAACTACTCCGCGTTTGAACGTCAACGCGCCGAAAAACTTGCACAACAACAATCCACTTTTGAAAAACAGCAAGAGCGCATCGCCCACGTTGAAAGTTATATTCGTCGCTTTCGCGCTTCAGCCACTAAGGCACGCCAGGCACAAAGTCGAATAAAAGAATTAGAGCGCATGGAAAAAATTGCACCAGCGCACATAGATTCACCGTTTAGCTTTACCTTTAAATGTTCGGACAAAATGTCAGTGCCATTAGTGCATATTGCCCGTGCTGACATAGGTTATCGTGACGAAAATAGCGGCGAAGAAAAATCTATTCTCCAAAAAGTTGAGCTCAGCATTCGCGCGGAAACACGCATTGGTTTACTCGGTCCTAACGGCGCCGGCAAATCCAGTCTGGTAAAAACCCTGGCAGGTTTATTGCCTTTGCTGAAAGGCGAGCGGACCAATGGCGAGCATTTCAAACTTGGTTACTTTGCACAACATCAACTGGAGGCTTTGGATATTAATGCATCGGCAGCGCTGCATATTCAGCGCTTGGCTCCGCTTGCACGCGAACAAGAAATTCGCGATTTTCTTGGCAGCTTTGATTTTCACGGTGTGCGCGCGTTTGAACCAATCACACATTTCTCCGGTGGCGAAAAAGCACGCCTAGCATTGGCGCTCATTGCATGGGAAAAACCCAATGTGTTATTGCTTGACGAACCTACTAACCATTTGGATTTGGAAATGCGTCATGCACTCACCATGGCGCTGCAGGATTTTGAGGGTGCGGTTATTATTGTATCGCATGACCGGCACCTACTCCGCAATACCGTCGATGAATTTTTATTGGTGGCTGACGGTAATGTCAGCGAGTTCGACGGTGACCTCGATGACTACTACAAATGGTTATTGCAGCAACGCCAGATATTGAATGTAGCCGAGCAGCAAAACATCACCGACAACGATAATAAAGTCGATAAAAAAGTTCAACGTCAGCAATCTGCTGCCCAGCGTCAACAATTAAAACCGCTCACCAATAAATTAAAAAATATTGAAGCACAAATGGAAAAATTGCAAAAACATTTAAACGATATTGAAAATCAATTGGGCGATAGCAGCATCTACGATGATAAAAACAAAGCTAACCTGCAGCAACTTTTATTAGACCAAGCTAAAGTCCAACAAAATCTCGATGAAGCAGAAGAAAATTGGCTAACGATTAGTGAGGAAATTGAAGCAGCGAGTTAACTTAAATATTTATATGTAAAAAAAATGCCAGCAAAAACGCTGGCATTTTTTATTACTTAGCTACGCATTAAAAGTTAACGCGCAAACCAATCGATACATGTGAAGCTTCAGTTCCTAAACCAACATCTGCAGTAGCACCAAATCTTGGATGAAACCAATAAGCTGCTCCTGCCCCTACTACAGTATTGCCATCAAATGCTGTGTGGTGAGCAACTTCAACTTTACCTTCAAATTTTGGAGATAGGAAAGCGCGCAAGCCCACAGCTAAAATTAAACCAGAATCGCTATCACCGTAGTCAACTGAAGTATCTTCAAAACTTAACGCACCATAGATACTTAAATCTTCGTTGAACAGGGTATGGTAACCACCGCCCACACTGATAGTTTCCGATCCACACCGATTGTTGCCACTAACATCAGTATATGAACCAAGAACAAAAAAACTTTCCACAACTTCGAAGCTGCCGTTAACAGAAAGTCCATCCTGGCTGCAATCATACTGGTCTATATTTTGATCAGTAAATTGAATGCCTGCATAATTATAATTAACGCCAGGTTTCAGATCGACTCTAGCCTCAGCAAAAGAAGCGCTAAGCACACCTACTAATAAAGGGATACTGAGCAGTAATTGGCGTGATGTTGTTAACTTCATAATCTCTCCGAACATGAATTTGTGTATGGGTGGTGTTAATTTTAATTTTGGTTTAGCGCAATTGATAATTTGCCTAACCGTGGTTTTAGTATGACTGAAACTTTCTTTAAATGCAGTGCGTGAGTTCTCAAGGGTTTGAAATTTATATTTTTCACAAAATAAATGGCATCTAAAGGTGCGCAGAAAATATACATACTTTATTTTGTGATTTTCATGCGAGAGAATAGTCGAACGAATATGAATCGAATATGAATATGAATATGAAAATAGTATCGAGGAGAATGCAAGAGATGCCCTAAGTCAGCATCATTTGTATGTACGGATGATCACACAACCCTAATATTAATCTCAGTGCATTTGATCAATAAATTTAGATAAGACTGCAAATTTATCGATATCGTTATCGACAAATCGAATCACTATTTTAATAATGTTGGAGTCCGGCCTACTCTCACCAGCCGTAATACTATGAACGTAACCATTTACACGCGCGATTCCTTTTTCTTCTCCCATATCAATATCGACTACAGCCTGATCAAACAATCGTGGTAAATTTTCACCTCGCTGCATTACGCAGCTCATTAATTGCAGTGTCATT
The DNA here is from genome assembly GCA_040386215.1 of Pseudomonadota bacterium. Classification (GTDB taxonomy): domain Bacteria; phylum Pseudomonadota; class Gammaproteobacteria; order Pseudomonadales; family Cellvibrionaceae; genus Cellvibrio. The sequence continues at coordinate 84,613 of JAZKFX010000040.1, forward strand.
TCACGCACTACACAAACAAAAATTATATTATCAGCAAAACGTAATTGCGCTTTTGCTTTAGCGCCATTGTTAGCAGGTAATTTGCTAACCCCAGGCATAGCCACTGCGCTAGAGCTCATTAAGATCGCTGCTGAAGACGAATTAGTTACGAGATAATCAGATTTTACTTTCTTACCACTGGTGAGTATATCTAACGACGAATTGTTAATCAGCACACCCCCCTGACGAGTTTGATGGGATGGGAGTTTGCCAATAATTTTTAATTGTTTTTTTACTTTCGCCAACAATTCTTCTGCTGAAAATGGTTTGTTTAAATAGTCAGATACGCCTGCCTGGACTGCTTTGGTTACATGCTCACGATCACCACGGCTGCTTATCATAATAAAAGGTGTTTTGGCATAGTCCGTAGTAGCGCGAATTTGTTTTAATAGTTCTTCCCCCGTCATCAAAGGCATTTCCCAATCAGACAAAATCATATCGATAGGATTATGTTTAAGTACAATCAGGGCGCGAGCACCATCCGCTGCTTCAAATATTTCTACACCCAAAATATGATCACGCAGCTGTTTTTTTACTAAATCGCGAATGAAGCTGGCATCATCCACTAGCAGTATTTTGATCGTCATGCGGAATTCCCAAGGCCTTTATTTATAGACTAGCTCAGGACTGGCATTTACGGGAGGAAATTACATCAGCTTAGCGGGTATGGGCATGACGAACAGGGGCATTCGTTAATGATTCGTCATCATCGATGGAATACGCATTTTGAGAGGCTTCGACGGCAATACGCATCCAATAAATCAATTCCGGGGGATGATTCAATACATCTTCCGGTAATTGAAAAAAACTGGGTTCTAAAGCAACCAGGCCAGATGGTTGAAAAACTGACATTTTTTTAGCCAAATATAAATCGCGCGAAAAATTATCTGCGCGGAAATAAAGGCGATCGTTAATAATAATCGCAAACTGTACGCCATGATGGTAAATGCCATATCCATTAAAAATTCGACGATAGGACACAGGAGCAACCCTAGCCATACATTCAACAGCATGGAGAATAAAATGATTGCTTACCGTCATAGCCTGCCTTTGTTGCGAAGGAGTTATTGCGAATAACTCATAGAGAAATACTGCTCGCAAACTGTAAGTTTCTGCGCCATTGAATGCAACTCACTTCTAAGACTGATTTTTGCGATAAACCAAGCCTAGTTGATATTTTAAGAATATACAGATGAAAGCGGCAATAAAATTAAACCGTATATTAATTGAATCTGCATCTCCTGGTAATAATTACAAGATTGCATCTTCTCTTGTAAAAACCCAATGCTGCTCGCTTGACTGGGACTGATCAAAACTATATCCACCAACATTAAACTGTTTGATGCGCTCGGGATCAGTAATTCGGTTCTGAATAATATAAGAACTCATCATTCCACGCGCTTTTTTAGCAAAAAAACTAATTATTTTGAATTTTCCATTTTTTTCATCTTTAAATATGGGCGTGATGATTTCCGCTTGTAATAATTTTGGTTTAACTGCACTGAAATATTCCACCGAAGCGAGATTAACCACAACACTTGATTTGGATGCTAATAGCTGCGCATTTAAATTCTGAGTAATAGCATCGCCCCAAAATTCATACAAATTTTTCCCCTGCGCATTTGCAAAACCAGTACCCATTTCTAAACGATAGGCCTGAATTAGATCCAAAGGCCGCAACACACCGTAAAGACCCGATAAAATGCGTAAATGTTGTTGCGCAAATTCAATATCAGCCAGCGAAAAATTTTGCGCCGCCATGCCGGTATAGACATCTCCTTGAAATGCAAATAATGCTTGCTTGGCATTAGCTGCCGTAAACGGCGTATGCCAATCGGCAAAACGTTGGGAATTCAAATCACCGAGTTTAGCGCTGATATGCATGAGCGCTGAAATATCCGTTGGCGACAATTCACGCAGCGCCTTAATTAATTTACGCGATTGTTTTAAAAGATCTGGCTGTGAAAATTCTATAACAGGCGCTGGGGTTATAAAGTCGAGAGTTTTAGCAGGAGAGATTATTAAGAGCATAAAAGAGTAATTTCGCTACAGTAAGCCAGGGTCTATCAATATTATTCCGGTTTTAAAATATCTTGCCACCAGTTCAATGGCGTTTGGCCATCGATTGGATCGTAGACATTTCCGTACATCCATGAACTATTAGCATCCCGACCAATGTGTTGGTTGAGAATAGCTTCAATAGTGTTAAAACCACAGCTAACATGGATTGAGTACACCAGCATGCGCGCTGTTTCTACATCTAGCTCACCACCCAGCTTTTCTATTTCAGGCGTTAACGCATCTAGCAGCGGTGTAATATCATTCCTGCTAAATACGCGCACACTTAAGTTGCCACTGTGCTGTACAACTTCAAATTCTTGATTAGGTGAATCGCATTTAATAACATCACCGCTGGCAAGGCCTTTCACAAACGCAGGGGATTGCACCAACTGCATCTGGCCATTCTCCAATTCACGAACCGGTAATTTTTCAACAATAGGTTGGCCTTTTGCGCCTAAGCCCGCGAAAAGCTCTATTACTTGCAGTGCCTTCATGACAAACATCTCATTTCAAAAAACTTGTGGCATTATATCTGACTTAACCAGAGAAAATTGGAGGAAGCATGAAACATCTATTTCGTCTATTCATCGGTGCGACTATTGCGTTTGGTATAGCAGGCTGTTCAGTAAACCCCGTAACCGGTAAACAACAAGTTATTATTGATTCGCCGGCACAAGATATTGCGACCGGGGCTCAACATTATGCGCCTAGCCAGCAATCGCAAGGCGGTCAATACGTGGTCGACCCAGGCTTGACAACTTACGTCAATAAGGTAGGGAAAAAATTAGCGGCCGTTAGCGATGTACCAAATTTGCCCTACGAATTTGTCGTACTGAATAATGACGTTCCCAATGCATGGGCGCTACCCGGAGGTAAATTAGCCATTAACCGTGGCCTTTTAGTGCAACTTGAAGATGAAGCACAGCTCGCCGCGGTTCTCGGTCATGAAATTGTCCACACTGCAGCGCGCCACGGGGCCAGTCAAAATACGGGAAATGTTCTGGTGGGTGCAGGAGTTTTACTTGCGGGTGTTGCAGTATCTACCAAAAAGCCTGAATACGCGGTATTAGCTGTAGGTGCTTTGGGTGTGGGCGCTAACGCATGGAATGCAAAATATTCGCGCGATCATGAATCAGAAGCGGATAAATACGGCATTAAATATATGGTAAAAGCGGGTTACGATCCGGAAGCCGCCGTTGAATTACAAGAGTTGTTTGTCCGCATGGCCGAGAAACAAGACACCAATTGGCTGGAGGGTTTGTTTTCAAGTCACCCGCCATCGCGTGACCGCGTCGCCGCCAATCGCAGCGAGCTAGCAAAACACCCCAAAAGCGGTGTACGTAATAAAGAAGCTTTTGATCGCGCCATGGCGCAAGTCAGACAAGATAAACTCGCCTATAAAAATTACGAAGAATCTCTGAAAGCCGCTAAAGACAAGCAATACGATAAAGCCTTAAGCCTGATCGACAGCTCTATTTCACAACAACCTAAAGAAAATTTATTTTGGGAAATGAAAGGTAAGCTGTTATTACAACAAGATAAAAACAAAGAAGCCTTGCCTGCGCTAGACAAAGCAATTCAAACCAATCCTGAATATTTTCGCCCTTATATTTATCGCGGCATGGCTTACAAGGAGTTGGGTAACAACAACCTCGCCGAGCGTGACCTGGTCGCCAGCCAACGTCTTTTACCAACACAAATGGCCACCGAGCAACTTGGCGACATCGCTCTCGCTAAAGGCAACCGCAGTGCCGCCGCCGCCTATTATCAGCAAGTGATAGAAGGTGGTGGCGAGAGTGGCGAACGCGCTAAAACGAAGTTGGCACAAATACAATTGCAATAGTAAAACTATGGCACCGCACTATTAAACTGTTCATGACGATCGACCTGCTCATGACCTGTCAAACTAAAAGAGTGCGGTGCTATGGATAGCGCAGTGTCATGAATAGTCCGGTTTATAAATAGCGCAGTTTATAAATCATCCGGCGCTTTTACTTTGATGAAAATGCAATATTATAAATTCTGCAATGCTTGGGTTAACTTTTGCTCCAATTCACTTTTTATGTGCAAATAATGGATAAGTTGAACTCCCGTTTGTGGCGCTATAGCATCGCGACAAAGCGACAAATCAAGATCCGTTATGTAGCAGGGATAAGTTTCGCCATGTTGACGACAGGTGAGTATGTAGCCTGCCACAGCAGAAAATATCTCTGCACCATACTCTAATTCTGAAAATTCTTTGCCATCACAAAAGATAGTATAACTGAGTGGATTATTTGTCAGATAGTTGTCCGCTGGCTCTGCTACAGCGCAAATGTTAATAAATTGTAATTGGCTGATATCTTGACCGATGGTGCGTAATTCCAAGCGCATAGGTTTTTGTTTTTCATCATCCATTAACTCATAAATTGAAATATCTTGTAACAAATTTGCATTGTTAGACGCATCAGAAAATACTTCATTTTCCAATATTTGTCGTTCGACTGTAGAACGAATGAATCGACAGAGTGGGCGTAATAATGTCTGCGTGTTGTGCAATTTGAATGTTCTGGTAAATAAAGAACCTTTGTGATCCACGATGCTGACTTCAGCAAAGGCTCCGTCAATTTCATAAAAAACATAAATGCCGGGAACCTTTGCCGCCGCGAGAAATAGCCGCAGCGGTTTATCGCTGAGAGCGAAGGCATCAACCACTATAGGGCTAAACTCCGTTTGTGGTTGACTTAACCTTTCTACTAATTTGTCATATGTTTTGAAACGAAATATTTGCGGTTGCTGTTGAATAAATTGTAACAATAGATACTCATCGGCCACTTGAAACAAAAATCGGGTATTACGTGGACGTGTACCAGAATAAAAGCAGCCAATAATTGCGCGCCACAATTCCATAACACGTTGTTCAATGATGCTACCCTGCCCCAAACTCAAACAGCGAATCGTTAATTCTGGTAATGCAGAATACTTAAATGGTGGAACCAGACGCAAATAATATAACAAGCAATTGACCAACGCATCGGTGGCAAAATGTCGACATACAATTTCACCCCAGGTATTACTTTGTATAATATCCACACTTAAGACCAGATTTTCTTTCAAACCACTATAGCCAAACGCATCGCGTTGATTACTCAACATTTGCATACCTTTCTTATGCAGCTCCGCTTGCGGTTCAACACCAATATTAAACAACAACATGATGCAATTTGGCTGCGCACTTTTCGTGAAGCAATCATGCTCGGGTTTTACTAGAGGTACGGGAAGCCAATTCTGCATGCTAACTAAAAGTTGTTGGCTTTGAGAATTTTGCAAGACAAAATCTTTACTGAGAATATCCAACCTGGTATTAGCGGTCTGCACGCCTACGGATAAAATTCCGTTGGCATAGCACCACAACAATGATTCTATAAAATTACGCGAGCGTTTTATTGGCTCAGCTGTTTTATTCCGCAAGGCTAAATCCTGTTGGCTACCACGATAAACTTGCCAGATGGGCAAACCGGATTCGATAACCTGCACAAAACAAAGCGCTGGCTCACTTAAATCTTGCGAAATATTGGGGTTGATCCAATCGATTTTCCCTGCTTTCCGCTCAAAGGCTGCGTGCAGTTTTCGCCCGAGAATGAGTAATTCGTTTCCGCTAATAGCAGCATTACCAGAATTACTTTTATTCATATCCATGAGTAAGCGATAGGCATGGTCCAGCTCATGTGCCAACAAATTTCGTTCAATTAAAACATGTGGCGATTTCCAATAGGCGCGATTGTCTAACATAGTCAATAGCGAATTCTGCCAACCCCAGGCTTTTACCATTTCTTCCAACAACAAACGTTGCCAGGACTTAGCTGACGCACGACTGGTTTTAGATAAACTTTTCCCGGCTTTAAAATAAAAGCAACGACGCACAAGTTCCAGGCGAGCCATTTGGTTTTTCGCCTGAAGATATTTTTCCAAGCGTTGATATATTAATACGTAGGCGTCCAGATCATTGGCTTGATCTTTAATTTTAGTAGTCGCTGCGTAAATTTTACGTTTTAAATCGAGGGCGAGTGGCTCATTAAACTCATCATTAGCATAAGCTTCAAGCAATAATAATTTAAGAACCGATTTATATGGCGAATCAATACCCTTATACAACTGCCAAACACCGGCGCCAATATATTCGTTGCGAGGAATTGCCGGCACACCACCAAAATCAATCACATCGCTGCTGCGCAAAAAACGCTTTCCTAATAAATTTGCAGTATAGTCAGTATATTGATGCTCCTGCTCCGCAGGCACAAACCACCATAGAGGTAATTTTCCAGCCAGCCATACTGCCGTGCGATAAAACTCATCCAATAATAAAAAATGTTGCGCGCTGCCGCTAGCTTCATTCGTTAATCCGGTCTGCTGCCCTTGACAGAACTCTTGCGAATTCATCAAAAAGAAATGCGTTTCTATATGAATGACATCTGCCGCCCAGAGCGATAAGCTATTACATTTATTTTGTAATGCTGCCAGCGCTGTAGAATCAGTTTCGTTTTTGTAGCAGACCCAGACATCTATATCGCTTATTTCAGAATGCGCAATCGTACCTAGACTGCCCATCAGAAAAAGTGCATCAAGTGCATTTTTTTTGTCGATCAAATCATGCTGATAGGTAAAGCTGCGCGCAAGTACTTTAGCAGTACGAATATCATTTTTGGAGGGAACATAGCCATGGATACCAGCCGGTGTTTGATGGCCGCCATATCCAGGTAGCATTGGATGACTAACGTGAAACAATAAGGGTAAAAGCGTGAGAAATTGTTGCTGCCGATCTGAAAAACCAGCAAGCGTTCGCGCGTAACGCTCTTGATTGAGTTCGAGAAAACGCTGTTTAACCAGCGTAAGTTGTCTGCGATCTATGCCTTCACTAAATTCTTCAGAACCATCTTGCAAGTGCATCATATTATTTTCTGACTTGAATATTTCAGTAAGGAAAATTAATTACACCTCAGAGGGGCTTTCTTTCATTTTTTTTTTCTCGATACTGATAAATCTGCTCGGCCAGGGTGCTATAGAGTAATTCAGGATTTATGGGTTTTGATAGATAAGCATTCATACCCGCACTCAAACAATACTCTCGATCACCGCGCATGGCTTGTGCGGTGAGCGCAACAATAGGAATATCCCGCGTACAACTTTCTTTTGCACCACGAATAGCATAAGTAGCTTCTATGCCATTCATTTCCGGCATTTCTAGATCCATTAACACTATATTAAAAGACTCCCCACTATGATTCAGTATATGAAGAGCTTCATGTCCGTTATTCGCAATGACCACTTGAATATTTTTTTTCTTCAGTACACCGCGCACAACTTGCTGATTAACAATATTGTCTTCTACGACCAAAACGCGCAAGTCACGTAGAATTTCATCTTGATCTGTAGCACTGCCAAATAAAATAGTAATCTCTTGTAGATATTTTTCCTTGTTAATCACCCCATTAATCGTTTCGAATAAGCGCGCTTCACTAATGGGCTTACTTAAAAATTCATCGATACAAGTGGCTATATCACCCTCACCCGATATTTCATCGCGATGATAAGCGGACACCATAATAATATGCGGTGTATAACTAAGTGCCTGATTAGCTTTAATCGCTATTGCCGCGTCAATGCCGCTCATGGTCGGTAGTCGATAATCCATTAACACGAAATGATAGGGGGCCCCTGCAAAGTTAGCATTGTTAATTTTTTCCATTGCATGTTCGGCATCCTGGGCAGTATCTGTTGTCAAGGTAATGCTTTTAGCAGTGCTCGCTATAACAGTACGTGCAATCACATTATCATCCACAATCAGGACACGAATATTTTTTAAATCGCGTGAATACTGCTGCACTTTTCGCGCGCCCAGATGACTATTATCAAAACGTGCGGTAAATACCACACTGCACCCTTTGTTGATTTTACTTTCAACTTTAATTGCTCCACCCATTAGCGAAACCAAATGACTGCAAATGCCTAAACCAAAGCCACCCTGTACTTCGTCACTAATACGTACGTGCTTAAGCAAGCTTTCATTCACCGTTAACAGCCGTTCCGGGCTCATGCCAACCCCCAAATCTGTCACGCTAAATTCCAGCTGTACATGTTTTATGTTCGCTGTAATTAACTTTACTCCAACGATAACTTCACTGGTATCTGAATACTGAATGGCATTGCTAATTAAATGGCCAATAATTTGACTTAAACGTACTGCATCACCGCGCAGAAATCGCGGTGCTTCTGGATGAATATCGTAAATGATGCGAACGGTTTTTTGATTTGCACTGATTTCAAACAAACGAGATATTTTTTCAAACAGCTGGTCTAAATCAAAATTGGCTTGTTCAAGAACTATTTTTCCAGTTTCTATTTTGGAAAAATCGAGCACTTCGTTGATAATGTGCAAGAGCGAATCGGAAGCAGAATTTAAACTGCTGAGGTAACTTTTTTGTTGCTCGTCGAGATTTGTATCTTTAAATAAATAGCCAAGACCAATGATAGCGTTCATGGGTGTACGAATCTCATGGCTCATTCGTGCTAAAAATTCACTTTTAGTTTTATTGGCCATATCAGCTTGTGTTTTTGCCGCTAATAATTCCTGATGAGCATGAATAAATCCGCTAATATCGGTATTCAACCCGACGCACCGGGTAGGTTGACCATGACTGTCTGGCTCACAAAATTTTGCTTTGGATTGAATCCACATCACCTTACCGCTTTGATGTTGCATTCTGAATTGTAAGTTAACATGGGTTTCACGTTGCTCAATGGCTTTTCGATAACGTGCCATCACCATTTGTTTATCGTCGCTGTGGAGAAAATATTCTTGTAATGCCGTTAAGTTGCCAGGTAAATCTTCATAGTGATAACCTAGCATACGTAAATAATTGCGACTGAAATACACTTTGCCTGTCACAATATTCCAATCCCAAAGCCCATCGCTGGACGCCTCAATAGCGTAGTTAAAACGCGTATCGCGATCGCTTAATTGCCGCACTATTTGTTGTCGATCATGCATGGTAAATAATGCATTAACAATAAAGGTTAAGCGCTCTGTATCGCGGGTATACCAGCCCCTTACATCACCCCGATGCAAAACAATAAAACCTTCGAGTAAGTTGTAGCGTACCACCGGCACTAACAATGAACTGAAAATATTTACCGCGCGTAGCGGTGCGGTAATTTGATATATCTCGGGGTCACTAGCCAGCAGAGCAACGGGGTCTCCTGCCTGTAATGATGTCGCAACTTGCGAACCGAATTGCCAAATTCCACTCAACCATTCGGCTTCGTACATGGCAATATTTGTCTCAGCTTTCCATTGACCGAGGCACTGGTAATCTTTTAATTTGTCTTGTTTATTTCCCATTAATTTTTGGGATGGCGGTGGCGCATTAATCCGCCAGAGACTGCAATCTATAAGCTCAAATAATTGTCCCAATCGAGCTAATGCACTCGAAATGCTACTTTTTTCCGGCTCTAATAATAGAGTTTGGCCAAACGATATTAACCATGAATTTTTTAATAAACCGGATTGAGGCGTGCGGGTTTCACTGGGGGCACATGGATTTGCTGGGTACAGACTGCTCTTCAAGATTGTTATTTCTTGTTCAAGTTGCTGAATTTTTTGTTGCATAACCTCCCTGGATTGATTATTGAGATCGCGCTTATTGCTCATATTGGTTATCTATTATGGTAACTGGAAAACGCAATTGTTATAAAACACGTAAATACTGTGCGAATTTTTATATTAGCTTACCCTAAAGCCCTTGCCAGCAAAATCAGAAACCGGACTGTTCTTTGCAAATACATCATTATTGCAAATTACGTGAAAGTGTAACGCTTGCATTTTTTAATAGCGAAACCCACTCAAATAGTATATCGCCGAAAGCGAAGAAAGAAGGATTAAGCAAAGTTTCATTGCCGTTGCAGCTTAGGGGTAGAAGATTTTTTGCATCCACTACTGCGCCTCCAGCGGCAACTAATACGGCTTGCGCCGCTGCGGTATCCCATTCGCAGGTGGGTGCCAAGCGCGGATAAAAATCGGCACGACCTTCGGCAATCCAACAAAATTTCAACGAGCTACCCGCATTGAGTAATTGTAACGAGCCAGGCCAATGTAAGGATATTTCCTGCAGTAGGGCAGCTGTTTCCTCACTACCGTGACGGGCGCTAGCTAGCACATCTAAACTTAGTTGCGCAGCAAAACGTGCGTCGAGACTACGTGTTTTTAAATCAGCAATTTTTTTTCCATTACGATATTTTTCTGCGCGACTTTTTTGTTCATTACTAATATTCTCACTAACACCTATATAAGTTTCATCTCCAACGGGCACATGTACCACGCCCAGTACCGGTACACCATTTTGTATAAGGGCTATATTTACGGTAAATTCACCGGTGCGTGCAATAAATTCTTTGGTGCCATCCAGAGGATCAATTAACCAATAGTGTTGCCAGATTTTTCTCTCCGTGAAATTTGGTAACACTGCCTCTTCAGAGATAATGGGAATTGGTAACAACTTTGCCAAAGCTTCTACAATCACATTATGTGCGGCCATATCGGCAGCGGTTAGCGGTGACTGATCCTTTTTTATTTTTATATTTACTTTTTCCGGTGCGTTATAAATATCAATAATTGCATCGCCAGCAAGCCGGGCAATATTAATGAGTTTCGCAATGAATTCCTGATCAATACTTGTATTAAGAATTATAGGCATATTATTCATATCCGTTGGCTTAACCATTCACGCACCAAAAATAAAGCCGCAATAGTGCGCCCCTCCGAGACCTCATCGCGCATACACAGTTGCGCAAGATTCGTAAATGGTACTTCAACAACTTCTATAGGTTCAGGCTCATCACCTTCCAACCGTTCCGGGTACAAATCCTGGGCGACAATAATGTTAATGCCGTGCTCCATGTAAGAGGGTGACAAGTGAACCTTTTTCAAAAAGGTCAAAGTGCGAGCACCATAACCCGTTTCTTCTTTTAATTCGCGATTCGCCGCTTCCAGTAAACTTTCACCGATATCGACTGCACCCTTGGGGCAAGCCAAATGATAATCTTCTAAACCGGCGGCATATTCACGGATTAATAAAAGCGTTCTATCATTTAGCAAAGGAACGATTAACACCGCACCCGGGCCACTACTACATAACTTTTCATACAAACGCTCTGTGCCATTATCAAAACGTAAATGCACTTCGTCGGCACGGAACAAACGACTACGCATCACCGTATGACGCTTTAATATCTCTGGTTTTATCGGCATACTGCCCCCAACTAACGACTTGCCTATAATCAGGCGTCTGTAATGAATACTAAACCTTAATAATAGACACAAATTCAATGATAAACGCGAACCCAATAGACTGGAATAAAATCGATACGGTTATGCTCGATATGGACGGTACTTTGCTGGACCTCCATTTCGATAACTACTTTTGGCTCGAGCATTTACCAAAACGTTACGCACAAATTCATCACGTTGATTTTGCCACAGCGACCCAACGCCTTAACGATCATATCAGCCAGCATGAAGGCACTTTACAGTGGTATTGCCTGGAATTTTGGTCAGACGCACTGAAACTTGATATCCGCAGCCTTAAAACAGAGGTTAAACATAAAATTCAAATCCGGCCCCATGTTAAAGAGTTTTTAACGCGCTTACGCCAACATCAAAAAAAATGTTTATTAGTGACCAATGCTCATCCGCAAAGTTTATCGCTAAAACTTGAAGTTACCGAGATTGATCAATATTTGGATATTATTATTTCGTCCCACGAGTTAAAGCACCCCAAAGAAGCCCAGGCATTTTGGCACGAGCTACAAGCGCGTGAGCATTTTGACCCACAGAGTACACTTTTTATCGACGACACGGTACGTGTTCTACGTTCGGCACATGACTTCGGCATTCGCTACTTGCTGGGCATTCATCAACCCGACAGTCAGCAGCAGCGTTTAATGACCGAGTTTAATGCCATTCACCATTTCGATGAAATCATGCCCCCGGCACCTTAATTTATGATACAGAAACCTTATCTCGACACAAAAGTTCGCCTTGATAAATGGCTCTGGGCTGCACGTTTTTTTAAAACTCGCAGCCTCGCTAAGCAAGCTATTGATGGCGGGAAAATTCATTGCGATGGTCAGCGCGTTAAGCCGAGTAAAGAAATCAGCGTTGGGATTACTCTCACCATTCGTCAAGATCTCGATGAAAAAATTATTGTAGTTATCGCATTGTCTGATCAAAGGCGCGGCGCACCAGAAGCGGCATTGCTCTACACAGAAACAGAAGCTAGCATTATAGAGCGCGAAAAACGCAGCGCCGAGCGCAAAGCAGGACTTGGCAGTTTCATTGTTAGCGACCATCGGCCCAACAAAAAGGAGCGCCGCCAGATTCATCAGTTTCAACGCATTAATTTATCAGACGATAGTTAGGATTATTGTTAATTTAAATTTGTGCTGTCCGCTGCTACCGTTTTTAAACAGCAAGGAATTTTATGAAAACCATACTGCTTTTACTGATAGCTATTAGCAGCATTACCAATGCCGAAATCTACCGCTGGACAGATAAAGATGGAAAAACTCATTTCAGTGATAACAAACCCAAGGGAGAGGCCGAAGATATTACCGCAGCGGTTAGAAAACAAAATATAGATACGAGTACGCAGGAGCATCAAAAACTTGAGGCTGTATTTCGTAAAGAAAATGCTGCTGACCGCGAATTTCAGCAGCAACAAACGCAACCGAGTGCAGAAAATTTAGAACAATGTAATAACGCAAAAAGATATTTAAACAACATCGATCGCCGCGTACAATTTGTTGACAATAAAGGAAAAATGGTTCACGTATCGGAAGATGAACGTAAAGCCCGAGTAGCTGAAACACGCAGCTTCATTCAAAAAAACTGCAAAAATTAATCATCTTAAGAATTTTATACTATGCCTAGCAATGATTTGTTACACCGTTTTATTTTTGATGACGCCGACATTCGCGGTGAGCTTGTTACCTTGGGCGATAGCTACCGCGCTGTACTCAGTCATAACAATCACCCACCTGCCATTCAAAAATTACTCGGCGAGTTTCTTGCCGCTATTGGTTTATTGTCAAGCACCCTTAAGTTTGACGGCATGATTATTTTACAAGCGCGTGGCGATGGGCCCATCGCGACTATTATGGTTGAATGTACTCACCACAATAGTATTCGCGGCATTGTGCGCATGAACGAAAGTATTACCTTAAACGAGGAACTCGCTCTCAACGGCAACCTTCAACAACTTCTGGGTAAGGGTGTTTTATTTATTACCATTGAACCCAAGCGCGCAGAAAATTTTGATGGGAAATTAGAACGTTACCAAGGCATAGTACCCATGGATTCGGAAAATCTCGCCGGTTGCCTTGAACATTATTTTTATCAATCCGAACAACTTGCAACACGTCTCTGGTTTGCTGCTAATGCCGAGAATGCCAGCGGCTTATTAATACAGGCATTACCTGAACAGCTAAACACCAATCAAGAGGAAAACGAAAAACATTGGGACACAGTAGTTGCTTTGGCTGAAACAATTACGCCGCAAGAATTATTAGAGTTAGATCACGCAACTATTTTGTATCGTCTTTTCAACGAACAAAACGTGCGCGTATTTGACCCCCGCGCAGTCCATTTTGCCTGTAGCTGCACGCGCGAGCGCTGCAGCGCCGCCTTACTTGCTATAGGCAAAGATGAAGTGGAACAGGTGCTTATCGAACAGGGCAGCATTGCCATTGACTGTCAATTTTGTAATCAGCATTATCACTTTGATGCGGTGGAGGTCAGGAAATTGTTGGGCGGTGAAATTTTGCATTAAGCCTACAACTTACGTGCACGAAATTTTCTGCCTTTGATTTTCCCATCTTGTAAATGCTGTAACGCTTGCCGGGCGATAGTGTGGTGCACGGCAATATAAGATGCAAATTCAAAAATATCGATCTTACCAATTTTATCGCCAGACAATCCTGCATCTTTAGTTAAGGCCCCGAGAATATCACCGGGGCGAACTTTTTCTTTTTTTCCACCGTCGAGGCAAAGCGTTACCATGTCCGGCTTAATGTCGATCACATTATTTGTTTTCGGTAAATCCTCCAGCGTTATTGTTTTTTGCAAATAATCGGCAAGGCGATTCAGGCGCGTCATGTCGTTGTGCGCAACTAGAGTTAAGGCTAAGCCACTATCGCCCGCGCGTCCTGTACGTCCGATACGATGAATATGCACTTCGCTATCGTGCGCTAACTCAACGTTAATCACTGCGCCTAAGCCTTTTACATCCAACCCGCGTGCTGCGACATCGGTTGCAATTAATACGGGGCAACTTTTATTGGAAAAGCGCACTAATACCTGATCGCGCTCTCTTTGCTCTAAATCCCCATGCAGCGCTAGGACATTTATACCTTGAGCGCGCAATAAATCGCATACTTCCTGGCAAAGGATTTTAGTATTGCAAAATATGATGGCGGATTCAGGATTAAAATGTGCCAACAACTGTTGCACCGCAATATCTTTACGATCTGTTTCGCGCAATTCATAAAAATGTTGTTCGATATTTGCATCGCTATGCACTGCCTCTACACTGACTTCATGCGGATTTTTTTGACAGTGCGCACTGATTTTTTTTATACCGTCAGGATAAGTCGCTGAAAATAATAATGTTTGGCGATCCGTATTGCATGCGGCTAAAACAGCTTCAATTGAATCGCTAAAACCCATGTCTAACATGCGGTCCGCTTCATCTAGCACAAGTTGTTTTATAGTGCCTAATTTTAGAGTGCCTTTTTCAATGTGATCAAGGATACGCCCAGGCGTGCCCACCACAATATGTGCACCGCGTTCTAACGAACCGATTTGTGGGCCAATCGAAACACCACCGCATAATGTTAAGACTTTTACATTGTGCGTAAAGCGCGCCAGACGACGAATTTCTTTTGCTACCTGATCTGCTAACTCACGGGTCGGGCATAACACTAATGCCTGAGTGGTAAAAATTTTTACATCCAGCGCTGCAAGTAAACCTATACCGAAAGCTGCCGTTTTACCGCTACCAGTTTTGGCTTTCGCGATAATATCCTGGCCCTGCAAAATAATCGGCAAGCTCTGCGCTTGAATCGGCGTCATTTCGTTATAGCCGAGAGATTCCAAATTGGCGAGCATATCGGCATTCAGAGCAAGCGATGAAAATTGTGTTGTGGTCATAGTGAACTCAATAATTTTTAAAATGTTAAAGTCGTTTTAAAATACCCAGACTTTTTACCAGCGGTAATGCAACAAATAAACCAGACGTTTGCGCAAGCTGCCAAATTTCAAACGGCGGGCGACCGCCATCGGCTGGATTAGGAAACACATCGTGAATGGCGAGCAAACCACCGCGCATTACATGACTGCTCCAGGAGTGAAAATCGGTAAGCGCTGCTTGCATGCTGTGGCCGCCATCAATAAAAACCATTGCCAGCGGTGTTGTCCAGCTACGTGCAGCTAATGCGGAGGGCGCAACAATAGGAATTACAGTATCTTCTAATTGCGCGCGTGCAAGTGTATGGCGAAATTCGCGGAAGCTATCCATTTTGCCAAATTCAATATCGTATAAAGTAGCGTCATGATACTCCTCTCCCCGTTGATGTTCTTCTGAACCGCGGTGATGGTCTACCGCGAACAAAACGCTGCCCGCTTGTTTACAAGCCGCACCAAGATACACGGTAGATTTTCCGCAATAGCTACCGACTTCTAACAATGGTCCACTTCCTGCGACTGTAAGTGCATGCTGATACAAAGCTGTACCTTCTTCTCCGTCCAAAAAGCCTTTAACGCTGTTAATATCCAAAGGCAAGTCTATCGCAATTTCTATTGGCAGCATGACGGCTCTCATTGATAATCGAATGCCATTCTAACAGAGTCGCTTCGCGGCAAGCTTTTTATGCGCAGAAACAATACACCTTATTTTATTAAACGCTGCTATAACATCATTAATCATTTTTAAATACGCCGGTATCGTCCCGCAATTCGACAGCATTGACGCTGGTTTTGAAATTGCTCACCCACCCAGCCTTGTCATTTTTTGTCATAACATTCACATCGGCAAATTTATACAAATCATAGCGGCACCGGATAATTTTTTTCGCTGACCACCTGGTCCAGCAAGAAGCTTGTCGATGGCAAAAGCCGTGGTCAAATTATTGTTGGCAATCATTGCTTAGAATCGCCCGGGGTTGCACATATCGGCGGAACCTATTTGCATTGGCGATAGCGATTAGTGATGTGGTTGGAGAGAATTCAGTGATAGTGCAGGTTCAATCGCCACTAAAAGTATTCCAAAAATGTCATTGCTGCCGGCACATCTGCGCGGCTTAAAAACGGGAATTATTGTTCAAAGATGCAGAACATTATTTTATAATCAGAATCAATATATGTCAGGTAAAACCTCCATAGGGAATTGGTTGCGAAGTTATTGAAACCTAAGCGAACGGATCAGGTATATATTAGTTGAAACAGCGTTTTCCCTGAAAGCTATCCCAGTGCTATTATTACTGTTAAAACAAGGGTACTAATCAAATATTTAGCTATACTTTGGTTTATACCTTGTTTTTCCTAACTTTTATGTTTGGCTACTCTTGAACTCCTTATATGCGCACTTATAAATTACTTTTTTTGCTCTTCATAACGTTTATTATTCCATTTTCAAACGCTGAAACAATCGTGTCATACCAGCTAAACTCAAGCAACAAAGCATTCAATATTTATCACAATTATTTTAGAGAGGTGTTGCAACTCTCGCTTGAAAAAACCGTTGATTCATATGGTAGCTACAAAATAATCGCTGCTCCGGCTGACCTAACACCAAAACGCTTAATTGCTGCCGCTGAGCAAAATTTATACCCCAATCTAGTGTTTGAAATGGCTTATAGCGGGGAGCCTGACTCCTCGTCAAAAATTAATTATGTTTTATTCCCGGTTGATTTCGGGGTTATGGGATACCGTATTTGCTTTGTAAACCCAGCGATTAAGGAGACAATAAAACATGCGAAAAATCTCGGAGATTTACGTGAGCACACAGTCGGTCAAGGCCTTAACTGGGTTGATTCAACGATTCTTCGCCACAATGGTTTTACGGTTAATGAATTCGATAACATCGCAAATATTTTCAAGATGTTAACGGCGGGACGTGTTGATTTATTTTGTCATGGCAGTAATCAAGTTTTTGATGATTACAATAAATTCAAAAATGAAATAGATTTATTCTATGATAAAAAATTTGTGCTTAAATATCCTTTACCAAGATTTTTTTATCTCAACTCGAACAATCAACAACTTAAAGCACGCATCGAAAATGGACTTAAATCCGCTTACAAAGATGGCTCGCTGCTAAAACTATGGGATAAACACTTTAAAGAAAATATGGAATTTGCTAACTTACGCAAACGTAAAGTCTTCTTTCTTGAAAACCCATTAATCAAAAATTTATCTAAGGAATGGGAGCAGTACATCTATAATTCAGAAATCGAAATTAATAAATAGTAAACTGGGGGGGTTCTCCTTACCATTCAACACCTGGTTGATTGTATCAAAACCTCGCCTGGTAAAAGGAGATTTGTTATTTTTCATACTAATAACTCGCACAAAAAAATAGCGAAAATTCGATGCCAATCGTTTTTAGTCAACCCTAAGTATTTATTCAATCTTTAGCTATACTTTTTTTACTGCCAGCGGCAGTGACTTTTCTGATTTATTACATTTTTGAAGCTTATATGCATCCATACAAATTATTTTTTTTGTTATATGTAATATGTATTATTCCGACTGGCAACGCCGAAACCGTCGTTTCCTATCCAATGGATATTAGAACAACTGGAGTGCACCATTATCACAATTATTTTCAGGAGTTATTGCAGCTTTCTCTTGAAAAAACTCGTGATACATTTGGTAACTACAAAATAATTGTTGCGCCTGGCTTATTGACACCCAAGCGCTCAATTGCGGCGGCTGAGCAGGATCTATATCCCAATCTAGTCTTTGAAATGGCTTATGACGCGGAATATGACGCTATACCTGGAGTTGACTTTATCCTATTCCCCGTTGATTTAGGAATAATGGGACGACGCGTTTGTTTTATAAATCCATCAATTAAAGAGACCATTAAACAAGCGAGAACACTCGCCGATTTGACTAAGTACACCATTGGCCAAGGCCTTAATTGGGTCGACTCAATAATTCTTCGCCACAACGGGCTTAGGGTGCGGGAAATTGATGGCTTTGAGAATATTTTTAAGATGTTAGTAGGAGGACGTATCGATTTGTTTTGTCATGGTAGCAACCAATTCTTGAGTGAATACAATAGCCATAAAGGTCAGATGAATTTGGTGTATGACGAAACTTTTGAACTTCAATATCTTTTGCCAAGATTCTTTTATCTCAACTCAAAAAATCCCGAATTAAAACAACGCATCGAAACCGGACTTAAGCTAGCTTACTATGATCGCTCGCTGCTAAAGTTATGGCAGAAACATTTTAAAGAAAGTCTGGATTTCGCTAATTTGCCTCAGCGCAAAATATTTTTTCTTACAAATCCCTTACTTAAAGACTTATCTAAAGATTGGGAACAGTATGTTTATAAACCAGAAAGTGTGACTAGTAAATAGATTTATTTATCGTGCTATTCTAAAATGAATAGCCATTTCAAAAAACTTACTAGCTTATTTAAAGTAATTTAATTATTTTTATTATTTAGATCTAGTCTTTAAAATTAATCAGGATATTTTAACGGTTGGGTACACTGTTTTGTTTGATCCATAAAAGGTGACTTTAAACAAATAACTTTTCGTGATCGCAAATTTAATGGGGATAAATCTTGTGGGTGATATTGTTTAAATAATTGATTGAATTCACCACTTTGTTGCATTTTGGTAAACCCCAATTGCAAACGTTTGGCCAGCAAAGGTTGCGTTTTGCTCACATAAAAATACATGGGGAAATCATAATAAATGAGCAGTTGCGTATCTATAGCCAAAAACGGATAAGGTACTTTTTTCTCATTGAAAAGCAAGATAATTTCATTTACACCTAAAGGTAAACAATCAAAACGTTTAAAACCCAACATATCAAACAGGCTTGAAAAAGTGGGCCCCAGTATAGGGTTTATATTATTGTTACGATAAATTTCTATATCTGACCACAATTCGCTTTGGCCAATTTTTAACATAGTCAATGAGCCCATGCCACTGACATCATTAATTTTAAGGGGAGCATTGGTGTTAATAAGACAAACACGGTAGCCCAGCAAGCCATTCAAGATATCAATGGCTATAGGAATTACTTCAGCTTTAGCAACTGGAGTTCCTGGCGAGGCCCAATCAAGATTAAGAATTTTTCCTTCACTAATTAAATTGGCTCTGCGTTGCTGACTGGCATTTGCTCCTTGATAAGGAATATTTTTATAATCGCCAAACTCGACGCGAGTAAGTTCAAGCGCACGATGAATCAATTCATATTTGTAAATTTCAATAGAGTGCAAATCGCCTGTTGCAAGATAACGAACTGTTATGGGCGCAAGGGTAGATGATGCTGTTAGTTGCTTTTGCGGCTGTGCACTGGCGTAATTTGCTCCACTAAAGAGCAACAAGACCCCCGCAAAACTAGCGATCCAAGTGTTATACATATCAGAACCCAGATGTTTATCTTATTTATTTAGTTAGTTTATCTCGGGATATTTCAAAGGTTGCGTGCACTGTGTTGATTGATCCAAAAACGGCGATTTTAAACAAATAACTCTCCGTGAGCGTAAATTTAATGAAGATATATCCTGTGGGTGGTACTGCTTGAACAATTGATCAAATTCACCACTTTTTTGCATTTTTGCGAGCCCCATTCGCAAACGCTTTGCAAGCAGCGGTTGTGTATTGCTCACATATAAATACAGAGGGAAATCGTAATAAATGAGCAACCGCGTGTCTATGCTCAAAAAGGGATAACGTGCCTTTTTTTCATTATAGATCAAATCCACTTCATCTACCCCTAAGGGTAAACAGTCGAAGCGTTTGAAACCCAGCATATCAAACAGACTAAGGAAATTGGGGCCTAACATAGGCTCTATTTTATTATTACGATATATTTCAACATCAGACCAAGATTCCTCCTGCGCAATTTTAAGGGAAACTAAAGAGCCGGTATTAAATGCATCGTCGAGTTTAAAGGGAGAATTGCTGTTAATTAGACAAACACGATAACCTAATTGACCACGTTTAATATCAATGGGTATGGGAATTACCTCAGCTTTCGCAACCGGGGTTCCCGGCGATGTCCAAACAACATTTAATAAATCTGCTTTATCTATTAGCTTGGCCCAGCGCTGCTGGCCACCACCCGCTCCGGTATAGGGAATTTCTTCATAATCGCCAAACTCTTTACGAGTGACTTCAAGCGCGCGATGAATAAGCTCAAATTTATAGATTTGTATTGAATGTAACGCCGGTGGATCTGGATAACGAACTACCATGGGAACAGCAGGCGTGGCTGTTCCGCCATCCTGTTGATTTTGGGCTATCGAGTAATTTGCTTCGCTGAACAACAATAGAATAATGATCCAGTGTTTTTGCATGTCTTACAGCCTAGGTACGCTTATTATTATTTAAGGCTAGTGTAATTTTTCGTTTGTCGTGCCAGATTTTTGATAAACCCGTTTTTTTGCCTTTAAAGATTGAGAATAGTCTATTTTTTTCAATCTTTCCCGGCAGGCTGGAAAATTACAGCTCTAATGCTAATCGCAACAAAGCTGCAACCGACATCCCATCGGTAATCTCTCCACGCTTTACCATTTCGATGGCTTCAATGAGAGGTATTTTTTTTATTTCAATGTCCTCTGTCGCTTCTAAATCCTGCTTGCCAGCAAATAAATCCCGCGCTATGAACACTATGCCAAACTCGTCGGTCACCGAATTTGATAAATGTAAATTCATTAATTGTTGCCATTGGTTAGCTTGTAAACCAACCTCTTCTTCCAATTCTCGTTTTGCAGCATCCAGAGGATTTTCGCTAAACGGGCAACCGCCTTCCGGAATTTCCCACGTGTACTGATTCAAGGTATACCGGCTTTGCTTAACAAGCCAAGTATTGCCTTCGTCGTCAATAGGTATTATGCCGATAGCAGTATTTTTAAAATGCACCACACCGTAAATGCCGTCTGTACCTTCAGCAGTAATAACTTCGTCGTGGGTTATTTTAATCCATGGATTTTCATATGTTATTTTTGAGTTTTTAGTTTTCCAGCCACCGATTTTTTCAATCGGATAGTTTTGCTCGCTCATATAAAACAATCCTGGAAACTAGTAATTACTTTTAAACATCCACGCGCGAGGATTATGAGTGAAGCCCAATTTTGGATAATAATCATTGGCTTTGGGTGATGCCAATAGCACCATCATACATTCTGGTTCAGTACGTTGTTGAGTTTCGTTAATTAGTTGCTTGCCAATTCCCTGATGTTGATACTCTTCATCCACAGCCAAATCAGCGAGATAAGTAACGTAGGTATAATCCGTTAGCGCACGCGAAATGCCAATTAATTTTTCATCGTGCCATGCGCTAATAATAATGTCAGCATTAGCAATCATACCCAAAAAAACATCAGGTCGATCTATTGGGCGGCGCTCCCCAAGCGTGGATTTCTTATATAACTCAATAACCTGTTCAACAGTAAATAGCGCATCATCACGGTAGACAATATTCATAAACTTAATGAAACCTATGGGGGTCAAGTTGCACTGTTAGGATTTTTTTGCCAAGCAAGGCAACACGACCCAAATAACGGTCGTCCCCACTAACCGTAAATTCAAAATAAAATTCACGCCATAAATTCAATTGGCCAAGATCACTGCGCTTAAACCATATTCGTTTCAAATAAACAGTTTGATCGAGAAACTGCACTTGCATTTCTTCACAGTGCTTTTCCGCGGTTTTAAGCGCAACTTCCTTGGCTCGCAGAGCATGCATCCAATAAAAAGCTACAAATGAAAGGAAGGTAAGCCAAAGGATGGCTGTAATATCAAGCATGTGTGATATCAAACATAAAGGTATCTATTAAGACGAGTAATTGGCGGGCTCTAGCTTTAAAAAGTTTGCAATAAAATAAAATGCCAGATACAGCAAGGGGCGATTGATTACTCTCTCGCCCCTTGAAACCTAACTCAACTTACAGAGGAGTTACGTTTTCCGCCTGCGGACCTTTTTGACCTGAGGTCACTTCAAAAGTCACTTTCTGACCTTCTTTCAACGTTTTACGACCATTACCGTTAATTGCACGGAAGTGAACGAATACATCAGCACCGCCTTCACGCTCAATAAAACCGTAACCTTTATCATCATTGAACCACTTAACAACACCAGAGACTACATCTGACATACTTTCCTCGACTTACATAAAAACGTCAGCGAAGCTGACCGAACAAAAAAACCGACTTTACTAAAAGCCAGGGTGAAATAGCTTGTTAATAAAGCTATTGCTCAGGTCGTGGTACGTCCAAGGGTCTCCAGCAAGCGGATGTCTTACAAAGTTAGCTTGGCTCGAATCTCAATCTGTGCAGTTAAAAATTAAAGCACTTGTGACCGCCTAGTTCAAGCAGTAATCCAATAATTTAAGGAATATCTCACTTTTTTATTTTGTTGTGTCGCTAAGACTCATTTATTGGGGCAAATCATTGTCGCTTGCAGTACTTTTGACACTTTTAAGCGCACGTACATTTTTTTGTTGACCTAAAATTTCGTGCAAAAACAGTGCGACAGGTATAACGAGGACTCCAATAATCATAACCCAATATTTTATTGTTTGAAATTCGTAACCTTGTTTGGCAAGTTGATAGCAAGCTAAACCCCAGGCTGCAGCGGTGAAATACGCCCATTGCTTATTTTTATGTGCACCCCATGCTATAAATGCGGTAATAGACGCCAAAAACAACCCATAAATATTTGTAAATGACAGAAAGCCTAGAGCCGAAGCCATTAATAAAATGATTAACATCCACTGCAGCATATGGGCAAAAACAATAATTTTTAACATTCGAATTTATTCAATTGGATGTGTTACTTTTTGAAACTTGATTCATTCAAGTCCATCATGAGATCTCGTTTTATCCATCCAGTCTTGATATTTTTTATGGACACCGCGAGTCAATGCTTGCGAATAATCTTCCATAACATCAACACCTGCCAAAACAAACACAACCACAATCGATAATTTTATTGCAATGATTTGATAACCAATTGCGATGCAAACACCAATTGAAGCCAAGGTCCAAATGGTAGCTGCAGATGTGACTCCCAGAACTGTACCATCACGCGCGAGCATTACCCCTGCACCGATAAATCCAATACCGGTAATAACCTGACCGATGATACGCGTTGGATCTGTAGCACCAGTAGAAACCAGCATTGAGGCCGCAATAAAAATATAGGTCCCGAGCGTGATCAATGCCGACGTACGAATCCCGACGGGTTTGCCCCGCAGCTGGCGCTCTAGCCCAATAATGGTACCGCACATAATAGCCGTGCCTACAGCTTTCCAATCAAACGGCGAAATGGAAAAAATTTCTATAAAACTCATAATACTTCCTATTAATAAAATTTTATTAATCCAACCCCATCGCCACATTGACAATGAATTTTTTTATGGTTGTTAATGAGTTTAGTTGACGCATACCATTATTGCGCAACCAATTCAGCATTAAAGAGCTGCTGCCAAACAATTGTTTAAAAGCTTCCATTGCACTCATCATCATTAAATTACTGGCCAAACGTTGACGCTGATAACGGCGCAGAATAGAAAAATCATTTAATGGGACACCGCGTTTGCCAGCGCGCTCAATTTCTTGCGCCAACGCGGCAACATCTAGTAAACCAATATTCACACCCTGCCCTGCGAGCGGATGAATATTGTGCGCAGCATCACCGACTAACACTATTTGCGGTTGAATATAATCTTTTGCATGACGCTGGCGCAAAGATATCGCAATACGCGTTGCAGTATGCAAAATTTTCCCAAGCCTGTGTTCAAATGCAAAACCTAAACGCGCACAAAAATCAGCATCTTCCATAACCATTAACTCATTGGCTAGCTCATGCTCTGCCGACCAAACAATTGAACAGAAATATTTTTCATTTGTGCTGGGAAGGGGTAAAAATGCTAAAGGCCCCCTCCGCATAAATCGCTGCCATGCGGTTGCCTGATGCGGAAATTCGGTTTGTACCGTAGTAATAATTGCCGTATGTCCGTAGTCCCATTCACGTGTTGGGAACTTCCCAAGTTCGCGTACTTTTGATTGCGCACCATCAGCCGCAATTAATAATTTTGTTGTAAGTGTCGCCCCGTTATCCAAAACAATTTGTGTTGTTTCGTTTCTATTTAGTGCAACGACCGCAGCTGGTTGAATTAAAGTAATTTGTGGGTAATGTAATAGTTTCTCACGCAGTGCAGTGACTATTACCGAATTTTCAATAATGTGGCCAAGATAGTCCTGGCGCACTTCTGCGGCACTAAAATGAATGTTAGCGGTTCCTTCACCGTCCCACACTTCCATTTCATTGTATGCACATGCACGCTGATTAATAATTTTTTCCCACACGCCAATTTTAGTTAATAATTTTTGTGATGCGTGGGTGAGTGCGACTACGCGTGGATCAAAATTTTCGCCACTAAAATGTTGAATAACGCCGCCGGCCTCAATCAAAGCGATACGCAAGGATGCAGCACAATTTTGTTGGGCAATCGCACAAGCAAGTGCAGCTCCAACCAGGCCAGCACCGACGATGATGATATCGTAATCTTGCATCATAATAATTTTGTTCCAGCGGTACCCATAGTTTGCGCAGCAAATTGATTTTTAACTACAGGCATTAAATCTAGCCCGACAAAACCTAAATGACGCAACATGATTAATGGCAATGATGAACTTGAAAATAGACGTACTAATTTATCGCTAAATTCAATCGTTAATCTTTGATCAAATTGTTGGCGATTTAAGTAATCTTGCAAGGTACTTAATTCACCAAGTGGCTTTCCAGCAGCCTCGCCCTGAGCCAATGCATCTACCAAACAGACACAATCACGTAACGATAAATTAAATCCCTGGCCTGCAACGGGATGAAGAAAATGAGCGGCATTGCCAACGAGTGCTATGTGAGAACGTATTTGCTCATTGGCAGTCACTAATTTTAATGGATATACATAACGCTTACCCAAACGCAAAAAATTCCCCAAACGATAGCCAAAGCGCTGCTGTAAATGTTGTAAAAAATCTTTATCGTTCAGCGCTATAATTTCATTCGCTTGGTTATTGGCCAAGGTTAAGACTAGTGCAGATTCCTGCGCATCCGCAGATTCACCTAGCGGCAAAAGTGCAAGCGGGCCTTGCGCAGTAAACCGCTCGTATGCGACGCCGTTATGCGATTTGCTGTAAGCAACATTGGCAATCAATGCAGTTTGGTCATAATCTTTGGTGGTGAAATTAATACCTAGAGCCGTGCGCAAAGGCGAATCACCGCCGTCAGCAACAATTGCCAGCTTGCAATTTAATCCAAAAATATTTTCGCTCGATTTTATAGTTAACTGAGCCCCTAATTGTTGCGAAATTAATTTTTCTACGCGCACAGGAGCAAAGCATTGAATGTTGTTTTGGTTTTGTAATTCTGAGAGCAAAACATTGCCCATCCATGCATTTGCAACTACATACCCAACCGCGTCCAGGTCATAAGAGTCTGCATCAATTAATCCTCCCATAAAATGTCCAGCATCACTGACATGAACTTGTTGAATCCTGGTTGCATGCTCTGCAAAGTTTTCCCACACCCCCAACTTACGCAATATTTCTACGCTACCCTGCGCAATGGCGGTTGAGCGAGCATCAAAGTTGGGTTGATAGGATGCACGACCTGGCTCCGCAAACGGTTGAGCTTCCAATAAAGCAATTTGCCATGCAGGGTTTTGCCGCGCAAGCAGCAATGCCAAACTGGCCCCAACCATGCCGCCGCCAATAATGGCAATGTCTACATTTTGGATATAATTCATTTTAAAAATTTCAGTTGTAACAACATTAATTGGCCATCACGCTTTCGATTTCTTCTACTGTTTTCGGTGCATCTTTCGTTAGCACTTCATTTCCCTCTCTGGTAATTAAGACATCATCTTCGATACGAATACCAATGCCGCGCCATTTTTTCGCCACACGTTCATTATCCGGCGCAACATAAATTCCGGGCTCAACAGTCAGTACCATACCTGGCTCAAGTACTCGCCATTCACCACCGACTTTATAATCGCCAACATCGTGGACATCCATACCTAACCAGTGACCTGCGCGGTGCATATAAAACTCTTTATAGGCTTCAGTTTTTATCAACTCTTTAACATCGCCTTCTAGCAAACCTACATCAACCAAACCTTGAGTGATAACGCGCACGGTAGTTTCGTGCGGATCGTTCCAATGATTGCCAGGTTTGGCAACTGCAATGGCCTCCAGCTGTGCACGTAAACAGATTTCATAAAGAGCTTTTTGTTCAGGAGAAAACTTCCCATTCACCGGAAAGGTTCTGGTGATATCGGCTGCGTAATAATCAAGTTCACAGCCAGCGTCGATCAAAACTAAATCGCCGTTTTTAAGTGCTGCACTGTTTTCAATGTAATGCAGGATACAGCCATTTTTTCCTCCGCCAACAATCGTATTGTAAGCAGGAAAACGTGCGCCGCTTTTACCAAACTCATGCATAATTTCTGCTTCGAGTTGATACTCCATCACACCAGGTTTACACAATTTCATTGCCCGTACGTGAGCGCGACAAGAGATTTCACCTGCATCTTTCATAACTCGCAATTCTGCAGCGCTTTTAAATAAGCGTTGCTCATGCAAGAAGTGACTGAGGTCGAGAAATTCACCGGGTGGCGTAGCGCCGGAGCGAACTTTAGCGCGAATAGTGTTTACCCAATCCATGACTTGTTTATCGAATTCGCTGTCTTTGCCCATGGCGTAGTAAACGCGTTCGCGCCCTTCGATCAAGCCTGGCAAAATATCGTCGATGTCGTCGATGGGGAATGCGTCGTCCGCACCATATTCAGTGCATGCGCCATCGGGACCAGCGCGATACCCGTCCCAAATCTCCCGCTCGCGATTGCGTTCACGGACAAATAATACATATTCACCATGGTCACGCCCGGGTATAAGCACCAATACTGTTTTTGGCTCGGCAAAGCCAGAGAGATAAAGTAAGTCGCTATCCTGGCGGTAGTGATGCTCAGTGTCCCGACTGCGGGTGCGCTCCGGTGCAGCCGGTACAATCGCAATACTATTAGGCTCCATCATCGCCATAAGTTCTTTGCGACGCCGAGCGAATTCCAGTTTGCTGATACTCATAAAATCCTCTTATTCTGCAATTATCAGGGGCGCTGCTGATGATGCTGCGCTTCTATGAAGTCGGGCGCAGCAAGCGGCGCCCCTAGGGTTAACCCTAATGAACTTGACCGGATGCTGGAACCCGGCTGGCGGAATCTATGGCTTTAATATCTTCTGCTGCGTATTCCAAATAAAGTGAAGCGGCTACCATCCGCACATATTCGCTCACTTCCATATAGTCAGCTTCGTCTGACTCATTTTGGCTATCTTCCACTGCGATCTGAGCTATAGCGGCTAAATCGCGCAAACCGTCTTCGGCTTCTTCAGTCATCTCTCTACCGGTTTTTCCAGAGGAGCCAAAACCGGTAAGAAAGCCGTAACACCATTGGCCCAAAGTGGCTGTGCGTTGGCTCAGCTCGGTATCATCTTCAGGTAATAACAACTTAAGGCCGAAGCCATCGCGTAATTGCGCAACACTGGTGTGATAAAGATTAGTCAATGCGATGCGGGTATCTTCATTCGGCGCCTGATTAAAATCTAAAAACTCTACTGCATCAAGCAGCCAACGGGTTTCATTCAGCTGCGCACCTCCGCTGAGTTTTCCGCAGAGCAAACCATGCAGTTCGGCAGGGCTATTAATGGTGCCTAATGGGGCAAGCATAGTACATAGGTCATCAAATGTGAGCGGTGCGTTTGTCGGTGAAAGTTCTTCGGTCATAAAGGGTTCAATCATAAGTAAAGGTCTGTCGAAAAGAGTATTGAAAATAGAAACAGGTCGGGGGCTTGAAGGTGAATGTTATCATGACAAGCTATCTCGACAGGTAGCGAGTTGTGGAATCTGAGCGGAGAATGCAAGTTTTCCCATGGCAAATCATTACCTTATCGCGCCACAACGATTGACCCCTCGCAACTCGCACAATATAGTGGGCGACTTGTATACTTTGCCTCGCTATTGGTCACCAATCATCATGTCTGACGAATTTTTACTCGCTTTAGAAACCAAGCTGGATCGCTTGATTCTTCTCACTCATCGCCTACAGCAAGAAAATGCTGAGCTGAAAGCCCGCGAGAGCGAGTGGCAGCGCGAACGCGTGCGTTTAATCGAAAAAAATGAGTTAGCGCGCACCCGCGTTGAAGCCATGATTACTCATCTTAAAAGTTTAGACACTGAATAATCAGGGAGCAGACTATGAGCAATGAAACCGTTTTTGTAAAAATTCTCGATAAAGAATATCAAGTGGCTTGCCCACGCGAAGAGCGTCAGGCGCTGATTGAGTCAGCGCAACTATTGGATGATCGGATGCGAGCGATTCGCGGTTCAGGCGCGGTTATTGGCCTGGAACGGATTGCCGTGATGGCAGCACTGAACTTGAGCCATGAATTATTACAGGCCAAAGTTCCGCGCAGTGCTTCAACTGCGGACAGCTCCGATCTACAACGCTTGAGTGACAAAATTGAACGCGTGTTAGCAGGTCATTAAGCTCCTAACTGTTTATACAAATTAAATAATTAAATTGGGCGGGGCGCCTTTTATCAGTTAAATCTTTTATGTCCAATTTTATTTAAGAATATTTTTTACTAAACAATCAACCAAACCAGTTTTAATTTCATTTGCCGCTGCCCGGGTACTGTGGGTTATACTGAGGCTGCCCTAGGATGCTTGCAAACCGACATGTCCTTGAGCCGATAAATGTTAGCCCGGCAGTATCTCGTTGTATTTGGTGTGCATGTCCGCCTGACGGAAAGCCTAAAAAATCACAGGTATCGCCACCTTGAACCATTGGGTTCAAGGCCAGCTTGGTTGCGGCATCTCTGGGGTTTCTCGTTTTAAATCGAGAAAAATCATTCAGATTTTAGTGGCCTGTCGAAAAACAAGCGCAATGGCATTACATCCACACCATCCCAGCGCAATCATCTCGCTTATGCAAACAACTGACTCGCGCCAACAACTTCGCACTGAGCTTCGCGCTCGCCGACGCGCCCTTACACCTGATCAACAAGCTCAGGCTTCACAATGGCTGTTACGTAAACTCATGTCCCTGCCGTTATTTATGCGCAGTCAACATGTTGCGCTATATTGGGCAATGGATGGCGAAATTGATGTGGCTCCTGTTGCTACACAATTATGGAAGATGGGCAAACATTGTTATCTGCCTGTGCTCCATCCGCAGCATAAACGTCAACTCTGGTTTGCAGAATATTTGCCGAGTACGCAACTAAAACTCAATAAGTTTAAAATTCCCGAACCCGATCATCGCAATGCGCAAAAATTACCGGCGCATTTACTGGATGTAGTGTTGGTACCCTTGGTGGGATTCGATGCGACCGGTGCCCGCTTGGGTATGGGTGGTGGTTTTTACGATACAACTTTTGCCTTTAAACAAAAGCAAAAATCCATTAGCAAACCCTGGTTACTGGGTGTAGCTCATGCGTGTCAACAAATGGATAAATTGGAAACTGCAGAATGGGATGTTGCTTTACATGGGGTAGTAACGGATGAAGCTATTTTTCTGTGTGCAAAATAATAGCATCACAACACAGCAGAATATTTTTGTGAAATTAAAGGACCTGCTCCTATTTAATTAACGAGCAACCAAAACATCAGGAATCAATGGGATTCAGCGATGACTGCTTCAGAACCTGATGCGTTGAATATGGCTTTGACTTCTATGAACAAACTAATACAAACGCCTAAACAAAAAATTAAAACAACAGCAGAAATTAGATCAAGTTTCATAACGCACCTGTGATTATGATAGTAGCAAGGCATTCTTTATTTTCAAGACAATCCTTGCGATATATAACCACATAACAATAAATGCGGGGATAGCATAATAGAACCAGCAATTTATAAAAGCTATAACTGCACAATTCAAACAATCATTAATGCCAAGTATTGCCACTTTTTTAATGTATTAGACGACAACAAGTGCGTGCGGATTAGGTTTTTATAGCTCATGTCAATTTCTATAGATCCCTGGTCATGAAAATACTATTCAAATCCTCCTTATAATCTGCAAATGGTGCGCAGCCTTTAAAACCAAAACGCTCGTATAATTTGCGTGCCGGCTCAAAATATTGCATCGAGCCCGTTTCCAGGCTCAGTTTTATATAGTGTCGTTGTTTAGCTTCCTCCAATATGTGCTGCAATAATTGTGTGGCGACTCCTTTGCAGCGAAAATCCAAAGCCGTGCGCATAGATTTAATTTCTGCATGATGCGCGGTCAATTCTTTTATAGCGCCGCAGCCAGCCAATGTCTCCTCATCCCAAATAGTCCAGAATGTAATTTTTGGCCCACGCAATGCTTCCAAATCCAGCGCATGTACACTTTCTGGTGGTGAGGTTAAGTGCATATCTTTGAGGTGTTCACTTAAAAGGGTTACCACCGCCGCACCGCTCAAATCATCAATTTTTATATGCATAAAGCGTCTTTGTCCCTTTTAATAGCTACAAAATATTAATTATCCCAAAAAAAACTTATAAGCTTCATTTTCCGTTTCATCCCAATAGGGATAGTTCAAATCATTTAAAAATAATTTTAACTCAGCGTAATCTGTTTTCGACACCTGCATACCCACTAAAACTCGTGCTGAAGCAGAACCGTGATTGCGATAATGAAACAAGGATATATTCCAACGCCCTGCGACTTTATTTAAAAATGTATAGAGCGCACCGGGGCGCTCTGGAAATTCAAAGCGATACAAGACTTCATCCGTTACCTGGGGTGCATGGCCGCCCACGAGATGGCGAATATGAAGTTTCGCTAACTCATTGTCAGTCATGTCCACTAACTCATAACCCTGATCTTTTAATTCCGTCACTAACTCAGCACGATCTTTCCCACCCGCGCTCACTTGCACACCCACGAAAATTTTCGCTACTTTACTGTCGGAGTAGCGATAATTAAATTCCGTGATATTGCGCTTACCCAGCGCTTTGCAAAATGCCTTGTAAGCGCCAGGACGCTCGGGAATCGTCACCGCAAGAATTGCTTCACGTTGCTCACCAATTTCTGTGCGCTCGGAAATATAACGCAAGCGATCAAAATTTATATTGGCCCCGCAATCTATCGCCACAAATGTTTGCCCGGTAATGCCATATTGCGCTACATATTTTTTTAAACCAGCAATACCCGTTGCGCCCGCGGGTTCCGCAATTGAACGCGTATCTTCAAAAATATCTTTAATACCCGCGCAAATCTCATCGGTAGAAACAGTGATGCATTCGTCCACTACTTTACGCAATACACGGAAAGTTTCTTCGCCAATTTGTGCGACCGCAATACCGTCAGCAAAAATACCGACTTGCGGAAGAATTACCCGCTTTTTCTTTTCCATTGCCGCAGTGAAACAAGCGGACTCTTCCGATTCCACCGCAATAATTTTTGTTTCGGGACGCAAATATTTTACATAAGCACCTATACCAGCGGCTAAACCGCCACCGCCGACAGCGATAAAAATCGCATCGATATGGCCAGGATACTGACGCAAAATTTCCATGCCGATAGTGCCTTGGCCTGCAATAACATCCGGGTCATCGAAAGGATGAATATAGGTGAAGCCTTTTTCTTCCTTCAACTTTTGCGCGTGTGTAGAGGCTTCATCGTAACTGTCGCCATGTAATACGACTTTCGCACCGCGAGCTTTTACCGCATCAACTTTAATCGCGGGTGTCGTGCGTGGCATCACTATGGTGGCTTTAATACCAAGGTGTTGGGAGCCCAGCGCTACGCCTTGCGCATGGTTGCCCGCTGAAGCACAAATAACACCGCGATTGCGCTCTTCTTCACTCAGTTGCAAGAGCTTGTTGTAAGCACCGCGCAATTTGAATGAAAACACCGGCTGTAAGTCTTCGCGCTTAAGCAGCACTTTGTTGCCCGTGCGTTGTGAAAGTAGCCGCACTTCGTCGAGCGGAGTTTCTATCGCCAGGTCATAGATACGAGCGTTGAGGATACGTTTAATGTAGGATTCAGGCATAAGCATTCTTATTTTTTCAATTTAAAAATAGTGAGTGGCATAGTAAACAAATTTAACGCGACTCGTACACATCAAATACGTTAGGTATAGCAAATTTCGTATAATGCAGGGATCTCTTTCCAAACATTATTGAGGACATCACATGACCCAGGATCAACTTAAACAGGCCGTAGCGCGTGCGGCTATCGATTACATCACCCCCAAACTTTATAGCGATTCCATAATCGGGGTCGGCACTGGCTCAACCGCTAATTTCTTCATTGATTATTTAGCCGGAGTCAAACACCTATTTGCGGGAACTGTAGCCAGTTCAGATGCTTCAGCGGTTCGCTTGAAAAAACATGGCATTGAAGTGCTGGACTGCAACTCGGTTAGCGAATTAGTGGTGTACGTGGACGGAGCAGATGAATGTAATGCGCGTTTGCAACTTATCAAAGGCGGTGGTGCAGCCCTGACACAGGAAAAAATTGTACGTGCAATTGCCAAAGAATTTATCTGTATTGCCGACGACAGCAAATGGGTCGACATATTGGGAGAATTTCCGCTTCCGATTGAAGTTATTCCTATGGCGCGCTCTTACGTCGCAAGAGAATTGGTAAAACTTGGCGGAGCACCCGTGTATCGCGATGGTGTCGTTACTGATAACGGTAATGTTATTCTAGATGTGCATAATTTACAGATCGTCGATCCGGTAGCAATGGAAACGGCTATTAACCAAATTACCGGTGTGGTGACTAACGGTTTGTTTGCCATTCGCCCAGCTGACGTATTGTTATTAGGCGCACATGACGGGGTAAAAACCATTAAAACCTAGCGCTATTGCAAACATAAAAAAACCGAGCAAATACTCGGTTTTTGTCTCAACGAAAGCAACTAGGCGCGCCGCAACCGTCCCAGAGCGATCATGCCTAATCCCAAAAGACTTAACAATAAAAACGATGGCTCTGTGAAAATAGTGTAGTTAATCGACGAACTGGCACTTACAGCAACACAACCCACCGCTAATAACACAACAGCAACTATTTTACTGATTGTTGGTTTCATATAATGTTCCTTTTTTACATAAATGAACGATCTTTCGATCCGAGCACTCTAGAGCAGTTTATGTGCCAAAGATGTAACTCCTTAATATATATAGATTTTATTTTTTAATGCGAACTGCGTCACCTTTTCATGTAAATTTTGCCGACATTCTCCTAAGTTAATCTGCTTCTAGGCCGGCATCCCCGCTGATACTCTAGACACTTTAATTATTGCGTCTTGAATTTATGGATTTCACCTTTCCCACCATTGCTATTATTCATTCTTGCTTTAAGGAAAAATTTGGCATCCCACGCCAACCCGGATTGGCACCCCTAGCCACAGCTCAACTAGAGTTCTTGCCTCCTTATAACAATCCCGCCGCAGTAGCAGGATTGGAAGGATGCAGCCATATTTGGCTACAATTTGTTTTTCATGCAAATAATCATAATGATGTTTGGAAGCCTAAAGTAAAACCGCCGCGCTTAGGCGGAAATAAGAGCATGGGCGTATTTGCCACACGTTCTCCCAATCGACCAGCGCCAATTGGTTTATCGGTAGTCAAGCTTGAAAGTATTGAGCAACGGGAAGGTAGACTTTTATTAAATCTTTCCGGGATAGATTTGCTGGATGGCACCCCGGTGTTGGATATCAAACCCTATATTCCTTATGTCGATAAGGTTTGTGAAGCGATCAATGAATTTGCCCCGGCCGCTCCCGGTTTTATCCCCGTCACTTTAGGCCGGGAACAACACTTATTTTGCAGCATTTTTCAACAGCAAACCGGCACTGACTTGTGTGAATTAATTATACAAATTCTCCAACAGGACCCTCGCCCACAATATCAAACCCCAACAGTGGACAGAGTATACGGTATGAAATTACTTAATCTTGACCTGCGCTGGCGCTATGTCATTACAAACGATCACTATGGTATTTACGTCGATTCAATCCTTGCTCTTAACTAATACTTGATGAAAATTAGCTTGCCGGTGGGGATATACAACTGTGATTCACTGATATCGCTATTTACATGGTAAATTACAGTTAATTTATGCCACTGTGACCATAAATTACTTATGCTCAGCGCCCCTTTCAATCACTATAAATTTCAAAGTAAGGTCCAACAATGAAACGACTATTTGCCTACTTTTTTCTTATTTCATTTGCCGTTTTATCAAGTGGTAAAACCTTTGCCGACGACAAGCAACAACACAGTGATGCCTGGCAAAATACCCAAGGGTGGTGGAACGCTACCGATATCCCCGCTTTTGACAGCAGCAAAATTTCCAAACAATTATCCTTAATTAAAGTTCAGGGTAACAAGTTCGTTACTGACAGGGGTGACGTAATGGTATTTCGCGGTGTGAATATTTCTGATCCGGATAAGCTGGTGAAGGATAAGCGTTTTGAGCGCAAGCATTTTGAAGTTATTAAAGCCTGGGGTGCAAATGTCGTGCGTATTCCGGTACATCCCTCTACGTGGCAAAAGCGCGGCAAAAAAGACTATTTGGCAATGCTTGATCAAACTATCATTTGGTCAAATGAAATGGGCTTGCACGTTATTATTGATTGGCATTCGATTGGTAATCTGAAATCAGAAATGTTTCAAACACCTATGTACTACACCACCAAAGCAGAAACATTTGATTTTTTTCGCACCGTTGCCGCGCGCTACAAAGGTGTCAATGCGGTGGCATTTTATGAAATATTCAATGAACCTACCGTCTACAATGGTCAACTCGGTGTGGTGAGCTGGGCAGAATGGAAAGCCATCAATGAAGAGGCTATCACCATCATTCAAGCCAATAACCCGACCGCAATTTCTTTAGTAGCCGGATTTAATTGGGCCTACGATTTGACACCCGTTGCGAACGCTCCTATCGAACGTGAAAATGTGGCTTACGTAAGCCATCCTTACCCCATGAAAGTGAAAGCGCCGTTTGAGAAAAACTGGGAACGCGATTGGGGCTACGTCGCTGATAAATACCCGGTTATCACTACTGAAATTGGCTATCAATTAGCGACTGATAAAGGTGCCCACATTCCCGTGATAGATGATGGCAGCTACGGCAAACGCATCACCGATTATTTAGGCAGTAAGGGTATTTCCTGGGTAGCCTGGGTGT
Organism: Pseudomonadota bacterium; assembly: GCA_040386215.1. Taxonomy (GTDB): domain Bacteria; phylum Pseudomonadota; class Gammaproteobacteria; order Pseudomonadales; family Cellvibrionaceae; genus Cellvibrio. The sequence goes on from JAZKFX010000040.1 coordinate 120,246, forward strand.
TTGACCCTGACTGGTCGCCACAAATGATTGAAGACTGGGATTACAAACCAACAATGCAGGGCAAACATTTCCGCGAAGTTATGCTGAAGGAAAATAAAAAATGAAACAAAGACTCGACAATAAATGGGCCTTAATCACTGGCTCAAGCCGCGGTATCGGCCAACAAATTGCGCTAGGTTTAGCGCAACTGGGCTGCAATGTCATTGTGCATGGCCGCACACTCGACCACACCCAACAAACTTGCGCGTTATTACAAAGCTATAAAGTGAATGTTAACGCTGTTGCCGGCGAATTAGACACGGAAGCCGGTGTCGACGCACTTATCGAATCAGTTAGGTCCCTAAATCAGCAGATAGATATTTTATATAATAACGCGGCCATTAATTCTGATCCTGTCCCGATCTTTGAATTTGATATGGCAACATGGCAAAAAATTTTTCAAGTGAATGTTTTGGCGGCGGTTAAACTGTGTAACGCCTTTGGCCCCGGGATGAAAGCGCGCAACTGGGGACGTATTGTCAATGTCTCTTCAGGCATTGCTGACCAACCTCACTATGCTCCTTATAGCGTTTCTAAAGCAGCCATAGATAAGTTCACCCGCGATTTAGCATTTGAATTTAAAGATACGGGTGTGCGCGTGAATGCTATAGATCCGGGCTGGATACGCACAGATTTAGGTGGACCAGATGCCTGGGACGCTGTTGAGTCGGTACTGCCAGGAATGCTAGCGCCTCTTATCGTTGCGGATGCGGGCGCAAACGGAGAATATTTCCACGCGCAGAATTTTAAATATTTTGATTAACTGCTTTAAGCTAGCACCACCAGTGAACAAGTCGTTTGTCCGCCGGTGGTTTGCTGGCTGACGACTTGCTCACTGGGGGTCAGTCTGTGCCAGTACCACACGAAATCTCCTTAACCTGAGCCCACTTCTGCAAGCACGGCATGTGGTATTATGCCGCCCATATTTTTAGCACCCCGCGACTAGCTCGCAATAGCACACGTAATCCCCCCTGGAGCCACCATGAGCAAGACCTCGTTAATTAAAAGTAAAATCAAATTTTTGTTATTAGAAGGTGTGCATCAGTCCGCCGTGGACACTCTAAATGCTCAGGGTTACACCAATATCGAATATCTGAAAACGGCGCTGGATGAAGATACCTTAATTGCAAAAATTCAGGATGCGCATTTTGTCGGATTGCGCTCACGGACACAGCTTACTCGCCGCGTATTTGAACATGCGCCAAAATTGATTGCTGCCGGTTGTTTCTGTATAGGCACCAACCAGGTTGATTTGAAAGCAGCGCAAGAATTTGGTGTAGCGGTATTCAACGCGCCTTATTCCAATACGCGTTCAGTAGCAGAGCTGGTGCTCGCCGAAGCCATCTTGTTATTACGCAATATTCCGCAAAAAAATGCTATGTGCCACCGTGGCGGCTGGGACAAAGCCGCTGTAGGTTCTTTCGAATGCCGCGGAAAAACTCTCGGTTTAATCGGCTACGGTTCTATCGGTAGCCAAACCAGCGTACTTGCCGAAGCTCTGGGTATGCATGTGCAATTTTACGATGTTATTACCAAGCTGCCTTTGGGCAATGCTACCCAAGTCCGCAATATTGATGACTTGCTTGCGACTTCAGACATCGTCAGCCTACATGTACCGGAAACCTACTCAACACAAAATATGATTGGCGCTCGCGAAATTGGCCTCATGAAAAAAGGTGCAGTCTTAATCAATGCTTCGCGCGGCACGGTAGTCGATATTGATGCATTGGCCACAGCGCTTAAAAATGGCAATTTGTCCGGCGCAGCAATCGATGTATTTCCGGAAGAACCCAAAGGTAACAATGATGAATTTGTCAGCCCTTTGCGCGGCTTGGATAACGTTATTTTAACGCCGCACATTGGCGGTTCAACTATGGAGGCGCAAGCTAACATCGGTATCGAGGTCGCCGAGAAGTTGATTAAATATTCTGACAACGGCACTACCATTAGCTCAGTTAATTTCCCCGAGGTTGCCTTGCCCGGTCATCCGGACGCTCACCGTCTGTTACACGTTCACGCTAATGTGCCCGGTGTTCTATCAAAAATTAATAAAATATTTTCTGACAACCACATCAATATCGCCTCACAATATTTACAAACCAACGAAAAAGTTGGTTATGTGGTGGTGGATATCAACTCGCCCTATGATGAACTGGCATTGGAGCAGCTGAAAAATATTGAAGGTACCATTAGATCCCGCGTTTTATTTTAATCGCAGGGTTTTAATAGCAGGGTATTGAGCTAACCAAACAAGATAGTAAAACAAAAAAAGCCGCTGTACTTCTACAGCGGCTTTTTTATTGGGTTGTTTCTCACATCGCTAATTTTTTGCTTCGCGCTTTCCAGGCTTCAATGACAATGGGCAAAACCGATAAAATCAAAATGCCAAAAATTAACAGCGTAAAGTTTTTTCGCACTATGGGTAAATTGCCAAAGTAATATCCAGCATATAAAAATAATCCTACCCATAACAATGCACCCACAACGTTATAGACCAGAAAGCGCTTGTAGGTCATAGCACTCATGCCCGCAGCAAACGGAGCGAAGGTACGAATAATGGGAACAAAGCGTGTCATTACGATTGTTTTACCGCCATGACGGGCATAAAAATCTTGCGCTTTTTGTAAGTAGTCACGGCGAAATATTTTGGAATTTGGATTGCGAAACAATTGTTCGCCAAAGAAATGACCAATGGTGTAGTTAACAATATTGCCGAGTATCGCAGCCGTTATGCAAACCAAAGCCATTACATTCACATCAAGAGTTGTGCCTACTACTAATGCCCCAGTGGCAAATAATAGCGAATCACCCGGCAAAAAAGGTGTTACTACCAACCCCGTTTCACAAAAAATAATTAGAAATAAAATGCCATAAATCCACAGACCATATTGATTGAACAACTCCAGCAAATGCACATCAACATGTAAAATAAAACTGATTACCGTCTGAATAAATTCCACAAAAATTTCCTACCTAATGGGTTGATAAAACAAAATATTTTTAATCGGATATATATTTTGCAACTTCAGCAAATACCTGGCTGCGATAGTCTTCACTTTCATTCACCAACTGGTGCCCGGCATCAATTACCATTGAAATTTTAGCATTAGGCAGTTTGCGCTGGATAGTGGGCAAATTGTAATGCCAATCTACCGTCATATCGCCAGTGCCCTGAATAATGAGCAATTCTTTTTGTAAGGGAGCAAAAGTGCAAAATTGTTGGTTCCAGGCTTTCATAGCCCCTACCCACTTTACGGATAGATATTTTGCCTGCAAGCTGTCTTCTTTAGTAATGAAATTATTAAAATTCTTATCATGTGAACTACGTGCCTGACCACGTTTTACATGCCGCTTAAAATGATGGATCAGCGCATAAACAAAACGACCTATTCGCCAACCACGTGCCAAAATCAGCGGCGCACAGAGGACAATTTTAGCAAACCGATCTATAGCGTTGTGTGGCGCAGCATAACGCCACAAATAATTGAGTAACACAGCACAACCTGTACTCTGGCCGAGTGCAAATAAAGGTTGTGGCATTAAACCCCGGCTCTGCTCTAGCAGCTCATTAAACACATCGGCATATTGATCAAACGAATCTATTTCTCCCCGATTGCCACTGCTTAAGCCATGACCGGGTAAATCAAAAGCAAGCACAGCCAAATTACGTTCCAGTGCAAAGCGAATAGCGTGATTGAATACACCCACATGGTCATAATAGCCATGCACAACCACTAACGTACCCTGCGCATTTTCAGGTAGCCAATAATGAGTGGCAATGTTAAACCCTGCAGTATTTACACTGCCAAAGCCATGTGCCACATTCGCGAAATCCACTGAGAAATTGATACGATAATAATCAAGATAGGATTGGGGTAAATCGCTTTTTGGCCACTCGCAATCTTTTGCCAGAATAAATTCCAGCTTCGGTAATTGACGGGCTAAATGTTGCAGCTGCCTGGCTTGCTCGAGCTGCTGTTGTTTAGTGAGAATCATATTCTTGGGCATTCATTGGGTGTCCCCCAGTTTACGCGACTTACTATTTATTTACGTCACCTGCGTCTTTAATATTAAGGTTTAATGATAATTATTAAAGCATCGCTCAGGGAACATACCCCTGGTATCTTGAGGGGGGACAGCAGTAGCTTACTCCTCTATACTCATTGGATCAGAATAACACGTAACTCTGTGGCCAGCTTTCCAGAGATTGCGCACTTGAGAGTATATACAGATGAAAGAACACATTTTCAACATCCATGATGTTGTTCTAATAATGACAGTTGCAGAATGTGTTCTACTCGCTATTTTTCAAGCGGTTCTCCCGGATAAACATCGAGGTTCGGGAATATTATTAAATGTTTTTTTATTATCCATTGCCGTGAGTACTGGTTGCTTATTAATTTTATGGAATGATGCCGTACACACCCTACAATTTTTTGACGAAACTTTATTACCCTATTTTTTATGCGCTGCGCTTCTAATTAAGGGTCCTACACTTTATTTATATGTCTGTGCTATCACACAACAATCCTTTAAATTCCAGCAACAACATCTTCTCCATTTAGTTCCACTAGCACTCTGTACCGTCTGGCTATTCATTTTTCAACTGAATAGTTATGACCTAAGCTTCGGAACCTACGATAATGAGCTGCGAATCAAATTAGTGAATGCAGTCTGGTATTTTGTAAAAATAATTCCCTTAATTTATATTACGATTTGCATGAGCGAATTAAACACTTATCGCACCCAACTAAAAAATCAATATTCTTACTTTTCTCCTACCGAGCCAGGCTGGCTGACTATTTTAATAATAGGTTTTTTCTGTAGCTGGAGTTTAACGCTTATTGTGCACATAACCGCACAGTTTGTTGACCCACAAATTGCCGACAGTTTTGGTATTGTTGAAAATTACGTGGTTTTTATTTTGATTAATGCCTTATTTATTTACAGCGTTGTTTATGCCCATCAGCTACTCACCACCAAGCCAGCCATCGAAGTTATTAAGGATAAAACGGATGAAAAATTACCGGGCTCCGCCATCTTAAAAGTACAAAACGGAATGGAAATTGACAAGTTATTTTTGAAACATAATCTGAATATTGACCAGTTTTCTAAACGCATCGACTTGCCGGTAAAAGATGTATCTGCGGTTATCAATAAGCACTACAACACCAATTTTTTTGAATTTATGAATAAATATCGCGTTGAGGAAGCAAAACGCTTATTGAGCGATTCGCAGTATGCAAATGTGACCATTCTGGATATTTTATTAGAGGCGGGCTTTAACAGTAAATCTGCCTTTCATCGTTTCTTTAATCGTTTAGTGGGTGTATCACCTACTGAATTTCGAAAACTTGCGTTGACTAAAAAAAATAGCCCGCCTTGTTAAGGCCGGGCTATTTTTTTATATCTTACCGTTATCAATATTTTACAAGTTTCTAACAACTTCTAGTATTTCATAATCTAGCCATCAAGGTTTTACCCATTTGATATTATCCAATTGTAAATGTACGCCTTTTTGATCATCCCACTTGGGCATAATAATAAAAGGTGTATTGACTTTAGTAAGATTCAATCCACCCGTAACCATTTGTGATACTGGAACAGTAACTGTTTCCCATACGCCATCACCAGGCTTACCTATATTGATATCACCCGAGCTACAGGGGTTTACACAGTCAGCTTTAATCACAAGTCCGCCAGTGTTGGTGCCGTAATCCAACACTTTAATATCGAATGAAAGATATCCTGCCGTCGCAAATGCGCTAGTATTTTTTGTGCCGGTTGCCTGAACAAATGCAAGTCCATTGTTGGCGGTGGTATCAAAGCTAACATCAATAACTTTGCCGCGCTCTAACTCAACAGCATCCACTTCAGCTGCGGTCACGTGACCATTAGGATCGTATTCACCAATGCCATAATCCCAAACAGGATCTACGCCGTTGACGTACACATCAAATGAATCACTCAGGATCGAACTGCTTGCTTTTGATACCGGTTTAAGATTGCAATCTAAAATACAATGGATGCGGATGTTGTTTAATTTGATATGGGCGGCGCCGTTACTTGGTTCTATAACAAATGGATTGGTTACTTTTTCCATATCAACCTGGCCAGCTTGAATATCATTGGGCAGTAATTTTTCAAAGGGAACCGATACACTTGTCCAAACGCCTACTTCAGGATTAGTAATTTCCCTATAGCTAGCATTGGGCCAACCGCTATCCAATTTAACAGCCAACTTAGTAGTACTATCAATAGATTCTATATACATATCAAATTTCAATTCGCCATTAGTTTCCATTTTCACCAAATTAAAACCCGGATCGACAACTGTGGATGAGGCCATTGGATCAGAAGTTAAAAACGCATTGCCCGGCGCACCACTAATCATTAAATCCCATAAAATATTTTCACCACTTGCCAATGCCGGATTGGATTGTACGTTACCCGTATTGTTATCATAAAAAGCTGGAATCAAGGTATTGGTTACACTGTTGCCCGCAACCGTAAAACTTAAAGTACTGGCGCCATTGTTAAATAATGAAAATGTTTTTTGAATTGGCTTTGGTTCTCCAGCCAGTGGCGTGATAGCTGTATTAATATTGCTGGCGCAACCTTTACCAGTAACTGTATCGAGTTTACAGTGATAGACGCGCACGTAATCTACATCCATTTGTTGCGGAAATTGTGTTGCATCATTTGGATTTCCGGGCCACTGACCACCGACTGCTACATTCAAAATTAGATGAAAAAGTTGATCAAAAGGTGCTGCACCAGTACCGACTTTGAATCCTTCTACCTGGCCTGCCCAATAATAATTAAACCAACCATCTTTGGTTTGCGTTGCAAAATGCTCGCTATCGACATACCAACGTATTTCACCGTCTTCCCATTCAATTGCGTAGGTGTGAAATTCATCCCAAATATTCGTGGTCGATGAAATAGATGTGCCAGTGTTTTTATTATTCGGCCAACTATCACCGTAGTGCAAAGTGCCGTAAGTTTTATTGCCATGACTTCCAGTATTGGAATTTATGGCTTCCATAATATCTATCTCGCCTGAGCGCGGCCAGCCGCCGTATTTCCACTCCGTCGGCAACATCCAGATTGCTGGCCATACGCCTTGACCCTGAGGTAATTTCGCATTGATCTCTACGCGGCCATATTTCCAATCGCCTTTATTTTTAGTGCGTAACCGTGCCGATGTATATTCTCGTTCTACGCTTACATCATTAACATCATAACTGGCATCATCATCACCTTTAGCCTGGCCCTGAAAAGTTTCTTTGCGTGCGATGATACGTAGCTTGCCATCGCTTACATTGGCATTTTCCACGCGGTCGGTGTAACACTGTAATTCGTTATTACCACCGCCAGTGCAATTCCTTTCAAAGGACCATTTATCGACATCAATGGTTGTGCCAGTAAATTCGTCGCTCCACACTAACTCCCATTGACTGGCAATTGAAGAACTGGAGCTAGTCGAAGAGCTCGCTATTAAACTACTTGAATTACTTGAGCTGTTTGAACTACCAGTAATATCTGAACTATTTACATTACTTGAGTTATTTATACTGCTAGCCTGTTGCGCGCTGGAACTGGAATGGTTTTTTGAATCACCGCCGCAACCTAGCATGATCAAAGCAACTACATTGATGAATAAATATTTTTTCATTGTCTGAGCCTCTCTTAATTGTTATTAATTCTTTTTATAAAATGTCAAAAATCACTCTGGTTTTTCATTTTTGAAATTCAACGCCTAAACGCTGCACTTCACCCTTCTAAATTCTTCCATCCTATCCTTACTTTATTGGCAATTAACATCCGGTATAGCGACAGGATTTACAGATAAGTAAACCGTGAAGTCTTGCAGATACATAAGTCAGTTTAGTTTTTATAGCTGGATGCGCGGCGGCTTCCGGCAAAAACGCGAGAGTAATTAGGCTTGCAATATTTTCACTTGTCGCTGATTAAGAGTCGTCCCACTTTCGTGTGGAATACAACATGGGCCTGTTCACTTTTATGTGATCTGAATAAGAACAAGTTCTATTGAGGGAAGTTATGCAGCACCTCACATAGTGGCTGCAATAAGGTCATAGGTGTTTACAAAAAAATGACGGGGTTAGGAAAGCATTAACAGAAAAACTGTTTTGAAACGCGAAATTTTCGGGGAGTCTGATGAAGAAGTTATAATGACTTGTAAGGTAACTTACCCAAAATAATTTTTTATTTATGGGTAAGTTACTCGTTAATCAGTCGATAAGTTTTTGAAGCTATTATATTTCAGTAGGACAGAATTTTTTAAGAAAATCGCCATGCATAGGCAATTTAGCGACTTCCTCTTCCACTTTTGCTCTAAAGCCATGAAAGAATCGTAATAGCTCGTCCTTCTCAACCATATCGACTATTGGATGGTATTCTTTAGGCATTATGCCTTGACCCATCATTACCTGGAGCCAGGAATCGACCAGGAAAAGCTCCCCGGTTTTGATGGAAATGCGCCCTGTTTCGCGGAACAGATTAATTCTGCGGCTCAAGGATTCTGGAATAGGCATAGTACGACAGTGACGCCAAAAGGCGGTGTCAGTACGTTGTGTAGCATGGAAATGCAACACAACAAAATCTCGCACTAACTCAACTTCTTCTTTCGATTGCTGATTGAACTCATTGACAAGAAGCTCATTGATACCATTTAAAGGGAAAAACTTCACCAGACGCAGCAAATTTGAGCTAATCAAAAAAATCGTCGTAGATTCGAGCGGTTCAATAAAGCTGGCAGATAAACCTATTGCAATACAGTTCTTATTCCAGCCCTTAAGGCGTCGACCCGTTCTGAATTTTATCAGTTTTGGTTCAAACAGTGCTTCTCCTTCCAAATTATCAAGCAGGGTTTGCTTAGCACTTTCATCAGATTGATAACGGCTACAATACACGAGCCCTGTGCCCACACGATTCTGTAACGGAATTTTCCATTGCCAGCCGTGATCGTGGGCGATGGCACGTGTTAAAGGAATGGGCGGTGCTACGGCTGTTTCCTGAGTTGCATAGGCGCTGTCACAGGGTAACCAATTTGACCAATCTTCAAAACCTGTATGCAACGCCTGCTCCGTTAATAAGCTGCGGAAGCCGGTGCAATCAATAAACAGATCGCCTTCTACCACCTGACCAGATTTCAGTAAAATTGATTCGATAAAGCCAGTATCGGTATGAAGATTGACTTTTTGAATCATACCTTCAACACGTTTAACACCGAGTTTTTCGCTAAAACAGCGCAGGAACTTACCATAGGCTGTTGCATCCATGTGATAAGCGTAGTTAATCCAAGGCTCTTTCGATATTGCGAACTTGCCCTGTTTTGCCGCTTCCAGCTCAAGACAATAATCGCCAAATGGAGTCTCTAGACCTAACTCTTGCTTGCCTCTCAACCAAAAATGATGGAAGTCAGCCGCCCAGAACTCCTTACCTGTTTTACCAAAAGAGTGAATATATTTTTCGCCAGGCCTCAGCCAGTTTTCAAAGCTGATACCTAACTTGATGCTGCCATTAACGGCTTTCATAAACTCTTGTTCGTCAATTTGCAACAAGCGGTGGAAACTGATCATGGTGGGAATGGTTGCTTCGCCCACGCCAATAGTGCCGATTTCATCGGACTCTATCAGAGTAATATCAAGGTGTTTGCCCAATGTCTTTGAAATTGTTGCTGCAGCCATCCAGCCTGCGGTTCCACCACCGGCAATAACAACTCGACTTATTTTTTTAGAGCTATTCATCATAGTTACCTTCAAAATGAATGATATAAAAATTTCTCAGCGCATTTATTGTATAAATGGAAGTGCTTTTTTAACTGTACAGTCTAATTTAAGTGAACCATAAATTGCACCAGAGAAATTGCCAGAAAATAATAAACTCATGGCAGACTGGTGACTTACGTCGATGATTTAGCAATAAAAAATTGACTTCTCCAGGATGCAAATGTAGTGAAGTTACTGCAGGATTTAAAATTAATCACCGAACTCAATAAACGTAGTTATGGTCAATCTACCTGTAGCAGGGTTGGGATCAAAATTATAATTTGCCCGGATATTTCCTGAATGCAAACTCGAACCGCGATACATAATCATTCGATTAAACCTGGAGTCAAAAGAGGCAATTGTCTCGAACTCTGGTGTATCGCCGCAAATATACCCTTTTGGATAAGTGTCAGGATCCGGGAATTGTCTTCTGATATCTGTCATATAAAGTTCATACCTGGCAGCATCTATGTATTCAAAGCCTGATTCTTTATGACGGTACATAGACGTACCAGAATCAATTGCGTTGGCGAGATAGTGTACTACCGCAAGATTATTTCGCGAAGGCGCGTCTATATGAGGAATACGTTGAAGCAGACCCAGCTCGTGGGGTGGCGTTGTGACAATTGAAAATCGAGAGGCCGCACGTTTAACCTTACGTAAATCACAATCGAAAAAACCTTCGATGTAAGAACTTAAATTTTTGGCAAGGGCGAGCGAGTAGGATAACGGAACGGCCATTCGTATTCCCGGATAATAAGTTTCTACTATGGGGAAATTATTGTTAGTTGCTGCATAATCTTTTAATGCCTGGGCTCCAGTTATAAATGAATCGACTAGCAGCAAAGGCTCCTTTTCATTGCCAATATGCATGCATTCAATATGAACATCAGGGCATAAGCTATAAACCGATTCATTCATAGCCTTAGATAACTCTATATTTTTTGTAAGCCATACAGATTAATTTTTTGTATTAATTCGCGATTGGTGGGTAAATGCATGCAATATTTCGCTGCGAGAGCTTTGGCTTCATCAGAAAATTTTTGAAAATTTTGTGCATTATTAAAATGTGTTTCCGTTGTTCTATTTTCAGTAACAAAACCCATTCCATAAAGAATATATTGCCAGCTGGCCGCGGGTAACATTTCTTCCGCCAAAGGAAAGTCGTACTTATTCGGTGGTTGATGACGCCACAAGCTTAATAGTTCATGTAAACGTTCGGGAATTGATTCAGCTTTAGTGTTGTCAATCCAATATTCAGTATCGGTTCTTTTGGTTAAGGCATATTGCAGTTTTACAAAATCAATCATCGTATCCCAATAGTAGGTAAAGCGTTGATTGAATCGCTTGGCAACTATACCCATCACTTCTTTTGATGCGGGTAGTTCATTGCTAATCATTGACGCAGCCGCTTCTACCATCACTAACGCGGTAGCTTCCAAGGGTTCAATAAACCCTGACGACATACCAACCGCCACACAGTTGCGATGCCAAAATTCTTTGCGATACCCCGGGTCGTAGGATATTTTTCTAAAAGATAAACTATCCAATACTTCCTTAGTGATAGAAGGTTGGATATGTTCGCGTAGCTCACGTTCTACGGTTTCAGCATCAATATGTGCGGTAGAGTAAACGTAACCGAGCCCGCGACGTGTAGGCAAACCAATATCCCAAATCCACCCTGCACTTTTCGCAGTTGCTGTTGTGTGTGATGCTATAGGGCTATCTTCCGCGGGATAGGGCACTTGCACAGCAATGGCAGCATCATTAAACAGAATGTGTTTTTTGGAGATAAAGGGAACTTGAAAATGGTTGCCGAGTAACAAGGATGCCGAGCCGGAACAATCAATAAAAAGATCTCCTGCAAGGTCGCCATGCATTTTCGTGGTTAATGCGGATATATCTCCATCATCAGCTGATTTCACAGCTGTTACATGATCCGAAATGTGCCGAACACCCAGTTTTTCCACACAGTGTTTCCGCAAAAACTGACCGAGCTTCACAGCGTTAAAATGGTAGGCATAATTTGCAACTGATGCATATTCCGGTGTGGTAATTTGTTTCGGTGCTAAATTTCGTTCACACAAATAACCCTGATAACAAATTGCATCACCGAATGAAATTTCATTGCGTTGTTGTTGCCAGGGCAGAACCAAATCTGTTTCGCTAAAGCCTTGCGGTAAAACTAGAGGGTGATAATAATAATCATCGGTTTTGCCCGTTACCCAACCAACGAACTTAATACCTTGTTTAAAAGAAGCATCACATTCACGAAAAAGCTCGGTTTCAGATACGCCGATTTTCGATAAAGTTGTGCGCATACTAGGCCAAGTACCTTCACCCACACCAATAATGGGAGTGTCAGGCGACTCGATTAATGTCACCTGTAATCCGTTAGGATGATTGCTTTTGTGTGCTGCAGCTATCACGCCAGCCGTTAGCCATCCAGCGGAGCCTCCTCCAACAATAACAATATTTTTTATTGTTCCCGCTTCCATCTTCACCCTCTAACTCAAATAGATATATTGGCCAGACTAAAAAAAATAGATCGATGACATAGCTTTACTTTACCCTGTAATCGATAAATTGCCGGTGATAGGCATCTGGGCGATCTGCATAATCAATTTTTATTTTTTTACTATTAAATTGTATTAGCTCGTCAGTGATATCGACAATGGCAAAATATTAACGCACAGAATGATCATGGTAATGACTATAACGATAAGATTTTATTCTTCATCTCAATCAAGTGCCGGACATTACCCAGCGAACCCGCAATAAAATACGCAAGCGCAAGATAACCTTCAGCATTTAAAGATTTGATTTGCTCATCGCTAAGCTGAGTTAAGTTTTCAGCATTAATCGTATAAGCACCATTGAAATTGATGGCTTGTTTGTTAATGAATTCAATTTCCAGGTTGACCGATTCGATCAAATTTGCCGCGAGGAATGCATCAACCATATTTTTGGTGTCGGTGATTCCTTCATGCAAACGAAATAAATTGACGCGGATCGAATGCAAATAAATGCTGGGGCTGCCCGTTTCATCAAACAGCAACTCACCATCCTTTTTCCCTACGCGCGGGTCATCTCTATTGATACAAATAACCAGATTTTTTTCTGCGCTTTCTTTATTGACGCCTACAAAAAATGGACCTTTTGTCATGGCCAAAGGAATATATTTAGCTTGCCATTTTGCACCGTCGCCCAAAAATAGGTTTTCCTGCTGTTCAAAACCTAACAATGCGGTAGTTAAAAATTGCCCTGTTTCAGGGTGTTTGCGAAATACTATCGGGTACTCACGTTGTACTTCCAGAATCTCACTGGGTAGTACCATGACGGAGCCCATGCCATGGCCAAGCTCACGCTCATAGGCAATCGCTACTCGTAGATCTTTGTGTAATGTTGAATCAATAATTTCCAGATTTGCCATATCTCGACGCCCTCGTAGCGTGCGCTACGTATTGCGTTTCCCCCTTAAAAAAAAGCGCCGCTCCGAAGAGCGGCTTTTTGGTTAGATCAAACAACCCTTTGAATCTTAGAAAGTGTAACGACCAGAAAGGGCGTAACGCGCACCAAGAATTTCCAAACGCAACAATTGGTTACTACTACGACCATGTTGACGCTTGTCTTCTTCAAGAATGTTGATACCTTCCAATGACAGACTGAAGTTATCGTTAAACTTGTAACCTACAGTAAAGTCAACCTGGGTGTAATCCTCAGTGAACTGTGGCTCGTTACCATTGATAGCGGTGGTATCGAGGAATTTGTCACGCCAGTTGTACACAACGCGAGCTGACAATGCATCTTTTTCATAAATTAATGCAAGGTTAGCTGAATCGCTTAAACCAGTAAGAGCAAATTGCGTTTCTGATGGATTAGCCAGAGTATTAAAACTTACCGAACCGTCAACAATAGTGTAATTGGCTGAAGTACCGAAGCCTGTCTCACCAAAGAAGTGTTGCACTGCAAGTTCCCACCCGTACAAACGAGCATCTCTAGAGTTCACTGGTGTAGCCACAACGTTCATGATATCCGGATCATTAGCAACGGCATAAATATTCACGCCACTTTCGTAACCACCAGCACCTTCATAGGCAGCAGAACCGTAAGCCGCTCCACAAAGATTTGCCGATGAGGTATTTACACAGCCACCGTCAGCAACAGAGCTCATTGACGCTACCATCATAAACAAGTTTTGTTGAGTTACTTCCTCACCAAGTGCGATCAAACGGGCTTCAGCAGCTTCAGCGCGTGGACCATTGGTTGGATCGCCTACACCTGGAGCTGCTGTGTCAATTTGCTCCCTACCAATAAAGTTAGGTACTTCTTTGTTAAAGTAGCCTATAGACACGTAGCTTGAATCGTCATAGTACCACTCCAATGACACATCAAAGTTTTCTGACTCAATTGGTTTCAGACCAGTGTCACCATCGCTGGAAGTACCCGGTAAACCACCCAACAAAGTAGGGCCGCCACGAGGTGCGCCAACAGCGCCTATACCTTTTTGCAAATTGTTCAAATCGGTACGTGCAATAGATTTACCGATAGACACGCGGGAAATTACATCATCAGTAATATGTAAAGCCAAGTCCAGGCTTGGTAATACATGGTGATAGCTTGACTCAGCATGAATCAATGGCGCGTCAGCCGCACTACCAGCTAATGATGCGAAGTCGTTATCGCCCTGCCACTCAATTCTTGATGTAGCAATGCGAGCATCCGAAGATACGTCAGTTCTTTCATAGCGAACACCAGTCAAAATATCTAAAGGCATATCACCTAAATCCGCATGCAAGTCTAGTTGCGCGAATACGGCAGTTACATCTTCAGAAATCGTGCGGTCTGTACCATTGTCTGGATTTGGTTCCCAGGGAAGGCCGGCGTTTGCAGAAAGAAGTTCGCCCAACTTAGCAGCATCTTTTGCAATAAAGCCCTTGGTAAGCACTTCCGCTCGAGTGCCTTGTGCTAACACGGTATATGCAGGAACTTCTGGTGTAGTTCCAGTTGCTGGTACCAAAGGATAGGTAATCGTTTTGCCGGAAGCATCAAAGAATGCTCTGGCTTCGGGGCTCAACTTGGTTGTATAACCGCTAAACAATTTGCTCCAGTTCAACTCTTCCATCATGTCAGCAGGAACATCACCTGGAGTGGATACACCCCAACCACCTTCCATTTCAGCCTGAGAGAAAGAGCTTTTGGATACGTTTTCCATGGAGGTAGAAGCAATACCGAAGTCAAGAGCGCCTTTGTCATTAAACTCGAAACGGCCGTTTAGTTGTATCTGAGTAATATCAGTCACGCTGGTGTCGTGGTTGATCTGCCTTACGGTCGAACCCACATCACCTATGTCAAGCTCGCCGGCAACATCACCAACGTTTGTATCCTGGTATACACCCACTAACAAGGGTAAATCACCCTCGGTAACAAAACCTTGCGAAGAGTTACCACGAGCGCCAAGTCCAATGTTAAACCAGTTTGACATTGCGCCGTCTGCAGGCAAACTTTCACTGGTTGAATCATGAGCATCCAGGCTTAAGGTCAATACATCTGACGCTTTCCATTCCAGGTTAAAGCCAAATGACTCCAGATTATTTTGCACGTTGCCCTGGTTTTGAGTAAGACCCAAGTCACGCTCATTACCTGTACGCTCTTCCATCCAAAGGTATTTAGTTGTTGCTACCGGGCCTTCATGGAACTGGATATCGGAAATTGGGAATGAACCACCGCCAAACCAGTAAGATGCCTCGGCACGGTTAACAAAAGTTTCTTGCTCCGCCATGGTGTAATCCAAGGTCGCGGTAAGAGATTCGATTGGGCGGAATTGCAAGGTTAACTGAGCATTATCACGAGTACGCTCATAGTCGCCGTGAATATAACGAATACCAGGTGCGGTATTGGTTTGTTGACCTACTGCTGGCTCATTAACAATTCTAGGTTGATGACGTACCTGGGTATTTGGAAGCCAGAGAGGATCCGTTGACAAGGAGGTCGAGGTCGGTACGAACCATGCGCTAGAGTAATCTGACCAGTTGTTGGCATAAACACCGGATTGAGCACTGTTACGCTCTTGGTGAGAGAAAGACAAAGATGCACCAAACATTTCATCAGCATCTGTCCAGCTTCCGAAGCCTGACAATTCAGGAGTAACATCATCACCTTTACGGTTAGTGGTATCAGTCAGTGCTTTTAGGCCTACAGAGAACTTAAGTCCAGGGGTGTCTAATGGACGCAAGGTTTTCAAGTTAATCGTTGCGCCTATACCACCAGAAGCAACACTGGCTCTGCTGGTTTTGTACACTTCAACACCAGATACGCCTTCAGATGCGATATTACTCATATCGAATGCGCGGTTATTTATCAAGCCACCGGTAGCAGCCAACTGAGTAGCAGGCATAACACGGTTATTCAAAGTGATCAGGTTGAACTGCGGACCGAAGCCACGCGCGGTTACCTGGAAGCCTTCACCGTTGGCACGGTCAATAGATACACCGGTAATACGTTGTAATGATTCTGCAAGGTTGGTATCAGGCATTTTACCGATATCTTCAGCAGAAATTGCATCAACAACACCTGATGCATCGCGCTTCAGATCCATAGACGCGGTCAAACTTGCACGAATACCACTAACAACAATTTCTTCAACAGCATCGTCTTGGGCTAGCGCAGAAACGCTAACTCCTGCCAGTGCAGAAGCAATTGCACTGACAATAATTTTCTTTTTAAAACTTATAGTTTTTTGCATGGAGTTATTCCTCGAAACTTTCATTGTTATCGTAACTTTCTGTTTGCTGCCGCGTTCATAAGATCACAGCGACTGGCAAGTTAACATACTGTTTTGATTTTCTCTAGAATAAAAAACTGATATTTAGTTGTTTTTTCACTCATTAGTCAGTCTAAATTGATCATTTTTACAACTTTTTCTGATTAATTTTTCTAAACTTGCTTATCTCATCGTGATTTTGTACAAAGAGTGTGCTAAATAATCGCTAATTTATCTCTACCTGATTTTTTTGCTTAGGAAAACTTTTCCATGACCACTAAAATTTCGTAGGTTTAGCGCCAGACATAGTGATTTTTTTGAAATAAATAGCATAATTTTTATAGTTGTTTGAATTTTTTTAATTTTTCAATTAAGTTTTGTGCAATTTGTAACCGTGTTTTGGGCGGAGTGGAAGTATTTTGTAATCGCTACAAGTCAATACAAATTTTGGTTGGTAACAACCTTCAAATCACTCTTAGGTGAATTGACCGGATCCTGCCAAAAGAGCAATAGAAAAACAAATTCAATAGCTCGATTTTTTCTTGCCCGTCTAAAACAGTTACTTTCAGTTACAACTGCATAGTTAAATATTAAAGAGGCCATAAAATATCCGGCAAGCCCTGCTTACGGATCAACGCCGCAATATCCATACTCACTGCTACGCCTGCATGCACAAATACTCCTCCCCAGATGGAACGAGACTGTAGCGCAAGTATTCCTAAAAACAATCCAAAAAAAATCGCACCGGTAGCCTCGAGCCAGAGTTTTGGAAAGTGAATCATTAGGTAGGGCACACACATAATCCAAACAGCATTGGCACCTACGGCAGGACGCAGCGCATTGACCACAAAACCACGAAAGAAAAATTCTAAAAAGATAAATTGGCAGATATACAAAAATTCCCAAGCCAGAAAATCGGCCCAGCTGCGTCCTGCCAGTTTATAAAAAGGATAGTGATCTACAAAATCTTTACCCAGGCTCACCAGGTACACAAATACTAAAATGGGGCTGAGCAATAATAAATATCCGCGCCAATGTTCCAGCGTTTGATTTAATTGCCATCCAAAATCGCGAACGCGTTGTTTAAAGTAATAACGAATACAAATGATCGGCAATACCACATAGCTAATGAAATGGATGCTAGTCCACCAGCCATACTCATACAGCTCGGCCCAACCCGTCCCCATTAATTGCTGGCGGTAATAGCTTTCAGGTAGATTTTTCCATTTGGCCACTAACTGTAAAAGATCATACAAATTATCAGAAAACTTTGCATAGTGATCAAGCAACAGACTCAAGCAGACGCAGGTAAGAACGATTACCACACGGCGCAATGCTTGCGGCCTAGTCAGTGAATAAGACGGGGCTCGAGCATCAATTTCATCGAGTGCAATCAGGATTTTGCGTGGGTGTAATATTCTCGATAAACGGTTCAACACATTACACTTCCTTAAAAGGTAAATTATTTTTTGCGTCTATAGAATAAGCTTGTACGCCTTCCGCTTCCTGGTCGACGAAGTTGCTTATCGCTTGCTGAAAGTCATCGCGCATCAGCCAATGGTTTGAATAAGTAATGATGGGCGCAAAGCCACGTTGTATTTTGTGCTCGCCTTGAGCGCCGCCATCAAACCGTTGCAAGCCTTTTTTGATGGCGTAGTCGATGCCTTGATAGTAGCAAGTCTCAAAATGTAAAAAATCATATTCTTCCATGCACCCCCAATAGCGGCCATAAAGAGTGTTGTTATCTTTAAAAAATAAAGCAGCGGCAATAGATTTATTTTCGTGCTGTGCGATAACCATCATCACTGCAGAGGAAAAATTTTTACCTAGTAAGTTAAAAAACTGCTCTGTTAGATAACCCTTATGGCCACTGCGCTTTAAATAGGTATTACAGTAGAGTTGATAAAACAGTTGCCAATCAGCAGCATTAATGTCGCTGCCTTCCTTTGTTAAAAAAGTAATTCCTTGTTCTCTGACTTTGCTACGCTCTTTATTAATATTTTTTCGCTTGCGCGAGGCCATAGCTGCAACAAACTCATCCCAGCTTTTATAGTTGCGATTAAACCAGTGAAACTGGCAACCAATACGCTGTATCGTTGCAGAAGCAAGCAGTTGTTCAGAAATGTGTTTTGTAACAAACAAACAATGCCAGCTTGATGCATTTAATTCCTGCGCACGCTTTTTTATCGCTGTGACTATTAACGGAATCAATTCAGGTTGCTTTTCAGTATCTGCTGTTAGAATTCGTGTGCCGGTGCAAGGTGTAAAAGGAATGGCAGAAATGAGTTTTGGATAATAGCTAAGTCCATAACGTTTATACGCATCAGCCCAAGCCCAATCAAAAACATACTCGCCATAAGAATGAGATTTTATATAAAGAGGTACAGCTGCGATTAAAGTGTCGCCCGCTTCTATAAGTAAATGTTGTGGTTGCCAACCTTTGGGCTGGCTGACGCTACCACTCTCCTCCAGGGCAGACAAAAAATCATGACGCACAAACGGATAATCATCAG
Source organism: Pseudomonadota bacterium (assembly GCA_040386215.1). Taxonomy (GTDB): domain Bacteria; phylum Pseudomonadota; class Gammaproteobacteria; order Pseudomonadales; family Cellvibrionaceae; genus Cellvibrio. Next base: position 139,355 of record JAZKFX010000040.1, read on the forward strand.
GACAAAGTGCATCCCAACGGGCAGCGTCAATAGATTGCAGACTATCGATAAACGTGAATTTAAAATTAGCAGGCATAGTCGTTACGCATAGTTGTGCTTAAGCAAATAAAAGTAACAGTATCAGGCTAAAGGTATTTTTACACTGAATTCTTATAACCCACCTCGCCTACTCTTTAAATAATACCTACCTATATATTCACAACACACGAGCACTAATAACAATTCACTAAAAAATAAGGCGGCACATTGGCCGCCCATTTATTCGCAAGACAAAAAATTAATCTTTCGCACGCTCTTCCAAAATTGCTACGGCTGGCAATATCTTGCCCTCCACGAATTCAAGAAAAGCACCACCACCGGTAGACACATAAGAAATCTTATCCGCAAGATTCCACTTGTCGATGGCTGCTAAGGTATCGCCGCCGCCCGCAACAGAGAAAGCATCGCTCGCCGCAATTGCACGAGAAATAGCTTCAGTACCTTTTGCAAAAGCATCGAATTCAAATACGCCAACCGGGCCATTCCACAAAATGGTTTTAGCATTTTTGATAATTTCCGAAACATGCGCAGCAGTTTCCGGACCGTAATCAATAATTTCTTCGTCGGCTTTTATTTCGTTAACTTTTTTTACCGCGGCAACGGAATTGTGATTCCAGGATTTAAAACCTTCTTTGGTAACACGCACATCAGTTGCGAAAACAACTTCCGTAGTTTTGCATAAGCGTTGTGCTTCAGGAATTTTATCTTTTTCATAAAGTGAGTTGCCTACTTCATTGCCCGCCGCTGCAACAAACGTATTTGAAATACCGCCGCCAACCACAAGAATATCGGCGATTTTGGAGAGGGCATCCAACACGCTTAATTTAGTCGACACTTTTGAACCACCAACGATTGCCACTAGCGGCCGCGCCGGGTTATCCAATACTTTCGCGAGTGCTTCTAATTCACTGGAAAGCAATGGACCTGCACAGGCAATAGGTGCAAATTTTGCTACACCGTGAGTAGAGGCTTGCGCGCGATGTGCGGTACCAAAAGCATCCATCACAAACACGTCACAGAGTGCTGCCATTTTTTTGCTGAGCTCGTCAGAATTTTTGCCTTCGCCAAGGTTAAAGCGCACGTTCTCAAGCAACACCAAATCACCTTGCATTGCAAAACCATCAACCCAGTTTTTTACGAGCGGTACATCGCGACCCAATTTTTTACTAAGATAAGCTGCAACAGGAGCAAGTGAAGAAACTTCGTCGTAGATACCTTCATCAGGGCGGCCAAGATGGGACATCACCATGACTTTTGCACCAGCAGCCAAGGCGGCTTTAATAGTAGGAATTGATGCATCAATACGCACGCCACTGGTAATGCGGCCATCTTCCAGTGGTACGTTTAAATCCTGGCGAATCAAAACACGTTTGCCCGCGAGGTTTTGGTCTTTCATTTGTTTTACTGTCATGTGCATTCCTCAAATATCAAACGTAATTTCTTAATCTTCCAACAATTCTTCAACAGTGCTAACAATGTTATCCACCGTAAAACCAAAAAAGTCGAGCAGTGCTGGACCAGGTGCGGATTCACCGAAACCTTGCATGCCAACGACACGACCATCCAAGCCAACATACTTCGCCCAGAAATCCACATGTGAAGTTTCTACTGCAACACGAGCTAATACGCTGAGCGGTAATACTGATTCTTTATAGAGCGCATCCTGACGATCAAATACGCTGGTAGAAGGCATAGACACTACGCGCACATTGTGGCCGTTGGCCTTTAATTTTGCAGCGGCTTTCACGGTGACACCAAGTTCAGAACCGGTGGCAATCAAAATTGCGTCTGGCTCGCCGACAGAATCTATCAACACATAAGCACCGCGGGCAATCTGGCTAACCTGGGCAGGCGTGCGCGCAATAGCATCCAGATTTTGACGGCTGAAAACCAGAGCCGTTGGGCCGGTTTTGCGTTCGATAGCGGCTTTCCAGGAGGCTGCGGATTCAGCAGCATCCGCAGGACGCCAGGTATCCATATTCGGTGTCATGCGCAAAGTCGCCAGGACTTCAATGGGTTGATGGGTTGGACCATCTTCACCTTGGCCAATAGAGTCATGGGTATAAACGAAGATATTTTGTAGCTTCATTAAAGCCGACATACGCACCGCATTGGCAGCGTATTGTTGGAACATCAGGAAGGTTGCGCCGTAAGCGATAAATCCACCGTGGGCAGAAATACCGTTCATGATGGCGCTCATACCAAACTCGCGCACACCGTAGTATATATAGTTGCCACTAGCATCCTCTGCAGTTACACCTTTAGAGCCTTTCCATAATGTGAGGTTAGAACCGGCCAAATCTGCAGAACCGCCTAACAATTCAGGCAATATCGCGCCGAAAGCGGCGATGGAGTTTTGAGAGGCTTTACGACTGGCGATGCTTTCGCCTTTGGCTTGGCTTTCAGTAATAAAGGCTTCAGCTTTCGCAGCGAAGTCTGCTGGTAATTCACCTTTAATAACGCGGCGTTCGAATTCAGCGGCTAGCTCCGGGTGAGCAGCTTTATAGGCTGCCAGTTTCTCTGTCCAGGATTTTTCTGCGGCGGCGCCTTTGGCTTTCGCATCCCAACCTGCATAAACGTCTGCGGGAACTACGAATGGTGGGTATTCCCAACCGAGTGTTTTACGCACGAGAGCTACTTCATCTGCTCCCAGGGGCGAACCGTGGGAATCGTGAGAGCCTTGTTTATTAGGCGAGCCAAAACCAATGGTGGTTTTGCAGCAAATCAATGTTGGTTTACCCGTTTCCGCGCGAGCAGCTTCAATAGCCGCTTTGACCGCAGCAGAATTATGACCGTCTACCGCAGGAATAACATGCCAGCCATAAGCTTCAAAGCGCGCCGGGGTGTTATCCGTAAACCAGCCTTCAACGTGGCCATCGATCGAAATGCCGTTGTCATCATAAAAGGCAATCAGCTTACCCAGCCCCAGGGTTCCGGCTAATGAGCAGACCTCATGGGAAATACCTTCCATCATGCAACCATCACCGAGGAATACATAAGTGTGGTGATCAACAACATTGTGGCCTTCGCGATTGAATTGCGCAGCGAGCATTTTCTCCGCTATCGCCATACCAACGCCATTCGCTATGCCTTGACCAAGCGGGCCCGTAGTGGTCTCTACGCCTGGTGTATAACCGCGTTCCGGATGGCCTGGAGTTTTTGAATGCAATTGACGAAATTGCTTAAGGTCGTCCATCGCCAGATCGTAACCTGAAAGATGTAACAAGGAATAAACCAGCATGGAGCCGTGGCCGTTGGACAACACAAAGCGGTCGCGATCAGCCCAATCTGGGTTAGTGGGATTGTGCTTTAAAAAATCATTCCACAAAACTTCAGCGATATCCGCCATGCCCATTGGGGCACCCGGGTGGCCGGAATTAGCTTTTTGTACGGCGTCCATCGACAGGGCGCGAATGGCGTTGGCAAGTTGTATACGAGAAGGCATGACTCAAACTCCTTAAAAATAGGTAGCAATTGCTAGTAACTGTTTAGTTGTGCTTGGATTCTCAATGGCTAATTAACTGCCTCTGCGGGCATAAATAAATAAATAGGGACGCATTCTCGCTCAGCTAGGCGCTAGGGTAAAGAAATGTCTTCAAGCCGAACAGTAAAGACCAGCCCTAGAGGGAGAAATCCACGATTTAAAACCCAGGGCAATGTTGCAAACGACCAAGTGGCGGAAGGAAAATCGAATTACGCGGCGCTTAAGAACTTCGTTGTAAATATCTAAAAAAAGGCAGCTGAAATCTATAGCGGATACAGCAAAACCTGAAACAATTTCTAGCTGAGTAATAAGTAGGTAGCGACTGTTATGGGATAGCTAGTATGTTTACGAAACAGCGCTCGGACATGACTGCATATTCTACCAATCGCAAAGTGTAAACCGGTGCTCTAATAAATCACACAATACCAGCCTTAATTTTGCGATTCGTTGTCTACAACATTATTCCATCCCTGGTTTCTAAAAAGCATTTCACAACAGGAAATAGGTACGCATTGATTTATTTTTTATTTTTATTGGTAATCAATGTACCCACACCAGCATCAGTGAAAATTTCCAGCAGCACGGCATGATCGACACGGCCATCAACAATGTGTGCGCTAGTAACGCCGCCTTTTACGGCATCCAAAGCACAAGCGATTTTTGGCAACATGCCGCCATAAATTGTGCCGTCAGCAATTAATGCATCCACTTGCGTAGTGCTTAAGCCGGTTAGTACATTGCCTTGCTTATCTTGTAAACCCGCCACGTTAGTTAATAACATTAATTTTTCTGCGCGTAACACTTCGGCAATCTTTCCTGCCACTAAGTCAGCATTGATATTGTAAGAAGCACCATCATCACCGACACCAATCGGTGCAATAACAGGAATAAAATCGCTATTCAGTAGCATATTAATAACCGACGTATTCACACCCGACACTTCTCCTACATGCCCGATATCCACTATTTCAGGTGCAAGCATTTCGGGAGTTTTGTGTGTCACTGTCAATTTGCGCGCACGAATTAATTGGCCATCTTTACCCGTTAAACCAATAGCCTGACCACCGTTGCGATTGATTAAACTAACGATTTGTTTATTGACCGTGCCGCCAAGCACCATCTCTACTATATCCATAGTCGCGCTATCTGTTACACGCATGCCGCTGACAAATTCGGATTTAATATTTAATTTTTTTAATAGATCGTCAATTTGCGGGCCACCACCGTGGACCACTACCGGATTCATGCCCACCAATTTCATTAAAACGATATCGCGCGCAAAACTATTTTGCAGGGCTTCATCAATCATGGCGTTACCGCCAAATTTAACCACAATGGTTTTACCGGTGAAGCGTTGGATGTAAGGCAAAGCTTCGGTTAATACGTTGGCAACATTCATTGCCGATTCACGACTGAGAGACATAATTTTTCCTGTATATAAATGTTAGATCACCATACTCGCGTAGCGAATACTGACGATTGTATAAAATTTTAAAATTCAAGCACAAGACTGCTATCGGCTTTTAACAATTCACGTTTAAAAATTTGCTTTATTAACTCCAGGGCTTCTTCGCTTTCTGCTTCAAAACGCAAGGTCAGTGCCGGTGACGTATTAGATGCACGCACTAAGCCCCAGCCCTTACTGTAATCAACACGAACGCCGTCTATGAGAGTTATGTTGCCATTTTTAAAATCGCCTTGTTCAGCAATTTTTTTAATCAATTCAAATTTTGATTTGTCCGGCACTGCCACTTTTATTTCCGGCGTAGTACACAACTGCGGAAAGGCGGCAAAAATATCATCAATTTTTTGATCGCGCAGGGTAATAATTTCTAACAGCCGCGCCATGGCATACATGCCATCATCAAAACCATACCAACGATCTTTAATAAAAATATGGCCAGAATATTCACCGCCAATAAGCGCACCGGTTTCTACCATTTTTGCTTTCATGGGTGAGTGACCGGTTTTCCACATAATAGGACGACCACCGTAACCACTAATTACCTGATTCAGTTGACGCGAACATTTCACATCAAACAAGACATCCGCGCCCGGGTTGCGAGCCAAAATATCTTTGGCAAATAACATTAATAAACGATCCGGCCAAATAATATCGCCTTTGGGGGTAACCACCACTAAACGATCGCCATCACCATCAAAGGCCACACCTAAGTCCGCTTTTTCTGCACGAACTTTTGCAATTAAATCTTGCAGATTTTTTTCTTGCGTGGGATCAGGGTCGTGGTTGGGAAAGTTGCCATCCAGATCACAATAAAGCGGCGTAACGACACAACCTAATTCTTCGAATAGTTGTGGTGCAACTACACCGGTTACGGCATTGCCAGCGTCAATGACTAAAGATACATTTCCGGCCAGGGCTACATCGGAAAAAATGCGTTCGATATAATGCGGTAGAATTTCGCGGAAAATTTCTTCGCCCATACCTTGATGAACACGTTTGCTGATAATGCGCTTACGCAACTCCATAACTGCTTCATCGGCCAAGGCATTATTATTAATAACCACTTTAAAGCCGTTGTAATCTGCAGGATTATGGCTTGCGGTTACCATCACGCCGCTGCGTACATCGTCAAAATGATAGGTCGCAAAATACATCACCGGTGTAGGCACAATCCCGATATTAATGACATTACAACCGCTACGTAAAATACCTTTGATAAGCCCGTTCGTTAATTCCTGACTATGGATACGGGCATCGCGCGCTACAATAAGTTGACGTTCGCCTTGATCCAGCGCTTCACTGCCCACAGCCTGGCCAATTTTTTCTGCCAGCGCCGCCGTTAAATCTGTGCCCACAATGCCGCGAATATCATAGGAGCGAAAAATATTGAGTGGGATTGAACCGTCATCCACAAACGCAGCAGCTGCAGTCTGTTTCTTCTTGCTGGTATCGTGTAAACCTAAAATATTTTCATCTTCATCGATAACAGCGATGTCTAAAATATCTTGTTTTTGGAAGAGAGTATTTTTAAACGCTGCATCCGTACTGGACCCTGAATTGGGCTTGTTAATATCGGCAGCAGTTGGAGCTAAACTGTCTTGCGAAATTTTTGCATTTTTAACCAGGAATCGGCTTAGCAACATCGCTAACACTAAACTCAGCACAGTGCTGCAACCAATAATTAAGGCCCACAGCGTGGGTGGCTCAGTAGCACTTTGTACCATTGCATCCGAGGGTGTAAATTTAATTAGCCAATTGCTTTTGGGGATAATTTTTTCATGGCCCGGATTATCACTGGTTGTCCCTAACTTCATAACGTTCTGTGCCGCACCTCTAGCAAACTTTTGTTGCAGTATCGTCTCACCTGAATTGGCATTCACTGCAGAAAAATCTTTGTTGAGTCCCGCAGCATCCAACGTCAACAGGATAGTGCCCAAGACTGGTTGTTCCTTGTCGATAGCTACAGGAGTAACAAAATTAATTTGCCATTTGCCATTAATTAACGCCGCCTCAGCAAGATAATTTAACCTGCTTTCTGCTCTGCGAATTAAATCCAATTCAGGAAAGCGGATGGGTATTGCAGCATCGCGATTAATTTCGGCCTCGCCTGCGACAAAAATACTTAACCCCATGGCATCTTCGAACTTTGCTATGGATGAATTGCTCAGTACCGGAAAGGCCTCCTGATTTTTTTCGGTGAGCGCTTGTACAATATCGGGGTGATGCGCAAGTTCATCTAATTTTTGTTGGTTTTTTTCCAAAAAACTACTTGCGCTGTTAACGCGCAAATCTAACTCACGATCAATAGTGTGTTGCATGTTATCGCGCGTTTTGTCTTGCACCAGAATGCCGTAGAGAAAGTATCCCGCGATAAGATTGATAATCAAGACTACGCCAAGCGAAATAAAAAGTACCCGCTGTTGTGCAGCAGCTTTTATTTTGGCTTGCTCTTGTGATTTTAATGCTGCACGCGCTGCAACTGATGATGTAGGCCCAGCTGGTTTTTTTATAATGTCAGGAATTTTCTTATCGAGATCGTCCACATTGTCCCCTTCGTAAATTTATTGCAGCGAAAAAAATCGCCTAATTATTTATTTTTTTCGCCAGAATCTCAATTAAATCGCGCGCAAGCTGCTGCTTACTACGTTTGGTTAATTCTAACATTTCCTGCTTCGCATCAATCACAGTGACGGCATTGTTGTCGCTGTTAAAACCTATGTCAGCGCTGCTGATATTATTCGCAATAATTAAATCAAGATTTTTGCGCTGTAGCTTTTGTTGCGCATAATCAAGGAGATTTTCACTTTCCGCCGCAAAGCCAACCGTATAAGGTTTAGTCTTTAAAGCCGCAATCGTTGCTACAATATCCGGATTTTTGATTAACTCCAGAGTCAACGAATCTGCCGAAGTTTTTTTTATTTTTTGTGAAGCAATCTGCGCGGATCTATAATCGGCCACCGCAGCAGCAGCAATAAATATATCGCACCCCGAGGCATGTGCCAAACTCGCTTGTAACATTTCCTCTGCAGTCGTCACTGCAATATATTCAACTCGCTCCGGTACGGCCAATTGTGTCGGACCAGAAATCAATATTGTCGTCGCCCCTGCTTCCATTGCCGCTTGCGCTAGCGCATAACCCATTTTGCCGGAACTGTGGTTACTGATATAACGCACGGGATCTATAGCCTCCCGCGTTGGACCAGCAGTGATCACTACTTTTTTGCCAGACAATATGCCGCTTTGAAACAAACCTGAAGTAGCCTCGATTAACTGTAACGGCTCTAACATACGACCCGGGCCAACATCACCACAAGCCTGGCCACCGTCAGCAGGGCCAAATAGGTGTACGTTGCGTTCACGTAGAATTTGTAAATTGGCTTGCGTGCTCGCATTCAACCACATCCCTTGATTCATCGCTGGTGCTAAAGCAATGGGTGCGGCCGTTGCCAAACAAATGGTTGTCAGTAAATCATCGCCCTGGCCCTGAACCAAACGGGCAATGAAATTTGCACTGGCAGGCGCTATCAACACCAGGTCAGCCCAGCGCGCTAATTGAATATGACCCATCCCCGCTTCAGCGCTGGAATCCAGCAACGCCGTGTGCACCGGGTTGCCGGAAAGCGCTTGCATCGTAAGCGGCGTAATAAACTCTTGCGCTGCTGCGGTCATCACCACACGCACTTGTGCACCCGCATCTTGCAAACGACGGACAAGATCAGCGCTTTTATAGGCAGCAATACCGCCGGTTACGCCGAGTAAAATTTGCTTGTTGGTAAGTGAACTCATTCACTGCGCCTGTGTTAAATGCGTATGTTGAATTTCGACGGATCAATAATGGATATAACGAATATGGATTGTAGCGCAATGTAACTGGTTGTTAACCTTGGCAATAGGACAATTACCGCAATCGTAAAAAAACTTGACTCACAATTGCATAAATATCATTCTGCGCAAGCAGTTTATCTATTGGATCTTTATTTTAACAAGGAAGGAAAATCGTATGACTATAAAAAACTGGCCCGCTACTGAACGCCCCCGTGAAAAACTCTTGGCTAACGGCCCCAAAATATTATCTGATGCCGAATTACTTGCCATTTTTATCCGCACCGGAACTGTAGGTAGAACCGCAGTTGATATTGCACGCGAGCTTTTAACTGATTTTGGTGGCTTGCGCCAAATACTTGAAGCGAGCCAAAACGATTTTTGTCGCGGCGTAGGCTTGGGTGAGGCCAAATATGCGCAACTGCAGGCTGCACTCGAAATGGCACGGCGCCATCTATTTGCCAGTATGAAGGAAGGTGTATTGTTAACAAGTCCCGATCTGGTGCGTGCCTATTTAAGCTCACAACTGCGCCATCAACCCCACGAAATTTTTGCGGTTCTCTTTTTAGATAATCAGAATCGGCTCATTGCCTATGATGAAGTTTTCTTCGGCACCATCGACGGTGCTAGCGTTCATCCGCGCGAAATCGTCAAAAAAGCTTTGGCTCGTAACGCAGCCGCTGTAATTTTTGCCCACAATCATCCATCAGGGATGGCAGAACCAAGCCAGGCCGATCAGCTCATTACGCGGCGCTTACAAGAATCGCTGGATCTGGTTGGAGTACGGGTTATCGATCACATGATTGTGGGTGATAAAGAAGTGGTTTCTTTCGCCGAACGCGGGCTGCTATAAAGGAAGGCAAACAGAGAATTTTGGGCATTAACCCGCTTTCTTTCTACAAAGCCGGAAGAAATCAGCAATAACTTGAGTTTTTTGGCCAAAAAAACAGCTTGTCGTTGCTATTGCAAGGTTGTTTTGGTATAAAACGCGGCTCTCTGCGGCAGGGTTGTTTGAAGCACCCCAAGTTTGTGTCTGCCTAGCGTGCTTTTGAGTAAAACGGAGCGCGCTTTCCAGCAAGGTTAGTCATCTATAACCCATTACAACCGCGTTTAGAAAACTGAAATTAGGGCTGCTAACAACAATGCTCCAAGCTGGTTGTTAATCTGCTTTACGGCTTAACCCAGCGTTACCAGCCCCATCCCTGGCTTAGCGCGCTGAATTTTTAATGAGGCAATAGAATGTCTAAAGTATGTCAAGTTACTGGTAAGCGTCCAATTACTGGTTGCAATGTTTCTCACGCAAAAAACCACACCAAGCGTCGTTTTTTGCCAAATCTGCATACCCATCGTTTTTGGGTAGAAACTGAAAAGCGTTTTGTTTCTTTGCGTTTAACCCCTAAAGGTATGCGCACAATCGACAAACGTGGTATCGATGTAGTTTTGGCTGAAATCCGCGGTCGCGGTGAAAAAGTTTAAAAGCTACTTATTGAAAAGCTTAACTGATAGGAGCAAGTGTCATGCGCGATAAAATTCGTCTTAATTCAAGTGCTGGTACCGGTCATTTTTACACAACCGATAAAAACAAGCGCACCATGCCAGAAAAAATGGAAATCAAAAAGTTTGATCCCGTTGTTCGTCAGCATGTGATCTACAAAGAAGGCAAAATCAAGTAATTATTGGCAAGCCACTATCTCTATAGTGCATGTTTAATAATTCAGGTGTTATGCCTAATAAAAAACCCGGTAATGCCGGGTTTTTTTATGCCTCGAAAAAGCCAATTCAACTCTTAGCCTTCTAAACCCAAAATAAAAATGTATGTAAACTGTGTCCTAATATACTTTGACCTGATAAACCTTAACCTAAAATTTCTATCTGAAAATAAACTCGGGTTAATCTCATTAATACCTATCATAAAAAACAGTTGCAGCACTTATGCCCGAATTGCCCGAAGTTGAAACAACCCTGCGTGGTATAGCTCCGCACATAGTGAAGCAACCCATCACCCAGGTCATTATTCGCCGCCCTAACCTGCGCTGGCCAATACCCACTGAGCTGTCGTCGCTACTCACAGCACAGCAATTGCTTAACATCACCCGGCGCGGCAAATACTTGCTGTTCGAATTTGCCAATGGTCACGCCATGATTCACCTCGGCATGTCGGGCAATTTACGGATTGTGGACGCAGCATCAACCCCCAACAGCCATGATCACTTCGACTGGGTATTCGGCAATATTGCCTTGCGCTATCACGACCCGCGCCGCTTTGGTTGTTTATTGTGGATAGAAGGCAAGCCGGAGGAACATTCGCTACTTAGCAAACTTGGCCCCGAACCCTTAACGGATAATTTCACCGCAGCCTATTTATTTGAACGCAGCCGCAAACGCAGCCAGGCGGTCAAACAATTTATTATGGACAGCCATATAGTCGTGGGTGTGGGCAATATCTACGCGAACGAATCCTTATTTATGTCGGGCATCAAACCTATCCGCAAAGCCGGCACATTGACGAAAAAAAATTGCGAAGAATTAGTGCGCGATATCAAAATAATTCTGCAACGCTCCATCGAGCAAGGCGGCACTACCCTGCGCGATTTTGTCGGCGGCGATGGCAAACCCGGTTATTTCAAACAGCAGTTGTTAGTCTATGGGCGCGGCGGCGAAGCCTGTACCCTTTGTGACAAACTATTGAAAGAAGTACGAATGGGCGATAGAACTACGGTGTATTGTGTGGATTGCCAGAAATAACACTGCAAAAAATACTACAAACCTCGTTAAAACCACGCTGCGATTTTGCTTACCACTCAATCGTTCTTTTTGTGCTGATAAATTTACTCAAATACAAATAAATCTTGTACCGGAATTTTTAATACTTCCGCAATTTTTTCCAGGGTATCAAAGGATGGACCATGGATACCACGTTCAATATTACTAATCGATTCAATCGTCACACCCACATCATTTGCCAGCTGCTCTTGCGTCATTTTTGCTGAAGTACGCAGCGTTTTCATACGCTTACCAAATTGTTTTTTTAATGTCCCCATGCCTAATCTCCACCGCAAATGAAGATAGCATGTTATTGAGGTTGAACTTCTGTCGTAACGAAGTTAAACTTCGTGTTGCCTAGTATTTACACCGGCGTAGTAGAACTCAGAAACCAAACCAACAATAAAAACAGGACAACGACAATCAATTACATAACTTAAATTTAACAGGAGAGCGAAATGGAAAAGCGCACTGATACAAAAATGAATTTGGAATTTTTAGATCATTTTCTATTGGAAGATGAAATCTATTTGCGTGTCGACAAACTGCAAGCGCTTTGCTCCGCGCAAATTATTATGGACAGCAGTGATAATGTCCCAACACGGCACATACGCACCTACTATTCCATGATCATAGAAGAACAAATCATCGAACTGCGTGACCTGCTGAACCAATTATTTACCTGAACCTTGCCATAAGTTCGAAGACTAATTATCCCTGCAGGCTCTTTGCTGAATCTGCTTCAATCTCGTTTTTAGTTCTTCAAGACGACGCTTTACATAGCTTGAAAAAATACAAACACCACGCGCGGTGGCATCATCCATTTCCAATTGGGTGCTTACCATGCAGCTCAAGGCATCACACAAAAACGCACTGTAAGCCTGAACCTCCACGAACTCATCATAAAAATTCACCAGACTTTCAGCTAAAGACTCATCCCCATTATTTGCATCATGCTGCGAAGAAATATCTTGCATATAAACTCCCTACTCCATTCACCACAAGAAAGGCCATAAGCTCCGCCACAACCTAATGCGCTGCTTTCATCATGAAATCAATAGTGGCCTATAAATTACCATTACCATTTTACTTGCCGCCAAATACATATTATTAACGCGTTTTTTATGTATATTTACAACATTTATATTGCTGTTGGAATACTAAGCGCTGGGTAACATACCTGTCAACCGTGTGAATACCTTCAATTCACCTGTTTTTGGATGACAACGCCATGCCCAAGCCAGTAGTAAATGACATTGACCGCCAATTAGGACTGCGCCTCAAAAAGCTGCGGCAGCGGGAGAAAATCAGCGCGGCAGCCTTGGCCGAAACCATAGGTTCAACCCAGCAGCAGATATCGCGCTATGAAAATGCCCAAAACAAAATCAGTGCGTCGCAGCTATACATGCTCGCGCGCAGCCTTTCCGTACCCATCTCCTGGTTTTTTCTGGACAGCGAACCGCCAACCAAACTCTCCCTCGTTACCGAAAAAACCCCACCGCAATATCACCGCAACGCCTTCGCTGATGAAACTGAAACGCTCCACACCATGTGGCAGCGCCTGAGCTCTGCGCAGCGCAGCGCAATCCTGAAGTTATTGGATTCGTTTTTGGAAAAAAAATGAAGGATGTTGCGATTAAGTACTGAAAAGTTTGCAGAGCGGATTTTTTAAAATAAGGAGTTCAAATCGTAGGAAGGGTGCCGTGTGCTAACCCCACCTACGTAAGCTGGTACTTTTACTTGGGACCGAAAAAATACCATAAAACAAAACCAAGAAATGGCAGCATCAGGAGCACTACAATCCAGATGACTTTATTTCCCGTAGTCGCAGCGCTTTGCGTAATTTTTACAATGGCATAAACCACACAAATCAGCAAAATAAAACCTAAAATCCCACCTACTTCAACATTCATATTCTGCTCCTAAATGCAGGTTTCAATTAAAAATCGAACTCAACCAAACCACTGTCGCTAAGGTACAAACATTACCACTAAAGAGAGCGCGCCAAGGTTAGCCAGCTAACTTACACTCACAATTTATACCGATACCATCGAAAACATTCACACATCCGAGGTATGCAACATGACATCTGTTCGTGAAAAAGACTACGTCCACCCTAATGAACGCGGCAACGGCCCAAAAGCCCGCATGGAAGGCGGGGATGAAACCGATGATATTTCGATAAATGATCCTGATACCCGATCTAAAGAACTGCGCAGAATAAAGGCCAGTAAAAATAAAACAAACAAATCGATTACAGCGGATACGCAACCAATACCACCGCAGAAATAAATAATACATATTTGTAGGTTAAAGTCTTATTCCAATTAACTTTGTTCGTTTAGTGAAAACTTGGCGATTGAGCACAGGAGAACGTGATGACATACAAAGCAAATCAATCCGGCGGAGTTGACACCTACTTTCAAAGAAAAGGTGTTGTATGGCCTGTCCCTTTAAAAAGGACAGGAGCGATGACAGAAGCCATGAGGGGTTTAAATTCCTCGTTACACAATATTAAATCTAGTCCAACTTCTTTGATGCGTCAGGCCAAACATATCGACGATTTAATAATGTTTCTGAAAAGTTAACTCACTAATTTTGCAAACAAAACATTTAGGTCATCTATATCTCGGTCACTTTCATTTTCATCCACCGAAAGTTGTTCCAATTTTTCAAGCTCGCTCTCAATAAAATCATTCAGTAACTTAATCGCTGGCGCTATCTCTTTTTCCTGGCTCTGCTTTTTCCGTTCTAACAGCGCTTCAATAACTTTATTCGTTAATAGTTTTCTCCAAAACTAAAAAAAACTGCAGCATTTCTTCAAAATCCGGTTTCTCACCGAAAATCATTTCAGCCATTGCTGTGTAATCCTTTCGCAACGCATTGATATGATGGTCATTCGGTATTAATTTAAATGATCCTGCAATTGCTGTTTGATAATTTGCCCAACCGCTGGGATAAAAGCGCTGCTTAAATTCAACAACCTGTTGCAATAATTCTGCATCTAACAGCACTTGCTTTGCAAAGCTGTGCTTCGCTAACTGATAACTATCATAATAGTGTCGCGAATAACGTGAAGGCAGAGGATTGCCCGCCGGGCGGTGTGCTTCCGCATGGAGAATGGTGAGCTTTTCCCAAAAAGTCCGCTCCGGTGTAATGGCCGTAACTTGAATGCTGGGCCGAGCAAAAAACTGTGGGAATTTTTCTGCTGTGTAGGCAGAAACACTATAGTTTCCCATTGGCATCATTGCGGCAAGCGGTCCGATTTCCAAACGAATTTGTGGACGCAAATAACCAGCGGCAAATACCGCCGGATATTCAATATTAATAGTGTGTGGGTCATTTTCATCTATCCCGAGCTGGCACAGAGGTGACATAACATCAGCCAGCGCCGGCAAAATTTTCTGCGCAATATAGGCTTCGGATTTTTCGTTAATATCCTGATTCAATTTATCTTGCTGTGATTTTGTTCTGGTCGCCATTGGATCTTGTTCCGTCACCTGGGTCCAATCCAAAATCAAATCAATGTCTTCCGAAAATCGTTGAATTAAATGGAAACATTTACTCAGGCTGGTGCCGCCTTTAAAGCGTAAACATTTTGCTAAGTCAGGAATATCAAACAGTTGCATCAACACCCAGCACAACCAAAAATCTTTTTCCGCTGCCGCTGGTGTAATTGCCATAGCAGTGGCCGTAGCGCTAAATATTTCGCGTCTCTCACCTGCACTTCGCAAAGCAAAATTTTTCATTAACTGGCTTCCCTTTCCATGAATAAATTTTTAATCGCTTGAAAAATCCAACTTGTCACATACTGAGTATCTTTCATGATCCTACTTGCCAGTAACTGCGGTGCCTGCATTTCCAGTTCAAGATATTGCAGAATTACCGCTTGTTGCGATGGACTCAATGTTTCTTTACCCAATGCCTCTATAGCTTGAACGAGAAGTGCGCTCTCAGGATATTTAAAATTGAGATGCGTCGTTTTGCTTTTTTGAAAAACCAGTTTCTGGCCAAGAATGTCATAGGATTTAGTAGGGCCATCGCTCAGGTAAAGATATTGCGTAGGAACCTGTGTCGATAAACCCAAAATATTCAGCGCCGCATTGCCGGAAACCTGAATGCTCCAACCAAATTTACGGGCCAGCGCGTGCGCAACCTGATCCATATCCGGGCCAAGTGATTGCCCAAGCAACTTGCTGAATTTCGGGTAATCGTAAAGCCCGCGGTCAAGCCGCCGAATACTGCCTTTTTCAGCCAGGCGGGACAGGCTGCGATCAATAGCGCCCGGCTGCCCAAGAGCGGCAAAATCTTTTTGAGAAAATGCCCACCCCCTACCATTGCCATAAACAACGCTAATTATCTGATTTTCAATGCTTTTTAACATTTTTAAAACCAAGTTTTTGTCCGAAGTAATAGCTATATTTTCGGACAAGATTAGCATGCTTAAATGCGTTGTTCCAGCGACTTTAAACCTGAAGCTTAACTCTATGTGCTCCCTCCCTTAGAAAAAGGGAGGGCTGGGGCGCCCAGCCACGGGAGGGATTTAAACTCTGCTCATGTGAGAGGTTGAAGCTACTGATAACAACCATTTTGTCGACGTCAACAAAATGGTTAGATGTATGGAATTAACCCACTAATTTTGCAAACAAAACATTTAGATCATTTATATCTCGGTCACTTTCATTTTCATCCACCGAGAGCTGCTCTAATTTTTCAAGCTCGCTCTCAATAAAATCATTAAACACTTTAATAGGTGGAGCTATCTCTTTTTCCTGGCTCTGCTTTTTCCGCTCTAGTAGCGCTTCAATTTCAGCGTTAATCATATTGTTATCCTGAATTAACTCACGCAGCTTGTGAAATTCAATCGGTGCAGGTTGGCGATAAGTTTCTAACCATTTAATCGATAGTAGCGATCGCAACACATAAAAATATTTTTTTATCGGCACCAAATCTACTTTTAAATAACCACGATAATTGGTTTTCGCCATACTGCGATAATGATAAATACCTTTCTCGATGGAATAGACGCGCGGAATCAACTCACGTGCAGCTGCTGCAAACACACCATCGTCCACATACACAATCGGCGACTGTAACCATTCCATAATTGCCGGATTGGAACGCCATAAGAGTTTTAACGCCTTACGCAAATCCCAACCATTAATATCAATTTCATCGACTATGGGGTATTCAATCACATCGCGTTTATCTTCCACGTCTATGGTTAAATACCATTCCTTTGGCCGCACATACACAAAACGCACATCGAAATCACTGTTCGGCGAAGCAAAGCCCCAGGCACGGCTGCCAGATTCAACGGCGTAAAGTACTTTTACATTATGTTCTATCTCGGCGTTACGAATGCGCGCGAGAATTTCGATATGTATATTTTCAGGAATCATATTTTTATTTCATTCATTTTAGTTTTGTAACCCGTATGGAGTAAAACGCAATACGGGAAATTCTTAACACCCAAGCCCATCGACATATGTAGCAAAGCTAACCACTAGCGCGAGATTGTTCCAGCAAAACCTTTAACCGATCCTTAAGTACTTCTGCCGTACGTTTCACCTGCCCCGAAAAAACATGCACACCGCGAATGCAGGCTTCATCCAGATTCATATCAGTTTCTGACAGGGACATAAAGGTATCGCACATAAAAGTGCAGCAGCCTTGGAATTCTAGAAAGTCGTCGTAAAAAATTAGCATGTCAACACCGAAATTTGGTTCGGTCGATGGTGGGTTAGGCGTTGCGCTAGATGAATCTGAGTTGCACATAAAAGCTCCTTAAAAATATCCATAACAAAAAAACTTATAGTGTAAAAATTTTCCGCCCTTCGATTTCAGCGTTTTGCGAGTCATACAATAACCAATTTGCTGCTGTGTGAATGACTTCTTTGGTCTGACGACGAGTTTTGCCTTTTAGCGAGCACTCCCAAATTATCAAAACTTTCCAACCAGTCTTAATGCATGCGGCAATATTCTTTTCATCCCGCAATTTATTAGCACTAATTTTCTCGTGCCAAAATTCCGGTCGGCTTGAGGGCCATTTAAATAAATGACAATTATGCGCATGCCAGAAACAACCATTCACAAAAATCACGGCGTGATGTTTCGGAAATACCAGATCAGGCTTGCCCGGCAAATCCTTGCGATGCAATTGATAACGAAACCCCAAGCCATGAAGCCCTCGGCGAATTAGAAGTTCCGCAAGATTATTTTTACCTTTAATACCAGCCATCATTTCAGCGCGTTTTTGTGCACTAACGACATCAGCCATAACCAAATCCAGGAAAAACCATCAATCGGCGAATTATAGATAACCCCAACAATTGAGGATTATATGCCGTGGACATTTAATCCTCAAGTGCTCAAGGTTCACATTATGGAAAAACACATGAATAACAAACAATTAAAAGCTCTGGCAGCCAAGGTTAAACAAGTGCGCAACGAGAGCGATCTATCTCAAGAGCAATTAGCGCTTATTGCAAATGTTGATCGCTCGTTCATCTCACGCCTTGAGCGTGGTATTGCCAACCCTTCCTACTTAATGTTGTTGCAGATAGCGACAGCACTTAGAAAACCACTCAAAGAAATTTTGCCAGATTAATTTCGCAGCTATTTGCATAAATGCACTAAACCAAAATAATTTTACGGACATTTGCCCATGTTAAAGTTTGTTGATCTATTCTGTGGAGGAGGGTTCGGTGCCAGAGGTGCAGTAAAAGCTGGTGCTCGCCCTATATTAGCGGTGGATGCTTGGGATTTAGCGACAGATACCTATAAAGCAAATTTTCCGGGAGCTGAAGTCATTAATAAAAAAATAGAGGACGTAGATCCCTACGAATATGCCATTAAATACAAACCAGATGTTCTTTTAACTTCACCAGAGTGCACATCGCATTCAATAGCGAGAGGGGCACGACCTGGTTGTGAAGAGAGTAAAGCAACTGCCTTGGGCATTCTTCCATGGATTGATGCAATGTCACCTCGATGGGTAATTGTCGAAAATGTTCCAAGGATGAAACAATGGGAACGCCACAATGATTTGATTGCTGATATTGAGTCAGCAGGATACAAAGTAAATCCACTCGTTCTTAATTCTGCTGATTTTGGTACCCCCCAAGCTAGAAAAAGAATGTTCCTTGTTTGTGATAAATTTCAATCAACAATAACACTTTCCGATTTGCTTTCCCTTCATAAAAAAAGCAGAAAAAGTGCAGAATCCATTATCGACCGTTCAGGAAAATATAAATCTACACCGCTATACACAGAAAAAAGAGCTAAAGGAACAATCGAGCGTGCTGAACGAGCAATAGCTGAATTAGGATCAAATAGAGATTTCTTAATTGTTTATTACAGTTCCGATTATGCTGGAGGATGGCAGCGACTTGAAGATCCACTGAGAACTGTAACGACCGTTGATAGATTCGGACTTGTTACTTGGCAAAACAATAAACCTTACCTGCGTATGCTTCAGCCGACGGAATTACTTAAAGCAATGGGGGCTGGACCAAACCATATACTTTCGAGCGGAAACAGAAGAGATAAAGTAAAACTCTGTGGCAATGGGGTCTGTTCTCCTGTGACTGAAATTATTTTTCGTAAGATAAATCAAATAATGGATTCCGAATTAGAGATGGTTTCTTGAGTATAATTAGCGAAAATTTGTCCCAACAAGATTTACATGTTGATTGTGTTTATGGCGGATCACGAAATGGAAATTATTCTGATGATCCACTTCCAAAATTACTTGGTGTTGACAATGGTGCAGGATTTCGCTGTCTTGGATCACCACGAACAAGTATTAACTCCTTAAATTTATTAGTGCTGCAAACAAATTTTTCCGATCTTGATTGGCCCGATCATATTGACATTGAAAATGGATTGTTCACTTACTACGGAGATAATCGTACACCCGGTGAGCTCCATGACACTGAGCGTGACGGCAATAAAATTTTAAGAAATCTTTTTGATTATTCTCACAATAAAAATGAATCTGCTTTTCCACCTATTCTTTTATTTGGAAAAACGGGTAACTATCGCGACACTCGATTTTTAGGTCTTGCAGTGCCTGGCGCAAAAGGGATGAGTAGTGACGAGGATCTTGTTGCAGTATGGCGCGCCACGACAGATGGTATCAGGTTTCAAAACTATAAAGCACTTTTTACAATTTTAAATGTACCTGTTGTCCTTCGAGAATGGATTGTAGATGCACGGAACGGTAACGCGTTAACTTCTGTTCATGCGCCGAAGACATGGTTAGATTGGATTAATAAGCGAAAATATAAACCTTTAATTACCGAGTCTCAAACACTCATTCGCACACCAAAACAGCAAACTAATTTATCAAAATCAGAAAAATTACTTATAGAATTTATCCATTCATACTTTAATGACGAGCCTACAAAATTCGAAGCTGTAGCAGCAGAGATTATTTCATTTACTATGCCGAACATTCATTCGGTGGAAATTACCCGTCCCTGGCGAGATGGTGGACGCGATGCAATTGGTAAATATAGAGTTCATCAAGGAGCTGGTGGTATTGATGTAGATTTTGCCATGGAGGCAAAATGTTACGCTCTTGGTAAAGGAGTTGGAGTTAAAGAAGTGTCTCGGTTAATTTCTAGACTGAGACATAGACAATTTGGTGTTTTAGTTACAACCTCGTATTTGGCAGATCAAGCATATAAAGAGTTGGTAAGTGATAATCATCCTGTAGTGGTCTTAAGTGCAATTGACATTGCTACAATATTGATAAGAAAATTTAGCTCGGTGGAAAAAATAAAGTTTTGGATTGTAAATAACTTCTAGAAAAAAGCTGTACATGAGACAGCTATTATTTTATGAAAATCGCACTTAGCAATATAAGTAGGGCATAAATGCAGATTTCCATTTTAAAATAACAGATATAGTTTACGTAATATTAAATTAATATTAACGCGCCAAATCAACAATACCCGGTCTAGACAAGTGAGCTGATAAGCTTGAAATTAAATCTCTCAGTAGCTGCTCTTTAATTAAGTATAATGGTTCTAGGCGAGTTAAAAATTGGTCATCGTCAGGAACTGACATAACAAGTCGCATATCAACGTAAAAAAACCGGACTGTTTTGTTTGTAATATCAACACCGGTACAAAAGCAAGGTCCCTTCCATTTAGATGCTAATTTAAATAGCTTTGAAAATTTGTTTTCTTTAACCTTACTTGAGAGCTCTTCAGCATGAACTATTACTTCAGATCCAACAATAAATTTTCTCCATTGAGATTTTTTTTGAGCATGATCACAAGGAGGGGTTACATCAATTAGAATAAGCTTCGATTTTTCATATATTTTTTCATAAGCGCTATGCGTTTTAAAATCAATAAGCAGGTTTTCCTTGAGAACTTTTTCAGAATAGAACTTTTCTAGTTCAGCAATTAAATTTCCATTTTCAGAATAATAATGTTTTGGTTTTTTGAAAATATAAACTGCTCCAGGTGATATTTGATCTAACTTTTCTAAATGCAAAACGTGATTTGTTCTTCTAGCCCAATTACGCTTCATTTCACTGGAAATGTCAGTTTTCGGAGTACTATCTCTTAGGGCTTCTTTTTGTAACACAGCAGAGAAATATGACTTATTTGATGCCAGGTTATTCAATACCCTTGAAACACCGATTGCTTGTTCTTCATAAGAAAATTTTTTGCCAGTTTCGGCAACACCTATTCTGTAAAGCATATCACCTAAAGAATGATCGAAATTTTGGGGTGTCAACTCCATTGGTATTGCTGCAATGTCATGAACTGTTTTATGCGCACTTTGAGCTAATGCCTTCTCCCAATTGGTAATTCCTTTAAATGATGGAAATTCTGCAAGTTTTGCAGTACATGTCGCAATCAAAGCGTCGCACTCAGTAGGACCGAACTCTTTTACTTGAGAATGATTTCCTGGCCCTCCTTCAGTAAATGCAGCTTTATCAAGCAACACAAAATCGAAGGGCATTTTTGGTGTTGATAGATTTTCTCTCAGATGATCAAATAATTGCTGGGCATGGTTACCGTCGCCTTCCCAGGTAGACCAAGTCGCTAGAAGCCATGGCCCATTATCACTTTCAAGCAAACCTTCAATTGTGGTGGTGGCAGCATCATAATCAGTTTTTGATGGAGTGCTTGAACCTACCAAACAAATATCTTGAAATATAATTCGAATACCAGATTGTTTTTGGGTGTTGGCCAGTGCAGCAGTTGAATAATCGTAGAAAAAACACGAGTACCCTTTGGACCATAACGTTTTTGCTACTGCTAAACCGTCTGTGAACTTATCGTCTATTATAAGAGCTGTACTTCCTATCATCACATATCTCCTTCGCCAAAGACTAAAGCTACAACAGCACCGTTAACAGCCTCAGGTATATTTAAATCATTCCGATCTGGAAATGCTAATCGTCCACGATGACTTCGCATGACCCAATCAGTATAGTAAAGTCCAATTCCCATACCTTCAGTTTTTCTTGAAAAAAATGGTTCAATTAAATCTTCTGGCGCATCCATAAAGCCGGGGCCATTATCTGCAATAATAATTGCTGGATGTTCAAGGTCATGTGATGGGCCAATCCAAATTATACTTTTCCCATCATTTCGGTCGGTCCAATATATTGCGTTGTCAATCAAGTTAACTATTGACGCAATCAGCATTCTTCTAAGGACGCGCACTTCAAAATCCTTTTCCTTCGATAAGTGAAATCCGTTTATAAAAGTTACATCATGCCGTTTGAACCTGAGATTTTGTGTTGCTATCGCCAGCTCCACTAATTTAGATGCGTTTAAGGTTTCCATTGATTTTTTGTTCACGAGGTACATCACCCCTTGAAACATACTAACTATTTCTGACGAATGTGATTGTAGAACCTCTATGGAAGCATTTGATTGAATTAGGTGATGTAGGCCACGAACGCCTCTTTCTAATTCGTGAAATACTGTTATCAAACCTAACCCAGCACCAGATGACGATAAGAGCGCTTCCCTTGCCTCGCGATACGATTTGCCAACCCTTTGTACGATATCAATAATATCGCCCTGTTTTCTATCAATGGCTATAAAGTTTAATTCTTCTAACAATGATTCAACATCTTTTTTCTTAAGGGCGGCAGGATTTTTTTGGTTAGGTTTTGTCTCTAAAGCTAATCTCAATATTTTTTTATCTTTATTTCTTTCAATTTCAAACATTGAAAGAATACATATCATTGCGTACTGCAATTCTTCATAAGCCTTGTTTTCTATAAAACCCTCACGACTAGTTTTTTCTTTCAGTTCCTCACTTTGACTAAGATCAAGATGTAACTCCCCTAAAATAATCTGGTTACTAAGTTTAGCCGCTGGAGTTTGAATACGACGATGATCCAAACCCAACCAATCGTTTCCTTGTTCTCCATAGTCATATACCCTTAATCCATCGCGATAAACACGAATCCCACCCTGCTCTTTAAGAAACTCAGAAATTCCTCCTGCTTCATCTTTTAAATATCTTTTTTTTATTTCAGAATCGAAATCAAATCCTAAAATACTTCCCGACAAAGGTCCTATCTTCAAGCCTTTTTCACCAGAAAGTTGAGGGCGCTCAGAACGCTTTGTGCGCTTACTCCATGGTTTTCCGTCCGGCGGATTGAGAACAAAGAAATCTAAAAAGGTTATATTTTGATGCTCAATTTTAGGACGCAAAATATCTTTATAATCGGCCTGCATCGCTGGTAACGGAGTGAAATAATAATCGTAATTTAATCCTTCGTCAGTTAGGGAAAAATCAAAACGAAATAGGGCATGCTCCTGTACTTGCTCTGCAATTAATAAATCTTTGAGCCAATTAGAATTAGGTTTAATTTCAAATTTGACTTCAAAATCTGAAACTTTTTTTTCGGTAACGCTTGCAACCGTCATCCCTAAAATTTGTTTATACAACTTTCTCACTTCGCCTCTCTTCCATGATTGTTTTAAATTTCCAATAGTTATTCGTGTTCCAGTTTTTCCATCCTTAAAAACTTCTGACTCTCTTTCACGAATTGCTATTTCAGCAGTGCTGAGTAAATCATGCTTCACAAAATCTTCCCAATTAATATCAACCACAACCTCAGAGAAATCGTGAGATTTTGTAACTAAGGTAATATTTTTACCTAGTCTATGTACCGCAAAACGTCCTACACCTTTTTCCCCAATTGGCAATCTTCCGCGACTTGTTCTTCTTCCTATTTTTTTTTGATCGCCTCTATGACTATGCCCAGGCTCCATCCAAATATTGGTAACCGTATCAAACGACATGCCACTTCCATTGTCTTGGACTTCAATCAATCCCTCCGCAGAATTTTCTACGTCTACCATTGATATAGTTACACTTGAAGCATCCGCATCGTATGAATTTTTCACTAATTCAAATAAAGCTAACACGTGAGAGCGAATCAATTGTTCACCCAAGAGCTCCATAATTCTGGCTTTTGGTTTGAAAGGAGACGTTTCTTCTCTAAATGTATTTTCCATGTTTTTCCTATGTGATTCAGTTTTTAGTTACCATCACGATGGCGTACGACCAATTATATCGCGAGTTAAATAATAGATTGATGTGGTTTTCTAAGCGGCGTGCGGCAGTATAAATGAAGCGTTAGCAACAGCTCGCCCTCTAGCCAAATTATTTGCCACTAATTACACCTACAGTATTCAAGGCGTCTTTTTTTGTATTTCCATTCTTGTTCCTATCTACTGATTGTGAATTATTGCCGGTATATTTGGAAATACAAGAAATTACACGCTTTAGCGATTACAAAGTTGAATATTGTATGGGTGAATGAAGTTAGCTGTATGTAGTTGCGCTCGCGCATCAGGATTGTGCACCTACAATTGCTGGGTATGAAGACACTTGGTGATATTTAACAGCGCTTACTGCCAAGGGGATTTCAGAGGGCTTCAATATATACCGTGATTCAACATCCTTGTTGAATACTTTTTTAAAAATCTAAATACACAGATTTAATCAAACGGATTACTCATCTGTTCAATCGAACTGTAATGCCAAACAAAAATTCCATTCTCGATATAGTGTGGGTGGTGCTCGCCGCCGCACATCATGTAACCCTGCAAGGGGTCGCAATGCGGAGCGCCCAGAACATGACCTGTTTCATGAACAAAGATAGCCTGGGTGAGATCGAGTGGTTGCCCTACTTCAAAGATGCCGCTGACCTGAACACCCAGCCAACCGCAAGTTGCTCCGCCGCCGATTTCGGGGGTTAGACCAATTACGTAATCGAAGCCGTGATTTTCCAGATTGGTTGAAACCGGGCCGACCCAATCCTGCGCTAACCCCAGCATGGTTTTAGCGGCGGCGGTTGCTTGCTCGCAAAATCCGGTATTGGGTGAGGCGGTGAAACCGGGCAGTGGGTAAAGAATATGTCGCGTATTCATAATCTCATCCAGACCGCCCGGGTAGAAGTTGTAAGTATCCTCGGGAGTAAATACTTCTGAAGGGCGAGTGAAGGCTGAGGTTAAATATTGCTGAATGCCCTCCTGGTAGTTAATGGAATCCAGATACGCTTGGTCGTAGAGAACGGGCACGAGCACGGCGTTGCTGGTACCAATGTTAAAACTACCACCCGAAAAATTTGCGTCGAGCGTGCCATTAACGCTAACACTGTCAATGGTGTAGGCGCTGCTACCCAGGGCGTAATGTTTTTGCGTCACAGTGTCATGTACAAAAGGCCCGGCATCTACATTGATTTGCAGTTGTTCGGATTGGGCTTATTTTCTACAGATATGTCGATTGTATAAACATGTCCAGCAGGTCATGTCGAAAAAATCGAATTTTTTCGACATGAGAATGGGCTTATGTCGATTCGGTGTACATGAGTGTGGGGCAAATGGGGGGATAGATGCGGCAAGGTAAATTTAGTAAGGCAAACGCTTTGGTTTGTCCTTAGCTAAACCTGGGATCGTAAGGGTGCATGGTTGCCGAAATAATCTCAGCCTCAATGGCCAATGAATGCTTGGGGTTAAACAAATAATTAAAACTATGAGGCACCAGTGCGCTGGGCACACGCAGCAAAACCGAGCTGCTGCCTAGCAGCCATTCATCGCCGATTTGGCGGGTTATCTCTTCGTCGCTCTGCCAGCCAGGTTTGAGGAATGCATCTTTAAGGCGGGAAACACCTTTGCGTTGGTTGTAATCAACTTCAAGGAGTTGGTAATTATCAGGGATTTCATTGAGGCCCAAATCAAAGTGTACTAACACTTCAAGCATGGCCAGTGCGGGGCTGTCAGAGAAGTAAACAATGGGTGCGCCGCGGTTGTGCCAGCGGCCTTTGCTTTTAAGGCCGCCGATTCCCTTAAGATCTGCATAGTTGCTAATGCGCCACAGCTTCACTTAAAAATAACCTTCATCCAATTGAATCAGGGTTTCTTCCACAAGCTGCGCACCCAGTTCGGTTTTCATCAGCTCCATGGCTGATAGCCCATCGAATATCTTGCGTTCTTTATGCAGCCAGGCTGCGGCTTTATCTTCGTTGCCCATAACTTCAGAAGCCAGGGCTTGAATCTTGGCTGCGCGGATTAATTTATCCGACTCATCAATGGTTAAGCGTTCGTTATTTTTAAGCCGGTGGCTCAAGGTGCGCGGGGGGATAATCCATTCCATCTCTTTGCGAGAAAAGCCTTTTTTGGCAAAGTTTTCAAATGAGGTTGCGAGTAAGCCGGCGCGGGCTAATCGCGACAGGTCTTTGGCGGTAGCAATGGTCACGTCTAAATTAATGGCCATTTTGCTCAGGGCACGCGCAGTGGCAGATTTGACGTGCGCCCCTTTAGGGGTATAAATATCTTCACTCGTTTTCACGGCACTAGCCTCTCAAGGTTTGGCAATTTGCCTAAGTATATTCGGCGTATTGCCGAATGTCAAAAGCGCCGCCATAT
>JAZKFX010000041.1:0-39235 GCA_040386215.1 Pseudomonadota bacterium
TCTAAAACGCCCCTTCAGTTTTCTGTCGGGGCGTTTTTTTTGTTGTAAATTTTAATGCAATCTTGTGTCAGATTTTTTCCCGCTTGCTTTATACTGGCAATATTTTTTCGACCTATTTTTTTATCGAGACCAAGCATGTCAAAAGACAAATTAATTATTTTTGATACAACTTTAAGGGATGGTGAGCAAAGTCCAGGTGCGTCAATGACGCGCGATGAAAAAGTCCGAATTGCTAAAATGCTTGAAAAAATGCATGTTGATGTTATTGAAGCTGGATTTGCCATTGCCAGTGTTGGTGATTTTGAATCTGTTCGTGCAGTTGCAGAAGTAATTAAAGATTCGACTGTGTGCAGTCTTGCTCGAGCAATTCGCGGTGATATTGAGCGTGCAGCTGAAGCAATTAAACCTGCAAATTCCGGGAGAATTCACACTTTTATCGCAACCTCTCCCATTCATATGAAATACAAGTTACAAATGGAACCTGAAAAAGTTCTTGAGCAAGCGGTGGCGGCAATTAAATTAGCCCGTCAGTTTACTGATGATGTTGAATTTTCGCTTGAGGATGCCAGCCGTTCTGAATTTGAATTTATGTGTCGCATTATCGAATCCGTCATCAATGCGGGTGCGAAGACTATTAATTTACCCGATACGGTTGGTTACGGTGAACCGAGTGAATATGGAAATATGTTTCGTCGTTTAATTGAAAACGTTCCCAATTCGGACAAGGCAATTTTTTCTACGCATTGCCATAACGACTTAGGGCTTGCGGTTGCTAATTCGTTATCAGCAGTAATGCATGGAGCTCGGCAAGTCGAATGTACAATTAATGGGCTGGGCGAGCGTGCAGGAAATGCAGCTCTTGAAGAAATTGTCATGGCCATTAAAACACGTAAAGATTTAATGCCAGTCACCACTGCTATTGATATTAGCCATATAGTTCCTACCTCCCGTTTAGTTTCAAGTATCACCGGTTTTCCTGTGCAACCCAACAAGGCCATTGTTGGTGTAAATGCATTTGCGCATGAATCAGGAATTCATCAAGACGGGATTTTAAAACATCGCGAAACCTATGAAATAATGCGTGCTGAAGATGTGGGCTGGAATGCTAATAAATTGGTGTTGGGTAAACATTCTGGTCGAGCTGCAGTCAAGGCGCGCTTTGAGGCCTTAGGAATCACATTTGAAAATTCGGACGAATTAAATGCGGCTTTTGCTCGCTTCAAAGAATTGGCTGATAAAAAACATGAAATTTTTGATGAAGATTTACAAGCATTAGTGAGTGATGCTCATCTTCAGGACCTAGTAGAAATATATCAGCTGGTTGATATCGAAGTTTTTTGTAAAACCGGGCACATTCCATCTGCAAAAATAACCTTGTGTGTTAATGGAAAAAATATTAGTGCTGCTGCAACTGGATCTGGTCCTGTGGATGCTACGTTCAAAACAATTGAAGAAATTGTAAAAAGCAAAGTGCATTTACAGTTATATTCGGTGAATGCTATTACTCAAGGTACTGATTCCCAAGGAGATGTGAGTGTTCGGCTAGAGTTGGAAGGCAATATCGTCAATGGTGTTGGTGCGGATACAGATATAATAACTGCATCAGCAAAAGCTTATTTACACGCGTTAAATATATTGTCCTCTCGTGCAGAAAAGTCACACCCACAGCGTGATGGAATTTAATTTTCAACATGAATGAATTGCAAAGGCAACTATATTTGTCGGCAATAGGTGTAGATACCTATATGCCGCGCTGGCAGTTGCCTTTTGCCTCTATTTCAAATGCGTGCGTATTTCCTGTTTCAACAATTGTTCAGACTGAAGAAAAAAGCGATTTATATTTAGATGCTGAAAAAGTAGGCCCTGATGTTTTACAACAAGTTGATGCACCGCAAGTGGCAAATGCAGTTACACCTATTAATCAATTAATAGGCGATTTGCTTGAAACCAATAAAGTTAAAGCAAGTTTGGCGAGCGCCGTTGCAGAGAAGTCTATTGAATTAAATCTGACTTCATCGTCACATATTTCGCCTTCAGTAACGGCATTTAGTTTGAGTGTGTGGCGACCTAATGATAATCTAATGATTATCGATTCACGCAATACCAAATTAGCATTGCCGACCGAATTGTTGCTTGCAAATATTTTGCGAAGTTTTTTTCCGAATGAAAAACTTGAATTGAAAAATGAAGTTTTACGTTGGCCGATGATTGAAAATAATTTTGCAGCACATACGGCGGTCGATGCTAGAACCGAATTGCAAACCTGGCTTTCGGTTCAGTGTGAAATTCGTCCGATTAAATATTTATGGTTAATGGGTGAAAATGCGGGGATTTACTTTTTGCCGTTAGAAGCTGAGCGAAATAATTATTTATGGCTACCGACATTGTTAGAAGATCTACCAGTTAGTGCACTCATTTTGCCTAGCTGTAATGAGCTTCTCCAACAACCATTGTTAAAAAATAAGCTGTGTTCTGCTTTCAAGCGATATCATATTTGAGCTATGAACGAATTTTCAATTCCCCTACTCATTACAAGCATATCAGGTATTCAGTTGTCTTTACGCTTATTGACTGAAACAGATATCCCCGTGCTTATGGAGCTTGAACGCAGCGCCCATTCGCATCCCTGGCGACAATCCAGTTTTGAAGATTGCTTGAAAGGCCGGCAGCGTTGTTGGTTAGCTGAACATAACGGCAATTTAGTAGGCTACGTCGTTATTACTCACGGTGGTGGTGATGCGGAACTATTAAATATCTCTGTGCTCCCCAAGTTTCAACGCAAAGGTATTGGTTCGTGTTTGCTGCAGCATGCCATTGAGTGTGTGCGGGGTTACGCTGATATGTTATTTTTAGAAGTACGTATTTCTAATCGTAAAGCAATAGAGCTCTACTCTAAGGAAGGCTTTTTTGAAGTAGGGCATCGGAAAAATTATTATCCGACGGCGAATGGTAATGAAGATGCATTATTAATGGCGAGCCAGCTTTAATAATTTCTGTATTTTAATTCTGTGTTGAGCGCAATTACGATCGGAGTTATAGCAAAAGATAATGTCTTATCCGCTTGAAAAACTCCTTCTCTTCCCCCAACCATATTCAGTCACATTCATTACCCATCATCATCATCGATCCAGGAGTTTTTATGCTTTTCGCCACTATGGTAACTCAGTATTGTAAAACCTTAGATAATTTATCTGCTTGTTTGGAAAAGGCGGGAAAATACGCTGAATCAAAGAAGTTTGATATTGAAGTATTGCTTAACGCTCGCTTAGCCCCAGACCAATTCAATTTAATACGTCAGGTGCAAATAGCCTGTGATACAGCTAAATTTGGCGCAGCACGTTTGTGTGGCAAAGAAGCACCAAGTCACCCGGACACTGAAAAAACTTTAGCAGAGTTGCTAGCGCGTATTAAAACTGTTCAGGCATACTTGAATACATTTGAACCTAAAGATTTTAATGGTGCAGAAGAGCGTCATGTAAGCCAACCGCGCTGGGAAGGTAAATATTTGACTGGAACTGAGTTTGCCATTCAGCATTCTATTCCCAATCTTTTCTTTCATGTTACTACTGCTTATTCCATTCTCCGCCATAATGGTGTTGATGTAGGCAAAAAAGATTTCCTGGGCGCAATGCCTTACAAACAGTAATAAATTTATAGTTGCTGGTTCATTATGTTTATTTGATGAGCTTGCTGGTCAGTGAGTCCAGTATTGATTTTTTAAACTGGCTCATTGGCCAAACTTTAACTATCAGGTTAGCTGTTAACTTGAATTAACGTTTAAAAGACTGTGGATTAAGTTTTACAAAAGAAATTTGAATTTGCTTGCTTGTTTATTTCAAAGTTATAAGAAGTTGATGTCGGGCTTCTAGTTTATTTAGATGGGGCCATGTAGTCATCGCTGTAGTAATAGTGAATGATTGCACTTTGTGATTCTTGCTTTTCGTCCTGTATATTTACCGTGCCATTAAATTCCTCTAATCGGTGCTGATTATCATAAGTTAATTTAATATTTCCGATAAGCATCCGCAGAATTACGTTATCAATTTCTACCATAAAGCAAAAAGGTGCTGGGCCGGCTCCTTTGTTGATAATATTTTCACATTTGGCTGTGGGTTTTGCGCTAATGAGAAGCGGTAATGTTTTTTGGTGCGCTATAGAGCCAAAATTGACAGAAAGCGCATTGCCAGCAACTAATTTATCCCAATGTAGCTGAACAAAATCATTAAATCCTGCATCTAACACATCAATTTTGTCGATTGGCAGACTCGCGGTCTCAACTTTTTGATTTTTACTTTCACGATATTTTAATACCACTTGTTTGCTATCTGTATTGGCTTCGCGTAACTCGCCAGAACGAGAGTCAAGTTGCGTGACACTTGGCACGAGTGAGCTTGTAGAAAAATCCAGATCTTTAACTGCAAAAGTATTGGATCCCCGTACGTAGCTTGCGCGAATTTTTTTCTCGCCTAGTTTACTAAACCATTCGCAATACAAAAATTCTTTATGATTGTTATAGGCAATGCCAACAATAAGCGTATCGCTTGGCGGAGGACAGTATTGAGTGACTGGTGTCGGCCAAAGCGCCACAGCTAAAGCTAAGCTAGTTATCATAAAAAATATCCTCGAAGTAGAAATGCTTTATATACGTAATAATCCATAAAGCAAACACCCAAACTATGCTGATAATGGCAAGGCTTAATAATATGGGCTTGTTGATGTGGACCTGCGTATTTAAATGTGAGCCTGCAAAGTAACTCCAGGGAGCCATTATTGCGGTTGCTAAATAAGCTAGCCATGGACGGTTAAATAAAAATGCCAGGCTTGTTCTTAAGGCAGTTGCAAACAATAGCCACAAACAGATTATCCAAAGCGGTGATGTAATAAAATATGTAAAATATGGATTTTGGATATCTTCGTAAAGTATTCCGAGACTAAAGAATAACATCTCAATCAGGAAACCAATAATAAAAATAATTAAAATCCAGCAGATTTCTTTTTTGAGAAAAAATTCTTTAGCATAGCGGCGAATTAAGTAAAGATGAAAAGTTATAAAAATAGACGTAAAAATTAAACCTAATAGACTACTTGTCGTTACGCAAACAAACCAGCCAACTTGAAAGCCAATGGCGTTAAAAATATTTACGCCATTTAACAGCCTCGTATTATTCATAAAAATTTGGCATGGTGCGAGCGGCTGGTTTGGCAAATAAAAATTGTGCTGTGCTAATGGCCCGTTCTCTAAAGCTACCTTCGCAATAACACAAATAAAAATCCCACATGTGGATAAATACTTCATCAAAACCTTGGGTTTTTACTTTTTCTACATTAGCAAAAAAGGCCGAGCGCCAATGTTCTAAGGTTTTTGCATAGTCGATTGTAATGTCTTCCAATCCAATGATTTGCATATCCGTGTCTTCGTTAATATGTTTGGCGATAATGGCGTTTGATGGCAGGCAGCCTCCCGGGAAAATATATTGTTGAATAAAGTCAGTATTAGCCTGCGCATATTCGAAACGTTGATCTTGAATAGTAATAGCCTGAATTAGCATCAAACCATTCGTTTTTAATAAACCGGAACATTTACTAAAATATTCACGATAAAATTCGTGGCCCACTGCTTCAATCATTTCTATTGAGAGTAGTTTGTCAAATTTTCCTTCAATGAGTCGATAGTCCTGTAATAAAATATTAACTTTATGTTCAAGACCTTCGCGCTTTACCCAAGCTTTGGCATAACTATATTGTTCTTGCGAAATGGTAACGCTGGTAACGCGACATCCTGTTTGCTGCGCTGCATAAATTGCCATGCCCCCCCAGCCTGTACCAATTTCCAATAAATGATCATTTTCATTTAGCTGTAAGCGTTTGCAAATATGTGCCATTTTATGCAGCGATGCTTGTTCCAGGCTGGCATTCTCATGTGGATATATTGCGGCGGAATAAAGCATTGTCTTATCTAAAAATAGAGAAAAGAAATTGTTGCCTAGGTCGTAATGTGCAGCAATATTTTCACGCGCTTTGTTAATGGTATTGGGGCGAAGCTTGTGAGCTATGCGGCAAATAAAATTAAATATACTGCTCCATTTTGAATCCAGTTGTTGTAGTACTTTCATGTTTAATGCCATAACACGGATAACTTGCACTAAATCCGGCGACCACCAAATTTTGAACATATAGGCTTCGCCAGCACCTATGCTGCCACCGAATAAAACATGACGATAGAAAGATGCATGATTGACAGAAATATGAGCAATGAGCGTGGCTTTTTCTTTTGCTTCACCAAAGCTGAAAATTTCACCCTGATCCTCTATGGTGAGATGGCCGAGCTCGATGTTTTTTAGTAATGCTAACAAGGAATTTCGTGCGAAATTGTCAACCCAATGCTGCTTTAAAAGAGAAGAGGTTTTTTTATCGATCATGCTAATGGATTTCATCAAGGTATTACCTTATAGGGTAGGCTGTATTTATTTTCCATGGTTAAAAGTGGGTACGCCTTTAAGCCATAACTTGAGAGCTTGCCAGTAGATGGCCATGACTACTTTTACGGTCATCCAGGGAAAACGGATTAAAATATTATTCAAATTTTTTGCATTAACGGGTTGGTGTTTCAATATCATTGTTGCATCCATTATCTTGGTGTTTTTTTGCCAGTTTTCTAAATGTATGCAAAGCGTCTCGTTGGGAATTGTAGATTTCCAGCGATAGATCATGTCGATAGGATTAAAGGGTGAAACGTGAAATTTTTTTTCAAAGGTAGATGATTGATTTTTGTTGAAATCATCTCCAGTCAACACGTAAGCGTGACGTTCATTCCAGGGGGTATTATGAACTTCCGCTATTATGGCAATAATGTTCTCACCCGATTTATCAAAACAATAATAAGTGCTGAGCGGATTAATGCTGTATCCCCAGTAGCGGAAATTCACTAGCATACGTATAGGCCCGTCTGGACGCGTACCTGTTTCCAGCTCCACTGTATTGCGAACGGCATCATCAATACTGGATTCAGGATTGCCTGTGAGGTTTTTACTTTTATGGAAGTCATCTCGGTTGAAGCGTGCAGGTGCCCATCTTGAAGTTGACCAAAAAGGGCTGAGCGATAACACTTTATCTAATTCTTGTGTATCCAGGTATATCATAAAAACGTGATAGGAAAAATCATGTTTTTTGGGCGAAAAACGACGATGACGCACTGTGCCTTGATAAATTGCGCTGGAAAACTCAGCAATCATTGCTGCTCAACTCCTAAGGCTGTGGCAACGCGTAATGCGCTATTCACTCCATCTTCATGAAAGCCGTTAAACCAATAAGCGCCACAGAACCAGGTATTGTTAACACCATTAATGGTTTGCCATTGCTGTTGAGCGTGAATGGCTTCCTGGGTGAAGACCGGGTGAGCGTACTGATATTTGCCTAATATTTTCTGCGGATCAATGTAATCATCCGCGTTGAGCGTTACACAAAATTCGATATCACTTTCAATGCTTTGTAAAATATTCATCGAATAAGTGAGAATGGGTAGGCTTTGTTGTTTATTGCTTTGTAAAAGATAATTCCAGCTGGAGCGTGTCGATTTTCTTCGTGGCAACAATCGCGTATCGGTATGCAAGACTACAGAATTATTTTGATATTGAATTGCCTGGAGTATTTTTATTTCGTCGGCAGTTGGATCGCTCAGTGCGGCTAGCGCTTGATCGGAATGGCAGGCAAGTACAACATGGTCATAGTGTTCAGTAATGCCGTTAGCAGTAATGCTTACACCTGAGTCCTTGCGAACTATGGCATCCACAGAGCTGTTTAATTTTATGTTGTATTTAAAGCTGGCAATCAGCGGGTCAATGTAGTTTTTTGAACCGCCTTTGATGACTCGCCATTGTGGACGGTTGACCACATTCAGTAAACCATGATTTTCAAAAAAGCGAATAAAAAATGCTAACGGAAAGTTTAGCATTGCGCCTTGTGTTGCGGACCAAATGGCAGATCCCATTGGAATTAGATAGCGCTCAATGAATCCAGTGGAATACTTTTTTCGCAATAAATATTCGCCCAGAGTTTCATTTGGAGATAAGTTTCCTGCTTTTAAATCCTGCAAAGCTTCTTTATTGAAACGGACAATATCTTTCAGCATTCGCCAGTGTTTTAGCGAAAATAAATTGCGCTTTTGTGCAAATAAGGTGGTGAGATTAGTGCCCGCATATTCGAAACCATCGGCTGGATTAAATACACTAAAACCCATGGTTGCGGGTTGCGATTCAACCCCTAACTCCTCCATTAATTTTATAAAGTTAGGATAAGTCCAATCGTTAAACACAATAAAGCCGGTATCAATATTGAAATCTTTATTATTCACTTTGACGTGTTTGGTGGCAGTGTGACCACCCAGACGATCCGCAGCTTCATATAAACAAATGTCGTGGTGTTTATTTAACTTAAAAGCCGCTGTTAACCCGGAAATGCCGCTGCCGATAATTGCAATCTTCACGCTGTATCCTCTATAACTTATGCAAACGGGTGAGCTTTGGCGCGAACCATTTACACCATGCGTTAAAAAAGCACCCCGCGACACTTAATGGCCAACTCAATCGGCGGGGAAAATCCACTAAAAATTTACCAGACTTAATCCCTTGAATAACACGCGCACTGGCTTGCTCGGGAGTCATTAAAAACGGCATTGCAAAATCATTATTTTGTACCAGGTCAGTTGCGATAAAGCCTGGACGGACTAGCGTTAAATCGAGTGGTAGCTTTATAGTGTCGGCACGTAATGATCGCATAAAATAATTCAATGCGGCTTTGGAAGAACCATAAGCTTCAGCGCGAGGAAAGCCGACACAGGTTGAAAGACTACTAATTGCAACAAAATGTGGGCGTTGCTGCGCGCGCTTTAATAAGGGTAGCGCAAGATTAAATACGCGCACGACTCCAAGAAAATTTACGTCCATTACCCGCTGATACATGTTTGGGTCAAAACGTAAATTGTCTTCATATTCACAGATTCCTGCTGCGCAAATGACCATGTCGAGATAATCAGTAAATTCACCTAATTGTTGTGCCGCTTTTTCGATATCGAGTTGGTTGCTGACATCCAAAGGGAACGCTTTTACCTTACCCGGGTACTGCAGGGCCAGGGCAGCAAGAGCTGATTGTGACCTTGCACTTGCAATAACAAAATTTCCTGCCTCTGCGAGTTGTTGCACTAGCGCTCGGCCTAAACCAGAACTTGCACCGGTTACCCAAATACAACGATCAGTAATTTTTTTCATTAATTGCTCACTAGTCGTTTATTGACTTTATTGATCGCCCAGCCAAGGATGGGAATGTGTTGGTAAACCATCGCACCTAAATCATAAAGGTCTTCATGATAGTAAATCGTGGTGTGAAATTTGATTAAGGTTCCACCATTCAGTATTAAGGTTTTGCCCGCTTGTAAGCGCGGATGACGATAGTGCATTTGCCATTGGAAAAAAGCTTGTTCGTTATTGACCAGCTGATTAATAAATACAAATTGGCAATCCATGTCAGTCGTGAAGAAGCCTGCAAAGTAACGCTTGAGTGCACAGAGTCCCTGGAGTTGATGAAGAGGATCTTTAAATACTATTGCGGTGCAATACAGATCTTGAAGCTTATCCAGGGCTTTACTATCGAACGTTTGGTAGAGTGCCTTAAACTTCTCGGCATCGAATGGAGGACTTGTCTCTGTGTTCATACTAAATTGCCTTGTTGCTTTGATGATCTGCCTTAATTTACGTTGATTTGTTTAAAATGGATCACACTGATCCAAGTCGCGAGTCTCGCCGTATAATCGTTCGTATCGCAACGTGTTAACTACCTCAACTGTAGACCAAAATAATTATGGCAAACATTATTTCAGTAGTACCTTCAGGTGCGCGGGATGACACCTGGAGCCGCCTGCTTGAGCGGGTTGGTCAGCAGCGTGACGAAGGCGCGTTTGCGCAATTGTTTGCACATTTTGCACCCTTGATTAAAGGGTTTTGTCTGGGCAACGTAAACAGCAATTTTCCCGCAGATGCAGCAGATGAAATTGTGCAAGAGGTGTTATTCAAGGTATGGCAAAAGGCACCCTCCTATGACGCCACTAAAGCTGCTGCGTCTACCTGGATCTATACGGTGATGCGCAACTGCCGTATCGATGTAATGCGCCGTAACCGTCGCACAATTAGCGATAGCGGAGTAATTGAAATAGAAGATATATGGGATGAGGAAGCAGATGATCAGGCATATATTTATCTACAGCAGGCTAGCAACGAAACACTTATTCAAAATGCCTTGCTCCAGCTTCCTGCTGAGCAACGATCAGTGCTTGGTCAAGTTTATATGCAGGGGAAGACACACCAACAGATTTCTATTGAAACGGGTTTACCCTTGGGTACTGTAAAGTCGCGGGTGCGAATCGGGCTGAAAAAAATGCAACTATTAATGGATGTTGGCAACAAACGTACTGATAAAGTAGCAGGAGAAGGACAATGATTAATCATCATCCAGATGAAAACTTATTGGCGGAATATGCCAGCGGCAGTCTTGCCTGGGCATTGAGTTTAAGTGTCTGCGCACACGTTCAGCTGTGCACACATTGTCGCCAGAAAGTTTCCAATTTAAATAAAATTGGTGGTGCTATGTTGAATACGAGTGTTGCTGAAACCTGCGCACCCAATAGCTTTGAAAATCTTATGCGGCGTATTCATGAAAAATCTAGCGTGGAAAAAGTTTCTGAAGTTGCGGCAGCGAGCGAGTTACATATTTCATATCGCCATAATCCATTGTTAAATAAATTACCAAAAGTCGTGGAAAAAATGTTGCCCGCTAATGGCAAATTAAAATGGCAAAAAGTATCCAGTAAGTTAAAAACTGCGCGTTTAACCACTGGGCAAAATGAGTATGAAGTTGCTTTCCAATGTATTAGCAGTGGTGGGAAAGTGGTGGAGCATGATCACCGTGGTTTGGAGATAACATTGGTATTAAAGGGCAGCTTTTCCGATGAGCAAGGGGTTTATAGCGAAGGTGATTTTTTAGTGCGTAACCCTGGTGAAATACATCGTCCAACTGCAACATTAAATGCAGATTGTTTATGTTTGTCGGTAGTGGCTGCGCCAGTGAGTGTGACCGGATTTTTGGGACATTTTATTAATCCCTTTCTATCAATTAAACCGGCGTGATGCGGCTAATGCGAATTAGGCAGAATCTCGACTTTTATATGCTGGCTGATCTAAATCGTTAGAAAATGTAAAAAGTCCTGGTTGTATTGTGTTAGATAGTTTTAGCAAAAATTAATCCGCCCCAAACCATGTTTCTATTGCCATCTCCACTTTTAATTTCAGATGTTTGGGCGCGGAGAACGTAACTTATTCGATAACCTTCTTTGAAAGCGTAGGTGTAGCCAGCCCAAGCCTCCATGATAATGGGTCTTAAAGATTCGTGGGCATATGACCAGTCAGTATCGCGTAGCTGGCCTTGCAAAAACGCATTGTAGAGGCGCGCTTTGAGAGTAAGTCCTGCCCAAAAATAATGCTCGTTAAACGAAGTTGTGTTATTGCTGTAGGTTGATTTTTCACCATAAGTCGTTAAGTCCGGGTTGAATGTCGCCCAGGGGCTAATAATTTTTCCACTCCGAAAACTCAGGCTCCAGCTGGCCTCTGTTAAATATCCCACCGAAGCTTGTAAAGTACTTTTCACTTCTAGCGATTGAGAAAAGCTCTCCAAATAATGTTGCCGCGCAATAACGTAACGACCTGTTAATTCGCCACCATCACTTATTTGATGATTCCAGCCACGAGCTTCTTTCGCTGAAATTAATTCGTGGGTTGCACTCTGTAGTTTGCCCGCAATACCCAGTCCAAG
Organism: Pseudomonadota bacterium; assembly: GCA_040386215.1. Lineage (GTDB taxonomy): Bacteria > Pseudomonadota > Gammaproteobacteria > Pseudomonadales > Cellvibrionaceae > Cellvibrio. The sequence goes on from JAZKFX010000041.1 coordinate 11,857, forward strand.
CGCGCCTATGGTTAGCGTTGTTTTCCAGGCAATATTATTTTCGCTATCAATTCGGTCGTGTGAGCTGGAAAAATAAAACATGCTGGCATAGGGTCTATCGCGATTGTTAATTTCTCGCTGGCTAGTATCAGCTGGCGTGAAGCCATAAATACCCGTTTCTACACTGTAATGACTCTGGGAATTTTCAGTGACCTCCTCTAATCCAAGCGAATCATCAATTCCGGCAAGCGGTGTTTTTAGCGAAATGATTGCATCGCTGGCACGGGTGCCTGAATAAGTGAGGTTCATGCCAAAGGTGTAATCCCTATCGCGGTCACCAAATGCCAATGCATCATTATCAAGCGCTAATGCCCAGCTACTTTTAATTTTTTTGTTCTCAAGGGAAATTATGGGACGCTTTTCATCTTCAATGAGCGAAGCTAATTGCAACCATGGTGGCCGTGGTTGCTGTGCGACGATTGTCGGATCAGCGCTCGCGAAACTGGCAAATGTCATTAGCCAACCTATAGCAAAAAGTTGCAAAATAATTGCGTGAAATAAGAGTATGCCTTTAGGTAATGGTGATATCTCTTTGTGGTTGAAGTGCGGACTTGTACTGAAGTTTAGTATTTCTCCTTTTCCCCTGGTGACGAGTCGTGACTCATCGTTTACTTGTTGCTCATCTTGAAAATCTCGATTTAGTGGGTCCGAGTTAACGTGGGTCAAATAGAAACTTGGAGCCGGAGGGGGCGTAGTATTTTCATGAATAATCATAATCCTAATCCTTTAAAGGCGACCAGTCGTCTTTATTAAAATGAAAAAATAAGGCGGATCTTGGCCGCCATTAACAATATGTGAAATTGATCTAGTAGTGTTTTTAACAGCTTACGCCGCTCTTCGCATTCTTAATTGCCAAATATGCTGGGCAGAGTTGATACGAATGCATCCAAAGGTTCGCGACATTTAGTAGCTTTCATACGCATTAACGTACCCTCCCAAGCATTAAACAAAAACTCAGCTAATAAGTTCGATGAGACGGGGTTTTTAAGGCTGCCGTCCATACGTGCTTCATCTAGTAAGTCTTCCACCATCTGAGTTTTATTACGCATCATTTGCCGAACCTTGAGGCGAATTGCTTCATTGGAGTCGGACATTTCCTGGCACATATTGCCAATAAAGCAACCGCCGTTCACATTAGAGTCGCATCCCGGAATACTGCTCTCAAAAAACGTTTTAAGTCGTGCCAGGGGAGCTATGTTACGGTCATTTAACAGGCTTTTACTGAGTTTAATTCGATCCTCAGCAACCATGTCTATAGCTGCTAATGCAAAGTCCTCTTTGCTTTTAAAGTAGGTATAGAATGAGCCTTTCGGTACCTTGGCTGCATCAACAATATCCTGAATGCTGGTGCCGTTATAGCCACAGGTTGCCATCACCTTAATCCCTGCTTCCAGTAGAAAATCTTTTTTAAGTTCGCGTTTACTCATAGTTGCACTATATGACCGGTCGTCTGTAAATTCAATGGATGGTTGTAATTTAAATTGTCATTTTTTTGATTGTAGCTTTAGGAAAACATCCTACCTGTCATATATAAAAGCGTAGGTAGCAGTAGTTAGCTGGCATGGCGATTTTTGTCCGCCATAACGGTGTGATATTTCAGGCCGTGCATCACATGTTAAACCAGGTATTTAAGGCACGCATTTTAAACGAGTAGCTTTCAGTGTGCAGAATCATTCCATCAATTAAGATTTTATCTATTACTACACCGTTGACGAGTTGATCATTAACATGTCTGACCACCCCGTTGATAACAACGTTGCCGCCATTCGGGTTGTAGTTATGTTCAGTGTATTTGAGCGTTGGAATTTTTTCTAATACATCGGTGGGCAAATCGTTCAGTTCGGGTAGATTGGCAAATTGATTAATGGATGTTGGTGATGTAGACAGCGGTTTTTCCAATGGGTTATTTGCTACAGACGGAGCCGCATTCGAAATTGTCGCAGCAGGGTTGTTTGCCGTTTGTTGTTGATACAGGTTAGCCACATCCCCTTCGCCTGACACATTCCCACTAATATTTTTATTGTCACTGTCTTTTTCCACAGCAGTAACTTGGGCGTCAGTGCTGGCAGTGACAGGCAGCGGTTGTGGTGTAAAAACAGGAGGCTGGGGAATTGTTGCAATAGGTGTGGCCGTTGTTGATTGCTGCCTATGCATGCCAAGCCAATAAACTGCCGCCAATAAAACAATCAATACTGTTCCGATACTCAATACAATGATGAGCGTGGGTGTTTTAGATCCGTCATGCGCTCTGTAAGCATCGTGGCGACTATCAATGCTAGGTGGACCGTCGCTGCGCTTGCGTTCCTGGTCGGCTTTATTTAGTGCGTCAAGTAATAAAGACATAGTTAAAAATCTGTTAGGAGTGTTTTGTCGATGCTCAAAGCTTCATTAACTTTCATTAGCACTTGCTGGCCAATGATGCCATCGGGATGCAAACCTTTGGCGCGTTGAAAAAGTTTGATACGTTCCTGTAACGCGATGTTAAATAAGTCATCAGTTAGTGGGTCGGTTTGTTTGTCCAGTTTAGCAAATTGTTGCGCTAGCCATGCAACGGTTGGGCTGCTATCACCCAGTATTAAGGGCTCAGTAAAATCTTGCGGTTTTTTCCAGAGATAAAAAATATCACCAGTCCAGGACGAGCCTATTTTCGTCAGTGGCACAGTTTCTTTTTTATGCTGTTCATTGAGAACTAATGCGTTATCTTGATCAATACCAATGAGCACTAAATAGGTGGAAAATTTTTCCGGCGTTGCCAGCATAATAATAGCGGGGCGATTCACGTCGGCAACTTCAGTCCAGGTGTGCAGAGATACTTTTTCGCATAATAGAGAGCTATTTAAATTCTTGCCGCAAGGGCGAGTTTCTGGTGCGAGTGGTAACCCTAAATAAGTGAAGAGTACATCTTCCGCAGTTTTGTAATTCCGAATTGAAAAATTAGCGCTAACCGAACTACTTTGTGACGATGTAAAGCTACTTATGTTCGCAACACTGGATACATGGGTCACAGAGGAAATTGAACGTGTTGCGGTAATATCTTTTGCCTGGGTTTTATTAAAAATTTTTGTATTGAAAGCAATAGTACCCACTAGTATCAAGGCGAGAAGCCCCATGCTGAGTGCGAGCCCATATTGCTTTAAACGATTTTGTTGTGTGTGGGTTAAGCCGCCGATAACTTCTTTGCGTGCAGTAATAAAAATTTCATTATCGATGATGAGCTTATCACTTGCATAAGCGCCAATTAAGCAGCGCTCGCAAATGACGTTGATCAAACGAGGAATGCCACCTGTAAACGAATGTATGCGTTTAATAATTGGATAAGGAAATGGATTGCGGCCTTCGAGCATTCCCGCAACTTTTAACCGGTGGCGAATATATTCCAGTGTTTCAGGAAGGGTTAAAGGTTCAAGATGAAAACGCGCGGTAATTCGTTGCACCAGTTGGCGTAATTCAGGCTGCAGCAATAATGTTTTTAGTTCGGGCTGCCCTACTAAAATGATGTGCAACAATTTTTGTGTAGTCGTTTCAAGATTGGTTAATAAACGAATGTGCTCGAGCGCTTCTATAGAAAGTAATTGGGCTTCGTCAATCAACAAAACAGTATTGCGGCCCTTAGTGTGATTTTTTAACAGGTAGTGATGTAAATCATCGGTTAAATTTTTAATATTGGGTTCGTCTTTAATATAACTTGCACCCAGCTCATCGCAAATAATAGATAACAGCTCCGGCACATTTGACATAGGGTTCATGACTATCGCTATGTCAGTGTTTTCCGGCATTTGTTCCAATAAACAGCGAATGATCGTGGTTTTACCTGTGCCAACCTCTCCGGTCAGCATGACAAAGCCGCCGCCTACCACACCATAGAGCAAATGCGCCAATGCCTCCTTGTGCTGTTGGCTCATATAGAGGTAGCGTGGGTTTACAGCAATTGAAAAGGCCGGTTCTTGGAGGCCAAAGTATGTGTGGTACATGATTTAAGTTTTTCGAGAGGGCTATTTGGATGACGATAATACTCTTAAAAGCCAAGATAAAAAATAGTATCTCCTTTGCGCTGGGGCTGAACCGATAGGAATTACCTACTTTTTGTAGGCTTATTTGTAAACGCGGCTGTAATTGCACCTGAAGTAGTGGCCGATGATACAATTCCGCATCACTCACTGTTTTGCTTTGTCATGGTTATGCCTAGGTCTATTGAATATTTTGACAGTCACTGCCATTTTGATTTCCCGATGTTTGATGGTGATCGCCAAGCTATTTGGCAACATTGCCATGCGTTGGGAGTTAAGCAATTAGTCATCCCCGGGGTGTGCCCTGAGCAGTGGCATAGCGCCGGTCGAATCGCTGAGCAATTCAACGGAGTTTATTTTGCGGCCGGGGTCCACCCTTGGTGGATCGAGAAAGTCTTTCCCGAAGAGTGCAATGCGCAACAAATTGCGAATATGCTTGGCAAGTTAGCCATATCCATAAAACACGAAAAGTGTGTGGCAATAGGGGAGTGTGGTTTGGATGCTGCTATAGCAACAAAGCTTGGTGTCCAAAAAGAATTGTTGGATGCGCATTTACAATTAGCGAGTGAATTAGCGTTACCGGTTATCATCCACTGTCGCAAAGCGCACAATGAAATTATCCTTGCATTAAAAAAATTTAATTTACCTGCTGGGGGTGTCATTCACGCTTTTAGTGGCAGTATCGATTTGGCTCTTACTTATTGGCAGTTAGGTTTTCGATTGGGTATTGGTGGCACAATCACTTACGAGCGCGCTCACAAAACCCGTGAAACTGTCAGGCAATTACCCATTGCTGCACTGATGCTAGAAACCGATGCGCCCGATATGCCGCTCAGCGGCCATCAGGGTCAAGGCAACACACCAGAAAAATTGCCAGTAATTGCGCAAGTTTTAGCGAATCTTCGCACAGAGCCTGCGAGCTATATTGCACAACACACCACGAAAAATGCGCGCAATTTATTTGGCTTAGAGTAGACAATTCGATGTGTTACGACGATCTCACTGAGGTTTCTTTAGAGAAACTTATGGAAACAAAAGGCTGGCAAGCACAATATCGCTTAATCATTCAGTGGGGCGCTCTCATCAGGTTTAAACCGGAATTGCGTCGAGATACGCATCTTATTAAAGGTTGTGAAATATCGGCGTGGCTCGCGCATGATATGCAGAATGATCGGCACAGTTTTATTTTTGACAGTGATAGCCGCGTTATGAATGGCCTTGTTGCATTGCTTTTATCGAGGATTAATAAAAAGCAGGCCGCTGAATTAGCGCAACTAAATGTTAAATCTATTCTGTTGAATGCCGGGTTACAACAATATATTAATCCATCTCGAAGTAATGGCTTAAGAGCAATTATTTTACGTGCTTACACTTTGGCGGGATGTGTAAACGTTTTAGATTAAATCTAAATTTTTATAAAAAAACATTATTTATTGATTAATTACTCTTGGTTTTTTTGTTTCAGTTGTTTTTTGCAGGTAGCGCTCAATCGCACGAGTGGCGGCTAAAAATCCAAAGCTACCTGTTACCATAACCGAAGAACCAAAACCACCAGCACAATCCAATTTGACTCCTTCTGCCATAACTTGCTTGGTCATGCACACAGTTCCATCGGGTTTTGGAAAAGCCATTTGCTCGGTGGAATACACAGCATCAACTCGAAATTTCCGATTTTTATCCCGCGAAAAATTAAAATGGCGATAAAGTTGTGTGCGAACTTTGGCAAGCATCGGATCGCTTTCAGTGCGCCCTAAATCTGCAACGGTGATTAATTGCGGGTTGCGTTTACCGCCAGAAGATCCCACTACCACAAGGCGAATTTTGAGCGCGCTGCAATAAGACACAAGCCGTGCTTTAATATGAGCAGCATCCATCGCATCAATCACCACGTGATGATGGGTGCCGATTAGCGCTGTCATATTATCTTGATCGATAAAATCCTCAATCGAATGAATAATGATTTCTGGATTGATTTCTTTTAATCGTTGACTTACGACATGATTTTTCGATTGCCCGATGAATGATTTCAATGCATGGATTTGACGGTTAGTGTTAGTAACACAAATATCATCCATTTCAATTAGAGTTAACTCGCCCACTCCAGTACGCGCCAAAGCTTCGGCGGCCCATGTGCCTACACCGCCTAAACCGATTACAACAAAGTGAGCTTTTGAAAGGGCGAGTAAACCATCCTCGCCATAAAGCCGACCAATCCCACTAAACCGCAGTAAATATTCCGGTGACAGTTCAGTAGGCATAGGATAATTCTCAATAAAGTTGTGCAGGTTTTCTGTTATAGATTCTGATTGCTTCGAGTCGAACCAATATTTCAATTATATATAAATGCGATGCGGATTTCTCAGCCAATATTCTATTTAACTTTTTTGCTATGTATTAACTTTCACCATAGCAAGGCGTTAACTCATACCAAACGTCCTTCTGCGCAATCTTATGGGGCATACCGAACAGATTTCCGCGAGCCATCCTCTTAAGCTATAGCCACCCTGGAGATAGCTCCATTAGGGGTAAGGAGGTTTATTGTGTGCATAAAATTAAAGTCATTTTTTTTAACCGCAAGTAGACAGGCTCTCGTGTTCGTTATAATTCTCATAGCTATTAATACACATTTCGCTGTTGCGGACGTGGCCGGCATAAACCGTGACGACCCTCAAGGAAGCGCTGGTGGAAAGCTTGAGAAAAAAATAATTAGGGAGCGGCAAATTAACGGCAAGGCTCTTGCGCAACATGGGCTTGATCTGCGCCCAAATATTGTTTTCCCGTCAGGTTATTTTGTTGCGGAACATGATTTCCAACTCGGGGTGCCAATTCAAACGGATAATACAGATAAAGCGGAAATAAATTATTTACATTTCTACGAAGCTCCTGGTTTTCCTGTAAATCATCAATTTCAAAACTGGAGCAATTCATTCAACGACACATCAAAGCAACTTTCGTCATTAAACTATTCTAACGATCGAGAAAAAACCAGTTTACAAGGGTTTTATGGACGAATCCCGGTGGTTACAGTTGATAATTTGATTTATCAATATTTGTCAGCTCGTACGTCTTCATCATTAATATTGGTTGGTGTGGGATTAATAAGTTTTGGCTGTTTGCGAATTAGAACGCGTCGCCTTGAAGTAGTAAAAATATAACGAGATTTTTCTGTAGGCAAGCTGGGTGGTAGGAAAAACATACTAAAAAAGCTGTCAAGTTCTGGTCGCATCTGCTCATAAACAACAATCGAACATTTTACCTCTATGGCCAGCTTTCGCTAGGCTATATCATTGAGATAATAGGTAAGTTGCATGAATACAATTATTTGCTAATCCAACACTTATTTACATTCGACGGATATGAGCTCTAGCGAACCGAATAATTGATACTTTACCTATTAAAGTTTTTATTTTTTTTGGAGATATCTATGCATATTAACTCAGGCTCAGCAATTCGAATCTTAACAAATCAGGCTATGGCATTAATTGCCATCTGCACCATGATAACGCTTGGCTCAGCTGCCCAGGCTGTTACTGTAACTTTTGACGATATCGAATATATTCCAGGTGATTGCTTTTGTGACAATCCAGTCACAGATCAGTATGCATCGCAAGGTTTGCTAATTGATGACGGTTATCTCACTCAATATCTGCCCGATGCAGCAAATGCAGTGTCCTCACCCCAGTATTTGATGGGTGGAAATATATTGCAGTTAAGTTTTGTTGGGTCTTTACCCACCTTTGTTGGAATGTATGTAAGTTCTTTTTTTGGAGAATCTATTTACTTGAATGCATTCGACGCAGTGGGGCAGGTTACTGAAGCTAAAACTTCAGGTTGGGCTGGACCCGATGACGATACTCCTTACCAACCTAATCAATATATTTCGTTTAGTTCGCCGCTTGGTTTTACCGGCATTTCTATTGAAGGTTTTTACAATATGCGCGTTAGTGCTGCGATTGATGATTTAACTTTTGAATATGCAGCAGTTCCTGAACCTTCGTCACTTTTTTTGCTTGGCGCAAGTTTGCTGGGCTTTGGCGGTTCGCGTCTAAGGTTACGTATGAAGAGAGGGTAAACTTGCTTCACCTCCCGACATGAAAATATGTTGGGAGGTATAATGCTATTGCTGCGTAGGATAAATAAAATATAATTAAAAAGGACAAATGAAAACTTATAAATAAAAGTTGTAAACATAAAAAAACAAAAGGGTTAATCCAATAGCAGGAATAATAACCAGCCCCAGGAATAAATGTACGCCGGTTCTGTTTTCAGCTGAAGCCTGATAATAGGCCTTAAAGTCGCTGCTTAGTTTCTTTATACTCATAACTTATCCCCCATATGCTGTGTCTAGGGAGCTGACTGTAACACTTTTTACGTCAGGAATAAATTTATTGTGTTGGACCTAACCCCGACCCTTTTCTTGAGTCATTTGCAGCTCGCATTATTGCCTATAACTAATTCAAATCAGCTATAGGCAAGGTGCAATTTCCTAAAGGCTTAAAGTACCACTGGTCTAGAAGTAGGTACCAATATCCTCATAATTCCCCAGGCTAATAGGTAAGCGGCACCGCAAATAAAAAACATAATGTAATAGGCCGTTTGAATGTTACCTAATTTTTCATAATGGACAAATAATTGTTTTTGCACCAGCATCGATAACAAAATGCCTCCCAGTCCACCAAACATTCCACCAATGCCAACAATTGAAGCTGTAGCCTTTTTGGGAAAGATGTCGCTGACAGTGGTAAAAATATTCGCACTCCATGCCTGGTGAGCCGATGCCGCAAAACCTATCACTAGAACTGCGAGCCACATATTAATCTCACCTAATATTTGGGCGAATACAATTGGCAGGACGCAAAGTGCATAAATCAGCATGCTGGTTCTGCGCGCTGAAAAAACTGTCCAGCCTTTATCAATAAGCTTCATGGGCAACCAGCCACCAAAAATGCTGCCGAAACTGGCAATGATATAGATTAGAGCTGTCGGTAAGGCCACGCCTTCATTAGAAAGGTGATATTGCTTCTTCAAAAAATCTGGCAACCAAAATAGATAAAACCACCAAATTGGATCGGTTATCAATTTACCAATAGCGAAGGCCCAGGTTTGCTTAAAGGTTAGCAGCGTGATCCATGGAACACTCTCAGCGTTGTTGGCTGAAGGCTCTTCCACATCACTGTGTATGTAGTCGAATTCTGCTTGTGATAAACGTTTTTGTTTTGCCGGGACTTCATAATAAATAAACCATAAAATTAGCCAAATAAAGCCTACTGCACCGGTAATAATAAAAGCCCACTGCCAGCCCCAGGCCTCAGCAATAAAAGGCACTGAGAGCGGTGCAATAATAGCGCCGACATTCGCCCCGGAATTGAATATGCCGGTGGCCAGTGCGCGTTCTCTTTTAGGAAACCATTCTGCCGTCGCTTTAATGGCTGCGGGAAAGTTACCTGATTCAGTTACACCTAAAAAAACTCGCGCTACAGCAAACCCTAGTGTCCCGGTTGCAAAGCCATGGGCAACAGCAGAGACGCTCCATAAAAATGTTGCAGCAGCGTAGCCGATTTTAGTACCTATCTTATCGATGAAGCGTCCTGCAAATAACATCCCAAAAGCGTAGGAAATTTTGAATGCGATTTCAATATTTGTATAGTTTTCAACTTCTTCAACACTGGTCCATTGAAAGGCAGTGGCGATATAAGGTTTGAGCAATGAAATAACTGCTCTATCCAAATAGTTAATTGTCGTTGCAAAAAATATTAGTGAACAAATGGTCCAACGATATTTCCCTATGGTTTGATTGATTTGATCGACTTGATTCATGTTATTCATTTTCACACTCTGCAGATTATTTTTAAAATTTTTAAGATGATCACTCAGTGTAGTATCGCTAAAATGTTGTTTTTCTGTTGCAAGTCATTGTCTATAGCGCTGTATAATATCAAAACCGCTTTAATAATGTTAACCAAACTAACCGTGTATATTAGTAACTATTAATAAACAATAATTATTTTTAGTCGTTATTAACAAGCAATAATTATTGCTAGTAGCTTTTGCAAAATATCATTCATTATTTTAAGAGATATCACTATGACAAAGCCGTTATTTTTACATCCTGACAGATTATTTCCTGCTAATGAATCTTCGCGGAATATCGCGCGCAGGCTTTATGCTGAAGTTGCTAATTTACCTATTGTTAGTCCTCATGGTCATACGGATCCGCGTTGGTTCGCGTATGACAAAAATTTTTCAAATCCAACCGATTTATTAATCAAACCCGACCATTATGTTTTTAGGATGTTGTACAGCCAAGGCATAAGTCTCGAATCTCTTGGTATAAAAACTATTGATGGTGTGCCCGCCACAGCTGACCCACGTAAAGTCTGGTCAATATTCGCTAAAAATTATTTTCTGTTTCGTGGTACCCCATCGCGACTCTGGCTGGATTATGTTTTTCAGCATGTCTTTCATATGGAAGTTGTTTTGTCGACTGAGACTGCCGATCTTTATTACGATACCATTAACGAAAAACTAAAACTTGATAGTTTTAAACCTCGTGCTTTGTTCGATCAATTTAATATAGAACTTCTTGCTACCACTGAATCGCCTTTAGAAGATCTAGCACATCATCAAGTTATCCAAAGTTCTGACTGGAAAGGCCGAGTTATCACTGCATATAGACCTGATCCCGTGGTAGATCCTGAATTTGAAGGTTTTACTAATAATATTCTAGAGCTCAGTAAAATTACCGGCGAAGACACAGGAAATTTCTCTGGCTATCTGCGCGCACTTAAACGTCGCCGCGAATTTTTTAAATCCTGTGGCGCTACTTCTACCGATCACGGTCATCCCTCTCCGTTTACAGCTGACCTAAGCAATTCTGAAAAAGAAAAGCTTTATCAACTTGCATTAAGTGGAAAAATTGATCCACAAAATGCCGAATTATTTCGCGGCCAAATGCTGACTGAAATGGCTGCCATGAGTGTCGAAGACGGTTTGGTTATGCAAATTCATCCCGGCAGCTTTCGCAATTACAATGACCAAATATTTCAAAAATTTGGTCGGGATAAAGGCGCTGATATCCCGCAAGCAACAGAATATATTCGCAACTTACGCCCGCTATTAACAAAATTTGGCAATCACCCGAACCTCAGTATTATTCTCTTCACTCTGGATGAAACCTCTTATAGCCGCGAACTTGCGCCGCTTGCGGGACACTATCCCAGTTTAAAGCTTGGGCCCGCCTGGTGGTTTCACGATAGCCCTGAAGGTATGCGTCGTTTTCGTCAACAAGTTACTGAAACTGCCGGCTTTTACAATACGGTTGGGTTCAATGATGACACCCGCGCATTCTTATCAATTCCAGCCCGTCATGATGTGGCGCGCCGGATGGACTGTGGGTTTTTAGCTGAATTAGTTGCTGATCATCGCCTCAACGAAGATGAAGCACAAGAAATTGCCGTAGACCTCACTTATAACCTGGTAAAAGCTGCTTACAAACTCTAGGGACTACATAAACTGATTCTCTGCTCTTAAGCTTGACGAGTTGAGAATCAGTTTTTTTTAATAAATTTTAAAGAAAATTGTGCTTTTTTATCACTCGAATAATTTTATTTTATGCTTCGTTACTGGGTTTACCAATTGTTGCGAGTATTCCACCATCCACATAAACAATTTGTCCTGCAATAAAATCACTGGCTTTTGATGCGAGAAAAATAGTGGCTCCCTGTAAATCGTTCGGGTCGCCCCATTTTCCTGCCGGGGTACGGTTCACAATAAAATCATTAAATGGATGACCATCAATGCGAATGGCTTCGGTTTGGCTGGTAGCAAAATAACCCGGGCCAATGCCATTTACTTGCACATTATATTTTGCCCATTCGGTTGCCATATTTTTGGTTAGCATTTTTAAACCGCCTTTTGCGGCAGCATAAGCACCCACTGAATTGCGGCCCAGTTCACTCATCATCGAACAAATATTAATAATTTTTCCCTGCCGACGCTCAATCATTTTTCGTGCTACTGGACGAGTCATCGTAAATACGCCAGTGAGATCAGTTTTGATGACCTCCTCAAAATCAGGCAGTGACATTTCTAATAAGGGTATACGTTTGATAATACCGGCATTGTTTACCAAAATATTAATTGCACCGTGATCTTTTTCAATTTGCTCCACAGCAGCACTAACCTGATCTTCATCGGTGACATTAAATTTGTAACCGTAGGCAGCGTAGCCCATGGCGCGGTAGGTATTTATGGCAGCATCAATTTTTTCTTGCGAAGAGTTGCCGTTAATAACCAGCGTCGCTCCGGCGCTGGCCAAACCGGTTGCCATTGCCATACCTAAGCCGTGAGTCGCTCCTGTGACTAGCGCAACTTTTCCGGTTAAATCAAATAATGGATGATTCATTTTTCTTTCTCGATGTAGTTATTTGCAAAATTAATGTGTCGCAACTGTTTTAGCTTTGCATTTTTTTCTTTTTATTTGAATTATTATTTTCATTTCAATTTGCTATTTATTTCAATTCATTAGGTTTGTGAAAATCCATATCAGTGTAATCGAGATTTTCACCAGCCATTCCCCAGATAAATGTGTAGTTGGCAGTGCCGACACCTGAGTGCATGGACCAAGGTGGCGAGACGACAGCTTGTTCATTGCCAACCCAGATATGCCGCGTTTCTTCTGCGGGACCCATAAAGTGGCAGACAGCATGATCCTGCGGAATATTAAAATAAAAATAAGCTTCCATGCGGCGGCTGTGGGTATGCATGGGCATGGTGTTCCAAATACTGCCAGGTTTTAACTCAGTCATGCCCATTTGCAACTGGCAAGTATCGAGTACCGTGTTGATCATTAGTTGATAGATGTCGCGCTCATTACAAGTATCACCTGCACCCATATGCAATACCTTGCCGTTTTGTTTGTCCACTTTTTTAGTGGGGTATGAACAATGCGCTGGTGTTGAATTCAAATAAAATTTTGCAGGGTTTCTACTATCGTCGCTGCGAAAAATAACCTCTTTAACTCCGCGCCCTATATAAAGCGCTTCTTTAGTGCCAATCGCTATCTCTTCTCCATCCACCATCACGGTTCCGTTACCGCCAATATTAATCGCACCCAGCTCGCGACGGTGTAAAAAATATTCTGATTTCAATTGTTCGATGGATTCGAGTTTAACGGCTTGTTGCACCGGCATAACTCCACCTACCATCAGGCGCTCGTAATGAGTGTAGGTGAACAGCACCTCGTCGGCAGAAAAAATATTTTCAATTAAAAAATGTTTACGTAATTTTTCGGTATCGTAATGCTTGTAGTCATCAACATGAACTGCAAAACGTTCTTCTATTTTTCTCATGGTTAAACCTTATATCGTTAAAAATGTAACAAGTAATGTTTAGCGAATGTCTGAACCTTGTTGTTCCATTTGTTGAATCACAAGTTGAAAAATATCATTATTTTTTCAACAATTTAAATATTTCCACTCCAGCCAAAATAAAAGGGACATTGCCTTTCGGATCATTAGCAACTACGGGTTCGGTCATGTAGTAATCGTAACTGCCATCGCGACCGAAGCCCAAGCCCGCAACCAGGCATTGATTGGTCATGCTGATTTTTCCATCGGCATGGACGCTGACGAATTGATTAATTAAACCGGTGTAGGCTTTGGTTGCAATTGCACTGTAAGACTCAGGTAGATAGCCCTTATTAATCGCTTTGGCAAAAAAATAACTAAACATGGCGCTTGCCGATGATTCGCGATAATTTCCCAATGCATGTGGGCGGTCAGTAATTTGCCACCAGGTGTGAGTGTCCGGATCTTGATAACGTAGGATATCTGCAGCAAATTCATTAACAATAGCAATCAGTGTTTTACGTAATTCTGTTTCAGTCTCTGGTAAATAATCGAGAACATCGACTAAGCCCATAGCGTACCAACCCATGCCGCGCGACCAAAATTGTGCCGAGCGCCCGGTTTCTTTGTTGGCCCAATCGGCTTTTTTAGATTCGTCCCATGCGTGATAGTAAAGCCCGGTTTGGGGATCACGTAAATGTTTTCGCGCTATAGTAAATTCGTGCACGGCTTCGGTAAAACTTTTGTGTTGTGCTTTTCCGGTTTCGTAAGTCGCTGCATATTGTGCTAAAAAAGGCATACCCATATAAACACCATCCAGCCACAATTGTTGGGGGTAAACAATGCGATGCCAAAATGCTCCTTCAGAAGTGCGCGGGTGTTTTTTCAAGTTTTCGCGCAGAAAATGAATTGCTTTGCGATATTTTTCTTGTTTGGTGCGTTGCTCCAGCAATATGACCATATCGCCTGGCTTGGTTAAATCAATGCTAAATAAATCCGGTTCATATCCAATAATTCCCCCATCATTTTTTACGTAGCTGCCGGTGACTGTTTCGAGTGCTTTGCGATAAGCTTCATTGGGGCTCACTGCATCGAGATCTTGCAGGGCGCGAATTTGCATTCCTACCACATCGTACTCAAATTTTGGGGAACGTTTGCGATATTCATCCCAGCCGGTAGCATGATAATTAAGTGTCTTACGTTCCAACTCTGAATCTGCTAAAAGTTTACTCCAGCCTAGTGCTGCTTGTGCATCTATGTGATTAGCTTTAGCGGCAGCATTTAAAGCCGATTGAATGTGCGTGCGCGGTTGTTTGGTGAGGCGTTCAACTTCACGATCCAAATAAGCTTTAAATTCCGCTTCAGTTTTAATGCCATTTAACTCCTGGTCCCATGTGGCGACAAAATAATAATCCAGTTCACCGCCATTGGTATTCATGACAGAAACGTAGGAGCTTGCATCTTCAGTTTGTTGTTTGCGATCGCCCTTACGAAAGATAACTGCCATGCCTAAATAGCTTTCAGCGCTGCTAAGACTTTGTTTCCCCCAGCTGGCAGCATAAGTCCATGCGCTATTGCTGATATTGTCATTACCCAGGATTAACCTGGTACCGGGATGTTTAACAACACCAATCGCAAAATTAGGAAAGTTTTTGTTTAAACCTGTGCGCGGATCTTGTGCCACATCCTTAGCATTGTTCTCACTAGCAGTGAGTTTTAATTGCGTGTGCGCTAAACGACTACCCGCATTCATGGATAGGGTTGATGATAAATCAAAAATATTGTTATTTACTTGCCATTGGTTGTACTTGATATTAAATGCAGAATAAAGATTACCGTTTTCTATAATAGATACATCGCGACTTTTTACATTTGATACTAACTCAACTGCTTTGCCATTCCAAAAGCCGTAACCGCCAGCGCCGAGCGATTTACCGACTTTCAGTATGTCCTGACCCCAAGGTGCATCGTGGTGATATTTTTCGTAATCTTCATGGCCAATATCTTGCAGAACCATGGCATTAGTTTTTTTGCCAAAAATATCAAAACCGTTACGCCAATCCAGATAAACGCGGTAGCCAACCTTATCGGATTCTATACCGGGACCTTCGTAACGAATAAAATAAGAGTGATCAGTATATTGCGGTGGTGGTGTAAATTTTTGTACGTTTTTAAATGCGGTAAAGTTTTCATAAACCTTTTCATTCCACTGGCCACCTTCCTTGATAGAAATTTCAGCCTGGGTTTGTTTTTTAAGTGACGGTGCTTTTATGCTGGCATCACTCACTATAGTGAATTTGCGTATTTGTGCAGCGGTAAAATCGGTCGCAATTAACAGTGTATCTGGCGCATTGTCATTATCAGTATCAATGATTTGGCTAGGCAAAACCTGACCATTCTCTTGCGCTACAAGATGCTTGGTCCTTTCATCATTTGCTCTTAAACCTAAATTATAAAAAGTAAAATATAGTGGCTCTTGCTCACGTGCAAAGTTACTGGGATTGCTCACTTCGATAGTGGCCACGGTCTGAGCAATTGTGGAAATTGTTGAGTTTGATTTTGGCGTAGCGCAGGCGATAAGACTGGATGCCACTGTGCTAATAACTGCAGCAACAACAATGTGACGCGAGATCATCTGTTTCAAAAGATTTCACCTATATGTTCAATATAACTTGGCAATCACACCAACTCATATTGCGAATCCTTAAAAATATTATGACTATTCATGAATAAAACAGGGATGTCGGTTACCGACATCCCAAGGCCACGCATTAACTAACAATATTAAAATTTATAATTCACACCAAGATTATATTGCGTACCTGTTTCATGATAATAGGAAAGACGTGGTTCCCTGGATTCTACCCATTGATCATCCACTTCGTTGGTCAAGTTGAGTGCGTCCAAAGTAACCTTGAAGTTTTCGTTAATTTGATACGAAATTTGCGCATCTACGTTAGTAGTGCCGTTAGTGCCATTTTGATAGTTAGCGTTGGCATCATTGACCGCCAGGGTCAGATAACCATCGCGTTGTGCAACAGATACCCGCGCTTTAAATGCATCTTGCTCGAAGTAAATTGTTACGCTGGATGAGTTAGGGGATAGGTTGAGCAAGGGAGCTTCCTGAAATACACCAGGAGTGGCAGTTGCATAATCCATCTCGGCATCAACATGAGTGTAAGAGCCAATAAAGCCAAAATTTTTCAAAAAACCGGGTAGGAAAGTAAAGGGTTGCTGATAACTAATTTCATAGCCGTTGATGGTTCCGCCGGGAGCATTTTTTTGCTCGCTAGTGGCCCAAACCAGGCTTTCACTACAATCAATTGCAAGGGCTGTGCCGCAAGCATCCCTCGCAAATTCAATCGGTAATCCCAAGTCGGTATATACGCTGTTGCCGGGTACTGTTTGCACGAAGGTATCTACTTCTTTTCTAAACGCACCAATGCTTATCGCCGCTTCGTCGGTAAAGTACCATTCCAAACCTAAATCAAAGCTTTTGGCTTTTGAAGGATTAAGGTAGGGATTATTAATGGTCACCTGACGTTGTGTCCCTGTGTAAGTTACGTTGGTATCGTCTGTTAACTGGGCCATGTTTGGGCGGGCAATGCCTTCAGAATAAGCAGCGCGAACTTGTAAATTATCTACAGGCTCCAGTACCAGATTTAATGACGGCAAGGTATCTGAATAGCTGCGTTCAACAATTTCTTGAGTCCAAACATTATTTCTTTTTTTCCAACCGGTAGATTCCTGGTCGGTAGTGAAATGGCGCACACCAATATTGCCGCGCAAGGGAAGGCCAGCCACTTCGGTTTTGAAATCAAGTTGTATATATTCACTGAGAGTATCTTCAGTAACGTTAAATGTACCTGCACGACCTGTACTACTGTCGTTTATTGTCGTTGGTTTATCCCATAGACCATAAGTGTCCATTATTAAACCGCGGTTGGGCAGTAACCATGGCGTTCCCTGGCCCAGACCAGAATCAAAGCTGGTAATGAAATCCGGATCGGATTGCAGATTTACGCCGCAGCTTGGGCTAGGTGTGGTTGCGGGCGTTGTGTTTCCTGTCTGCGCACAGTTCGCCGTGCTACCTAAACCTTCACCGCCAAGATAAGCTTTTTGCCAGGTATCGGCTTCAAATTTTTTCAGGGTCGCACCGCCTTTCAATGTCAGGCTGTCATTCAAGTCAAATTCAAGATTTAGCGCCGCCGTATCATAGGTATTCAGTGTCGCTTGGGGGCGCTGACGTACGCTATTAATGGCCCAATTTGCTTTGTCGTAGGCGCCATTACCAAATGTTAAATAAGCATCTTCGTTATTGCCACGATAATCCCAAGTGACATTTTGGTTGTTGGCTTGCATGATAATCGTATTTTGAACCGGGTTCTGGAAGTCTGATTCAGAGGTGCCAATCAAGCCATTGATTCGGAATGAATCGGAAAACTCATGCTTGGCACTCAAGGTATACATGGAAAAGTCTGTGGCCAGTTCATCCTGACGGCTTTCTGCCAGTAGTCTCGCTCCAGTCATGGAAGCATAAACCAATGAACTTCCTTCGATCGCATAATCCGTAACATTCACGTTCGCATTTTGGCTGCCGTTCATCGAACCTTGCAGGAATTTCTCGGTGCGCGTTGCTTCGTATTTTGATAAAAGTACATCGAGGCTGATTTCGGTAACATCCGTTGGTCGGAATTGTAGCGATGCACTCACGCCTTCGCGTGATAAATCGGTGTTGTAGGAGTCGTAACGCGGTATGCGTGGATGAAATGCTGTATTAACCTCATGCGTCGCGGTAACCGGAGCGCCGTTTACATTGCCAAATCTTTCGGTAGGTAGATTGCTCCAGCGAACAGTACTTTTACCTTCATCTTGAATCGTGCGTTCGGCGTAGGAATAAGACAGCAGTGCACCGAATTTTCCATCAGCAAAAGTATTGCTGATCAAAATGCCGCCAGATGGATCTTCTTGTTTAGACAGATCGTTGTAGCCGAGCTGACCGTTCGCTGTTAGAACAAAACCGTCATAATCAAACGGGCGTGCAGCACGCATGTCCACAGTTGCGCCCAAAGAGCCTTCATCAACTTCCGCAGAGCCAGTTTTATGCACCACCAGGGAAGTGAAAAGGTCTGAAGAAAAGGTATTAAAGTCAAAATTACGCGCGCGGTTATTGCCACCTGTGGCATCCGTACCACCAGTGGTAGAGACGGTTTCCATACCGTTAACGCGGATGCGGGTATATTGCGGGCTCAAGCCGCGAACAGAAATATTACGGCCTTCGCCGCCAGACCGGGTAATGGCAACACCGGGAATACGTTGTAAGGATTCTGCAAGATTGTTATCCGGGAATTCTGCGATATCAGAAGCCGTAATAGCATCTACGACACCCGCTGAATCGCGTTTTGTTTCAAGGGATTTGGCGACGCTGGCCCTAAATCCACTGACGACGATTTCTTCAATCGTGTCGTCTGTTGCGGGGGGTTCTTGCGCTTGAACTGAAAGGGGCAGGGCAGCTGCCATAGCCAGTACCAATGGGTTAATCCTAAATTTTTGCATTGCTATTCCTCGTTTATTGTTGATTAATCACAAAAGATACGTAACTCATAAGTCATTGAAACTACAGATTATTTATATTTTTTGACCTCAGGTCTGCCCCGACATAAACGTGTAACCGGTTGCGTTGCGCGGCACAGCCTACTTTAATCGTCAAATTCAATCAACCAATTGTCACATCCAATCAAAGTATCTACATTATTTTTAGCTTCTGACCATTTCAGTAGCTATCAATAAATAAGAATCCTTGTAGTAATTCAGGCAACCTGAAATCGCTTCATTGATATAGCGACGAATAATTAATCAGGCTTTGCTTTTTTTTACTTTTAATAAAATCAAATATTATGTAGAGAAAAATGCTCTCCCCGAACTGTTACATTTTCGGTTATAAAATCTTCGGTATTTTTTATGACACCTATGCTCGCTGCCTGGACGAAATCGGCATTGATGAGATGTAATTGACTGATGGGCGAGCGCTCGTAACCATTAATATTAAAAATCTGCTTCGCATTTTCACAATGCAAATTACGAATTTCAATATTTCGCACTTTAGGAGTAAATGCTCCTGCATCGCCTTCTTCGTAGGCAAAATCAATGACTATGGCGGTTTCCACTTCACCGATTTTTATATTGCTGAAATAAATATTTTCGATGGTGCCACCGCGCACGGAGTTGGTTTTTATACGAATTCCACGTTCTAATTCCGGGCTGTCCATTTTACAATTTTCGACAAAAATATTGCGGGCACCGCCAGAAATCTCACTGCCAATCACTACGCCACCGTGACCATTACGCATTTCGCAACCGTGAATCACAATATTTTCTGAGGGGATATTAATGCGACGGCCGTCAGCATTGCGACCCGATTTAATAGCAATACAATCATCGCCAGTATTAAAAAAACAGTTTTCAATAAGAACATTTTTGCACGACTCAGGATTACAACCATCCGAGTTCGGACCGAGGCTAATGCAAGTGACGTCACGCACAGTCACGTTCTCGCAAAGCACGGGATTAATTAACCAGAAGGGCGATTGGGTAATGGTTATATCGGAAATTAAGGCTGTTTTGCAGCGGTAAAACTGGATAAACGGCGGGCGCAACTGTGCACCATTCGCGTAGATGCGTTCATTGACTGGCCGATTATTTTCGATATCTTTGACAAGTTTGGCTCGTGCATTATCTTGATTGGCGAAGCCACTTCTGCCCCATTCCTCTCCGCCTTTCCATGGCCACCATTTGCTCTCACTGGCTTGCCCGTTGAGCGTGCCCTTGCCAGTAATGGCGATATTTTCTTGTTCGAATGCATACACAAGTGGTGACAACCCCATTAACTCCATTCCTTCCCAGCGCGTAAATACTGCTGGCAAATAATTTTCCATCTTAGTGCTAAATAACACAGTGCAGCCATCATCCAAATGCAAATTCACATTAGATAACAGATGGATCGGGCCCGTTAAAAATTGTCCTCTTGGTATACGCACGCGCCCGCCACCAAGCTGATGGCATTGGGCAATAGCTCTGCCAAAAGCCTGACTGTTATCGCTGATTCCATCTCCCTTCGCACCAAAGTCGGTTGCTAAAAATTCTCTATTTGGAAACTGGGGAATTTTTATCTCACGACGAATTTTTGCAGCAAGTAACCAGGCCTGCCTGGATAAGCGCGCGCGTTGTAGCGCTGCAGTATCCTTGGCCACGCAACCACTTAATGCAGCGCAGCCAAGTAAGGTGGCGCTACTTAGTGTGCTAAGAAATCGGCGGCGATTTAAGGGCGAAGTTAGTTTATTCAAAGCTTGTACTCTAATTATTTTAGTTATGGATTAGATTTTTCAGGCTAAAAATGTTGTGATCATGGCGCTTGGCTATTGTTTCTTCTATAAATATGACATCATATGGTTTTTTTTGCCACTAAAAAAATTAGCATATATGAAAAATATGATGATAATGAGTTTCTGGTTAAATGCAAGGGCCTGACAATATGTCTTCATTGATAAGTTGTTCTCAAATGATTAAAGTTGCTTGTTTTTGATTGTTGTGAGTGGCTTTACTGCGAGTTGTTGTCCATGGCAAATTTTTATAAGTAGGTGATTTAGTGAGCAATATTTTGCAGTTACATGAAGTGGATAACGTGGGCATTTGTAAGGTATCGCTACCCGCTGGCACCCATCTGATTAATTCCCCCATTGCGCTTATCGACGAGGTTCCTGCACTTCATAAAGTTGCGTTACGCGATATAGCAGTGGGCGAAGCCATTATGAAATATGGCCAAATTATGGGGTTCGCCAAACAATTTATTGCTGCGGGTAAGCATGTACATACTCACAACTGCGTGATGGGGGATGCTGATAAAGACTACGGATTTTGCAGTAAAGCAAAGCCCACTGATTTTATTCCTGAGGCGCAGCGGGCCACCTTTCGTGGTTACCGGCGGGCGAGTGGCAGGGTAGGTACGCGAAATTATATTGGTATTTTAACGACGGTTAATTGTTCCGCTACCGTAGCTCGCGCTATCGCCCAGCATTTCACTTATTCCGGCGAGTTAAAAAATTATTCGAATATTGATGGGGTTGTTGCACTCACTCATGAAACTGGTTGCGGAATGAGTTCTGATGGTGAGGGTTACGAAACCTTAAGGCGCACTTTTGATGGCTATGCCCGCCACCCGAATTTTGGGGGTGTAATGATGGTGGGGCTTGGCTGTGAAACCATGCAAGTCCAGCGCGTTATGCAAGAAAGCGGCTTAGCGCAAAATAGTACTTTTTGTGCTTTCACGATTCAGGATACCGGTGGAACTCGAGTCTCTATTGAGAAAGGTATAGCGACGCTGCGCGATATGCTGCCCTTGGTCAATCTGGCGCAACGTGAACTTGTACCTGCCAATGAATTAATGATTGGTTTGCAATGTGGCGGATCGGACGCCCTCTCAGGCGTTACGGCGAATCCTGCATTGGGTATTGCTGGCGATATATTAATTCGTCACGGTGGCACGGTCATCTTATCCGAAACTCCAGAAATTTACGGCGCTGAGCATTTGTTAACACAGCGTGCGTCTTCGCCTGAAATCGCAGAACAATTGTTAGCGCGCATTATCTGGTGGGAAGATTACACGGCACGCAATAATGTCGAATTAAATAATAATCCATCACCCGGAAATAAAGCCGGTGGGCTCACCACTATTATGGAAAAATCTTTAGGCGCGCAAGCAAAAAGTGGTTCGACAAATTTAAATGGTGTGTTTCTTTACGCACAGCAAATTGCTACCAAGGGTCTGGTATTTATGGATAGTCCTGGCTATGACCCGGTTTCCGCAACGGGACAGGTTGCCTCAGGTGCGCAAATCATTTGTTTTACTACGGGCCGTGGCTCCGCCTTTGGTTGCAAGCCTGCACCTTGCATAAAATTTTCCAGTAACACGCCGCTTTACGAGCGCATGAAAGAAGATATAGATATTAATTGCGGCGGTGTTATTGATGGTGAGCTAAGTCTTTATCAATGTGGCGAAAAAATATTTCAAGAAATATTAAATATTGCCTCGGGTGAAGCGACTAAAAGCGAATTACTTGGCTATGGCGACAACGAATTCACACCCTGGAAGATAGGTGCAGTGATTTAAATAATTATCGTAAAATATATTCGCTGTTTTTTCACTTAAAAGAAAATTTATGAAAATAGAACACTTTGCACTCAATGTGAAAGATCCAATCGCTATGGCAAGTTGGTACGTTATTCATATGGGTTTAACCATTGTGCGCAAACAGGAAGTGGGTTCAAAAACCCACTTTTTAGCAGATACGAGTGGGCAGGTGATGATTGAAATTTACAACAATCCACCCGATCAAGTGCCCGACTATTTCGATATGCATCCGTTATTATTGCATCTGGCTTTTGTATGTGAAAAGCCGCAACAAAAGCGTGTCGAATTGGAAATAGCCGGGGCAGTTTTTGCTGAGGAAGTGCATGTCAAAGACGGTTCACATTTAGTTATGATGCGTGATCCCTGGGGTTTAGCTATTCAATTGTGTAAGCGTGGTAATCCAATGTTGCCTAAGCCCTAAATAACATTGTCTGGATTGTCGTTTATCGTTTGAGGATAAACGACAATGATTAGCAATCCTCGGCCATTAAGCGCCAAGCTCTTTTTCAAAAACTGATTTATCAATAATGGCACCACGGTAGCGAATGATAATGCCAGCGCAGCCTATGCCTTGTTTTGCTGCATCTTCCATTGACGCATTTTGTAGGCGCGCTGCTAAGTATCCAGCATTAAAAGTATCACCAGCACCGGTAGTATCAATAACATTGGCAACGGGTGGGACGGGGACGTGAATTTGCGAGTTGGCGGTGATGAGCACTGCATCTTCAGCGCCGCGCTTTAAAATTAATTCACGCAGTGCGCAGTTTTCGTAGCGTGCTTTGCAGCCTTCAATTGTGTCATCGCCCCACAATAATAATTCGTCATCTAATGTTAGCAGCGCAATATCGGTATGCTGCATAATAGCGAGCATTGCATGCTGGGCCTCTTGTGGGTTCGACCACAAGCGCGGACGATAATTACTGTCGAATGCAATGGTCACACCCAGTGTGCGTAATCGAGCCAGAACATCGATTAAATGTTTGCGAGATTGCTCGCCAATAATTGCTAGAGTAATACCACTTAAGTAAACGCAGTCGCATAGTCTAAGCTTTTGAAACAAATTTTCACTAGCTTCATGTGTAGCAAATAAATCTCGCGCTGGTGCCTCTTTGCGCCAGTAAAAAAATTCGCGCTCGCCGTCCGGCGTATTGCGAATAATATATAAACCTGGAGATCTACCCGCTAAGGTTTGAATCATACCAGTACCAATATTTTCACTGGCTATACGTTGCATAATTTGCTGGGAGTAAGGGTCTTCCCCTAGATTGGTAACATAGTCAGTTTTTAAGCCAAGCCGCGACATATAAACGGAAGTGTTGTAAGTGTCCCCGGCAAATGAGAGCGCCATAATCTCGCTGCTATTAACGGAAAAATTATTGACGGAGTTATTCTTATCAGAAACGCTGATAGGAAATGGAGCAAGCTCCACCATAACTTCACCAATCGCTGCAATGTGTACCATGTTATTATCCATTATTGTGTAAAGAGTTGACTCGCGTGAAAAATTTATTAGTCGGAAGAATAAGAAAAATACTATTTTAATGATATTCAAAATATAACATTCAAAAAAATGAATGCCTAGAATTATTTAGTAAATAAAATTTAAATCGATAAACATTTTGGAAACAATTATGAATAGATTGAATCAAGCACAATTAGCGTTATTGCCGAAAGAAATTGTGTTGCCGCAATATGATCGCCGTAAGCTGAGCGCTGGTATAGTTCATTTAGGTATAGGTGCATTTCATCGTGCGCATCAGGCATTTTATACTGAAGCTGTATTAAATAAATTTGGTGGCAACTGGGGAATTATTGGTTGCAGTTTGCGTTCACCTGCTGTGCGTGATCAGTTGGCACCTCAAGATGGCTTGTATACATTGGTTGAGCGTTCCGGTGATGGTGAAAAATGTCAAATCATTGGTGCAGTAACCCAAGCTCTGGTGGGGCCTGAAAATCCGCAGGCCTTAATCAATATGATGACGCAACCTAATATTAAAATTATTTCATTGACGGTAACCGAAAAAGGTTATTGCCACGATCCCGCTACGGGTGATTTGAATAGCGCACACCCTGACATCCAACATGATTTACACAATATCGAAAAGCCAAAGTCTGCTATAGGTTATATAGTCGCCGCGTTGCAGCAGCGCTTTAACAATGGAATCAAAAGTTTTACGGTATTGAGCTGCGACAATTTACCGAATAACGGCGAAGTAGTGGAAAAAGTTGTTGTGCAATTTGCAGAAAAAATATCGGTGGATTTGGCGCAGTGGATCAAGACCAATACGCGTTTTCCGTCCACCATGATTGACCGCATAGTGCCTGCCACCACAGATGAGGATCGCCGCGATATTGAAACGCGATTAGGCATGCGCGACGAAGGCATGGTCGTTGCGGAACCATTCACGCAATGGGTGATAGAAGATAAGTTTTCTGATGGCCGCCCGGAATGGGAAAAGATAGGGGCCTTATTGGTTACTGATGTGCGGGTATTTGAAAAAATTAAATTGCGCCTATTAAATGGTGCACATTCAATTATGGCTTATGCAGGATATCTGTCGGGCTTTAATTATATTAGCGAAGTGATGAGTGAGCCCGCATTTGTCAATATGATAAAAATTTACATGGCGCGCGAAGCGGGTGAAACCTTAACGGCACCGCAAAATTTTGATATTGAAGCTTACAAACAGCAATTGCGAGATAGGTTTTCTAATAAAGCGTTAAAGCATCGAACTTGGCAAATCGCTATGGATGGTACGCAAAAATTACCGCAACGATTACTAGAAAGTCTACGCGTGCAATTACGCGGCGAGGGCCATATCGACATTATTTGTCTGGGTATAGCCGCCTGGATTCGTTATGTTTCAGGAGTTGATGAAAAAGGCGCTGCCATAGAAGTGTCCGACCCCTTATCGGTAGAATTACGTTCTTTGTGCGATGCAAATAAAGGCGATCCTGAGGCATTGGTGCGTGCAATTGTTGCCTTGCCCAAAGTGTTTGGTGAAGATCTGGCAAAAGAAGAGCGTTTTATTGCGGCAACCGTAACATGGTTAGAAAAATTTTACGCACAGGGCGTATTGGTTACAGTAAAAGAATCATTTATGCCCTAGTCTGGTGTTGCAATGGAGCTGCATAAAATGTTTTTTTGCATGCAAACGGGATCTACATAAAGAATAATAATTGATTTGAAACTTGCCATAATTACATTCGTGCCTTAAAGGGTTTTGAATTAAATATTATTCTTTGTTACTAGCTTATTGTTGAAGCAGGATCTATGGCGACCTATAAAAATTATTGCCTATTTACATTGCTTTTATTTCTTAATCCTGGTTGCATAGCTGTGGATGGTAATAACTATCACGCACTAGTGAGCCAACATAAAATCTCTTCTTCTGCACCAGTTTACAACACAATTCAGGCTGCTATTAACGCAGCTCCGCAAAATACGAAAACGCCTTTTCGCATTTTTATCTCTGCAGGAAATTATTACGAGAAGATTGTTATCACTAAAAATAATATTCAGCTTATGGGCGCGGGCGAAAATAAAACTCGTATCAGCTATGCAGATTACGCCGGTAAGCTGGATCTGTCGGGTAAAGTGCTGACCACCTTTGGCACAGCAAGCTTACGGATTAAAGCGAGTGATATCCGCATTGAAAATTTAACAATTGAAAACACTTTTGATTTTTTAACTAACGATGCGTTGGCACCGGATAGAAAAATAATCGGTTCACAAGCCGTAGCACTTTTTATTGATGTGCCTAGCGACCGAATTATACTGCGCAATATTAGTTTGTTAGGTT
This sequence comes from Pseudomonadota bacterium, assembly GCA_040386215.1. GTDB lineage: Bacteria > Pseudomonadota > Gammaproteobacteria > Pseudomonadales > Cellvibrionaceae > Cellvibrio. The sequence goes on from JAZKFX010000041.1 coordinate 38,240, forward strand.
ATCAGGATACTTTATTTGTAAACTCAGGGCGCAGTTGGTTTGATCAGGTATTTATCGCTGGCAATGTGGATTATATTTTTGGCGGAGGCACCGCGCTTTTTACTGATTCAGAAATTAAAACGCGCGCGCGCGTTACAGCAACAAATCCTTACGGTTTCATTACTGCGCCTTCGACACATATTGATAACAATTATGGTTTAATATTTTTAAAGTGCCGTTTAACTCGCGATCGACTAGTGCCCGATAACAGCGTTGCTCTAGGTCGCCCATGGCATCCGACGACCACATTTGCTGATGGTCGTTATGCCGACCCCGATGCAATTGGTAAAAGCATTTTTATCAATGGATGGATGGATGCACACATTATTTCTGATGGCTGGTATTCAATGTCGGGTATTGCGCGAGACGGTGGTAAGAAAAGTTTTTTGCCGGAGGATTCCCGATTTTTTGAATATCAAAGCACGGGTCCTGGCGCATTTATTAATAGTAAGCGCCGACAACTTAAGGATGAAGAGGCGATTAGCTACACTAAGGAGAAAATTCTGGGCGACTGGCAGCCGCAATAAGATATCATCTGATTCATTATACCGGCTCATTTTTAGCATCGGGCATGCTGAAGATCTACACTAACATGTGAAGTCGTGGTTCTTATCCAGCCAATCAGCTTATTTAACAAGACAAAAGAGAATAATGAGCAAATGATCACTGAATTTAATTCTGTAAGGCACCCGAAAGAGAAAAATTTGCGCCGGATGAAATTGGTGTGCGTACTGCTCTTGCTATTTTGTATTCTGGCCAGCGTTGCGCTGGAAGCCTTTGCTCCGCATGATAAAAATATAATTTGGGTTTTTTTTATAGGTTTTTTTGAAGCAGCTGTTGTAGGCGCCATGGCAGATTGGTATGCGGTTGTCGCCTTATTTAAGCACCCGATGAATATGTCATTTTTACCTCATACGGCGATAATTCCCAGGAAAAAAGATGAGATCGGTAAAAATT
>JAZKFX010000042.1:0-17268 GCA_040386215.1 Pseudomonadota bacterium
GGTAAGGTTTGACGACGCTCGACTACACCGGCAACTAATTGTAAGGGTTTAAGTAAGGCTTCACGCAATACGACAAATTTCATGTGATGGTCTCTTGGCAGTTCATCCGGGAATTATGGGTAAGTATCTAAAACAAAAAATATATTTGTTGTTAAGTTGTCAGCGAACGTAGGAGATTTTTCATATCCTCACGGATATCTGCTGTTTCTTCCTGTAATTGTTTAATCTTGCGGCACGCATGCAACACGGTTGTATGATCGCGGCCACCAAATGCTTCGCCGATTTCAGGCAAACTATGATTAGTGAGTTCTTTTGCCAATGCCATGGCAACCTGCCTCGGGCGAGCCACAGATCGGCTACGCCTCTTGGAAACCATATCATTCATTTTGATTTTGTAATACTCACTTACAACACGCTGGATATTATCAATACCCACTTGTTTATCTTGTAAGGCTAATAAGTCCTTTAGCGCTTCGCGAACCAGCTCAACATCAATCGGTCGGCCGGTAAAATTTGCACTGGCAATAACCCGTTTAAGGGCTCCCTCCAAATCACGCACATTAGCGCGAATACGCTGAGCAATAAAGAAGGCCGCCTCATTTGATAGATCAATACCCACTTGATCGGCCTTCTTCATTAATATGGCCACTCGAGTTTCTAATTCCGGGGGCTCGACCGCGACGGTTAACCCCCAACCAAAGCGAGACTTTAAACGTTCTTCTAACCCATTGATTTCTTTGGGAAAACGATCACAGGTAAGGATAATTTGGCGGCCACCCTCCAGGAGAGAATTAAACGTATGGAAAAACTCCTCTTGTGACCGCTCTTTTCCCGCGAAGAATTGAATATCATCAATTAATAAAGCATCCATGGAGCGGTAATAACGTTTGAAATCGTTGATCGCATTTAATTGCAATGCTTTCACCATATCCGCAACAAATCGTTCTGAATGTAAATATACAACTTTGGCGTTGGGGTTTTTAGCAACTAACGCATTGCCAACGGCTTGCATCAAATGAGTTTTACCTAAACCAACGCCTCCGTAAATAAACAATGGATTGTAAGCGCCGCCAGGATTCTCGGATACTTGCCGCGCCGCAGCCAATCCTAATTGATTGGATTTACCTTCAACAAAAGTAGCAAATGTGGAACTCGCATTGAGATAATTGCTGTGCTTTAAGGCACCCTCAACATTTGAACCGTTATTAACGGGATCTTCCAAAGGGCGATATTTTTTCTGAATAAACGATTCCTGAGCCTTAGTATTATTACCAGGCTGTGAAACGCTTTGTACTACATTATTATTTTGTTGGGCATTACTGACTAGGGTAGATTCATTTTTTTGCGCTGAACTTGATACTTGCAAAATTAACGACTCTGTCGATCCAACTATCGTATTAGTTAAAGTGTTAGTTTTGGTTCCAACTGCAATCACAACTGTAAGCTGGGGTCCATCTTGAAAATTCGCAACAAGTTCTTTAATGCGGGTTAGAAACTTTTCTTCTACCCAACTACTTATAAAACGATTTGGTGCTAATAAACGCAACTCATTTTGAGTGGCTGCACCGTCTATCTGCAGAGGTCTAATCCATGTATTGAATTGCTGAGATGGCAATTCATCCTGCAAACTCGATGCACATAATTTCCAAACAGACTCTAGCAAAAACCAAACTCCCACATAAATAACGTAATAACAAATTTAAAATAAGACAGATGAGCTTTTAGAATCATCGCCCTGAATATTTAAACCGTTTTTGAGGAAGATGAGTTTACTCTTATCCTTTCAAGTTATCCACAATAAAGCCAGAATTTACAAAAGGCTTTGTAATTTTCTATCAATTATTAATTAATTCAGGTAGTTATAAAATAAAAATAATACAACAATTTAATATTAGAAAAAATAAACTGTGGATAACTCTGTTAGTATCTTTTTGATAAGCTGCTTATAAATAGGTATATGTCGAAACATAAATGAATACACGGTCCTATTCCGAGTATTTCATAAAAAGCGTTTGCTTTAGATGCAGATTTTCTTTAGAATCGCGCCTCTTTTCACACACAGTGTGATCACTTAGTACCCGCATTGGCATACATAATAGACAGGTTAGTTTCATGAAAAGAACATTCCAACCAAGTACTCTTAAACGCGCTCGCGTACACGGTTTTCGTGCTCGCATGGCAACAAAAAATGGCCGTTTAGTATTAGCTCGTCGTCGCGCTAAAGGCCGTAAAGAGTTAACCGTTTAATACCCCCGTATTGATAGGTCACTAGAGTGAAGCAGGCTTTCAGCAGCCAGACGCACGAACAAGCTTTTACCAAGTCTTTGCGTCTTCTAAGCTCTAGCGATTTTCAAACTGTTTTTGATAACGCCCCTCTCCGCGCATCACATCAAGTATTTCTCTTTCTTGCCCGTCTGAATAATTTAAGCAATCCTCGCTTAGGCTTAGTTATTGCCAAAAAACATATACGCCGCGCAGTCGATAGAAATCGCGTAAAGCGTTTAATTCGAGAAACATTTCGTGTTAAACAGCAACAGTTGCCGGATATAGATGTTATCGTGCTCTCCCGCAAAGGTATGAGTGATTTAACCAATGCAGCATTAGTCGAACAGCTTGATTTGCAATGGCATCGGTTGATTCGTCGTGCACAAAAAATCGCAACAGATAATGAAGGTTTTAATTTACCTAAAGGCTCTGAGCAATGTGTCGACTAACTCCTAGCTTTTTAGCAATAAAATCAATTCACGGTTATCGCTTTTTATTAAGCCCCTGGATTGGCAACCAATGCCGGTTTTACCCAACCTGTTCATACTACGCAGAAGAAGCAATAACTACGTATGGATTAACTAAAGGGTGTTATTTAGCCCTAGGTCGCCTTATAAAATGTCATCCCTGGCATCAAGGCGGTATTGATCCCGTACCCAAACCTCCACAACAACCTTAAGATGGCAGTCGATAAGATGGATTGGCAAAGAAATATTATTATAGCGGCTATATTGGCCGTACTATTTACACTGGCAATTCGCTGGAATACTTTCCAGGAACAACATCCTGTTGTGACAGAACAAATGCCACAAACCGAAACTGCGATAAAAACCAGTGATATTCCTGACGCTATAACTTTGCCCGCGATCTCTGAGCAAAAACCGGCTACAGAGACAGCCTCCAGAAATATCATTAACGTAAAAACAGACAGCCTATGGGTGGAAATAGATCCGATCGGTGGCGACATTGTAAAAGTCGCTCTACCCCGACATGCCGCAAACCTTAGTACGCCAGATATACCTTTTGTTCTAATTGATAATGGTGCATCTCACACCTACGTAGCGCAAAGCGGTTTAGTTGGACCTAACGGGACAGATACTGCGCAGGGTCGTCCTTTATATACGGTTGCAAAAAATGAATACTTTTTAGATGAAGGTCAAAATACGTTAGTAGTGGATCTGACCTTGGAGCAATATCAAGTCAATATCACAAAACGCTACACGTTTACCCGTGGACAATACTTAGTTGCAGTTGAATATCTCATTGATAACCAAAGCAGCAATAAATGGACTGGAAATTTTTACGCGCAAATTAAACGTGACAATAAAGAATTTGCTAAGGCTAATGCGCTATCGATGAATCCTTTCCTGGGTGCAGCTATCACCACTCCTGATGAAAAATATAAAAAATTCACCTTCGAAGATCTTGATGATGTAAAAGAATTTAAGGCTACTGTTGAAGGAGGCTGGGTCTCCTTAGTACAACATTATTTTATAAGTGCCTGGATTCCAGATAGCCATGTAACCAACAATTACCATTTACGGAAACTGGGCGATAAAAATCTGTACTTATTTGGCTTCACCAGTAACGCCATAGAAATTGCACCCAATAGTAAAGCCGCTATCAAAGCGAACTTTTATGCAGGGCCTAAAGATACAGAAAGTCTAAAAAGCATATCGCCGCATTTGGATCTCACCGTTGATTACGGATGGCTATGGATGGTGGGCGAACCATTATTTTGGCTATTGAAATTTATTCACGGGTTTGTCGGTAATTGGGGCGTTGCGATTATCGGTTTAACTGTCGCGGTTAAACTTTTGTTTTTCAAACTATCTGCAACTAGTTATAAATCCATGGCAAAAATGCGCAAACTCGCACCCAAAATGGCTGAGTTAAAAGAGCGCTATGGCGATGATCGTCAAAAAATGTCACAAGAAACTATGAAGCTCTATCAGACTGAAAAAGTGAATCCGCTGGGTGGTTGTTTGCCTATGCTAATTCAAATGCCGGTATTTTTAGCGCTTTATTGGGTTTTAATGGAATCCGTAGAATTACGTCATGCGCCTTTCATCTTATGGATTAACGATCTATCGGTTCAAGATCCTTATTATGTATTGCCTATTATTTATGGCATTACCATGTATTTTATGCAGAAATTAAATCCGCAACCAACAGATCCAATGCAAGCTCGCGTAATGCAAATGCTACCCATTGTATTTACCTTTATGTTTTTATGGTTCCCCGCCGGTTTGGTATTGTATTGGGTTACCAACAATACTTTGTCGATGCTGCAGCAATATGTCATCACTAGAGAAATTGATAAAGCCGACAGTAAATCCTAACTATTGAACGCTAAATAAAAGTATGAATCCCAATACCGACACCATCGCCGCCATTGCCACTGCTACGGGTCGCGGTGGTGTCGGTATCATACGAATCTCCGGTAACAAAGCCTTAAGTGTTGCGGAAACTCTGCTTAGAATAAGTTTACATCCTCGCTACGCTCACTATTGTCCATTCCATAGCATCAAGGGCGAAATTCTTGATCAAGGTATAGCGCTATTTTTCCCCGGTCCTAACTCTTTCACCGGAGAAGATGTTCTTGAACTTCAAGGCCATGGTGGCCCTGTTATTTTAGATTTACTACTCCGCGATATTACTCATTTAGGAGTTCGCTTAGCTCGACCAGGAGAATTTTCCGAGCGTGCATTTCTTAACGATAAGCTGGACCTTGCCCAAGCTGAGGCTATTGCCGATTTAATTGACGCTACCAACGAACAAGCAGCACGCAATGCCTTACATTCGCTACAAGGTGCCTTCTCGGCAAAAATTCATGAATTAGTAGACGCATTAATTCATTTGCGCATTTATGTTGAAGCTTCCATTGATTTTCCAGAAGAAGAAATTGATTTTTTAAGTGATGGGAAAGTCGTTACTGATTTAGCATTAATTGAACAAAAGCTGGCTCAAGTTTTTAAAGAGGCGCGCCAGGGTGCTTTGGTTCGCGACGGTATGCGTGTAGTTATAGCGGGACGACCCAATGCCGGCAAATCAAGTCTGCTGAATGCCCTAAGCGGTCGCGATTCTGCGATTGTGAGTAGCATTGAGGGAACAACACGCGATGTATTGCGCGAGCATATTCATATAGATGGTATGCCACTACATATTATTGACACTGCTGGATTGCGTGAAAGCGCAGATGAAATTGAACAAATTGGAATACAACGAGCTTGGCAAGAAATCCAGCAAGCTGATCGTATTCTTTTGATAGTAGATAGTCGCACCACAGATGAATATGAAGCTAGTAAAATCTGGCCTGAATTCATAGCCAAACTAAATAACCCGGAAAAAGTAACACTGATTCGCAATAAAATTGACCTGAGTGGTGACGCTGCAGGTGTTGGTCAGCTCGTTAATGACAGCATTTATATTGGTATTAGCGCAGCCAGCGGTGCCGGTATAGAAGATCTTAAACAACATCTCAAAGAAATCATGGGTTTCAGTGAGACTGGCGAAAGTGGCTTCACAGCAAGGCGTCGACACCTGGATGCTCTTGAACGTGCTCAAGCTTATTTAATGTCCGGGAAAACTCAACTTCAATCTTATGCCGCTGGCGAATTACTCGCCGAAGACCTCCGTTATTGCCAAAATACGCTAGGCGAAATCACCGGTGAATTTACACCTGATGATTTATTAGGACGTATATTCAGCAGCTTCTGCATTGGAAAATAAATATTTCTGTCATATGTAAAATATATATTCACAAAAGTTAACTAAAAATCCAATCACAGCACCCCGCATCTACCTATTTAAAAATATATTTTTATTAATATAAATTCTTTTTTATTCTGCAATAAACCACCAACCTTCCCTTAACTGAAATGTTTATACCAGCTTACTGTCATGTTTTTCCACACACTTACACAGGTTATCCACAAAATTATGCAGCTTTAAGCGATAAATACCTGTTTTAAAACCAATTTTTTATTTTTAGAGAGGACTTGTTAGTGTTTCTGTGGATTTACCTTTTAAAAACTGCTGTCAGTTTTGGGGATAACTCCCGTTTTTATCAATAAGTGTATAAGTCAGCGCTTTATAATCAGCTTCCAAGCAGCTTATCACCGGCTTTTACGACTTTGATCCCTATGCTTGTTATTAACATAACCTACTGAATTTTAATAGATTTATAACCTTATCAACAGAAAAAGTTGGCTCTATTAATAACAACAGTATCTATCCTTTAAATAAAATATATATAAATTAATTAATTTAATATTTATTGTTATAACAGACTATTTAAAAATTATGTTTTGTTTGAAAAATAAGCTGATTAAACTCAGATCACGTTTTGTGCAAATCAACAACTCGCTCTATAATGCCTGCCCTTTTAGCAAAAGGACTTTTTAGCACCGTGTTTCCCCAATTGAATTTGTAAGGCAGTTTTGCTGCAAGGTAATCCTAAAATGATTTTCCCGGAACGTTTTGATGTGATTGTGATTGGTGGAGGCCATGCCGGTACAGAAGCTGCTTTGGCGGCTGCACGTATGGGTTGCAAAACTTTATTGCTGAGTCATAACGTGGAAACTTTAGGACAGATGTCATGCAATCCTGCCATCGGTGGTATCGGAAAGAGTCATCTGGTCAAAGAAATTGATGCTTTGGGCGGCGCCATGGCATTGGCTACTGACAAAGGCGGAATTCAATTCCGTGTTCTCAATGCTCGTAAGGGTCCTGCTGTGCGCGCAACACGAGCGCAAGCCGACCGAATTCTCTACAAAGCCGCTATTCGCACCATGCTGGAAAATCAACCCAATTTGTGGTTATTCCAGCAAGCAGCCGATGACTTGATCGTTGAGCAAGATCAAGTACGCGGTGTGGTCACGCAAATGGGACTCAAATTTATAGCTAATCAGGTAGTACTGACAGCGGGTACTTTTCTGGGTGGTTTGATTCACATAGGTTTGCAAAATCATTCTGGTGGCCGCGCTGGTGATCCGCCTTCCATTGCACTTTCCAAACGGTTGCGTGAATTACCCTTACGTGTTGATCGTTTAAAAACCGGTACACCGCCACGCATTGATGCGCGTACCGTTAATTTTGATGGATTGGAAAAACAATGGGGCGATGAACCGCGTCCGGTAATGTCAGTGCGTGGCAATCGCGCTATGCAACCGGAACAAATGTGTTGCTGGATTACGCACACTAACGAAAAAACTCATGAAATAATTCGCGGTGGTTTGGATCGTTCGCCCATGTATTCCGGTGTGATCGAAGGTATAGGTCCACGTTACTGTCCATCGATTGAAGATAAAATACATCGCTTCGCGGATAAAAATTCTCACCAAGTGTTTATTGAGCCAGAAGGTTTAACAACCCACGAACTCTATCCCAATGGTATATCCACAAGTCTGCCCTTTGACGTACAAATTAATTTAGTACGTTCGATAAAAGGTTTTGAAAACGCGCATATTGTTCGTCCGGGCTATGCCATCGAATATGATTTTTTTAATCCACAGGATTTAAAACACAGCCTTGAAACTAAAGTGATAGGTGGATTATTTTTTGCCGGGCAAATTAACGGCACAACTGGCTATGAAGAAGCAGGAGCCCAAGGTTTACTCGCCGGAATTAACGCGGCGCTGCGCGCGCAAGAAAAAGATTCCTGGTGCCCCTCGCGCGATCAAGCTTACGCCGGTGTTTTAGTGGACGACTTAATTACCCTCGGTACCAAAGAACCCTATCGCATGTTTACCAGTCGCGCTGAATACCGTTTGTTGTTGCGTGAAGATAATGCGGATTTACGTTTGACCGAAAAAGGTCGCGAGCTGGGTGTTGTCGGTGACGAACAATGGAAAGCCTTCTGTGAAAAACGCGAAAGCATTACGCTTGAACAACAACGCTTAAAATCTACGTGGATTCAAGCGGGCTCTGCAGAAGCAGAAAAAATTGAAGCAAAAATCGAAACCAAATTAACGCATGAATACAGTTTGTTTGAATTATTAAAACGCCCGGAATTAAGTTACGCTGATATCGCATCGGTAAAAGGCGAAGCTGTCGCCGATGAGTTTGTTGCCGAGCAAATTGAAATTGCAGCAAAGTATTCCGGATATATTGAACGTCAACAAGAAGATATTGATCGTTTGCGTGCTTATGAAAATACCTTAATTCCGGAAGACTTTGATTTCAAAAAAGTGGAAGGTTTATCCAACGAAGTGAAACAAAAACTGGCTGCGCAACGGCCGCAAACCTTGGCACATGCACAACGTATTTCAGGCATCACTCCCGCTGCAATTTCACAATTGTTAGTGTATTTGAAAAAGCATGGAATGATGAAGCGCTTAAACATTGAAGAATCTAATCAACAAGCGTCTTAAGTTTCTGATATCAATATTGAAAAAAGAGTTAATCGAGTGAGTGAGCTAGAAAAAGATTTGCGCCAACTGTTATTGAAAGGCACCGAGCATATGTCGGTGAACCTGGAAGAAGTACAAGTCGAAAAATTATTAATTTATATTCGTGAATTTGAAAAATGGAATAAAGCCTACAATCTTTCTGCCGTGCGCGATATTCGCGAAATGGTTAAACGCCACTTATTGGATAGTTTGAGTGTAGTTCCCTATTTCCAACAAACTGAACATTCTACAGATCGTATTATTGATGTAGGTACAGGCGGTGGTTTACCGGGAATTCCATTAGCGATTGTGTTCCCTAAAAAGCAATTCACCTTGCTTGATAGCAATGGCAAAAAAACGCGTTTTCTTTTTCATATAAAAACCCTGTTGCAATTAGATAATGTCACTATTGAAAATAATCGCGCAGAAAATTTTAATCCAGTACAAAAATGTAACGTGATTATTAGCCGTGCTTTTTCAAGCCTGCAAGACATGGTAGAAAATTGCGGGCATCTGTTGGTAGAAAATGGTGTATTTATGGCAATGAAAGGTTTGTTTCCAGCAGACGAAATAAAAACCGTCGCTAGTAAAATAAAAATATTAGAAACGATTAAATTAAAAGTTGCTGAAACAGATGGCGAACGCCACTTATTAATTTTGCAAACATCACCTGTTCATTTGCAAATAAAAAATACCTAAATTGATTAAATCACACAGTGATTTAAGGATATTCATTTGACCAGAATATATGCAGTCGCTAATCAAAAAGGAGGTGTTGGTAAAACAACAACCTGCGTAAATTTAGCAGCGTCACTTGCCGCGACTAAAAAACGTGTTTTGTTAGTTGATCTCGATCCGCAAGGTAATGCGACCATGGGTAGCGGCATTAATAAAAGTGAAATCGAAGAAAACACTTATGATGTGTTAACTGAGCGCGCCAATATTAAAAATTGTATCGTCTATTCTGAAAGTGGCAAATATCATGTGCTGCCAGCGAACGGTGATTTAACCGCAGCTGAAGTTGAATTATTGGCTTTGGAAAATAAAGAGCGGCGTTTACAAATGGCCTTAGCGCAAGTTAAAAATGATTACGATTATATTTTGATTGATAGCCCACCTTCCCTTAACATGTTGACTCTTAATGCGCTAACAGCAAGCAACGGTGTGATTATCGCAATGCAATGTGAATATTATGCGCTGGAAGGTTTATCAGCTTTGGTGGGTACCATTAATCAAATCCAGCGGGTATTAAATCCAGAATTAAAAATCGAAGGTTTGTTGCGCACTATGTATGATCCGCGCAATAGCTTAACCAATGATGTTTCCGTGCAATTGACGCAACATTTTGGCGAAAAATTATATCGTACCTGTATTCCGCGAAATGTTCGTCTTGCTGAGGCCCCCAGTTTTGGTATGCCGGTGTTGGCATTTGACCGACAATCGAAAGGCGCGCTTGCGTATCTAGCCTTAGCGGGCGAAATAATTCGCCGCAACGAAACCGATAGCAAAAACCACTATTCGACAGAAGCGACTCACTAAAATTTTATAAGGTTAAAAACTAATGTCGACAAAACGTAAAGGCTTGGGTAAAGGTTTGGATGCACTTTTAAGCGCAGGTTTAGGTGTAACATCGCCCGCACCGATTATGCCTTTAGTACCAGGTGCAGTCAGTGAAACGGAAACTGTACTGGAATATAAAGATGGCAAACTTGCGCACTTACCGGTTGAATTAATTCAACGCGGTAAATATCAGCCACGCCGTGATATGCATCCCGAAGCGCTGGAAGAATTAGCGGAATCCATCAAAGTTCAAGGTGTGATGCAACCCATTGTGGTACGCCCCATTGGCGATGGTCGCTATGAATTAATTGCTGGCGAGCGTCGCTGGCGAGCGACGCAATTGGCAGGGCTTGATAAAATTCCCGCAGTCATCCGCGATGTACCGGATGAAGCGGCAATTGCGATGTCGCTGATTGAAAACATTCAACGCGAAGATTTAAATCCTATCGAAGAAGCTATTGCACTCAAACGCCTGCAAGATGAATTTGAATTAACCCATCAGGAAGTTGCCACGGCAGTTGGTAAATCGCGAACAACAATTACGAATCTATTGCGATTAATTGCATTAACCGATGATGTAAAAGTGTTGTTGGAACGCGGTGATTTGGAAATGGGTCATGCACGTTCCTTGCTAACCCTTGAGCCCGCTGTGCAGCGAGAAATTGCCCGGCAAATTGTCGCCAAGGGTTTATCGGTTCGCCAAACGGAAGCTTTAGTACGTGTTTATCAGGAAGGAAAAAATAAAACTAAACCCGTGGCAGCACCTTCGGTTGATATTCGCCGCTTGGAAGAGCGTTTATCGGAAAAATTAGGAGCCGGAGTTGCGATCCAACATAGTCCTAAAGGTAAAGGAAAGTTAGTAATTAGTTACAATTCACTGGATGAATTGGATGGAATTTTAAATCATATCCAATGATTTCAGATTGATTTGGAATAGATAATTATTTGAGTGCTTAGCTTTAATTTATTTTTGATTAAAAATTAATCATTAGTGTCTTTATGAGTGCATGAAAAAATGCAATTGCTCTGTCTTAGTGCTTATTTCTTAGTGTTTGAGACTTGCTGCACGCTAGTAAACACCCCTATAATGCGCCCGCCTACAAATACCATATTTCGGTATAGACCCAGGTACAAAATCTAAAGTGGCAAAAGCCCGAAAAAATTGCAAAAAAGAAAATCTACTCAGCGCAATATTAATACCATTCCCAAACCACCAATTTTACAGCGGCAGCTGTTCTTGTGGTTGGCGATGGTTGTTATAGCTGTGGCAGTTATGTGGATCAATAGGCGAATAGGATTATCGCTGCTTTGGGGTTTTTCGGTGTGCATGTTGCCCGCTGCCTGCTTCACCTGGTATGCGACTAAGAAACGCGTTGTGCATGCGACGCTAGTTACAATAAATAATTTTTATCGTGCCGAAGCAATAAAAATCGTGCTTACGGCAATCTTGTTTGCAGTGGTTTTTCAGCGTGAAAATGAAATTGATGTGATCATTTTATTTGTTGCGTTTGTTGTTGCTCAGCTATGTTCGGCGATTCTTGTAGCGAAAACCCTGCACAAGAAGAAACGCTAAAGTTTGGGTAAGTTTATTTTTCAATTAGTCACTATTTCGAGAAAAAACCATGGCAGCGGAAGGGCATTCTCCCTCTACAACCGAATATATTCAGCATCACTTAACCAATTGGACCTGGGGTAAGTTGCCTGAAGGCACTTACTGTGATGGTACCCGCGTTCAAGAGACCACCAGTTGGGTAGTTGCTCATTGTGCGGAAGAAATGAAGTCGATGGGCTTTATGGCAATTCACCTTGATTCTATGGCTTGGTCCATAGGTCTTGGTCTTATCCTTATGTTTATATTTCGCCGTGCTGCGAAAAAAGCTTCTGTTGGTGCTCCCACCGGACTGCAAAATTTTGTCGAAATGATAATTGAGTTTATCAATAAGATGGTGAAAGAAGGCTTCGCCCATAAAAACGCTTTTATCGCCCCACTTGCGCTGACTATTTTTACCTGGGTATTTTTTATGAACCTGATGGATCTGGTTCCGGTGGACTGGATTCCTATGTTAGCTGTCTGGGTTACCGGTGATCCGCACACTTACTTCAAGGTTGTGCCAACGACAGATCCCAATATCACTTTGGCCATGGGTTTTACCGTATTTTTGTTAATGATAGGCTTTAGCATCGCTAAGAAAGGGCCTATTGGTTTTATTAAAGAATTAACTTTCCACCCGTTCCATCCAACGTTTCGTGGAATTGGTCTCCTATTTGCTCCGTTACTGATCTGCATCAATCTGGTTTTGGAAACTATTGCGTTGGTTGCAAAACCAATTGCTCTCGGTTTGCGGTTATTCGGCAATATGTATGCTGCTGAAATGATTTTCATCTTGATTGCAACTATGTTCAGTGCCGGTTTGTTGATTGGTACCTTAGGCGCATTCTTACAGTTAGGTTGGGCGATATACCACATTCTTGTTATTCCAATACAAGCCTTTGTGTTTATGGTATTAACCGTGGTCTATATGGCAATGGCTCACCAGGTTGAAGAAGAAGACCAATTTAATCACTAATTTTTTATTTTTAACTTTAATTTTACTTTTATAACTGAGGAGAAACACCATGGGTTTAGCATTAATTGCCGTTGCACTATTGATTGGTTTGGGCGCACTGGGTACCGCGATTGGCTTTGCCATTCTCGGTGGTAAATTGCTTGAAGGTTCTGCTCGTCAACCAGAGTTAGCTCCAATGCTACAAGGCAAAATGTTTTTGGTTGCGGGTTTACTCGATGCTGTTCCTATGATCGGTGTGGGAATTGCGATGTACGTTTTGTTCGTCATTGTGCCAACACTGCCTCAATAATTAGGAATTTGCTGCTCCAAACGAGAAGCGCGCCCGCGAGTTTCTTTTAATAGCCAAAGCATTCCAGAACAGAGGTTATCGGTGTGAACATAAATTTGACCTTAATTGGACAATCCATCGCGTTTTTACTATTCGTGCTTTTTTGCATGAAATTCGTATGGCCTTTCATCATCACTGCGATGGAAGAGCGTACCAAGCGTATTGCCGATGGGCTTCAGGCGGCCGACAGAGCTGAAAAAGATCTTGCGTTAGCGCAACATAAAGTTGTTGAGCAGTTAACTCAGGCGAAGAAAGAAGCATCTGTCATTATTGATCAAGCTAACAAGCGTGCTATTGAAATTGTTGAAGAAGCAAAAGAAAAAGCACGTCTTGAGGGCGATAGATTAAAAGCCTCAGCGCAAGCAGAAATTGAACAGGCAACGAACCGCGCGAAAGAAGAATTGCGCAGTAAAGTAGTCGTTCTTGCTCTGGCTGGAGCGGAAAAAATTCTCGGATCCTCTATCGACCAGAAAGCTCACAGCGAGTTGGTTAACAAACTCGCTGCTGAGTTGTAATTGGGGTTGATATGGCTGAATTAAATACCTTAGCTAGACCTTACGCCAAAGCTGCTTTTGAAGTTGCTTTGGCTGATAACAAATTACAGTTTTGGTTAAGCGCGCTAGAAGTTTCAGCTGCGGTTGCAGAACAAGATCGGGTGAAAAAAGTATTAAGTTCATCAGACTTGTCGACAGCCGACAAAGCGACTGTTTTTATACAAGTTTGTAACGAACAAATGGATGAAAAAGTTAAAAATTTCATTCATACCCTTGCCAGCAATAAGCGTTTAGCCTTGTTACCTTACATTAAGGAACAATTCGCAACGATGAAAGCGCAGCAAGAAAAATCCATTGAAGTTGAGGTAACAGCAGCTTACGAGTTGTCTGTTGACTTAATAAATAAATTGACCCAAGCATTGAGCGTCAAATTGAATCGTAGTGTTAGTGTGCTGAGCTCGGTTGATCAGAGCTTGTTGGGTGGTGCAATTATCCATACCGGCGACATAGTAATCGACGGTTCAATTCGTGGTCGCTTGGCAAAACTCGCCGAAGCAATGAAATCCTAATTGTTGGGATAGAGGAACAGAGCATGCAGCAACTGAACCCTTCTGAAATCAGTGAAATTATCAAACAACGTATTGATAATCTTACATTTTCTACAGAAGCACAAAACGAAGGTACGGTTGTATCCGTAACCGACGGTATTATTCGCATTCACGGTCTTGCTGAAGTTATGTACGGCGAGATGATAGAATTTGAAGGCGGTGTTTTTGGTATGGCGCTCAACCTGGAGCGCGACTCTGTAGGTGCCGTAATTCTCGGTAATTACCGTGGTATCGCCGAAGGCCAAAAATGTAAATGTACCGGTCGTATTCTCGAGGTGCCAGTGGGCCCCGAGTTGCTCGGTCGCGTTGTTGATGCCCTCGGCAATCCCATCGATGGTAAAGGTCCATTGAAAAACACCATGACCGATGCTATTGAAAAAGTGGCTCCCGGCGTAATTTGGCGTAAATCAGTAGATCAACCAGTACAAATTGGTTTGAAAGCGATTGATGCCATGGTGCCTATCGGCCGTGGTCAACGCGAGCTGATTATCGGTGACCGTCAAATCGGTAAAACTGCCATTGCTGTTGATGCCATCATCAACCAAAAAGGCTCAGGCATTAAATGTATTTACGTAGCCATTGGCCAAAAAGCCTCCTCTATTGCTGCAGTAGTACGCAAGTTAGAAGATCACGGCGCTATGGCGCATACCGTGGTAGTTGCCGCAACGGCATCTGATCCAGCTGCAATGCAATTTCTTGCACCTTTTGCCGGCTGCACCATGGGCGAGTTTTACCGCGATCGCGGTCAAGATGCGTTGATTATATATGACGACTTGACCAAGCAAGCCTGGGCTTACCGTCAAATTTCCTTGTTGCTGCGCCGTCCTCCGGGCCGTGAAGCTTACCCTGGCGATGTGTTCTATCTTCACTCCCGTCTGTTAGAGCGTGCATCTCGCGTCAGTGAAGATTACGTTGAGAAATTCACCAAGGGTGAAGTGAAAGGCAAAACCGGTTCTCTTACCGCCCTGCCTATCATTGAAACTCAAGCCGGTGACGTTTCTGCTTTCGTACCGACTAACGTAATTTCGATTACTGACGGCCAGATCTTTCTGGAATCGTCCATGTTCAACTCAGGCGTACGTCCTGCGATGAACGCCGGTATTTCGGTATCGCGTGTAGGTGGTGCTGCGCAAACTAAAGTCATCAAGAAATTGGCTGGTGGTATTCGTACTGCTCTGGCGCAATATCGCGAATTGGCGGCCTTCTCCCAATTTGCTTCGGATTTGGATGAAGTGACCAAATCACAATTGAGCCACGGTCAACGTGTAACTGAATTGATGAAGCAAAAGCAATTTACCCCCATGAGCGTTGCGCAAATGGCATTGGTATTGTTTGCTGCTAACGAAGGCCATCTAAAAGATATCGAAGTCAATAAAGTGCTTGATTTTGAAGCTGCCTTGTTGTCATTCGCCAAGTCTGAATACGCCGATACCATGGCGCATATAGATACTACTGGCGATTGGAATGGCGAGCTGGAAGGCAAGTTCAAAGAGTTAATCACCAAGTTAAAAGCAAGTCGTACTTGGTAGGCTGAAACTGGTCGCACTGGGTCGTTAGAGGGTGCCTGACAACCTTGGTTGAAAAGGCACTCTTATAAATCCCTCAAGAGTCTTTGAGTATGGCAGGTACAAAAGAAATACGGACGCAAATTGCGAGCGTCAAAGGTACACAAAAGATCACCAGCGCAATGGAAATGGTTGCTGCCAGTAAGATGCGCCGCGCGCAAGATCGTATGCAATTGGGTAAGCCTTACTCTAATCGCATGCGTTTTGTGATTGGGCATTTGGCCAACTCCAATGCGGAATATAAGCATCAATTTATGCAGGAACGCGCGGTTAAACGTGTGGGTTTTGTCATTGTATCCAGCGATCGTGGTCTCTGTGGCGGTTTGAACACCAACCTGTTTAAAGCCACTATCAAAGCCATGAAGGTTTGGGCTGATGAAGGCATAGCCATTGATTTATGTTTAATTGGTGCAAAAGCAGCAGCTTTTTTCAAAAGCTTCGGCGGTAATGTTGTTGCCTCAGCTCGCGATATAGGTGAAGCGCCAACAGTCACACAGTTAATTGGCAGTGTGAAAGTCATGTTGGATGCCTACGAAGAAGGCAAAATCGACAAGTTGTTTGTGGTTAGCAATGAATTTGTTAACACCATGACGCAACAACCCAGAGTCCAACAGTTATTGCCGTTGGTAGCAGAAGATAATACACAGCTAAAACACCATTGGGATTACCTCTACGAACCTGACGCCGAGATTTTGTTAAAGGGTTTATTAACCCGTTTTATCGAGTCGCAAGTGTATCAGGCAGTGGTTGAAAACACCGCGAGTGAACAAGCAGCACGTATGGTTGCCATGAAAAGTGCAACGGATAACGCTGGCGAATTGATCGATAATTTAAAACTGATTTATAACAAAGCGCGTCAATCAGCGATTACCCAGGAACTGTCTGAAATTGTGGGCGGTGCGGCAGCGGTATCCTAGTTTCAAT
The DNA here is from genome assembly GCA_040386215.1 of Pseudomonadota bacterium. Lineage (GTDB taxonomy): Bacteria > Pseudomonadota > Gammaproteobacteria > Pseudomonadales > Cellvibrionaceae > Cellvibrio. The sequence continues at coordinate 16,704 of JAZKFX010000042.1, forward strand.
GGTGTCTGACCTTGTTATGACCGACCCATTGTGACCCCATTGAAATTGAACCAGCATAGAAGTTAAGAGGAACCGGAAATGAGTAGCGGACGTATTGTACAAATCATCGGTGCAGTGATTGACGTGGAGTTTCCACGCGATGTAGTGCCCAAAGTTTATGATGCATTGGTTATTACCGAGGGCAACTTGACCCTCGAAGTTCAGCAGCAGTTAGGTGACGGTGTGGTGCGCACTATTGCTCTGGGCTCCTCTGAAGGTTTGCGTCGCGGTTTGGTAGTGACCAACACTAATCAGCCCATCCGTGTACCTGTAGGTAAAGAAACCCTGGGTCGCATTATGGATGTATTGGGTAACCCCATTGATGAATGCGGCCCCATCGGCGAACAAGAGCGCATGCAGATTCACCGTGCCGCGCCTAAATATGAAGACCTTGCAGCTTCTGAAGAATTGCTTGAAACCGGCATCAAAGTAATTGACCTGGTTTGCCCCTTTGCCAAAGGCGGTAAAGTCGGTTTGTTCGGTGGTGCGGGTGTAGGTAAAACCGTAAACATGATGGAACTCATCA
>JAZKFX010000043.1:0-23147 GCA_040386215.1 Pseudomonadota bacterium
GAAACGCCAGCTGATAAATTTGGTGAATGCGTTGCGCTGACCGGTTGAATTCACAACAAGAAGGAGAAAATATGAAAACTATTATTGTGTTCTGTCATCTTCGTTGGGATTTTGTTTACCAAAGACCGCAACACTTGCTTAGCCAATTAGCACAAAATTATAAAATTATTGTGATGGAAGAACCCTTTTATCAGACCGGGAAAAGTTTTTTAAAAACTTATTCTCCAGCGGCAAACATTACCATTTGCCAGCCTTATACCCCCATTCGCGCTGCAGGATTTCACGATGACCAACTTCCCGAACTGGAACCATTAGTCGCCGGATTAGTGGCGCCAGATGAGAATCCTATTGTCTGGTTTTACACACCCATGGCTCTGCCTTTGTTAAAAAATCTAAATGCCGAAATGGTCGTTTACGACTGCATGGATGAACTCTCTGCGTTTCAGAATGCACCCAAACAACTTATAGCGCGCGAGCGGGCGCTATTAAGTATTGCGGATATTGTTTTCACTGGCGGACCAAGCTTGTATCAATCCAAGCGCAGCTTGCACCCTAACGTTCACTGCTTCCCCAGTAGCGTAGATGCAGTGCATTTTGAACAAGCTTTGGATCGCGGCAATGGGCACCCGGCTCAAACCAAAATTCCTCAACCTAAACTGGGATTTTATGGCGTTATTGATGAGCGGCTTGATTTGGAATTAATTGCAGCGCTCGCAGATTCGAATGCGTCCTGGCAAATTATTCTAGTAGGCCCGGTGGTAAAAATTAGCCCGACTTCATTACCACAACGCGACAATATTCATTACCTGGGCCAACAACCTTATCAGGCATTACCGCAATTCCTGGCCGGGTGGGACGTTTGTTTGTTGCCCTTTGCACTTAACGATGCCACACGTTTTATCAGCCCCACCAAAGTGCTCGAATACATGGCTGCTGAATTACCTATCGTTAGCACTGCCATTAATGATGTGGTTGTCCCCTATGGCGACATTGTGGCCATAGGTTATGACGCACAAGAATTTATTTCAGCTTGTGCCGCAGCGTTAGCAATCTCGGCTTCGCAGAAAAAAGTAATGACGAAAAAAATGCGCGACATTGTGACAGCTACATCCTGGGAACAAACTGCTAACAATATGATTAAACTGATGGAATCCGCAGCACTCGCGAATAAAGAAAAGCCTGTTGTAGCACCCGAACGGAAAAAGCTGAACAGCGTCGCTTCTACTCAAACTCTATCGAGTCAGGTTTTAGCTACGCAAACTAAAATCGCATCCACACAAACCCTAAATAAGTTGCGGCCAACACCCGCGCAATTAGTCAACACTGTGATAGTCGGAGCCGGCCCAACCGGTCTCAGCGCGGCCTATCATTTAGGTGCCGACACAGTTTTGCTAGAACGCAACGCAACCGTAGGGGGATGGTGCAGATCGATTAAAGATAAAGGTTTCACTTTCGATTATGCGGGCCACATTATGTTTTCTAATGATCCCTATGTATTAAAACTTTACGATATTTTGTTGGGTGATAATCAACATTGGCAGGATAGAGAAGCATGGATCTACAGCAAAAACGTTTATACACGCTACCCATTTCAAGGCGCGCTTTATGGGATGCCACCAGAAGTTATTAAAGAATGTATCCTTGGTGCCATAGATGCACGTTATGGCAGCGCACAAAATGACGCATCGTTTGGCAAACAATGCGCAAGTGCACAGGTAGAAGATTGTTGCGCCGATGGCACAACTGATATCGCGAACTCTGGCACCGCAACGAAACGCGAAACGCAAAACTTTGAGGATTTTATTTATACGGTTTGGGGTGCGGGTATTGCAAAACATTTTGCCATTCCCTACAACAAAAAATTATGGACCTTGCCCTTAAAACAAATGGAAACGTCATGGCTGGGTGGCAGAGTTCCTTTGCCAGATCTCGGTGAAATTATCGACGGTGCATTACAGCCAGTGGGCAAACCCATGGGGCCAAACGCTCGCTTCGGTTATCCGATTAAAGGCGGATTCCAGGCGTTAGTATCAGGCTTTGTGCCGCACATCAAAGGCAAAATTGAATTGAACGCTGATGTAGTGCAATTGCTGCCCTACGAGCACATCATTGTGTTAGCCGATGGTCGTCGCTTTCAATATGACAATTTAATTAGCACCATGCCTCTGCCAGAATTAGTACGACTAATTGGTGCGGCAGCACCGGAAAATATTCAGGCCGCAGCGCGTGGTTTGCGACATATCTCTATTCGCTGTGTCAACATCGGAATTAATCGCGAACAAGTCACCGATAGACATTGGATTTATTATCCAGAAGATACTATTTTTCATCGTATCTTTGTGCAAGGTAATGCGAGCCCGGAATGCAACGCACCGGGCGGTTTTGGTTTTACGTGTGAAATTTCTTACTCACCCTGGAAACCTTTACCTGTGGATGGCGACGAACTTATTGCACGCTGCGTTGAGGATTGTATTAAAGTCGGCATGATGCACCCGGAAGATAAGCTTATTACCGCGAATCTGGTTGATATGCCATATGCTTACGTGATTTATGATCATGAGCGCGCAAAAAATGTAGCGACAGTAAAAGCCTGGATGGAAAAACACGATATTATCCTGGCAGGCCGATACAGCGAATGGGAATACTATAATTCCGACCATGCATTTCTTGCAGGAAAAAAAGCAGCAGAAAATGTTGCCCGTCGGTTCACATCTTTAGTACCTGTAATAGAAGTTGAATCGTAATCTTTAATACTATTTAAGTAGGGTTAGGTAAGTAAATGGTGACCGAAATATTTTCTGTAGATGAACATATTCATCGCCGTTTTAATCCGCTTACCGGGGAATGGCTACTCGTTTCTCCACATCGTAACAAGCGCCCCTGGCAAGGACAACAAGACGAACATGAGTGGCCCGAAAGCGCTGCCCATGATCCATCTTGTTATCTTTGTCCTGGCAATATTCGCGCCGGTGGAAAGATTAATCCTACTTATCAAACAACATTTGCCTTTACCAATGATTTTGCTGCGTTAATGCCGCAGGGCCCAGAAACATTAGTTAATACTGATCCACTTTTTCAAATCCAGGCGGAACAAGGTACTAGCCGCGTGATTTGTTTTTCACCCGATCACAGCAAAACTTTACCACTGTTAAGTGACACTGAAATATTAGCATTGATTCATACCTGGATGAGAGAAACCGCAGCACTCGGAAATACTTATGCCTCGGTACAAATTTTTGAAAATAAAGGTGCAATCATGGGCTGCTCTAATCCGCATCCCCACGGACAAATTTGGGCGCAAACACAGGTGCCCACGCTAGTGCAAAAAGAAGATATACAACAGCGTGATTATTTTCAGCAGCATGGCCGCTCATTGCTGCAAGATTATGCTGAAAAAGAATCCGCTGCGGCAGAGCGTGTAGTAGTGGAAAATGAATATTGGTTAGTGGTTGTCCCTTTCTGGGCAGCATGGCCTTTCGAAACATTGTTGCTGCCTAAAATGCGGCGCGCACGTATCACCGAATTAAATGAAGAAGAGCAAATCAGTCTTGGCAAAATTTTGCGCGACATTACGGCTCGCTACGATAATTTATTCGAATGTTCTTTTCCTTACTCGATGGGTTGGCACGGCGCGCCATTTACTGATGAGAAGGATCCCTCCAATCATGCAAGCATTCATGCGAATAATAGCGAGCCAGCACATTGGCAATTGCATGCACATTTTTTCCCGCCACTGTTACGCAGCGCAAGCATCCGTAAATTTATGGTCGGCTATGAAATGCTTGCAGAACCGCAACGTGATTTATCACCTGAGCAAGCCGCAAAACTTTTGCGGCAACAAAGTGCTACTCATTTTCGTTTAAAATTTCACTCTCTTTCTTCTGAGGAGAAGTGACCTATGAAAATCTTGTCCGAAGACATTGTAAAAATACAATATGCAGCAAATTTTTCTGCGGATATTTCTGCAGGTATTGCGGCAGGCATTTATTGGGTCAAGGGCGCAGAGAATGTTCGCGTCGTCAAAGCGCCGGGGCGCGTTAATTTGATTGGCGAGCACACTGATTACAACGGCGGCTTTGTGTTGCCTATCGCCATAAATTACTACACCTATATTGCATTCACACCGCGCGCAGACCGCCAACTGCATATCATTGCCAAAGACTTTAACAATGCTTCGGTTGTGATTAATCTCGATGAACCTATGCAACGCGACCATTACAACAGTTGGTCCAATTATATTCGCGGTGTGGTACAGGAACTTTTACAAAAAAAATATATTTTAGCAGGCGGTAATCTTTTTATTACCGGCAACGTTCCCATAGGTGCAGGCCTTAGCAGTTCGGCGTCCCTTGAAATCGCAACCATCCGTGCGCTAATTGAATTAAGTAACGAAACGATTACTCCAAGCGAAGCGGCACTTGCAGGCCAGGCAGCAGAAAATAATTTTGTCGGGTGCAAGTGCGGCATCATGGACCAATTGATTTCAGCGCTCGGACAAGATAGCAGCGCGCTATTAATTGACTGCGAAAACTTAGTCACACGCAGCGTAGCGATTCCTGCTGATTGGGAGTTATTAATTGTTCACAGCGGAGTCAAACGAGGCTTGGTGGACAGCGAATACAATCAACGCCGCTTACAGTGCGAAGCGGCAGCAACATATTTTGGCAAAGCAACATTGCGTGATATTAGTGTGGAGCAACTATTCGCAGCCGAAGCAGAACTAGATCCTCTAACTTTTCGTCGCGCTCGCCATGTACTCACTGAAAATGCTCGCACAATTTTAGCAGCGGATGCATTAACGACGAGAGATATGTCCACCCTGGCTAAAGCAATGCAAGAATCCCATTCATCCATGCGCGATGATTTTAATATCACTACTCCAAGCATTGATGCATTAGTCAATATACTCACCGTAGCAGGCGATGGGTACGCAGGCGTACGCATGACCGGTGGCGGCTTTGGTGGTTGCGTAGTCGCTATAGCGCCAACAACTATTATTCCGCAACTCACGGCTGCCGTAGAGCAGCACTATGAAGTTGACACAGGATGCATAGCAACACTTTTTCCCGCCAAAGCAGTTGCGGGGGCTTTCGCAAATGGTGCAGAAACTTTGCAACCTTCAAAGTTTTTTTGAGTCAGTTTCTCTATTAGCAAATATATTGTGTAGCATATTTTGTAACCTTTGGGTTTAACTATTAAGAAGTAAATTCTTAAACAAGCCGCACCACGAATTATGTTCAAGGTTGTTAAATGACTCAGGCAACGGCGCCTATTCCCGTTTGGGGAGGCATCGAATGTACAGTGCATAGGATCCGCGACCGCTACGGTGATCAATTAGTTCGTAGCGGTCACTTCACTCGTCTGTCAGATCTCGAGCTTATCGCTGACTTAGGAATTAAAACATTAAGATACCCAATGCTTTGGGAAAAAATAGCACCAGATGGCTTAGCAAAAGCAGATTGGAGTTGGGTAGATGAACGGTTTAACAAGTTAAAAGAACTCGGTATAGCGCCTATAGTGAGTTTGCTACATCATGGCAGTGGCCCAAAAAATACCAGCTTAATCGATCCGCAATTTCCCGCAAAATTTTCTGAATTTGCTGCAGCAGTGGCGACCAGATTTCCCTGGCTTGAATTATTTACGCCAATTAATGAACCCTTAACTACCGCTAGATTCAGCTGCTTGTATGGACACTGGTACCCGCACGCACGCGATGATTATACTTTTTCATTCGCCGTGCTAAACCAATGCAAAGCAACCATAATGGCAATGCGTGAAATAAAAAAAATTATCCCAAATGCAAAACTTGTACAAACGGAAGACTTGGGGAAATGCCATGGCACCAGGAAAATGCAATATCAATGCAATTTTGAAAATGCAAGAAGATGGATATCCCTGGACCTTCTCACCGGAAAATTAAATGACAATGTAGTAATGTTGAAATATTTTCGTGAGAAAGGCAACATAAAAAAAACGGAGCTTGACTACTTTAATATCAATAAATATCCACCCGATATTATTGGCATTAATTATTATATTACCAGTGAACGATTTCTTGATGAAAACAGAAAGCGATTTCCGGGATGGTCGCACACCAAAAATGAAAAAGAGAAATATTGTGATGTCGATATTTTAAGGGCAGATATTCATCAACGCGAAGGCCATTACAATATATTAAAATCCGCTGCAGAACGCTACCACTTACCCATAGCCTTAACTGAAGTTCACCTTGGCTCGAGCAGAGATGCCCAGCTTCGATGGTTCATGGAGGCTTATGAGGCTGCGACCAAATTAAAAAAAGAAAACGTCGATATTAGAGGTGTTACAGCATGGTCGATGTTTGGCGCTTACGACTGGAATAGCTTATTAATGAGAAACAATGAGTTTTATGAACCAGGCGTTTTTGACGTTAGGTCAGGCAAGCCCAGACCTACGGCGATAGCATCCATGATTAAAATTTTATGCAACGGCGAAACACCTGATCATCCTGTGTTGCAAACCAAAGGTTGGTGGAAAAATCCCGAGCACGTGCACTTTATGTTTGGTGTAAAAAAAAATGCGCGCGGCATGCCCACCATTGAACGAATGTTTCCCGAAAATTTATTTTTATCGAAACATAAACGTATACTTATTATCGGAGCGACAGGGACCTTAGGTAGAGCATTTGCACATATCTGTAGTATGCGAAATATTCCTTATATGCTTTTCTCCAGAAAAGATCTGGATATTACCAACATCAGTTCAGTAGAAAATTTAATCGAAAAACATCGACCCTGGGCGGTCATCAATGCGGCGGGATTTGTCGATGTTGATGCAGCGGAATCCAGGCCTGATGTCTGCTTTAAAGAAAATGCTACCGGCCCAGCGATTCTCGCCGAAGCTTGCTTGAAATACGAAGCGCAATTTTTAACATTTTCCAGCGACCTGGTATTCGATGGCAGGAATCAAACCCCTTATGTTGAAAGTAGCCAGACTGCACCGCTCAATGTGTATGGCGCTTCGAAAGCTGACGCAGAAACCCATGTGCTGAAATCCAATCCATCTGCGTTGGTGGTAAGAACAAGTGCTTTTTTCGGCCCTTGGGATGAACACAATTTCTTAGCAAAAATGATTCACTCGCTGGAAAAAGAAGAACATTTTTTAGTTGGCAATGACCAAATAATTTCGCCCACTTATGTTCCTGATTTGGTCAATAACTGTCTTGATCTCGTTATTGATAAAGCCAATGGAGTTTGGCACCTGGCAAATTCAGCTGCACTCACATGGACGGAATTTGCTTTAAAAGCTGCACGCGCTGGAGGACTCAACAGCCAATTGATTAAATCAGTTTCTAACGCTGAACTAGGGTTAAAAGCGCAAAGGCCTGCTTATAGCGCGCTAGGAACCGAGAAAGGAATTTTAATGCCGACGCTTGACGACGCTATTGACAGATATTTTTCGGAGCGATGTTTTGATCAAAAAAAACTGAAGTTGTTTGGGCTCCAGTTTTTTTAAAATGATAAATGTATATCCCTTTCCAATTATTTTGAATATTTCTTAAAAAATTCCCCGTGCCTCATCTTGCGAAAGAAGAAATAAGGCACGTGAATTTAATCGCGGTACGAAAAATTTATACAGAGATTATTTCTTTCCACAACATCCGCAAACACTCATGGGCAATTGCGTACCTGTTTTAGCATCTTGATTGGTCCACTGGCCATTCCAATTCAGTAGCGATGAAGAATTTGAACAAGTGGTAGGGCAATTTGCAACCGCATCCTGCTGGTTATTAATAAGGCTGGCTGCTTGAACATCCAAACATGCATTTAAACCCACGGCAATATCATCAAATATATGGCTTAGGCTACCTGAAGTAGTATTTTTTCCTGTTGCGGGATTACCCGTGCCCGAATAATTATGGCAACCAAAGCAATTAGAAATAAATTGTGCATCTAACTTAACATCTTGATATTCCGTTTCAGCAACTGTATTGGCTAACCGCAATGAACCGCGTTGATTGCTAATGATTGAACTCTGGGTGATATCGCTTACCCATAGTGCGCCCACATTAAAATAATTGGTCAGCACTGCATAATTGCCCGTGAGGTAAGGCTGTACATTGGCATTAAGGGAAATAATATCGCCTGTATTTTCATCGTACTTCAAATCAGTCGGAGCTGAACCGTAAGGGTATTCACGACAAATTTCTGTAGGTGTTCCAGTCACAGCAGTTTCTGGTTGTGGATTATTAAAACGACACTGCACAACGCCTAAGGCATCTTTAGTTTGCAATGCAGTAGTACATGCTTTGTTTGCAAACGACCAACCAGTAGTAGTGCCGGGTGCTACGCAATCCGGTGAATTGACTTTATGTTCAAACGTAGACCATATGAATTCCGGATGATTTGGTGTTGCCACTGCTATATGAAAACCGATCATCCCCAGCTTAGTGGTGCCTTGTTGGGAACCTATTTTTGCGTCTATTGTGAGATATTTTTTAGCATCATCCGCAGAAGTTAATACTTTCCAGGCAGTTTTTAACTCAGTTGCGCCGCCAGGAAAATTTTGTTTTAGCTTTATGCCGTTGACATCGCACATATTTTTACTAAACCGCACATCGTAGTAAACAACGTTTCCCGCCTGATCATAAATAGTTGCACCGCCACCGGCTTGGCCAATGCGTTCAGGAATTAAAAAAGGGCTACCCGCGTCTTTGGCTTTTAGGTTGCGAATAAAAAATCTGTTGCCATCGCGCTTGTCGTCACATGAGTTTGCGGGTGTTCCATTGCTGTTCACTTCAAGCTCAAAATATTGCTTGGTATCTTCGAAATTACGTAGATTGGAATCCATCTTTGATTGGGCCATTAAATAAGCCATGGTTTGCCAGGAGAATTGGTAAAAATCGCAAAAAGTACTAGTACCATCTTTCGCACTTTTTTTTACTTCGGCGGGCATGCTCGGGTTGGTAAACCAGGCTTTATCCGCAGCACAGTTAAAGCTGGCAGGTGTTGATGATGCTTGCGCTGCTGTAGAATTTGCATCAGCGGCGTAGCTATTATTAAACCCAATACCGCAGAAAAATACTAAGACGGCATTTAAAAAAATATGAATATTTTCTTTATGTATTTTTTTCGTCATATTAAATTCTCATTAACCTATTGAAATGTAATTATGAGAACACTGATGCATCACTATATAGCGTGGACAGTGTCTTATCTTGTCAATTAAGCAGACGTTAAAGAGTGTAGTAGTCCTTTTTGATTTCAGCGATTACACAAGATTACAATTCAAAGGGAATGTATTTACCATTCTGTTGCTTTATGCGCCCGTTTTATCGCACGCATTACATATTTTTTGAATTCGCGCTGTGAAAGATTTTATAAACCTTATTAAGCGCAATGAAGAGCCTGATTCAAGACGATAAGCAATTCCTCAAGAATCACGGCATCTGTCGCAGCACCTTTGAGACCAGATTTATATATAGATCTTATTGAGAAAGCGAAAATCGAGATAGGAGGATTTTTCTAATGTGGTGAGTTCAACTAATAATTCTCCTATTGATATGCGGGTCCTGATACGGTCTATTCCATCTGCAATAAAAACGTTACGGGACCATCATTAATTAAACTAACTTGCATATCGGCGGCGAAAATTCCTGTTGCTACCGCAGCATGTTTATTGCGAAGTTGTGTTACAAAATAATCGTATAGCGCTTGCGCATCAGCGGGCGCTGCAGCCTTCGAAAAGCTTGGGCGCAAACCTTTATTGGTATCTGCCGCCAAGGTGAATTGCGATATCACGAGCACTGCGCCATTGATATCGCGCACACTGCAATTCATTTTATTTTGCGCGTCGGCAAAAATTCGATAGGCAAGAATCTTATCAATTAATTTATCGGCAGTAAGTTTTGTGTCATTTTTTTCAATTCCCAATAACAATAGAATGCCTTGAGCTATTTCATCAACTCGTTCGCTATCTACATCGACCGCCGCACTTTTTACGCGCTGAATTAAACCTTGCATTTACATTTCTCTATTCAACTTATTAGCCAATGCTTGATGTGTCGTCTTACATTATTTGCGCCAGAAATAAATAACGCAGTAGAAATTCGGACAAAAATGCAAAAAGGTAATATTTTTTTAGTCTTGAAATAAAAATGGAGCCACTAAGGACTCCATTAAAAAATTGAGAAAATATTTAGTATATTTACGCTAACTGATCCGGCCGCTCCCCCAGACTTTTTGCCATTTCATTGGTAGCACGAATCAACGCGTCCACTATTCCTGCTTCGCGTGACGAATGGCCTGCCTCACGAATAATATGTAGTTCTGATTCTGGCCATGCTTTATGCATTGCATAAGCATTATCGAGCGGACAAATAACATCGTAGCGACCGTGCACTATCACACCGGGAATACCTGCCAGCAAATACGCATTACGTAAAATTTGATCTTCAGTTAAAAATGCATTGTTAACAAAGTAATGCGCCTCTATTCGCGCAAGTGACATGGCGCGATGAGTCTCCGTAAAGGAATCAATGACTTCCTGACATGGGCGCAATGTTGCAGTGCGCCCTTCCCATAATGACCAGGCTTTTGCTGCTGTCATTTGCTGTATTTGGTTATCGCTGGTGAGGTGTCGGTAATAAGCGCCCATAATGTCATGGCGCTCTTCTTCAGGAATTGGGTGAATAAAGTCTTCCCAATAGTCAGGGAATAAACGGCTGGTACCCTCCTGATAGAACCATTGAAAATCCACGGGTCGACAGAGAAAAATGCCCCGCAGGATTAAACCTAACACTCGCTCGGGGTGGGTTTGCGCATAGACCAGGCTGAGTGTAGAACCCCAGGAACCGCCAAATAACACCCACTTATCAATGCCCAGAGTAACGCGAATAACTTCAATATCAGCGACCAGTTTTTCCGTGGTATTACCTTGTAGTTCCGCATGCGGGCGAGAGCGACCGGCACCGCGCTGATCAAACAAAACGATACGATAGACTTCGGGATCAAAAAACCTTCGATCAAATTTACCGCAACCTGCACCGGGCCCGCCATGAACAAAAAGCACGGGAATGCCATCGGGGTTACCCGACTCATCGACATATAATTCATGGGGGGCTTCAACTGCGATTTGGTGACGCTGATAGGGCTTTATTTCAGGGTAAAAAGTATGCATGAAAGGTCCTTAATTGCCACAAATTTCTTTAAAGGTAGCACAATGCCGCGCGTCAGATACGATTTTTTACCGACAGACTTTACCGTGATTGAGTCGCTGCATAACTATGGTGCTAATGAACATCTATTTAGGCTAGCCGTTTACTTCCGCACAGCTACTTTGTTTGCCCATCATTCTATTTTCACAACCTGTGAACTCAATTAACTATTTCGTGCCACCGTGCAGATAAGCTTGGCCACTGATAACAATAATGTCTCCGGGAAACATTTATGACGCTTTTATACCCCAAACATAGCGGGTGGATTGCTGTGCTATTTTCGCTGCTGTTAAGTGCCTGTGGTGGTGGCTCCGGCGCAAGCACAGCAATACCGGAAACAGCGACGGACAACCTTCCAGGCAGCAACGCATCGCTATCATCGTCTGCTACTGCTTTGGTTTCAAGCTCCTCCGCTAAATCGCAATTGAATTCACGCAGCTCAGCCGCTCTGAGTATCAAAAGTTCTTCGGTCAGCATGCAATCGCTACGCAGCAGCAGTTCCGTTTCTAGCGCCCCAGTGAAAAGTAGCAGCCCACACAATGTGCAAAGCAGCCAAAACAGTCTGATCAGTACAAATAAAAGTAGCATGGGCAATCCCGTAAGCAGTCTTGCCAGATCCAGCGTACCTAATTCCAGTATTGCGGCTAGCAGCATCAAGAGCTCAAGCCCAAACAGCAGCTCGTCAACCAGGACGACTTCCAGCATGGCGATGAGTAGTATCAAAAGCTCAATTGCAAGTAGCCGCTCCTCCATCAATATAAGTTCCAGTGTGGCGATGAGCAGTATCAGAAGCTCTAGTGTAAATAGCAGCACAGCCATCAACACCAGTTCCAGCAGCCCAACTGATAGCAGTTCGCGGCAGCTTAGAAAATCCCTGACGCAAACGCTAAATGGGGTACAAACCCGAATCAGATTCCTGGAGTACTTGCCGGAAACTTACGCTTCAAACAGTGAAACTTATCCGCTCATCATATTTACCCATGGCTCTGATGAGCGCTCTCACAATGATGCCGCCACTGCCGACGCAACTGAATATCCGCGCTTGCTTAAGCATGGCCCACCGAAGCTAATCAATTCAAGCCAGGATATGTGCTTCACAGTGAACGGTAAGCGCTCGTGCTTTATAGTGATTTCCCCGCAATCCCCGCAAGTGGATTCCTGGTGGTCAGTTGATCGTATTCGCGCTGTGCTTGATTACGCCAAGACTAATTTGCGAGTCGATACCAGTCGTATTTATATGACTGGACTGTCAATGGGCGGCGGCATCACCTGGGCATTTGCCCGCTCCAAACGCAGCAATCCCACGCAGTTTTATGGTGCTGAGCTGGCGGCAATTGTGCCTATTGCAGGAGCAGACGCGGTGAGTGCCGCCGCTTGTAATATGTCTAAAGAGGCCCTTCCTGTGTGGGCATTCCACGGCAGTGCAGACACTGTAGTGACACCGGAAAGATCCGAAGAATTTGTCGATGCCTTGAATGGCGTGCTAGTCAAAGAAGTGCAATGCACTCCGAATCCAGAACGAGCGCTGCTTACGGAGTATACGGGTGTCACCCATGATTCCTGGACGCGAACCTACAATCCCCTCAATAAATTCAATCCTGTTACGGGGCTAGCTGATGTTTCGGGCGTAAATATTTACGAATGGATGCTCAGTCATTCCAGAGTTAATGCAGCCCAGCTAACTCTGGGCGAACGAGTGTTAAGTGCTGGCACTTATCACACCCTGGGCTTATCCACTGCTGGGACTGTTATGGGCTGGGGTTCAAATCGCGGCGGTGAGCTGGGTATTAAACAGAACGATCCTGTCACCAAATCCACTCCCTTCAATATCGGGCTGGACGATGAAATTATTGCCCTGAGTGCAGGGGGCTATCAAAGTTTGGCTCTGAACCGAGGGGGCCGCATCTGGTCTTTTGGCTCCAATGAAGCAGGCCAACGCGGCGATGGTAGCAGCCAGGTCTATGCCAATGGCACGCCGGTACTGCTGAACAATCTGCAACATATCACCGATATTTCCAGCGGTGGGCGCCACAATTTAGTCCTGACCGCAGATGGGAAAGTTTATGCCTGGGGCTCGGATGATAATGGCCAGGTTGGGCGCGGCCAAGCGGTGCAAACCCAGGCCTGTAATGTCACCGTCTCCAATACCGATGCCGCTTTTAGGGTTGGCACGCCGTTCCAGGTTCCTCTTGCGACTAAAATAAAAAGCATCTCTGCTGGGTACTGCGGTAGCTATGCTTTAGATGAAAATGGCGAAGTCTGGTCCTGGGGATTTGGTGATTATCAGGCGGCAAATCTCGGGCAGGGAGTTAAATCAGCTCAAGCAATTAGTACTCCTGCAAAAATTCCCGGATTGACCTCCATAGTTGCAATAGCCGGTGGCGAAGGTTGCGCTTATGCTCTGGATAGATTTGGCTTGGTCTGGGCGTGGGGTGTCAATCGCACCGGCTGCGTCGGGGATGGTACTACCGCAGTGCGCGCCACTCCGGTGGTGCTCAGTTTAAATCATGTCCGCGCGATCAGTGCCCGCGCTCAGGGTGCTTTCGCTATTACTGACAGCGGTCAATTGTGGTCTTGGGGAGAAAGTATGTATGGTTCTGTAGGCAACGGCACCAAGGTAGATAAACTCGCGTTGACAGAAGCAGATCGCTTGCTAGTACCCTCGCCAGTACTCATTAACACCCTAACCGAGGTATTAGCTATTTATTCAGGTAGCCCCGCCAATCATGCATTTGCCTTGCTGGGTGATGGCACTATCAAAACCTGGGGACGTAATAAATCCGGCAATTTGGGCAATGGCAAGGTCGGTGATGCGGACAGCACCAATAGCACACCCGACGACGAGAATGCCGCTAGCCCTATCAGCCTCAATTTTTAGCCAGCTCGCAAAGTCACAAACACCCGACGAAATTCGCAAGGTTTCGTCGGGTGCTACGCCTAAAACCCTCTACTTTAATCAGCACTTTCACCGTTTAAAAACAAAAAAATTATCTACTGACAGCGATTGTCAGCTGATCAGATTAAACTGCCGCTTTATTAAACCGCTTCTTTGGATGAGCAGAATATTCCATGCAACGCGCCGAACGCCTATTCCAATTACTCACATTATTGAGAAATCGTCGCACCGTAATGACAGCGAAGCAACTCAGTGAGCAATTACAAGTTTCTGAACGCACCATATATCGCGACGTACAATCGCTCACCCTTTCCGGAGTTCCCGTCGAGGGTGAGGCAGGTGTTGGTTACCGACTTTCACATCGCTACCAATTGCCACCGTTGATGTTTGACCGACATGAAGTAGAAGCATTGCTATTAGGCGCGCGCATGGTGAGTAGTTGGGGTGATTCTGATATGGCATTACGGGCCAAGCAAGCTATGCAAAAAATTCTTGCGGTACTGCCTGACAACTTGCGCTATAGCGATGAAAATTTGCCATTGCTAGTGCCGCATATGGCGGACGTGCAAAAATTTTATACCGCTCATAGCCAACAAGTTCGCGAAGCAATTCATTTGCGCCAACGCACGATCATTGAATACACGCGCGCGGACGAAGCAGAATCGTCGCGCACCATTGAACCCCTCGGGTTAATTTTTTGGGGCAAAGTGTGGACACTTGTAGCCTGGTGCCATCTGCGCAATGATTACCGCACCTTTCGTCTCGATCGCATTAAAACGCTTAACGTGACAGCGGAAATTTTTGCAACTCACGATCAGAAAAGCCTCAAACATTTTTTAGCTATCGCGAAAGAAAAACATCAAACAGCACACAATCAGGAAGCGCAGGAATAAATTATGTCAAACGAAAAATGCCGCTGCTCATGGTGTGGTACAGATAATCTGTATTGTGACTATCATGATAATGAATGGGGTACACCTTTATACGACGAACAAAAGTTATTTGAATTTTTAATTCTTGAGGGTGCACAGGCAGGATTATCCTGGATTACTGTTTTGCGTAAACGCGAAAACTATCGTTTGGCATTTGATAATTTCAACGCGGAAAAAATTGCGCGTTACACCGACAAGAAAAAATCTGTCTTACTGCAAAATGAGGGCATCATCCGTAACCGTTTAAAAATCGACAGCGCAATCAAAAACGCACAAGCTGTACTCGCCATGAAAAAATCTGGCGAAAACTTCAGTGAGTTTTTATGGAGCTTTGTGGATGGAAAACCAAAACAGAATGCATGGAAAACACTGCGCGAGGCACCAACCTCGACTCCAGAGTCCGACAGCATGAGCAAAGCGCTAAAGCAAAAAGGCTTTAACTTCGTTGGTACAACAATTTGCTATGCATTTATGCAGGCAACGGGAATGGTAAATGACCATATGATTGACTGTTATCGCCACAAACAATGTCAAAAAGCTTCCCGTAAATAACCCAACGAAATTACATATTTTTAATAAGATTTATTTGCTGTAAGAAAATTGATTTACCTAACAATATTTTATTCTTAGGGCATATGAAGCTTCACTCTTTGTTTATTACAATCCAACAAATCGACAACATCGACCTGATCACAATTTTATAAATCACGCTGCTGAAAAAATTTAATTCTATAAACTGTGAGATAGCTTACAACAGCCATTTCCTTCCTATGATATTTTGCAAACTGCAAGTTAAGTACAGCCGATAATTTTCTGTGGTGAATCCAGTCACCGACCAATTTCGAATGCAATATGGCCGTGCCAGACTCATTTTATGGCTTCCGTGCATTTAACATTTTCAATCTGTCATTCTGCTACTTAGTGTTAAACCCACATCAATTTCATCTATCTATAGCGAGAAAATATATGAAGTTCATTCGTATAAAAAAATTTGGCAGAACATTAACTGCCGTTAGTGCCCTGCTCTCGGCAATGCTCTCCAGTTCAGTGCAGGCAGCCACCGTAGATTTATTAGTGCTTTACGATAGCTATACCAATGATTATTTTAAAGGAGATGTACAAACCGCAATGCTAGGTTGGGTTAATCAGATGAATACCGCCTATAAAGATAGTCAGGTTGATATTCAATTGCGATTAGTAGGAACGCGACTGCATGAACAAGCAGGTGCCAATATGAACGAAGTTCTCACCAACTTAAGAGTCGACAGCACTGCCATCGCTTTGCGCGATCAATTAGGAGCAGATTTCGTTTCGCAATTACACAAAACCGGGTCTTGCGGCATTGGTTATTTTAGCGTTAACAAAAGCTGGACCTGGAATGTGTTAAGCCCGAATTGTGGCCCTATGGTTATGTCTCATGAATTAGGTCATAACATGGGGTTAGCGCATTCGCGTCGACAAGGCGACACCACTGGTTCACGCTATCGCTACGGATTAGGTTATGGTGTAGACAATGTATTCTCGACTATTATGGCCTATCCCTCAGCTTTCAATACCTCACGTTTTAATCGCTTTTCAAATCCTAACATTCTCTGCCGCAATCTAGCTTGTGGCGTTGCTGTTGGCCTTACAGATGAAGCTAATGCGGCGCTGGCGCTGCACAATGTGCGTGACGAAATAGCGGCATTCAGGCCTACCGTCGGAACTCTCTCAAGTTCATCATCCACCGCCAGGTTGTCCAGCAGTTCGCCCGGAAGTAGCAGTACAAGCCTTGCTAAAAGCAGTAGTCCCTCAAGCTTCGGCAATTCAAGCACTGCTAACTCAAGTATTAACATAGCAAGCAGCAGCCGCATCGCCAGTAGCAGCGCTGCTAGCGCTACTCCATTTAGCCTGACTATCCAGGCTGAAAATGTTGCGGCTTACCGAGGTGTAGCGGCGCAAACTACCACTGATATTGGCGGCGGTAGAAATGTAACCTCTATAGATGCAAACGATTGGATGCTCTACGACAACATCACCCTGCCTACATCCGGAACCTATACCATTGAATTTCGCGTAGCGAGTTTAAATGGCGGCGGCGAGATGGCGTTTGATTTATTTGATCCTTACACAGGCCTCAAAGTTTTAGCTGTGATTCCCATTCCTAAAACAGGCGGTTCGCAGAGTTGGGTTACCGTTTCAGAGCAGATAAACATGAATGCAGGCACTTATAAGTTTGGCCTATTCGTTAGAACGGGCGGCTGGAATATTAATTGGTGGCGAATTAGAAAATAATTCACTGTAGTTATGTACGAAGCCAATGCGATTACAACTATTTTTGTGCATTCGTTATAGTAACTATTTAGTGTAAATTCGTTATAGTAACTTTGTAATGTAAATGCAATTTTGGAAAAAGTTTAGTGCTGACAACATTAAACTTTCTCCGAAAAATTTGTGCCCAATCATGTTCAGCGTAAAAAGTATCACTAACATCGTGTGCTATTTTTGCAAAAATAGTTTTGACCTCTCGAGAGATATTGCCATGAAAACAACATCCTTTTATTGGACTTTCGCTGTCCTGGCAGGAGTAGTTTTGATATGTATTCTTGTAGGCAAATTTAGCAGTGGGAATAATACTGAAAGTAATGTTATACCTGGAGAAACTGCAATTGATCCGACTATAGCCGCAGTTGCCGCGCCTGCTCTGGCACAAGTGCCATCAACAACTTCGGCGCTGCATTCACCAAAAGTAAATAATAATATTCACCCTGAATTTCAAGAAAGATTCTCTGCTATGCAACAGCGCAGACCCAATACACAATTTGATGCTAAAGCAGTAGAAGCCGCCATTAAACGTGAAAATCTATGGGCCACAGCAACGCAACCCGCTAAGACCTTGACCTTAAAACCAGAAGAGCTTAAAGACGGACGCCAATTTATTCATTTTGATAGTTTAAAAATCGAAACGCTCATGCCAGGTGATAACTTAAAAATTGCTATTGCTGAATTCAAGCAAGATTATGAAGTAGTCATAGATCGAATCGAACAACACGATTATGAAAATATTAGTTGGCACGGGCATATTGATGCAGGTGACGGGCAAAACTACAGTGTAAGTTTCACTCGCGGAGAAAAACTAACGGTAGCAGGCATAGACACACCCGAAGGTAATTACGTATTACAAGCACATGGAAATGATGGCTGGATTGCCTCCAGCGGCTTGCTATTTAAGGTCGATCCTGATGTAAGTGATGTGATCTACCCACCAGAGGAACAGCCGCTTTAATTTTTATTAATGGAAAACTGAAATTGTAATTTATCCACAGACCCCCACCAAAAAGCGGCCGGTAAACCTTTTTAACTTTCTTATTAATTTTTGCCAATTGTATTTGTCCTACAGAAGCACTACTTTATGCAAAAGAACTTTGCGAAATGGCTTCACTAACTCGAAGGGGACAATGTGGCATTTATTATTGATCTTATTCAGCAACCTCTGACGCATGTCTTATTACATGCTAAAAAAATTGTGCTGCTGGGTAGCTTATCTTGCACTGTTTTATTTTTTTCTGCGTGCGGTGGCGGATCATCGAATAACAGTAATACCCAAACGTCAACACCCCGCAGCCCAACGAGCATCCAAACCAGTAGCGCGCAAAGCTCTTCTGTGATATCCGACAATACTGCCGGGCTTCAAACAAAACCCTCCAATACAACTTGCCTTGCGCCAGCTGTTGTCAATACCGGGGAAGCCGCCGTTATTAGTTGGCCCGCCGCGTTTACAACTTTACCCAATATCGGCTCGCCTTCGAGCATGTTTCAATTGCCGGGAAATAACAATTACTGGTACCTATTGCGGCAGACCGGGACCATTGTACGTTTTCCGAATCAAGCGGATGCCAACAGCCTCACTGTGGCGCTGGACATTACTGATCGCGTAAACAAAGGCGGCAATGAAGCTGGATTATTGGGCGTTGCGGTACATCCACAATTTGCCAGCAATCGTTATGTATTCCTCTTTTACACGGGCAGCGACGCTACGGCCGCCAGCGGGCTGGAAACGCGCGTAGCGCGCTACACCGTTAATAGCGATGGCACATTCAATCCCGCTTCCGAACTAATATTTTTGCGTATTCCTCGACCCTACAATAATCACCAAGGTGGCCAGCTCGCCTTTGACAGTAAAGGATTTCTGTATATTGCTTCTGGCGATGGTGGCTCAGGTGGCGATCCACAAGAATATGGGCAAAATCTCAATACCCTACTCGGTAAAATTTTGCGGATCGATGTCAACACCACCAGTGCCGGCCGTAACTATGCCATCCCCAGCGATAACCCTTTCGTTGGCGTGACCAATGCACGCGAAGAAATTTGGGCCTGGGGCTTACGCAATCCCTGGCGGTTTAGTTTCGATAGCAAGACTGACGAGCTTTGGGCCGGCGATGTCGGGCAAAACGTTTGGGAAGAAATTAATTTAATTACCAAAGGTGGCAACTATGGATGGGGAGATATGGAGGGCGACACCTGTTACAGCGGCAGGCCAAACTGCTCCACTGCTAACAAAATTAAACCGCTCTACGCAATCAATCAAAATAACGGGTCCTGCTCTGTCACTGGCGGTTACGTTTATCGGGGAGCTATTTACCCTGGCGCCTATGGCAAATACTTTTTCACCGATTATTGCGAAAGCACCATTCTTTCTATTACGCGTAATACTAACAGCACGCTGAGCATCGGCAATCACGGCGCCGTATCCGCAAATATAGTTTCCTTCGCGCAAGACAACCAGGGTGAAATTTACGCCCTCGGTCAAGCTAGCGGTATCGGTAAACAAATTTATAAAATGCAGGCAACGACCGGCCCACAACAAAAACCTGGCGTAATGCCCACTAATCTTTCCCAAACCGGCTGTGTCAGTAGCACCAATCCACAACAACCCGCGTCAGGATTAATTCCGTTTAGCGTTATTGCTCCACTCTGGTCAGACGGGGCAGACAAAGAACGTTATTTAGCAATCCCTGACAACACGCAAGTTAGCCTCGCCGGCAATGGCGATTTTAATTTTCCGGTCGGCAGTGTATTGGTGAAGCATTTCAAGCTCGCTAACCGTTTTATCGAAACCCGATTATTTGCTCACGGGGAATTAGGTTGGCAGGGCTTTAGCTACGAATGGAAGGATGACCAAACAGACGCACTGTTATTGGCGGACGAAAAGGATAAAACCATTGGCAACGTTAATTGGCATTTCCCGAGTCCCGTCCAGTGCATGACCTGCCACACCGAAGCGGCAGGTTTTTCTCTGGGCTTAGAAACGCTGCAGCTTAATAAAGACATCACTTACCCACCGCCTGGCACAACTGCCAATCAACTGAGCACTCTGGAATATATCGAGCTTTTTAGCAGCCCACTCAGCAGCAATCAGAAAATTGAAAAATTGGTAGCGCTCGATGACGCTGATGCAACCTTACAAGAACGCGCTCGCAGCTATTTACACACCAACTGTAGTAACTGCCATCAGCCTAATGGCACTACACCATCGAATATTGATTTGCGCTACAGCACGACCTTGGCAAACACTCACATATGCGACATAGCCCCCAGCGAAGGTGATCTAGGCATTGCTAATGCCCGCATTGTGGCGCCGGCCGAACCCGCACGTTCAATCCTAATCGCGCGCATGCAAGCTACTGACGATACCCGGATGCCGCCTTTAAGTAGCACTGTTGTTGATAGCGCGGCCATCACTGTTATTAGCAATTGGATTAGCAGCCTAACTAATTGCATTTAATATCGAGTAAATGCATCTAACATAAAAATTCATTGCCTGATTAATACCTTGTTTATTCAATCTCTGCTTATTTTAATGCCCTTCATCTTCATACTTGCTAAAATCCGCGTCAGCCCTAAATCAATAATCAAAAAACATACTTCCCGTAATCCATCACGAGAAAGCCGCGATATTCACATCCATGCCAGGCATTGAGCTCTTATGAAAAACTTGTATCTCGCGCAAACTGATAACACCGAAGCGCTGTTCCACAAACCACAACCCGAAGCATTAAAGACCGGCGTATTGATTACCAACCTGGGCACGCCTGACGCACCTACTGCAAAAGCTCTACGAGTTTATTTGGCAGAATTTTTAGCTGACTCGCGCGTAATTGAAATTCCAAAATTTATTTGGTGGCTGATTTTGCACGGTATTATTTTGCGAACACGTCCGAAAAAATCTGCTGCGAAATACCAAACAATTTGGACAACCGAAGGCTCACCCTTACTTGCCATCGCCAAGCGTCAGGCAGCGGCCATTCAACAGCAGTTAGGCGATACCGCGCTGGTGAAATTAGGTATGCGTTACGGCAATCCATCTATCACACAAGCCTTGCAAGAGTTCCAAAAACTGGGCGTGCGTAAAATAATAGTGCTGCCACTTTATCCTCAATATGCAGCGGCCACCACAGGCTCTACTTTTGATGCTGTGGCTAAAGAACTAAGCAAATGGCGTTGGGTACCTGAACTTAGTTTTATTAATAGTTATTGTGATAATGAGCACTATATTGCGGCTCTTGCAAACTCACTTAGCGAACACATCAGCATTCACGGCAAACCACAAAAAATTATTTTTTCTTATCACGGCACACCAAAACGAAGTTTGGATTTGGGCGATCCTTACTATTGTTTATGTCAAAAAACAACACGACTGGTACAGGAAAAATTAGGCTTAACGAAAGATGAATGCCTAAGCACTTATCAATCACGTTTTGGTTATGCAGAATGGCTTAAACCCTACACCGACGAAACACTGAAAAGTTTAGCGCAAAATAATATTAAGAGTATCGCTATATTGTCGCCAGCCTTTAGTGCAGATTGCCTGGAAACACTGGAAGAGTTAGCGGAGGAAAACCGTGAGATTTTTTTACATGCAGGTGGAGAAACCTATAGCTATATACCTGCATTGAATGATCGTGAAGATCATATTAAAGCGCTGGCCGAAATCATTAAAGAAAAACTGTGATGCAGCACATCAAATTATCAATCGCTGTCAGCGAAAATTGTGCTACCAAGAGATATCTCAAAGATTTATTGCAAGAAAAATGTTGTTGCGGAATTAAATAAGTTATCCGGCGTATTGTTGCTCTGCGACAATACGCCGGATAAAAAAAATGCATCAATGTTATAAGTCAGCCACTTTGTTATTGCGAGTTCTAAAAATTAGAGTCGCCGCCATACCTAACATCAACAGCATTAGTGAAGCAGGCTCAGGTACAGAAGCCACCTCAGCATTGGCCGAAACCATCTCTGTACTCACACTTCCACTTTCAAAGAAAGTGCCATCGCCGAAATTAAGAAAAGTAGAGTGGGAATCTTGCAGATCTAGAAGATCCAAAGTGTCTCCTATATCTTCAGAGTAATTACCATAGAAAGCCATGGAAAAAGTATCTCTTCTCCCTAAATCGATATTGAAAATAGTTCCTGTCGCCCTAAAGCTTGAGTACCACGAAGATTGCGTATTGAAATGCGTGGTGAACTCAACTGGAGCATCGGTATCAATATCGTAGCGAATGCCACTTAAAAACATAAAACCACTTTTAATTGGATTCAAAAATGTTCCTTCGAACGCATTTGTATCAGCATCCTCTACTGCGCCATCAAAAACGAAAGAAACTGAGCCAGTCATATCTACTGGCCAATTAGTAGGGGAAGGAGGAGCATAAAAATTATCATACGTCAGCTGCATCAGCGAAGCCGATGATTCAAGCGACACACACAATAACAACACACTAAGTACCACTTTAAACTTATTCATATAAACATCCTATTATTCCAAACACGTCATAAATCGATTTGTTTTACCTTATTCCTTTAATCCAAAAAAATAAAGTATCACTATGCTAGCTCTAATAATTTAGTAACGCTAGCAAACGTGGCGCTATTTCCTATCTTATTTTTTAGCTGTCGAAATATTTAACACCGCAAAAAAAACCCGCAGCCTTTATCAGCAGAGGAATAGTACTTGGCAAAGTAATATAAAAACTCGTTTTGGTGTCGGGAAATGATACACAAAAATATTGCGAAATTCATTTGATGGGGCTAAAAGCTGGTAGGGGACGCAATGTCGCTCAGCGACATTGCGTCAATGAATAAAATA